>CAVPPY010000014.1:0-86042 GCA_963707245.1 Pirellulaceae bacterium
CCACCGCGCTAATTTTCTATGTCCCTCGGTGCCAAACACCAACGTCTCGCGTAACCTCAGGTAATCTCGCAATTCGGAGGTTTGCGAAAGGTGCTCCACAGCATCGAAATCTAGCCAGCTTCCCTCGTATTGCAGCTGGCCAATCTGCCAGCGGGCTTGTGGGCTGAGGGGTCCCGTTTCCGCTTCCACACTAGCTCTACGATCTGTGGGGATTCCGCTGGCTTCGGCGGCTAAACTCGCCGCCAACTTCTCATTGGAAATGTGAGAGGTAAAAGTCGGGTCCGCTGCGGCAGTCAAAGAGCTGAATAAGCTCAAGACTATTGACGCCAAAATTAGTCGCATGGCGAGACCTCTGATAAAGATGCAGATCGAATTTGCAGCTGCTAAAGTCCAGGGCCGAGCAACCGTTCCGGCCTGTATGTTGGATGGCTTAGCTATAGGCCTGCCGCGGAAAGCTTGCAGCGCACATGAATGTTTCTTAAGATTTAAATGCTTCTCATGTGGGAAGTCAAGCGAAATGTGGCGCAGCGCAGCGCGCTCTGTCCATAGTAGATTTTCGGGTAGCCGCTTTATTGTAGAACGATTGTCCCAATCGTTTTCTGAGGCAATTGAGACAATTGCTCTACGCTGAATCCTAATTCTTAAGTTGGACAAAGCACCAGAGTTCCATCCGGTTTCGCATCGTTGTTCCTGTGAACCTCTGGCGCTAGCACAATCGCACTCGCATTGTGAGCCGCGAGGCGCTAGCTGCGGGTTCTGCGAGCATTCGAAATCAGGCGCTAACGGCATGTTCCTGCCACGAAAGAAGGAATCGATGTTCCGACTGGTTGGTATCTGTGTTCTGCTGGTCGTTGGAACGATCCCGCCCCATTTTTTGTTTGCGCAGGGCTCAGGCCTGAATGTCTTTGAGCAGGTCCTTGAATACGCCGACAATATTAGCACGCTAAATGAACGCTTCGCAACTCAGTTGGAACTAAAAGACAAGCTCATCCAGGAAAGAGAGCTTGCTCAGCAGCGACTCGTCGCCACTGCCAACGAACTCACACAGATCCAGTCGGCAGGGATCGTTCAGTCATTCAAGCTGCTCGAGAGCAGACTGCTCGCAGAACTGGCGTCTCTAGATGTCGCTGAGTCTGCGAGGACGCTGCAGTCAAACAGATTGGGCGGAGTTACGATGAGGCAAAAGTTGCATGTGAATCAATTCGAGTCTGCGGCCTCGCTTTCAATCGGGGGGAGCAACTGAAGCAGCTCGACCTTGCATGCCAATTGACCGTTGAGCGACGCCAAAAGATCTTGTTGCAATTGTGGCAGCTTAATCAACAAGCTCAGGATTGGTTCGAGGCTCAGGAGGTAATTTTTCAGCAGTACCTGGACCTGGCGGATATTGCTGGTGTAACAAGTAGAGTCCATTGGAAGTCCGCCTTGCGCGAACTGAACAAGGCTCCGGCCGAAAATTTGGGGCGCAATTGGCAAAAGCCATCCTCTATCTGCGGCTCGAAGAGTTTGACAAGGCCGAACACAGTTTGGCCCTTTTAGCAACGGAGCCAGGCCGAGTATTGGGACTAACCGTAGCTCTTCAAGGCGAGTTGAAAGCCCGTGTCGCTGAGCCTGCTACAGCTGCGAATCTTGTTACGTAAATCGCTCGACTACGCAGCGATTACCCCCGAGATCCATTGGATTCATGCCCAAGTACAGATGATGCTGGGTGAGCCGAGGCGCGCACTGCAGCATTGGGAACACTTGATGGATGTGGGCGGACATGAGATCGAAGCGCATCGCGGTATCGCTCTCGCCAGTTGTGCTTGCCAAGTTAAATGGCCTGTGAACAAGTCATACCGCAGGGACGCGCTGGAACATGCGCAGCTCGCCAGTTTGCTTTCCGGTCGTGCTGATTGGAGTTGCCAGATAGCCATGGCCCTGGCGACCGCAGTCAACGGTGACTTGGCGACCGCAGCCACGATCGCCGAGGAGGCTGCGTCGTACGCCGTAGCCGATCAGCAAACCCAGTGTTTGCAAATTGCTGATGAGTTGCTGTCCGGCTCTATTCCCGTTTGGTCATTCTAAGGCCAAGCCCTGCTTCGCGCACGCTGCGACGTGAACCCTGTCAGCGGGCGGCGGGAGTTGACAATGATCTCACGAGAAAGCTCACCACCGCCGCTCCGTTGCATCCCATGGTTCTGGCGTTTCTTCGGTCTGGGACTCGTGCTCGTGCTCAGCGCAGCGGTGCTCGTTATCGTAATCGATCTCAGCATCATACGCTGCGACCGGCTCGGCGACACCATCGAATTTCATCGCCATCCGAGTCAGCATCGCCACGATCCGGTGCAGCATCGCTTTCATCGCAGCATCATCCTGAACCTTGATGCCTTTGGTCCTCACCAACACGTCCTGAATTGCGGCACACTCCAGAGCTGAACCGCGAGCGATGTCCAGAAATCGAGCACGATCTTTGAGGCTGCGTTTACCGTTGCCCTCGGCAATGTTCAGTGGGATCGATTGGGCAGCGCGAAGCCATTGATCGCGAGCATGTCGATGAAGCCCTTCGAGTGGTTGTGCCGCCTCGAATGACCGAGCAACGTAATCGATCGATAGACGATACACGTCGAGTCGTTCGTGGTCGAAGGATTGCGCAGTCATCAGGGCTGGTTCCGATTACGATTACGAGCACCGTCGCTACGCGACTGAGCACGAGCACGACGACTGGCAGCCAGAACAATTGCAGATAGTAAGTAGCGGTAGTCGTCAAGACGTTCGTTGTCCTGGCAAGCTTGGCTTCACGGCGTAGCCTCGCACGCCATTACCTTAATAATTCTAGGCTGCAGAGCGGGTATGCGAGCTAGGAAAACAGATTGCGGTCCAGCATGCGGTAGTTGATCGCTTCCTGCAAATGGATGGGGAGAATGTCTACTGCATCTTCCAGGTCGGCGATGGTCCGTGCCACGCGCACGATTTTGTCATGCGCTCGGGCCGACAAGCCCAGCTCATTGCAGCTGTCGCGTAGCAAGTTCTTGCAGACTGCGTCGAGTGGGCAATGCTCCCGCAACTCACGACTGGACATCAACGCGTTGTAAACCGAGCCGCGACGATTCAAAGCGACGACGTTGGTGCGCGCGTGCACCTTCGACGGACTGCCGCATCTCTTGGCTGCTCGTACCATTGCGCAGAGCTGAGTTCTTCGAAGGGTACCGCAGGCACTTCGATATGGATATCGATGCGATCCAATAGCGGGCCAGAGATCCGCGACATGTAGCGTTCGATTTGCGTCGGATTGCATGAGCAATTGCGACGCGGGTCGGTTCTGAATCCACAGGGGCAAGGATTTAACGCGGCGACCAGCATGAAATTGGCCGGAAAAGTGGTGCTCCGCAGCGCTCGGGAAATCGTCACGGTGCGATCCTCCAGCGGTTGACGCATGACCTCCAGCGTTCGCCGATCAAACTCGGGCAGTTCATCCAAGAACAGCACGCCGTTATGCGCTAGGCTGATCTCGCCCGGCGCGGGTGGACTGCCGCCACCCACCAGTCCCGCATTGCTGATCGTATGGTGCGGCGATCGAAAGGGACGGATGGCCAATAAGGGTTGTCCAGGCTTAAGTCGTCCCAGCGAACTATAGATCCGCGTCGTTTCGATCGACTCTTCCGCCGTCAATGTTGGCAGGATCGACGGCAAACGCTTGGCCAACATCGTTTTTCCCGAACCGGGAGGTCCAAGCATCAGTAGATTGTGCGCGCCGGCTGCAGCAATAATCAGCGCGCGTTTGGCAACCTCTTGACCACGCACGTCTCCGTAATCTAAATCGTAGCGACTGTACTCCTCGAACAATTCCTTCAAATTCGATGGTTCGGGTGCGATTTCCAGCATGCCCGTAAAAAAGCCCACCGCCTCGGTCAAGCTGGCGATGGGAATGACATCAATCTCGTTCACCACCGCCGCCTCGCTGGCATTTTCGCTGGGTACCAGCAAGCCCTTGTAGCCCGCTGCGCGAGCCGCAATGGCCATCGATAATGCGCCCTTGATGGATCGCGTGTGGCCCTCAGCGCCAATTCCCCAACCACCGCATACTCCGAGAATCGATCTGACTGAAACTGACCGCTGGCCGCCAGGATGCCTAGTGAGATTGGTAAATCGAATGAGGCCGCCTGCTTGGGCAATTCGGCCGGGGCCAGGTTAATCACCACTCGATCGCTGGGCCGCATGAAGCCGCTGTTGACAATCGCCCGCTCGACGCGATGCACACTCTCTTTGACCGCTTGCTCAGGTAGTCCCACCAACATCGTTTTGGGCAAGCGGCGCACCCGACACATCGACTTCCACTTCCACCAGTGGCGCCTCAATTCCCAGCAGCGACAATGTATTCAGCTTAGCCAACATCGACTCGGATTCTCCGGCACTCGGGCTCTGCAACGAGTCCGGTATTTTGACGATCATTGCGACCGCAAACAAGACACGGCCTGTATGCATGACGCTCCACAGCCAGAATTGCTTACAGCAAAAAATGCTGCGCATCCGGATTATCACAGGATCACGCCAACCCATGCCCGTCGATTCGCCTGAATTCGAGACCGGCCAACCCACCCGTCAGCGCATTGCGGGGGCACGCCGCGCCTTCGACGGCGC
Source organism: Pirellulaceae bacterium (assembly GCA_963707245.1). Classification (GTDB taxonomy): domain Bacteria; phylum Planctomycetota; class Planctomycetia; order Pirellulales; family Pirellulaceae; genus Aureliella. The sequence continues at coordinate 4,618 of CAVPPY010000014.1, forward strand.
GTTGGGGCGATGCAGCAATTCCGTTTGCGATGCTGGAAGATATGGGGTCACGAGAAGATATGGGGTCACAGGATCATGGTGAGGCAGGAAGACATGGGGTCACAGCATCCCATGGAGGTTGGCGGTTCCCCCAATCCGCGTGCAGTGCCCCCGACATCCAACCCCGGACATTATTTCCTGCCCCGGCCAACGAAATTGGTTGCCTTTCAAATTCGAGGCAGCTCACGCGAAGGCACTAAGCCGCGAAGGGTGATGCTCAACTTCCTTCTTCCTTCGCGAGCTTCGCGTGCGCCTGTCCTCAGCGAATAGACGACTGAGGCGCAGCATCCGATGGAGGTTGGCGGTTCCACCCAATCCGCGTGCAGTGCCCCCGACATCCCGACATCCAGCCCCCACAGCATCGCATGGAGGTTGGCGGTTCCCCCCAATCCGCGTGCAGTGCCCCCGACATCCAACCCCCCCCCGACATCCAACCCCGGACATCATTTCCTGCTCCGGCCAACGAAATTGGTTGCCTTTCAAATTCGAGGCACCTCACGCGAAGGCACTAAGCCGCGAAGGGTGATGCTCAACTTCCTTCTTCCTTCTTCCTTCGCGGCTTCGCGAGCTTCGCGTGCGCCTGTCCTCAGCGAAATTGACGACTGAGGCGCAGCATCCCATGGAGGTTGGCGGTTCCACCCAATCCGCGTGCAGTGCCCCCGACATCCTCTCACTCACCCGACATCCTCTCACTGGCTGTACCACGGGATGATGATGATGTTGCTCAGCAAGTCTGGCATTGAAAACGGAACGTGAAGTGTGTTCGCCACTTCTAACTTTTGGATGGCAAGGCGGCTCATTGGGCCAGCACGTTGGGATGGTCAGCGCAGTGTTACAATGCCAGAAGCATTTTGCCCCATTGCGAAACTCGTCTACGAATCGAAAGAAACGACCACTTGGCTGACCGGACTTCCATCTCACACATCTACGCCGATGTCACACGGGCCGCTGTACTCGGGCTTGTGGTGAACCTGCTGCTTGGGAATCGTGAAACTCATCGGTGGAATCGTTGGGAACTCCTTTGCCTTAATCGCTGATGCAGTCAATTCCATCGGCGATGTCGTGACGACTGTGGTTGTTCTCTTCGCCCTCCGAGTGGCTCAGCGTCCTGCTGACGCTGAACATCCTTACGGCCATACACGAGCAGAAGGGATTGCTGCATCGAACGTGGCATTGCTCGTCATCATTTCCGCCCTGCTGGTCGGCTGGGAAGCGATTCAGCGGATTACTGTGCAGCATGACATTCCTCCCATCTGGACTCTCTGGATCGCTGGTGCCAATATCCTCATTAAAGAGAGCCTGTATCAGTACAACGTGCGTGTTGGAAAACGCACCGGATCATCCGCCATCATTGCAAACGCATGGGACCACCGCAGCGATGCGTTGTGTGCCCTCGCCGTGTTGATTGGCTTGGGCACAATTCGATTAGGCGGATCACAGTTTATCTGGGCCGATGAAGTGGCCTCACTGATCGTGGTCGCTGCCATTATCTGGTCTGGGGTTCAACTGTTCCGCTCCAGTGCGAGCGAACTGATGGACGTGCAGGCCGATTCCGAGTTCGTTGATCGAATTCGTGAGGTGGCGATGTCGGTCGCCGGTATTAAAGAAGTGGAAACCCTCTGGGTGCGTAAATCTGGTTTGGAGTTCTTCGCTGACATTCACATTGAAGTCGATCAACAACTCACAGTCGCAGAAGGCCATCGGATCGGTCATCAGGTAAAAGATCGATTGCTCGCAGAGTTTCCGAACCTGAGAGATGTCCTTGTACATCTGGAACCGTTTCCGCATATCCACAACACGCCAGTCACCAATCAAAACAGGCCATCGTGAGGTTCAGGGCGAATTGACTCTTCATCACGTCATGATTCTGCTGCTCGCTCTCAACGTAAAGCTATCCGTTCGACGTGTCTGCCTGTAATCACGTTTCCAAATGGGCGTTGGCGATCCGATTCACGGGGTGATTCACGGGGTCACAGAGAGATTCACGGGGTCACAGCATCCCAGAGAAGTTTGCGGTTCCCCCGATCTACATGCAGTGCCCCCGAGATCCGACACACAGCATCCACTGGAGGTTGGCGGTTCCCCCCCACAATCCGCGTGCAGTGCCCCCAAGATCCCAAGATCCAATCCGCGTGCAGTGCCCCCAAGATCCCAAGATCCGACATCATTCTCTTGCTCCGGCCAACGAAATTGGTTGCCTTTCAAATTCGAGGCACCTCACGCGAAGGCACTCAGCCGCTAAGGGTGATGCTCAACTTCCTTCTTCCTTCTTCCTTCGCGGCTTCGCGAGCTTCGCGTGCGCCATTGCTCAGCAGCATTCAAGATGCCCGTGAAAGACGCATTCGAAGCTGATGGTTGCGATGTCGTTGTCTGTCTGAGTACACAACTGGAATCCACGTCGTGAATGCTAGACAATCAACAAGAGTGTCGCGGGTCGCGTGTCCGCATTGCCCCCGAGCCCCCGTTGCCCCTGAGGCCCCGTTGCCCCTGAGGCCCCAATCCCCGCAATCCCATCCGCCGGGGGCGGTAGTTCATGAACCAGCACAACGAGGAAATTGCTAGCTTGTTTTGAGGATTGGTTCTAGCCAAAATCGCCACACTAACCTAGCTTTCCAATTTCTTTATTAGTAACAGCAATCCGCAAGGGAAAAACCTTCGCGTCATTGACAAATCCGCCGATTGTCGCGACAACGAAACGCTTTGGATGAGGATATTGCCCTTGAACGCTGCCACCCCGACCGATTGGGTGCGAACAACACGCGCTGCACTAAAGAACTCAGAAACAGATTTCCATCGAGTTCAACCGTGGGTGTACTGGCGAGATATGCTCATCGGTGCGACGGTCGCATATACCTCGGCAACTTTTTTCTTGATGGCACCTACCTTTTCACTGGTGCAAGCCATCAGTTTCTTGCTGGCTGTGTTCTGGCTCTACCGAGTTGGCTCGTTGGTTCATGAGGTCGCGCACTTGGGCGGTCATGAACTCACAAGCTTTAAAGTGGCGTGGAATCTGTTGGTTGGTGTACCCACACTAACACCGTCAACTTTCTTCACCGGGCACCACCGCGACCATCACACACCGCGAATTTATGGAACGCCCCAGGACCCTGAGTATGTCGTTCAATGTATGTGGACGCGGTAATCTACGAAACATTGCATTTTACTTTCTTGTCGTTGCCGTATTTCCCTTAATCGTGTTTTTGCGTTTTCTACTTGCACCGATTTACATTCATCACTCCTTCAGTTCGCGAATATGTCTTGCGTCACTGGTCCGCGTTCACGTTCAATTGGAAGTATGAGCGTCCGTTGACTCGCATAAATCGAAAGACCTTCGCCTCATTGGAGTTGCTTTGTAGTCTTCGCGCGATTTGTATACCTGCCGCAGTCTTGCTCGGATTCACTCCTTGGACGCGCATGTTGCAGTTGTATTCTTTGGGAGCCGCTGTGGTCATCCTCAATCAACTGCGGCAATTGGCAGACCATCACTTTGCAGGTAATGGAAACTGCCAAAGCATGTCAGAGCACATCACGGACTCGTGCAATTTTGTTGGCAAAGACCCAATCACCTGGCTACTGTTTCCGATGGCCATTCAGTATCACGCCCTGCACCACTTATTCCCTTCTCTGCCCTACCACAATCTGGCACCCGCCCACACTTACCTGATGGCGACCCTGCCAAAGGATTCGCCCTACCGCGATTTGCAGCAAACGAGTTGGTGGTCTGTCGCTCGAAACCTACTGCGCAAGGAACCGTCGCGCAAAGTTATTTAGAGTTTCGAGCCCATGGGACCCTTGCAAGTATCTGGGCTAAGTGGGCCAGTTCGGGCTGTCATCATCCGACCGCCGGCGAGACGGAAGAATCTGCCGTTCACAGCACACAAATCCGCGAGTCCGCCAAACTGCAAAATAATATCTGCGTAGCCTGGTCAACTTGAAACCTCTTCAGGCGACCGTATCCACTTTTGCTTTGTGCAACGCAGTCTTCATCCGGCGCAGCAGCGTTACCAGTGTTTCGGCCTCGTCAGCCGTCATAGTGCCGTACATGTCGTCGCGAATCGATTGTCCAGCTTGCCAAAGCTTCTTCAGCTTTCGTTTGCCCGTGGCCGTAAGTGCGACGGTCTTTGCGCGAGAATCTGTGCGGTGGCAATCTCGCATGACGAGTCCATTGCCTTCGAGCAAAACTAGCATTGCTCGAATCGTGCTTGGATCGGAAGAGATGCGATCGGCCAATTCGCGTTGCGTCAAAGCTTGGTCTTCCGACAAAGCCGCCAGTAGAACAAATTGATCTGCGGTGACACCATGCACGGCGAATTTTGAATCGGTTCTGCGATGAAGCGCGAGGTACGCAGAGCGCAATGCCATTGGCAATTCACGATCCAATTTCATCGTTTTGTCCTCTGAAAAAGCTGAATGGATGTTGGCAGCCCGACTTGCAGCAAAATCCGACGAACACTCGATTCATGAGCCCGTTGACGGCGACCCGCCAAGAGAGGCTCCAGATCCATTGATCCCGCTGGGCAGCTAGCGAGTTCTCCGAGCGGACAATTCCTTATTTGCATTCAATGTACGCAATGGTTGTCGGGATTCGTAGTCCTAATATTTTCTCCAACCAGTGTGCGATCAAGCTCACATGGACTCGGCAGCTCTTCGCCCATACCAGCTCCAGAAAATACCTGCTCAATGGCTTTTTCATTCAAAACTTGCACTGTTCGCCTGTAAATGCACTGAGATTTTCATCTAAACTACGAAGTCGGCACCGGCGTGTATGGTCACCTTCGTGAAGCTGGCAGCCATCTTGCTGCTCGTCCAATTGAAAATATTTGCCGAAAGCAGCTTGTCTACCGCAGGCTGCATGGTGCATCTGATACACTAAATTGACTTAGTGCGTATACGCACTAATAGGCTGAGCGCCTGCGCACATAGGCATTGTAGAATATCTCCGTACGATTGCGCAGTTCTTCATGGAACTGCGATCCTGCTCGGCAGGCTAGGCTGTTGAATGGACCGTCTAAACAGAGTCTTTTGACAGTCAGCGTGATGTCGTGTTGAAGAGGCAGACTTGGTGGCCTGCTGATGCTAAGTTGACTTACTGGATAACAAAATCATGGCTTTTCCTAAACAGCTCCTGACCGCGTGTATTCTGAACGTTGTGCTGCTGGCCTCGTTTTCTTTTGCCGACCGGGCTGCCAAAGTCTCCGTGCTAATGCTCGGCGACTCGGGCTTTCATAAGCCTTCTGAGTTTTATCGGCAGGTGACTCGAACCACTTGGCGAAGAGTCGATCGACCTTCAGTACACCGAAGATTTAGGCGACATCAGTGCTGAAAACCTGGCCAAGTACGACGGCTTACTGATCTTCGCAAATATCGAGCGCATCACGCCCGAGACCGAAAAGGCTTTGTTGGAGTATGTCGAGCATGGCGGCGGACTCATCGCAGTTCACTGTGCGTCGTTCTGCTTCTTGAATTCGGACAAATACATTGAGTTGGTCGGTGGACAGTTCAAGAGTCACGGCTTCACTCGCTTTCAGACGAAGATCGTCGCGCCTGAACATGAAATCATGGCTGGGCTTGAAAGCCTGTCGATTCGATGGACGAGAGCTACCGGCACGGTCGACTCAACCCAGACAAGACTGTCTCGGAAACGCGGAGCAGCGAGTCGGGTCCAGTCAGTGACCCGGACGGCGAGCCGTACACTTGGGTTCGGACCAGCGGAAAAGGCCGCGTTTTCTACACGGCTTGGGGACATGACGCTCGGACTTGGAGCAACGTCGACTTTCAAAATTTGTTGGCCAACGGAATTCGTTGGGCCTGCCATGCAGCGATCTCACAACTGTAGCGACACCTCATGCAACACCAGAATCCAAAGCGGTTGCCGAAGCCAATCGTCCGTTCTCGCCTCCAGAGATGAGCAAGCCAACGATTGATGAAAGTGAGTTTACGTTCACGGATGTGGGAGCCAAGATTCCAAACTACACGCCAGGCGCAAGTGGGGTACCCAGGAGGCTCCGCTGACTCTCATGCAAGATCCGCTTCCCGCGGAAGAGTCGATGAAGGCCTATTCGGTTCCGACGGACTTCCATTTGTCTCTGTGGGCCAAAGAGTCGAATGAGAATTGGCCTAACGCTCGCAGCGAGAATCGAAACATTGCAGGTCTGAAGGGCAAGCCGATTGCGATGAACTGGGACGAGCGAGGTCGTCTGTGGGTATGCGAAACGGTCGACTATCCCAACGAATTGCAGGCGACGCCTGGCCCAGGTCGTGACCGAATCAAGATCTGCGAAGACACGGATAACGATGGACACGCCGACAAGTTCACGATCTTTGCACGAGCATCTGAGCATTCCATCAACGCTGGTTTGCTATCGCGGCGGAGTGATCGTGCAAGACGGTGCCAAGACGATTTACTTGAAAGATATCGATGGCGACGACGTGGCCGATTTTCGCCAAGAGCTGATTACTGGTTGGGCGATGGGTGACACCCACGGTGGTGTCAGCAATTTCCAATACGGTCCCGACAACTGGATTTGGGGCATGCAGGGCTATAACAACTCCGAGCCGATCATCAATGGCGCAGACACAAATGCGATTCCGTCAAGGTTTCTGGCGATTCAAGGTTCGAGGCGGTGCTTCGGACGACACGGCGCCGGCTTATGCATTAGACAAGCAATCGGGTGTACCCGAAGAACGAGCGTCCGACAAATTCAACGAAGACACCATTCGCGTCGATGCACTCGAATTCATACGAGCGACCAACAACAACACTTGGGGCCTGGGGTTCAGCGAAGAAGGCTACGTGTTCGGCTCCACTGCCAACGGTTGCCCTAGCGTCCATATGCCAATTCCCAATCGATACTACGATCAAGTTGCTGGCTGGTCACCGACGACGCTCGAGCGAATTTCGCCGGACGCCAACTTTAAACCGCTCGATGACAAGATCCGACAGGTCGACTGGCACGGCGGCTACACCGCGGCCGCGGGTTCGTCACTGTACACCGCCCGCAATTATCCCAGCACCTGGTGGAATCGAATTCAAATGGTCTGCGAGCCGACTGGTCACATCGTCGGTGGCTTCGTACTCGAAAAGAGGGTGCCGGCTACAAGAGCAACAACTCATTCAACGCGATCGCTGGCATCGATGACTGGAATTCACCGATCATGGCCGAAGTCGGCCCAGACGGAAATGTATGGGTCATCGACTGGTACAACTACATCATCCAGCACAATCCGACACCGAATGGCTTCCAGACCGGGAAAGGTGCTGCGTATGAAAGCGATCTGCGCGACAAACGTTTCGGACGTATCTATCGCATTTTGCACGATCAGCTGTCCGCCCCATCCCACTCGATGCAACTCGCTTCTGCATCGAACGCTGACTTAGTTGAAGCACTCGGGAGCGACAACTTCTTCTGGCGCCGAACCGCACAGCGACTGCTTGTCGAACGCGACGCAGCGGATCCTGCTACCTTGAATTCACTCGTAGCCTTGGTCAGCGATCTTGCCATGGATGACATTGGTCTCAATACCGCTGCCATGCATGCCATTTGGACTTTGGCCGGACTGTCCGACGGAGATAGTCCAAGTAGCGAAGGCCGCGTTGGCGACAGCTTGCGAAAAGGGCTTCAAACATCCGTCGAGCCCCGTTCGAAACGCAGCGATGGCTAGTTGCTCGACGGAACAAGTCAAAGCAGGCGTGGATCAAGGGCTGATGCAGGACGCCGACCCTCGCGTCCGACTCACCGCCATGTTGCGCGTGGCTGATGTTGCAGGAGCTGCCTCCGGCGAGACGCTGGCCGCAATGGTTGCTGGTAATGCGATTGGCACGGACAACATTCTGCTGGATGCCTGGACCAGCGCCGCTTCGACGACGCCAGTGGACACACTTGTTACTCTTATCAACGTGGACCAGTGACTCCCAATCGCGAATTGGTCTCACGAATCGCCGTGCTGGCTGAACATATTGCACGCTCCAAGCCGACGGCAGAGGAAATTGAGTCGCTGTTGAGTGTCGACCCTCACTCGCCGACCACCGTTGCCTTGTGGGAAGGCTTAGCCAAACGGCTGGCCCAAGGAGTTTGCTGTCACGCTCTCGGAGTCCGCTCAAAGGAAGTTTCACGGAGAGCTTCCTCGGACCAGATACGAGCGTTGAGAATAAAGCTGCGGTTCTGGCGGTTGCCGACAAATGGTCGATTAAAGGCCTCGATGAGGCAGTTGCATCGATTCAGAGGTGAACTATTTACCGCAGCGTTTGATACCGACAAGGCTGCCGACGAACGGTTGACGGCCTGGAATCAGGCCATCAAGTTGTCACCGTCGAGCAGCTCGCATACTGGATGCGATCGAGCGAATTATTTACGCCGCAACTTGTCTCCCGATGTTGGCACTCAGGCCATTGCGGCGTTGCAAGCGGCCCGCGTGCAAGGCTTGGCGATCGCAGCTACTTTCGATTCGCGGAAGTCTTGGTCCTACAGATGGCGGGCAGCATCACTGACTTTGCTGCTTGCTCGCGCGGACACGACCGAAGAGTTACTTCAAGCCATTGCCGATGGCAAGTGCACAGTTCACGGAACTACAGCTGGATCAGCGACAGGCACTTCTGAATCACCCCACCGCAGCAATCGCTGCTCGGGCCAAGGAACTGATGGAATCCAACGGAGCGGCGGTGGCTTCGAATCGTCAGGCACTCGTTGATGAATGGATGCCAGTGACTGAGATGCAAGGTGATCTCCAGAATGGGATTGCCATGTTCAAGAAGCACTGTGCCTTGTGTCACAAGCACGGTGAGATGGGTGTGGCGATCGGTCCGAACTTGACCGGGATGGCAGTGCATCCCAAGGCGGAGATTCTCATGAACGTGCTCGATCCATCGCGCAGCGTTGAGAATAATTTCCGCACGTATCAGATCCTGACTTCCGACGGTGCGGTGCTCACGGGCATGCTGGCTGGAGAGTCAGCGAATGCTCTGCGACTGATCAACACCCAGGGAAAAGAAGAGCAGGTCTTGCGTGAGGATATCGAGCAAATGCAAACCGGTTCGAAGTCGCTGATGCCAGAGGGTTTCGAAAGTCAGATCAGCCGAGCAAGAGATGGCGGATCTGCTGACGTTCCTCAATAACCGAGGACGCTACACACCGCTCGCCCTCACAACCGCGGCCACGCTCAGCGGCCCCAAAGGCCTACCAGGATTTCGAGGTAACGGGGGCGACAAGTTTGAGTTCGAGAGCTACGGTACCATCGAAGTTGAAGGCGTGCCTTTCGAGCTGCAAGATCCACAAGATGGTAGGCTGCAAACATTATCGCTTTGCAAACTGCACGCGGGACGAACCCTGCCACGTTGCCATCCGAATCGACACTTGCGTGTTCTGGCGAGGTCTCGGCCATTCACTTGCTGGCAGCTGTGGCCACGTTTGGACCACCAAGAACCCAGGACAACAACGCGAGCTTGATCGTTCGCTGCAACTTTGAAGATGGCTCGACGGAAGACCATGAATTGATCACCGGCAAGCATCTAGCGACGTACCGCGAACGAACCGATGTGCCAGAATCCAAGTTCGCGATCGATGCAAACGGCAAACAAATTCGCTACTTGAAGCTACCTGTTGACAGTCGAAAAGTGATGAAGGATATCCAGTTTATCAAGGGCGAAGATTTTTCATTCCCTCTGGTCTTTGCCGTTACAGTTGAATCCGCCGGCGACGATCATTCAGCTGATTCGGCTGCAGTCGCCACGCCGCAAGCACCACCGCGAGAAGCTCCACAGCGACCAGCCGGTCGGCGTGGTGGCGGCTTCGGTGGTCCCATCGAACTCGGGGCCGATGATGTTGCTGTCTACGGCGCACCACCGCAGGGCTTCAAATCCGAACGGGATGTGCCTCACGGCAAGCTCGAGATGATCGAGTACGAATCGAAGACGGTCGGTACGACTCGCAAGATGAATGTCTACACTCCGCCGGGTTACTCGAATGAGAACAAGTATCCCGTGCTCTATCTCTTGCACGGCATCGGTGGCGACGAGACCGAGTGGCAACGCTTTGCTGCACCGAATTTGATGCTTGATAACCTGATCGCCGATGGTAAAGCTGTGCCGATGATCGTCGTCATGCCCAACGGCCGAGCGCAGAAGAATGATCGCGCCGAAGGTAATGTGATGGCAAGTGCTCCGGCCTTCGCCGTGTTCGAACAAGATTTGCTGAACGATGTGATTCCAGCAGTCGAAGCCAAGTACTCGGTGGACACCCGTCGCGAGAAGCGTGCCATCGCTGGACTTTCGATGGGCGGCGGCCAGTCATTCAACTTTGGGCTTGGTAACCTCGACATGTTTGCTTGGATCGGCCCATTTTCTGCAGCTCCGAATACCAAGTCCGCCGAGGAGTTGATTCCCGACGTCGCGGTTGCGAAAGCCAAACTAAAGCTACTGTGGATCTCATGCGGGAACAAAGATGGCTTGATTCGAATTAGTCAGAACGTGCACAAGTTCCTTAAAGAGAATGAGATCGACCACGTCTGGCAGGTTGACGGGCACGGTCATGATCCGCAGCACTGGAGCAGTAGTTTGTATTGGTTCGCGCAAAGCGTTTTCCAAGACAAGCCCACCCAGAGTGCATCGTCAGGTAATCCTGTTGTTGGTAAGTGGACTGGCACCGTGAACACGCAGGTTGGCGATCAAGCGTATGTGTTCAGTATCGCAAGCAGGGATGGACAAGTTAGTGGATCGGCTGTGATGACGCTCAACGGAGATACGTACAATAGCAAACTATCCAACGTGAAGCTTGCCGACGGAAAAGTCTCCTTCGACGAAGTCTTGCAATTCCAAGGCAACGATTTGCTGATCAGCTACGCGGGCGAATTGAGCGGCGATGAAATGAAGCTGACTCGCAAGGTCGGCGAATTCGCAACGGAAGAATTCACCGCCAAAAGAAGCGAGTAGTCTCAAGGTAACTCATATGCGCAAATTGGCCTCGCAACTTCTCAACGAAAAAGGAACGACTATGTGTTTGCGTTTACCCACATTTGTTTTCGGTGTGTTGCTGTTTGGTTCGCTGAGTTGGGCACAGGAGACTGTTCCGGTGGAGGATTGGAAGCCGGCCAGCACTAACCAGGAAGGCAAAGAGTATCCTCAAGTTAATTCCGAAGGACGAGTTAAATTCCGTGTCATTGCGCCCGAAGCTACAAGTGTTTCTTGCAGCTTCCGTGACAGCAGCGAGTCTGGTCAAGGACGCGCAGGGAGTATGGACCGGCTACACTCGCAAGTTAGACGAAGGCTTCCACTACTACACACTCAAGATCGACGGTGCCGAAGTTCCCGATCCCAACAGCAAATACTATTTCGGTGCCATGCGCTGGGGTAGCGGCGTAGAAGTGCCGGCTCAGGACCAAGACTTCTACGCTGTGAAGAATGTCCCACACGGACAACTTCGTGAAGTCCTTTTCTATTCCGAAAGTACCAAAACGAATCGTCGCGCTTTTGTCTACACTCCACCGGGATATGACAACGACCAGGAGAAGCGTTTTCCAGTTCTCTATCTGCAACATGGATGGGGTGAGAACGAGTATGGCTGGAGCGACCAAGGTCACGCCGGCCTGATCATGGATAACTTGATTGCCGAAGGTAAAACAAAGCCGTTCATCATCGTGATGACCTATGGCATGACCAATGATGTGCGACCTGGCGGACTTGGAAACTTTGATACCAGCCATTTTGAAACGGTTCTTGTTAAAGAGCTCTTGCCTTACATCGATTCGAACTTCCGCACGCTTACGGATCAACCCAATCGCGCGATGGCTGGGCTTTCCATGGGTGGCATGCAAACCAAGGCGATTACGCTCCGGAACCTCGACACGTTTTCACACATCGGCCTATTCAGTGGTGGATCGATCTCCATGGACGATGTAAGCAATACCGAAGATTTCAAGGAACACGTCAAACTCGTATTTGTCAGTTACGGCAGCAAGGAAGTCGCCGGAGGGCGTCCACGGCGAGGCGGCGATCCAGAGGCGAATGCAAAGGCGCTGCAGGATGCGGGTATCAACAGCCACTATTACGTTTCACCCGAGACGGCTCATGAGTGGCAAACTTGGCGTCGCAGTCTGTACGAGATCGCCCCGCTGCTGTTTGCGCCTGACGACAAGCTTAGCGGCGTGTAGCATGTCGAGTTCAGCATGCGGATCGGCCTTCAAAAATACTCGACAACGCTCGATCGCAATGACGAATGCGGTGGACCCGAACTTCCATATCTACCGTAGTCGCTCACGCTAATTCCGCGGAGGGTGTGGCGGGCGGACATGCTTCTGTGCCATTCCTGCGGCGTACAATCCCGATAGCCAAGCATCTTCGATTCCCTCAAATAGCATGGCACCTGCCCGTATGTATCCAGGCATCAAGACTTCGCTAACCACTGGCCGGTCGGCACCCATCGTCAGGCAACACTTCCACGACTTGCTGCCAATAATTTCGTACTGACTAAAGATCGCTTCCAGATGCGATGAGTCCTCTTCTCTTGCATACACAAGACGCGTGCCATCGGCTTCCCTGGTAAGAGCAAATAGATTTGGATCATACGACTCGCTAAAACCATAAATGCGGTATTTATTGAAGGCCGGCGTTCGAGTGCCTTTGAGATGGTACATATATGCAGACACATTGGGTTCTGCATATTCGTCCATTTCGATTCCCACGTGTTCAATTGGCGTCGAGCGATTGGTTGCGTTGACTACCGTCGCTGAAACAAATACTTCGCCAGTGCTGGTCTGGATATGAAACGTCCCGTGCTTATTAACAATGGACGTCACCGACTGGTGATAAATGTGTTCGGCAAAAGGTCGCGAGAACCCAACGGGATCAAAATAGAATGTATAAGTCGGCAGAATGAAGTTACGCGAATACTTCAGTACATCAAGCGCTGATAAGTCGGCCGCGTTGCAGAACGTAGTGCCTCTCAGATTGCCCTCCACGAGTAAAAATATCCGTGAATCCATACCGACTAAATCAGTCAGAAACTGTTTTCCGTTTTCTCGGTATAGGTCCATTAGGTACGGGTTCTGCAGCAGTGCGTTGGCGGGACCCATCTCCACGGATTCGACTTTGAAGCGTTCGTACTGTTGTTGAAACTTCAGCAGCTCTTTGCGCAGCTTCAGACACCCTACAAGACTTCGCGACATCAGGGCCGACTTCCAGCACACGCGGCGATTTTCGCCCACCGCCATGCCTTGCCAAGGCCAGATCCGCCGACGAGAGGTCGTGAGCGGTAGGAAGTTGCTGCACGAACTGTGAACATAATAGCTGCCGTAGGGCACGCGTCCGCGACCGTATGTCAACTTACCCCCGATATCGGGACTGATTAAAGCAAAGTCCAAACCGCGATGGTGGAGTTCTTTGGCACAGGCAAGTCCAGCGGGCCCAGCCCCAATGATCGTAACGGCTGTGGTTTTTGTCTCTGTCAATTCTGGTACTCGATCACCTGTGACTCTGTGTCGGGTAGTTTCAAGTCAACCTGCAAGAATGCTCTCGACCAGTTACAATGCTTAGCCCGGCTTAGTGCAGGCGAAACACTGAGTTACTTAGAGCGTGTCTTCAAAATCAAAGTAGTAGGCACAGTCCCTGTGCCGCAACCAAGATAACACGGGATTTCGCGTTCCAACCAGTGCGGACGGCACGGCGGAGCGTGCCTGCTACCATTTTGAAGACATGCACTTAAAGGTTTAGTTTAGCGAATAATTTTCTGCCTGGCTTGGAATAACCATGACCACCGACTACGACCCAATCGCAGAACAATACAAGGCGCTCCAAGCAGCAGCCTTGGCGACACCTTATCGAGTGTTATACGTTGATGGAGCTAATCGGTGATCCCCGAGAAATGTCGATTTTGGACTTGGCTTGCGGTGAGGGCTTTTACACTCGCACGATCCGGCATCGCGGAGCCGCACGCGTCGTCGGTGTTGACCTGTCGGAAAAGATGATTGAACTAGCACGAAATCAGGAAGCCCAGAATCAGATTGGCGTCGAGTACCTTGTGGGTGATGCAAGAGACTTGTCGGGAGTCGAGCCCTGCGATCTTGGCTCAGCAGCTTACCTGCTGAACTACGCCAGCAACCGTCGGGAACTTCAGGCAATGTGTGACGGGATCGCTAATTGCCTAAAACCGGGTGGGCGGTTTGTTACTGTGAACTGCAGCCCTTCCCTGGATTTTCCCACAGCACCTTCGTACCGCAAATACGGATTCGAGACGACGGTGGCGGACGAATGGCGTGAGGGAACACCAATCAAATGGACATTTTACGTAGATGGTGGTCCCTTCGACATCGAGAACTATCACTTGGATACGTCTGTTCACGAAGCGGCATTGAGAAAAGCCGGTTTCCAAACGATTCGCTGGCACGCCCCAAGATTGTCGCCAGAGGGACTGCCGTCGAGCGCGCAAGACTTCTGGTCAACTTTTCTTGATCATTCGCCGGTGGCATTCATCGAATGTATCAAATGAACTATCCGCGATTCTGCTTCGAGCCTTCGGGAGAGTCGAGCCAAATGGCCTCGGAGAGGGGAAGCCCACCGGGTCGCGTTATGCGCCAGCTCCCCATGTGGCGGTAAGTTGCACGCTTCAAGAACTCCCCAACCACAGCATACTCCGACAATCAATCTGATGGAAACTGTCCGCCGGTCGCCGGGATGCCTGTAAGTGATTACGGCAAAAATTCTGAAATCTGTGCCCTATTGGTTTAAGCTATATGCGCCAAAAGATTGGCTTTGTGTGCACGGAGCAACTCACAGGTGTCCGGGTCGCCCGCACCCGAGGTGCGGGCTTTCTCCTCGAAGCGGCGTGGATGCTGTGGCTTTCTGCCTGCTCTGCCTACAAGGGCGGAAGAGTCATCAAGGGGATACCGGGCGTTCGGTTTCGCAACCTCTGGCAACGAATCCAAGGGAGAGTTCTGGGCATGTCTGCAGCGAGCAAATACGCGCCGCGCTACACCATTGAGGATTACCGACTTTGGCAGGGCGACTGGGAGATCTGGGATGGCATCGCCATTGCGATGACTCCGAGCCCCTTCGGGACGCATCAGGCGATATTGGTTGCCTTGGTTTCCGAACTTCGTGCCGCGCTTCGCGAGGAAGGTTGCGAGGCGACTGCACTTGTTGAACTCGACTGGATTGTCAGCAAGGAGACGGTGGTGCGGCCGGACGTGATCGTGGTCTGTGGAGCGGCGCCAGAGCAACATCTCGAGCAGGCCCGCGCTGATCGCCGAGATTCTTTCGCCATCCACGCGACACAACGATTTGACCTACAAACGAGATCTTTACGCTTGTCAGGGAGTTGGCATGTATTTGATCGTCGATCCAGATGCCAAGACAATCGAGCAACTGTCGCTCAAGCAGGACGGCAGCTACGAATCAATCGACGCGTCGACTCGCCTGGAAGTGACCCTTTGCGGTGACTGCGCGATTCGAGTCGACCTGGAGAGTCTATTTGCGGGTTGAAGCGTGGAAGTCCGTTTGGCAAAGAAACATGGGCAGAAGCAGGTTGACATGCGGCGTTCATTGCAGGCCGAATTCGAATTAACGGGAAATAGTTTCCAAAGGAGCACGCCATGCGTTTCGCCTTATCTTTTCTCTCACTTTGCTCTATGGCCTTCGCCGAATCGCCAAACGCGTTTGAGCAATGCGTCCATGTGACTGGGCAAGCATATACACAAGCGAGAGGCGAGTTTCTGTCAGCCCCGGACCGCGAGCTTTTGAAGCGTGAAATGGAATCTGAGTTGTGGATGCATCGTTTAACGGCGGTCATCCTAAACTCATGGCTTAATAACGATCGTTACTATCAAGACTTACTGCAGAATGGTTTTGAACCGGCAACTGTCAGGCCTGAAGCGAGTTTCTTGATGTTTGAAATCCTCCTCAAATCTGAGGAGAAACAATACTTTCAGCCCGCTATCGCAGCCATAGCCTCATTGGCAGGCAGAGGTATGCCTGTCCAATCGGAATACATTGTCGAGGCGATTCGAGATGCGAACGTTTCACCACAGCAGCAGGCCGTGGCAGCGCATTTGCTGTCGGCCCTACCCTCCACTACGGTAGACTGGCCGTTTGATGAGCTAATCGACGTAACACTTTCAGTCGTAGAGAAATCGCTGAGACACCAGGCAAGAATGGAGCCTCAAGGGGACGCGATTGGGAAGGCAATCGGAGAAGCAATACGCAGTGGTCTGCCCGCCGAACAAATTGAATCCCTAGCGCAGCAAATGCAGAATACACCTGACGCTGAGGATCTACAATCTTTGAATGAGTCGTGTGATTGCTTATTGCTGGTGCTGAGTCAGCGTAGTAAATCGCTCTCGCGAGACAAGCGAAACGCGGTTATGGATCATGTTGCTCATCGACTAGCAGAACACGGAGAAGCGGGAGAACAGTTCACAGTGGCTTTCGCTCGCTTGCTTGGAGGCTCACATGCGACGCTAATTGTCGCTCGTCGTCTCGCAAAATTCACTAAGCGCATGGCTAGGACTGAGCAGAAAAGCAATGACTCAACTGCAGAAGAATTTGCAGTCGGCATGGTCAACTCATTCGGCCAAATATTCAACGATGACGAATGTGTAAATCTCATTCGGATTTTAGCGCACCTCGAAGCAACTATGTACCTGAATGCGTTCGCTCGTTCACAAGCAGGTAATTCCTATTTGCGAACGACCGCCGCTGCGAGAATGCGGCGATCTTCCGTTCAACCAAGATACTTTCGAGACCCTGATGCTTGTGGCTCGCGACAGGAAACGTGACGAGCATGAAAGATGGGTGGCCATTTCCGTATTGCATTCGTTGGTTCGCAAGACGGCGAAAGCTGAAAACGAGTTGCAGATTCGTGAGAAAATCCTAAATGGATTTCGCTATTTACAAAACGAGGGTCTCGGTGACGCGAAACTTGACAAAGAGGTGAAACGTCATGTGGATGAACTACAAGAATAAGAACACTGCGACGGGAAAACACAATTTGCGTGGGCGGATTGTCAACCACCCGCGGATTGGGCCCCCATTTGCCCAAGCGATTAAGAGCAGAGATTGGGGGACAGATCGAGCAGGCTTTCTTTTTTGGGCTTCCTCCGCGGTAGGCTAATCACTCCTTGAGTGATCCCAGGAACTGTTGAAACGCTGGTTCGTAGGGCGTGGTCGGGTCCGTCTGAGCTTCAGACCATGCCGTCATCGTGCGCGTCAGCAGTGCGGAAAGCTCAGGCGAGTCTAGCTTACCGATCACATCGATAATGATCGTTGGGGCCGGAAGCCCAGCTAGGGACTCACCCACCGAGCCGGCATGTTTCTTGAGATGGACCGCGACGACCGCCTCGATGGCCTTCCGCTCCCGCGGGGCAAGCCCGCTTGCCTCGACCAGGCGATCGGCTAACGGCCGGCTCTTGTCCTGCGTCCAGGCCTGAAAACACGCCACAAGGTCCGCTTGCTGGACCAAACCGTTTTGAAGAGCAAGCAGGCCAAACAGCAGGTTCTGTTCCGTCGTCGGATCCATGAGCGAGTCTTCGGGTGGTTTCCAGTTGCAGCCGGATGATTGACAAGTCAGCTGACGAATTGGATTGTTGCGTCAGAGCGAGCCATAGCTAGGTTGGCAGCTGCGCATCCTGGCGAGCAGCAAGATCTATCCAACCGACTCGGCAGTTAAGGCCTTCGAGGTCGCATTCGAACATTGCGGACATACCGTGTATCGCAATTGGGGAACCTTTTGTTGGTCAAACATTCTCAACTGAAGCGAGATAGCCTGTAGGTCTAACCATCCGACTGGCTCAAGCAGCGAGCGTTTGCACATGCTGCACATCGTCAGAACGTTGTTCGATTTTTCCCGTGTGGGGTCCAGCACGCCCAGCCTAGCCTGAGGAACTACCCGAATCAATCGACTTTCATAATGAAGTTGCCCATCTGCATGCAGGCTAATCCTCAATTGCATGAATCGCTGCAGCATCGGCGAGTCACAGCGAAAGGGTACCACAATTGGATGTCCTGTCGCGCGAACGTGATTGTGGATCTCCCTGTAGAGCGTGCGCGTTGGCTCGTCGCAGATAAACTCCCAAACCTGCCGGCCAAGCACGGATTTTCGATCGAGTTCGGCGGCCCCGTTCTCGCTCGCAAAAGCCAGCCACCAATCGTCGACACTAACAATCCGGTCTTCCGCGTCCAAGCTGTAACAGTACACGGCTTCTATTTTTGCGACCATAGCGGAACACTTTCGGGCACCTAGAGTTCGATACGCGGTCTCTCTTTATCATACCCATATCGCTGGTCGCCGCCAATTTATTCTCGGTCACGGCAAACATTCCTGGATCCCATCGGCAGCCAACTGCGTGTTCAGACCGCAGCGTTGACACCAATGTGCACTCAACGGTCCGTAGGGTTCACACCAATTCTGCCCGGTCCGTGCTGACACGCTGAAATGGTGGCTTGGTATACTAACCCGCATACACCGCCATTCATGGAAATCAAAATGCACAAACCATCAACATGTCGCCGTGATCATCGCCCTCGCTTTAACTGCCGCCGGACCGAACTTCAGTAGCCGCTGTCTGGCCGCTGATTGGCCGCAGTTTCGTGGGCCGGGAGGACTGGGCAACTCTAAGGAATCAAATCTGCCTTTGCAGTGGAGTGAAACCGACAATATTGCTTGGCGAGTCGCGTTGCCTGGCTTTGGTTCCTCGAGCCCCATAACGCTGGGCGAGAAGGTCTACTTGACTTGTTATAGCGGCTACGGCACTGGCGATGAATCGCAAGCCATGCAAGACTTGGTTTTGCATGTCCTCTGCGTGAATCGGGCTGATGGACATGTCGATTGGGATAAAAGCATCCAGCCAAGATTGCCCGAAACCGAACGCGTGCGTGACCATGGTTATGCAGGGCCGACGCCAGCCACGGACGGTGAGTTCCTGTATGTATTTTTGGGCAAAACGGGCGTCTTCAAGTTTGATCTGCATGGCAAGCAATTATGGCACGCCGACGTTGGATCCAAGACGCATGGCTGGGGATGTGGTGCGTCTCCGGTTCTGTACGAGAATCTAGTGATTATCAACGCGAGTGTAGAAAGCGGATTGCTGATTGCTATCGACCAGCAAACTGGACGCGAAGTATGTGCGCGCAAGGCATGAAGGAGTCTTGGAGCACGCCGCATCTCATGCATCTTGCGGGTGGCGCGCAGGAACTTGTGGTGAGCGTCAAGGATAACATTATCGGCTTTGATCCGAAGAGTGGCCAAGAGTTGTGGCGCTGTGCCGGAATACCGGATTACGTTTGTCCGAGCGTGATCTCGCAGGATGGCATCGCTTACGTCATTGGTGGTCGAAGTTCCATGGCCATTGCGGTTCGAGGTGGCGGGCGTGGTGATGTGACCGACACACACAAGCTCTGGGAAGCCAAGGCAGGCGCGAATGTCACGTCGCCGATCATTCACGATGGTCATATGTATTGGGTCAGCGACCGTAATAAAGTCGCCTACTGCCTGCGACTGAGTGACGGCCAAATCTTGTATTCAGAGCGGTTCCCTGATCAGCCCTACGCATCGGCAACGGCCGGTGACGGAAAGATTTACATCGTGACTCGGAATGGTGGAACTTATGTGCTGGCGGCGAAACCGGAGTACAACCAGTTGGCACATAACAAACTGCAAGATAATAGCACCTTCAACGCTAGTCCCGCGATATCCCAGGGGCAGCTGCTTTTGCTGCAGCGACCGATATTTGTATTGCGTTGGCAAGCCTTGAACTCAGGCTTTGATGCGCCATGGAGGATTTCGCCGATTCTCGCCGGCTTGAAAAAGAATCAATTAATTGCCATCTGGATCCTTGAGGCGTGCTTCGCGCCATAGCCAAGTCTGGTCAGTGGGTAGTTGTTCAAAGTTGATTCCGCTTTCGAATAGCTCCGCAACATGCTCGTCCAATTTCTCGCACTACCGAGACTGGGAGAGCGATCAGGTTACCAATGTCTGGGAACTCGGTCCTCAAAAAATGCGTCCATCACTGATGGGCAGCAGGACTTTTGAAAGATCAAGCATGTTGGGCAGCAAATACTATATCGCCTGGGGGCTCATTTTAGCTGGACTGAGCATTGGCTGCAGCAGTAAAAATGCGGTGACTGTCAAAGGGAATGTCAGAAATACACTCCTCGGACGGATCCAAGGCCAATCTGAAGCACAAGCCGTACAAACTCTCTGCGATATCGTGCAGGGTGACGGCGACCAAGAGTTGCGGCAAGATGCTATCCGCTATCTGGGAGCCCTGGGACCAGCAGCGGCTATTGCCAGTTCGGCGTTGACTCAAGAACTGGTGAGCGAAGATAACGCCTATTTGATTTCCGATTTACAGTCGGCGCTGTCCGAGATGGGCCAGCAGCGGTCCCCAGCATGCTAGACGCGGCCCAGCGTTTACAGGGAACAGCGCGTCGGCAGGTGGTTCAGGCCATCGGCCGCGTTGGCCCCGCCGCCTGGGAGGCCACGCCCACGCTCGTCGAAATGCTCGACGACGATGACCCACAGCTTCAGGCTATTGCGGCGAAAAGTCTTGGTGAAATTGGATCCGCTGCAAAGGCTGCCCTGCCGCATCTGCTTGCAATCATTGAGCTGCCGAGTTTTGCTATGGGCGGAAGCCCTGACTCGGGCGCAGGCCTACCGGCAGAGTCGCGACTTGCAGACGGCTGCGGTTGGGGCGATAGAGCAGATTGGTGCCGACGCTGCCGCTGTACCCGCCTTGGGGGTTGCGTCAGCGAAGGAACCGAGGATTGCGGAATCGGCAGCAAACGCATTGGCACGCTTAGGCCCCGCAGCTGCCGCGGCAAAACCCGAGTTGCAGCAGTTACTGCAGCGTAACGATCACGGCGGAAAGGATATCAAGACGCGTTTGGCACGTAGTGCCGCCGAGAAAGCGCTGGTGGCGATCGATTCTTCGCCAGCAGAAATCGTTCAAGGCTTGCTCAACGTCAGCGACCAGGCCCCACAGTAACCCGAAAATGTAGACGGCATAGGTCGAGAATCCGATGGTCTGGTGTTTAGCCCCGTTTCCGTGGTCTGCGGCCGATTGGCCGGGCAGCCGGTAGACTACGCGAAGTCGCCCTCCCAGGCTGCTCAACGATCGACTAGACTAATGCATCTCTATCCCTTGCGAGTGCTGCACGTCACGGGCTGCAAGCGTCCGATGAAATTGTGCACCGCCGATCATTGCAGAGGACGAACCCCTCACACCAGCTCCGCCAGCCAGCAGCCAATGAAAAGCTTAACCCATTTCAGCCGAACGATATTCCGCCCCCTGTTGTTTTTTGTTGTCCTTTGCTGGCAATCGCTGCCGCCAGCCTCCGCTCAAGATGATGAGCTTCCCTTACCTCCCGAGTCCCAAAGACAGCCAGGAGTACCTGAAGGCAAGGTGGAGGGGCCATTCTCATTGAAGAGTGAAATCTACAGTGGCACCGAGAGGCAGTATTGGCTGTATGTTCCGCAACAATACGACGCAACCAAGCCCGCTTGCTCGATCATCGTTCAGGACGGATTGAATCGTGCGAACAGTTGGCGACTTCCGCAGGTCTGCGACAATCTGATCGTTGCTGGCGAAATGCCAGTAACCATCGGTATCTTTGTGAACCCGGGTACAGTGCCAGCTCTGTCGGAAACGGCCCAGCCCAGATTCAATCGGAGTGTCGAATACGATTCGCTCGGGGATACCTATGCCAGGTTCTTACTGGAGGAACTCATTCCTGAGGTTAGCAAGTCTTACAATTTGAGCACCAGTCCGAATGACCGGGCCTTGGCCGGCGCAAGTTCCGGAGGGATTTGTGCTTTCAACGCAGCCTGGGAGCGGCCCGACGCATTCCGCAGAGTGCTCAGCAGCATTGGTTCATTTGTGGGATTGCGCGGTGGCAACGAATTCCCTGTGTTGATTCGGAAAGTGGAACCCAAGCCGCTTCGCGTTTTTCTACAAGATGGCAGTGCCGACCAGAATATCTATGCGGGCAATTGGTGGATTGGGAACCAGGATTTGTTGTCGTCGCTCGAGTGGGCTGGTTACGACGTCAAGCACATATGGGGTACAGGCGGCCACAGTGGCAAGCATGCGGCTGCGATCATGCCTGAAGCCCTGCGCTGGTTGTGGCGTGACCATCCCGAGCCGATCAAGCTGGCGCCCAATGCAGCCACGGTTCGTCGCACGAATATTATGTTGCCCGGCGTCGATTGGCAGGAAATCAGTTCGGGCCATCAGTTGGCGGAGGCTCCAGTTTGTAACGTTGCTGGAGAATTGTTCTTTTGTGATTCTCGCGCGGGACGCATCTACCGGGTTGGCGAGGATGGCAAAACGCGTATTTTCAAGGATCAGGCTGGGCGCGTGACGAGCTTGGCCTTCGGCCCCGATGGCAAACTGTATGCGGCCCGCGATTCCAAGCAAGTAGTGCGGTTTGATGCACAAGGTACAGAAGAAGTCGTGCTCGCGGACGTAAAGTGCCACCGACTCGTGACGATGCCAACTGGTTTTTATTTTAGTGATGACGTTACGCCAGCGATTCACTGGAGCAGCTACGAGGGCAAAGTGACGTCGTCGACGCAACTACTGCAACCGCTAACGGCATATATACCGACCGCAGATCAGGGCTTCTTGCACGTCGCGCCGCGAGATCGCCAGTTCACATTGAATTTTCAAATAGGCCTTGCCGGCAACCTTGGTTTTCGGCAGCGGTACGGACAATTGCACATGCCCTACATGGAGCAGAATAGTGGTGTGAGCTGTATGGCTGTGGACAACCAGGGTAGTCTTTTTGTTGGTTCTGCCCTGGGAGTACAAACGCTGGATCAACTCGGGCGGGTGCATTTGATCTTGCGCAAGCCGAACAAGAGTGCGATTACGGGCCTGGTTTTCGGAGGAACCATGCGTGATACACTTTTCGTAACGGCTGGCGAGAATGTCTACGCCAGAAAATTGGCCACCCGCGGCGTATATGCTTTTGAGGCCCCGGTGGAACTTCCCAAGCCCACTCTGTAGTAATCAAAAGCACGATTCCGCACACCACCTAGAACATCATGTTAGGTTGGCGGGCGTCCATGCACCGATGCACGGAATCGTGCGTGGTTCCAACATGCAAGCTAGGCAGCCACGCGGGAAACTTCCACTTCGCTTGTTTGGGCCTGCGTGATGGCCTCGATGAATTCCTCGAAAATGCGAACATCTAGCGCACTGGCTTGTCCGCATTCAGGGTGAAACTGCGTTCCAATCGCAAACCAATCGATCATCTCGCTTTCGATGGCCTCGATGACACCATCCTGGCAGCGGGCTGTGACGCGAAAGCCGGGGGCAACTTCATCGATGGCCATATGGTGGCGGCTGGTTACGCGAATCTCGCCTTCCCCATAAACGCGACCGATCAACGAATTGGCTTCGATGACCAGCGAATGTCGGTGGGCGGGATCTTGGGAATCGCGGTGGGGAAGACAGCCCGGCATGTCCTCTGGAATATGCAAGAACAAGTTGCCGCCGCAAGCTACGTTGAGCATTTGCATGCCAACTCCAATAGCCAGTACGGGCATGCGTCTTTCGATTATTTCATGAGCTAGTCTTCTGTCAAAGCGTTCGCGGCGAGCGTCCATGGGCTTGGTGCTGGGGTGGAGCATAAAACCGTCATTACGTGGATCTAGATCAGCACCACCAATTAAAACCGTCCCATCGAGATGCTCCAGCAACTGCTGTAGACCATCTTCATCCGTGGCTGGTGTGAGGATCACGGGGATCCCACCAGCATTGGCAATAGCATCGTAGTATCCCGCCGCCACATAGGAGAATGCAGGCTGATTGTGGGCGGCGGATCGAAAGTCGGCGTTGATACCAATAATTGGCTTTGACATCTGAAAGTCCTTATCAGATTGAACTGGATCACGGAGCTCAATGTGCTTCGCGAGTTCAGGAGCTTACGCGCAATTCACCGTCCGTGGCGAGATACTTCCCAGCCGAAAAAATCGTAGATGTAGAGGGGTGAGAAGACGTGATACTTCACGTCCGACTTGCAGTTCTTGCAAATGTCGTGGAAAACCGAACTGTGTAGCTGCCGTCATCATCCCGATGATCCCTCGCGCAGAGCTCGCACAGTATGATTTAAGAGACATTTCAAAGTAACTTTCGCTAATTCCCTGCGAAGAACGTCCCAGGATCCTGTTGAATGAACCCACGCTTGGAACGTTAAACTCTGTGTGCTCTAAGTGTGCGGGCAACCCATGCGTCGCACGTCATGGGCGAAAAGGTAACAACTCAATTTGCACATGCAAGCGAAATACTAGATTTGGTAGTCGAAATTGACGAACACACCACCCACTGTGCTAGCAATATGATGTATCCTCTCGCGAGAGATGGCCCGATCATTGCGGATGGCCTGAAGTGTGCATACACAGAGCAAATCACCAAGCCGAGAAGAGATTGACGTGTATTTCGAACGAGTCGCCATAGAGTCGCTTGGCTTTTGCCTACCCCCGGAGGTTGTTTCTTCCGCGGATCTAGAGCAGATGCTGCACCCCGTTTATGAGCGTTTGCGGCTGCCTGCGGGACGGCTGCAGTTGATGAGCGGTATTCAGGAACGCCGCTTCTGGCCGCCCGGCACAGCCATTGGCCTACCCAGTGTTCAAAGCGCTCGGCGGGCGATTGAGGCTACCAGTATTCGGCCAGAGGACGTGGGTTGCTTGATACACGCCAGCGTCTGCCGAGACTACTTGGAACCGGCTACGGCTTGTCGCGTGCACGCTGAGCTGGGCCTGGGTGCCGACTGCTGGGTCTACGATTTATCCAATGCCTGTCTGGGGCTGATGAGTGGCATGGTGCAGATCGCAACGTTGATCGAGCGCGGAGCCATCAAGGCGGGCATCGTGGTCGGCACTGAAAGCGCACGCAACCTAGTCGAATCCACTGTGCAAGCGCTGAATACGCACGCGGGGCTGACGCGGCAGTGCATCAAGCCTTCGTTTGCTTCGTTGACAATCGGCTCGGGTAGCTGCGCTATCTTGCTCGTCGATCGCGTATCTGAGCCGGACGGATAATCGCCTGCTTCATGTGTGGCCCGGGCCGAGTGCCAGCACCATGGATTATGCCAGAGCGATACCGATCAGGCCGGCACTGCAATGCAACCGCTCATGCAGACGGACTCCGAGCAACTGTTGCAGGCCGGGGTGGCGGTTGGCGGTCGTACGTTTGAAGAGTTGCTGGCCAGTGGGTCCAACTCGCGCAGCTCAATATGAACGTTTGTCATCAGGTCGGCGCAGTCCACCGACGGTTGATGCTCGACAGGTTGTCTTGCCCGAGTCACGAGACTTCACGACCTTTTGCTGGCTTGGTAATACCGGTTCGGTAGCTTTGCCAACGGCCCTGGCGCTCGGGCTGAAATCGGAGTGCGTCCAACCGGACGAGCAGAATTGCTTTGCTGGGAATTGGTTCCGGAATTAATTCCGTGATGATGACGACGCACTGGAATCCACCCATCGTGAATGGCGAATTTGACGCCAATGCGCGGCAACATCTATCGGCCTGAAACACAGTTGATAGACTAAAACGATTCGCTCTCGATGGCTGCCGCAACGTGGTCGTCGTCTTGCTTGAGGCCGGGCACAATCGGCGTGATGTTGACCTTACTGCGTTTGAGTTCTTCTATCTGAGCGGCCATCCGCTGCAATAAATTGGCGATTTCATTACCGGCGGCATCGCCGACGTGAACGGCGAGTGCCTTGCTGCGCTATAGCTAAGTCCGAGGTTGTTACTCATTGAATCGGGTCTCCCAACAAAGGCGGATGTAAATCAGAGATGAGAGTCTAGGTGGCGTGAGCTTACTCAACCGTCACACTTTTGGCTAGGTTTCGAGGCTTGTCGACGTCGCACCCGCGCAGGAGTGCAATTTCATACGACAGCAATTGCAACGGAATGGCAGCAATGATCGGTTGCAGGAAGTCTTCGACTTCCGGGATTTGAATGACCGCATCGGCCAGACTTGGTGACTTGTGGATCGATGTGATCGACAATTGCAATCACCGGCCCACCTCGAGCCTTGACTTCTTGTAGGTTGCTCAGAACTTTGTCGTAGACGGTACCTTGCGGCACGATGAACACGGAGGGTGTATGTTCGTCGACAAGCGCGATCGGTCCGTGTTTCATCTCGGCGGCGGGATAGCCTTCGGCATGAATGTAGCTGATTTCCTTCAGTTTCAGTGCGCCTTCGAGGGCGGTCGGGAAATTGTAATTGCCGTCCCAAATACAGGAAATTGGTTGCATCCTGGTATTGGGCTGCAATCGCCTTGACCTGGGCATGGCACTCCAGCGTTTTTTCAACCATCCGCGGCAAGGCTTCCAGCTGTGATATGATCCGCAAGCCGGCTTCGAAACTCAAATGCCTCAGGCGGCCAAAGTAGAGGGCCAGCATCCACAGGACGGTCAACTGCGACGTAAAGGCTTTGGTCGAGGCCACACCAATTTCCGGCCCGGCATGCAGGTAGACTCCTCCGTCGGCCTCTTGAGCAATACTGCTGCCAATCACATTGTTGATGGCCAGCGTGTGATGGCCCTTGCGTTTCATTTCGCGCAGTGCAGCCAACGTATCGGCCGTTTCACCACTTTGAGTGATCCCAAATACGATCGTGTCATGATCGACCGGAGGATTTCGATATCGCAGCTCGCTGGCATACTCGACCTCCACCGGAATTCGTGCGAGCTCTTCCAGCAAGTATTCGCCGACCAGGGCCGAATGCCAACTGGTACCGCAGCCGGTTAGTATGATCCGCTGTACGCTGCGCAGTTGTTGGGTGGTCAAGTTCAGTCCGCCAAACTTGGCGGTGGCATTGTCCTTGTCCAGTCGGCCGCGGAGCGCGTTTCGAATGGATTGCGGCTGTTCGTAAATCTCTTTGAGCATGTAGTGGGCGAAGCCCTCGAGGCTGACGTCCTGAGAGACTGGTTCAGCGGCTGAATCTCTGGTCGAACTGCGTCCATGGTCGCGATGCAGCACTTGAATGTTGTCGGGGCGAATGACGGCCATTTGATGATCGGCCAGATAGATAATGCGCTCGGTAAAGCCGACCAGCGGCGAGGTGTCGCTGGCGATGAATTGCTCGTTCCTGCCAACGCCCACGACCAATGGACTGCCGCAGCGGGCCGCGATCAGCAGGTCCGAATGATCGCGAAACATGATCAGCAGGCCATAGGTACCACGCAACTTGCGCAATGGTCTCCTGGACCGCTTCAATGCAGTGCTGCACCGAAGGCTGTCGGCTGCGTCGGCTACGCGAACGCAGGCATCGGCGATCAGATGGGCGACGACTTCGCTATCTGTCTGGGAACGAAACTGGTAGCCCTTAGCCTCTAGCGGTTTGCTTGAGTGATTCGTAGTTCTCGATGACTCCGTTGTGGACCAGCGTCAGCAAGCCATTGCCGCCAATGTGTGGGTGTGCATTCTCCTGGGTGGCTGCCCCGTGCGTGGCCCAGCGCGTATGGCCAATGCCTACCGAGCCACACATCGCGTCCGCTTCAACGCCGCATCCAACTCCGACACGCGACCGGCTACTTTGGTTACGCGAATGCCCTCTGACGGGCGCAGTGTCGCGATACCGGCGCTGTCGTAGCCGCGATACTCCAGTCGCTGCAGGCCGTGAGCAAGAATGGGCAAGCATCTTTGGAACCGATGTAGCCAACAATTCCGCACATGGATCAACATCCCCAACAGAGAAGGCCCCTGGTAATGCCCCGGAGATCGACAGCTGAAGCCAAAAAGCTTAGCTTACGCGTGCGTCACTCGATGCACTTACTTCTGAAAGCCTAGTCCGCTAAATTCTAGCGGCTGAGGCGAAGGGGGGCGAATCGAAAAGAATCGGCATACTAACCGCCACGAGCCCAAGCTATCCGCCTGGGCTCGTCAGTTTTTTTGGATCTGTATGAGCTGTGTCTGTTCTGTCGGTTTTGTCGACTGCAGGACCACAAACGCCTGTGTTCTACAGCTAACCGAGTGCAAACTAGCGTTTGGTTTTCTTGCTTTTGGCTCCGCCTTGGCGGACCTTATACCGTGGATTGCTCTTGCAAATCACGTAAATTCGGCCGCGGCGACGCACGACCTGGCAGTCGGGATGGCGGAATTTCAAAGCACCGATCGACGATACAACTTTCATGGCTGTCAGCCTTCAGAGTTTTTATTGATTTATTTAGTATGTCAAACACGACCCGCAGGTCAGGCGGTGGTCCTACCCGTATCAGAGTGCCGGCATTCTAGTCGCCGTCTCAAAATCGCAACACCAAATGACACTTCCGGCGGCTATTCGCCGGCCCCTGACGAAAGCAAACGCCTCGATAGGATGCGAGGCATGTCACACGGTCTGAATCCAGAGCAGCAAGATGCTGTACAAACACTCAGTGGTCCCCTGCTGGTGCTGGCCGGCGCGGGCTCGGGGAAGACGCGCGTCGTTACCTTCCGTATCGCCAACCTGATTCGCCACGGCACCGCCCCGATCGCATTCTCGCGGTCACGTTCACCAACAAAGCAGCTCGCGAAATGCGCGAGCGGATCTTGGCATGATCGGTCCCAAACGCCGCGTACGCGAAGGCGATCAGCCGCCGCCGTCTCCGGTCATTGGTACTTTCCACTCGAATTGCGTGCAGATCTTGCGGCGGCATGCCAAGCTGGGTTACCCCAAAAGTTTGGGATCTATGATCGCAGCGACCAGGAGTCCACCGCCCGCGAGGTACTGAGGCAGCTCCGCGTACATACTGGCATGTTGAAACCAGCCGACTTTCTGTGCGCACGTCAGTCGCTGGAAAAATGCGGGCGTCCGCGCTGACCAAGCGGGAGAGTTGGCCCGCACGGATGCCGAGCATGTGGCGGCAAGCGGCTATCGACGCTATCAACAAGCGATCAAGCTGGCCGGCGCAATGGACTTCGACGACCTGCTGTTGGGTACCGAAGAGCTGTTTCGCGATTTTGATGACGTACGACAAATGGAGGCGGAGCGTTTCGATCATGTGCTTGGTCGACGAGTACCAAGACACCAATCAGTCGCAATACGCCATCATTCGGCACCTGGCGGACGGGCATCGCAATCTGTGCGTCGTGGGCGATGATGACCAATCCATCTATGGTTGGCGTGGCGCGGAAGTGCGGCACATTCTCAACTTTCGCGAAGACTGGCCTGATGCCAAGGTGGTGCGGCTCGAGGCGAATTATCGGAGCACGACGGCCATTCTGGAGGTCGCCAATCGATTGATCGCCTTCAACAAGACGCGGCACGACGAAAGTCCTCAAGCCCGCTCGGGCCGGCGGCAAGCCGCCGCGCATCTTACAGTTCAAGAATGAAGTCGAAGAGGCACGCTGCACGACCGATGAGATCCGGCGGATTCTCGATCGAGGAGTGCATCAGCCTGCGAGATTTTGCGATCCTTTTTCGAACCAACGAGCAGCCGCGGGTGTTTGAAACGGAGTTGCGTAAAGCGAATATCCCCTACTCACTGGTTGGCAGCCAATCGTTTTTCGATCGCAAGGAAGTCCGCGACCTGTTGTGCTATTTGAAGATCATCGACAATCCACGCGACGAAGTGGCGTTGTTGCGAATCATCAATTTTCCTCAGCGGGGGATTGGTGCCAAGACGGTACAGTCCCTGCTTGCCCAAGCCGTTTCGCAGGGCAAAAGCATATGGGAAGTTTTTCACGATAAGGTTTTCATTCATGGCTTGCCGGAGCCCGCCCAGCGTGGCGTTGGGCGTCTCCTGACTTTACTCGCCCGCTGCCACGCCAAAGTAAACTCGGAGAAGCCTTCGTTAGCCGCGATGCTGCGGGATTTGGTTTATGAATTGGACTACATGGGCGCGCTGGAGCGGACTTATCCGACTCCCGAAGAGGTGCAGGCGCGTCAGGCATCGGTCGAAGAGGTAATCAACGCGGTAGCCGAATACGAAGCCGGTACCCAGGCGGCAAGTCTGGCTGGCTTCCTGGACGATGTTGCCCTGGCCGGTAAAGAATTTGGCAGCCCCAAAGAAAAAGAGCGGCAAAAAAATGCAGTGGCCCTCATGACGCTGCACAGCGCCAAGGGACTGGAGTTTCCATTCGTGTACATGGTCGGTCTTGAAGAAGGTATCTTGCCGCATCGTCGCTCGTTAGCCGAAAACTACGATGATGTCGAAGAAGAACGTCGGCTGTGTTACGTGGGTGTCACCCGCGCCCAAGACGAATTGACGTTGTCACTGCCGCTGCAACGCATGAAATGGGGGCGTCCCAAGGATACGTTCGTCAGTCGCTTCCTTTACGAATTGACCGGCCAAGCTGACAATCCCAATCGCCTGCGTTCGATCCAAGCTGCTCGTAAGGACATCATTGGCAGCCAGGCCACCGCGACTCGCAAGAAGTCTTCCAAGTGCAGGCTCGTAGGCAAGTCCAGCTAGTGCTCTGGTCACAGCTTGATTTTAGGTGCGTTGGGCCAGGTAAATTCCCGGGTTTTTCCCCAGGGACTTTGATTTGTGTATAACAACCAGGGCGAGCGCCCGGTGGCACTCACTCCGTGAACCGCAGGCACGAGCGCCGGGCCCGTGAGCGTTAAAAACCGCGTAATACGTCGGCCCATGGCTAGCGTGCTGGTGATTTAGTGAGCCGCGACGCGTGAGCGGCCGGGCAGGCTGCCACAGTGAGTACCATTTGAACTGCGCACCATCGGCAGAGGTTTTGTCGGCCCTTCGGCGTTCCGCGTGTCTGGGTGTAATATGAGGCGTAGTGGACGATTAACTAGTGAGGACACCAACATGCCTGAAACCATCTTTAGCAAAATAATTCGCAAGGAGATCCCGGCTCGTGTGGTTTACGAGGATGACCTGTGCCTGGCATTTCATGATGTTTCGCCGCAGGCACCAGTGCATATACTGGTCATTCCCAAGAAATCGATTGTTCCGCTGGAGCAACTGACCAAGGATGATGAGGCACTGCTTGGGCATTTATGGATGCTTATCCCGCAAATTGCGCGTGACTTAGATCTGGAAAAGGGGTATCGCGTGGTTGTCAACTGCGGTGTGGATGGTGGCCAGTCCGTGGATCACCTGCATTTCCATATCCTTGGCGGTCGTCGACTGCAATGGCCGCCCGGTTAAGGAACTTCGGCAAACTGTGTCGCCATCATGCCTCCGCGTGATGATTTGCCAAGAGAACAGTGAAGTTATTTTTTCACAGTTCCTGACGAGCCGAATGCTCAGCACAGGTCCCAAAACCTAAAATAGACAGAGTGCAAGTGCTCTGTCCAACTTTAAATTGGGGGTTGAGATGGTAGCGAAGTCGTCAAGACTTTCGGCATTTCTCCAGCCCATCCGAAACTCTTGACGGGCTGTTGATTTAATCGTTTAACCCGCAGCCGAAGGCGAGGTCCGCACCCTTAAGCCTCGCCTACGGCTGCGGGTTAAACAACAAACGAGCAACTCACCACTAAATCAACAAACTCTTGACGAGTTTCGCTAACCTAGAATTAAAAGTTGACAAATGCGTGAGTCCAACAAGCTATCGCCGCTTTCAGGCAGCTTGCTGCGGTCCCCGTAGAATTTCGTGATATCAATTCCACCACGCTGCTCTTCTTCCAGTAGCTTGATCCGCGTCTCCAGGCGTTCGATGCTGCGCTGCAACTGTGGAATCAGCGACGGCAGTGGGTCGATGGGCTCGAACTTGGGGACCGCCGGGTAAGCCAGGTGGCGTTGCATGGCGGCAAATAAGAACAGCGGATCCTTGCGACGGTTAGCAAAGGCGATGCGACCCTCGTTGACACCGAACAGAATCTGGCGCGTGCGGTTGGCTATCACCGCGTTTTGCCCGTGCCTCCTGGTAAAGCTCACTGCGGACGTAGATCATTTCAGCCAAATCAACCAGCCCCAGTTGCCGCCGCACCAGCAGAATCCAGTCCTGCCAAGCTGGTGAAAAGAATGGATCTCCTGAGATGGCTTTTAGGCCACGGTCGTAGTGCAGGCGATTCCGTGAGATGGCTTCGAACTGGAAGAAGAACAAACCTTGTGGATTCATGGTTTCCAGACTGCGGTACTGAGCCTCGGCAGCTAGGATCCGCAGCGCCGTACGATAGTCAAAACGCCCGCGGTCCATTTCTGCCTCGGCGATCAGGAACGTCTGAAAGCTGACAAAGTAGTGCGCCAGCAAACGCATTCCGCCACTCATTTGCCCGTGATGCTTCAGCTCAGCCAGCAGTAAATCCACGGCCATCGGCAAGCGGGTCGAGCTCAGCAATTCGAACTTGGTCTGCGCCAATAGTTCTTGCAAGGGAATGGCCTGTCCAATGCGTTCAAGTAGGACGCGAAAGAAATAGGCTTGTTCGACATACTCTTCGCGCTCGAGCATTAGGGGCTTGCTAGTATGTGTTTCTGCAGGAACTCAATCGCCAATCGCCGAGCGTGCGGGTCGAAAAAGGAAACAAGATGACCATGCCCTTCAACAGCATAGTATTCACATTCGACGCCCAATGTTTGAAGTCGTTGATATAGCAAACGGCTGCTTGACGGAGGCACAATCGCATCGGTTGTACCATGAAAAAAGAAGGTGGGGCAGGCATCTGCCGAAGCAAAAACCAGTGGCGAAGCGCTGCGGTAGACCTCCGGCAACTCACGCTGCGTGCCGCCCATGACCGGGCTCAGCACCCGACTTGACTTTGGCACAAACGAGAATTCGCACGGCGCTCCACCCAGCACCGCCGCGGACAGCTGCGGTTCACCTGGTTGTGGATTGGTTATCAGTAGAGCGGCTAGCTGGGCACCGGCAGAATAGCCCCATACGGCGACTCGTTCCGGATCGGCGTGCCACTGCGACGCGTTGCGAGAGGCCCATTTCAGTGCCTCTCGGCAGTCGTCGATTTGCGCCGGATAGCGATGCACGGGAGCCAAGCGATAGTTGATCGACACGGCGACCAGACCGGAACGTGCCATCTCATGGCAGTGATTGAGTAGATTCCACTTGTCGCCCGACGACCAGGCTCCCCCGTGAATCATGACTACCAACGGATATTCAAGATCATTGGCTGGTCGATAAACGTCTGCCTTCACGGCAACGCCGTCGACCTCCCGAAATACCAAATCACGCAAAACGGTAATCGACTCATCCCCCTCAACGTTCGCCGGCTCTTCCGCCGCGAGCGGCGTAGCCAGAAACACCAGCAACCAAGCGCTTGCCAGGATGGTCGATCTCAAATAGGGATGCGGCATAGGAAAAAGGGCGAACAGCATGGTTTTGGTAGGGTGGTGCTCGAGACGAATCCAAGAACTTCCTTATAATACTCGTTTGACTACCTGTCTGCGGGTGCCTGTCTTTGCAATGCTAGATAAAATCTATGTTCGGCAAATGCATCAGCTTCCGTTAACCCACAAGCCTTCGCGTATGAGCAAGCAGTTTAGTTCCGTGCAGTCGGCCGTTGACGCAATCCGCCGCGGGGAGGTGGTCATCGTGCTCGATGCCGAGGATCGCGAAAACGAGGGAGACTACATTTGCGCCGCTGAGCTGGTAACGCCGCAAATCATCAATTTTATGTTGCGTGGCCGGGGGCAGTTGTGCTGCCCGATCCTGCCCGCCACTTGCGAACGCTTGCATTTGAAGCCTATCGTCGAGAACAACGATGCACCGCTACGCACCGCCTTCATGACGCCCGTCGATTACAACGGCAGCAAAACAGGGATCACAGCCCAAGAACGCGCCGAGACGATTCGCCGATTGGCCAGCTCTACAACCACCGCTCAGGATTTTGTCCGACCGGGACATGTCTACCCTTTGCTAGCCATGGAGGGCGGTGTGCTGCAACGCGCTGGACATACCGAAGCTGCCGTCGATTTGCCGAGAATGGCTGGGCTGTCCCCGGCCGGCGTATTGACCGAAATCCTCGACGACTCGGGCGATCGCGCAACGCGTGACGAACTGCTCGGCATGGCTGCGAAACATCATTTGGAAATTATCACCATCGAGCAATTGATTGCTCATCGGCGAGTCAATGAAAAGCTGGTAACTCGCGCAAGGCGCAGGCCAAGCTCCCCACCAAATTTGGTGAGTTTGAAATCGCTGTATATGAAGTGCAATTCGAGACGCAGGAGCCCATCGCCATCTTCATGGGAGACTTGGTGGGCAACCAGCCACAGGCTCCGCTGGTACGCATGCACAGCAGTTGTTTCACTGGTGATCTGTTGGAGTCGCTGCGTTGTGATTGTGGCGATCAGCTTCACATGGCACTCAACATGATCGCCAGCGAAGGTCGAGGCGTGTTGGTATACCTGCCACAAGAGGGTAGAGGCATCGGTCTTGCCCAAAAGATTCGAGCCTATGCGCTCCAAGAGTCGGGGATGGATACCGTTGAAGCCAATCATGCACTGGGCTTCAAAGCGGACATGCGCGACTACGGTGTTGGTATTCAGATCTTAAAGGATTTGGGTCTGACCGAAGTACGCTTGCTGACGAATAACCCGAAGAAGACCGAGGCGTTTAATTTGCGGGGCTTTGACCTGCGGGTCGTCGATCAGGTACCACTGATCTCGCAAACCAATCCGCATAATGCCGCCTACCTCGCAACCAAACGCGAAAAACTGGGGCACATACTGCCCACTGATTAGCATGGGCCAGAATCGCAAAACGGCAAATCAATATATCGCACGTCGAACACACAGAGGCTCGATTATCCATGGCGCAGGATCTAACCGTTGCCGATTCGCAGCTTGTGGTCGAATTACTGCAGGGCTACCGACGCTCAAAGGCCATGTTTGCCGGAGTGCAGCTGGGTGTTTTCGATGCGCTCGAGAACAATCCTCAAAGCTCAGCGCAGCTGAGCGGAGTCCTGGGCTGCGATGCCGACGCCTTGGAGCGTTTGCTGTGCGCCCTGGTGGGTGTTCAGTTGCTGTGCAAGCAGCAGGATGAATTCTCTAATTCAGCGGTGGCCAGCACCTACCTGACATCGACTAGCCCTCGACGGATGACTGGCTACATTAATTACTCCAACGCGGTTGGATGGCAACTCTGGGGAAAGCTGGAAGATGCGATTCGCGAAGGCACTAGCCGTTGGAAGCAGTGTTTTGGCTGGGACGAACCGCTATTTTCCAGTTTCTTCAAGACGGAACACGCGGCCAATGAGTTCTTAATGGGCATGCATGGCTTCGGCACGATTAGCTCCCCGGCGGTTGTGAATGCGCTAGATCTCAGTCGCTTCAGGCATTTGGTGGATCTCGGCGGTGCAACGGGACACTTGGCAATCGCTGCTTGCGAGAGATATGCGGAGCTCGAGGCAACCGTTTTCGATTTGCCGGCAGCTCGTCCATTGGCTGAAAAAATGGTTGGCAGTTCGGTGGCCTGCGAGCGCATCGGAATCACCTCAGGTGATTTCTTTTGCGATGAATTGCCCGCCGGCGACCTGTATGCGTTGGGCAGGATTATTCACGACTGGAGTGAGGACAAAGTGCTCCTGCTGCTACGCAGGATTTATGAGCGGCTGCCAGTTCAAGGTGCTCTACTTATTTGCGAGAAGGTCTTGTGGGATGACAAGGCTGGGCCGAGCTGGGCCCAGATGCAGAATCTCAATATGCTGGTTTGTACGGAGGGTAAAGAGCGTACGTTGGCTGAATACGAGGGATTGCTGCAGCAGGCCGGATTCCGCGATGTTAGCTGCTGCCGAACTAGCACGCCCATCGACGGCATATTGGCAATCAAGTGAGTGCATTGGTTGCGCGTCTGGTCAATCAAGTCAGTTTTGCCAGAACTTTTCACCAGCCATTAGACGTCCGACTTGGCGACCAAGTCGCATAGTAATTCGTCATAGGTGGCCGCCAATTTACTCCAGCGGTACTGTTCAGCTACGGACTGTATTCCGCCGGCGTCTGCAAGCGGCGCGGGTGCTGGCGGATCATGCAGCTCAGGCGTTCCACCAACTCAGGGGCTTCCCCCGAATAGAAGAATCGCTTGCGATCGGGGTTGGCCGCTAAGTCAAACACTTCGGGATAGGACAAACGTTGAGGCAGCAGTGGCACAGCCCCAGCCGCAACGGCTTCTACGATTCCAACACCAAAGAATTCGTGATCGGCGGTTGAGATAACGACATCGATGTCTCTCAGCAATTTCCAATACGCTTCTTGGTCGACGACGTAGCCCGCATGACGAATATGCCCGCTTGCCAGCCTTTGGATCTTTTTCAAGCTGGGATGCTGCTTGTCGTCGTGTTGACCGAGTAACACCAATTGAAAAGGAAGTTGCCTGGCAACTAACTCGCATACGACGTCTGCGAAACGATCAGGTCGCTTATCATGCTCCCAGCGGGCTACCCAACCAATCCTCAGTGGTGATTCAGCCGACGCGTGGCGTCGGTCGCCCGCGACTCTGCGCGGGGCAATCCCAGGCGGACAGATACGGGCGGCGGCCAACTTCTGCTGTATTAGATCCTCATGGCGAAAATCAGGCATCCGCTTTAGCCAGCACTCCGCCGCAGTCGCAAATTCCCGCAAATGAAAGCCCGAGTTAAACCAGACTTGGTCCGCCGCAATACAGGCAAGCATGTTGCTGAATCCGTAGTGGTAATCGCGGCGGACGCCCGCATTCAGCGGATAAGTGAATTGATTTTCGTGGAAATACACAATGCTGGGCAAGTTACACAGCGGACTACCCGCCAGCCCACGCCACTCGGGCAGGTTGAGCATGTCGCTGCACAGAACGACATCGAAGTGACTTCCGGCCTCGATCAGGGCCCGTGCTCTCACCGCCAATGTTAGCGATGCATGCCGCGAACGCCATTTCCAGTGTACAGCGGGCAGATCCAGCACCGTGAATGCGTGCGCACTCTCGCCGCGCCAGCCACGATAAAAAGCCGCGTGACTACCATCCCCAAAGGGTTCCAACAGCAGCACGCTCAACGGGCTTTTGCCATTCATACTGGTGCTAGGCGACTTCCCAGGTATCGCCGCTATGAAATAGCTTCGTTAGATCGCCTGGTCCGCGTTTTGTAAGGGCGGACTCGATCTGGCTGTGAACCTGGTCTTCGTATACGGGCAGCTCAACATCGCGGAATACACCAATCGGTTCCGGGAAATCCGGATAACGCATCTTGGCTAGGATATGCGTTAGCGTCGAATCGCATTTTTCGTCATGGAACAGCAGGTCATCGTGCGAGACCGTGCCGTTGGACAGATCGACGACTTCCGGGCGCAGCCCGTTCAAGCGAATGCCCTTATCACGATTCTTACCAAAGATCAGCGGCTTGCCGTGCTCCAGTTCTAGGGTCGTGTCTTCGCGGGTTGCCTTGTCTTGGGCATAGCTGAAGGCACCGTCGTTAAACACATTGCAGTTCTGATAGACTTCAACCACCGAGGTGCCCTTGTGCATCGCCGCCCGGTAAAGCGTATCGCCCAGATGCTTGATGTGCACATCAACGCTACGAGCGATAAAGCTGGCCTCAGCCGCCAAGGCTACCGTGATAGGATTGAGCGGATGGTCCAGTGATCCCAGGGGAGTGCTCTTGGTGACCTGTCCCTCAGGACTGGTGGGTGAGTACTGTCCCTTGGTCAATCCATAAATACGATTATTGAATAGCACCAAAGTCACGTCGACATTGCGTCGCAACAGGTGGATGAAGTGGTTGCCACCAATGCTCAGCGAGTCACCATCGCCAGTGATCACGAATACTTTCAGGTCCGGTCGTGCGACACGCAGTCCGGTTGCAAAGGCTGGGGCGCGACCATGGATGCTATGCATGCCATAAGTGTTCATGTAGTACGGAAAACGACTCGAGCAGCCGATGCCGGAGACGAATACGATCTGCTCAAGTGGCAAGCCTAGCGTGGGCAGCATCTTCTTCATTTGCAGAATGGAATAGTCGCCGCAGCCCGGGCACCAACGAATATCCTGGTCGCTCGCAAAGTCAGCGGCAGTCAAAACGGGCAGTTCGGTACTCATCATAGATTGGCTTCTTTCAAGCTCATCAAAAAGTCTGGAGAAGGTTGACGCTGGGCCGGTTCCGTAAGTTATTTCTTCTCGTCTAACCGCGAAAGTTTCGTTACAGCGGTCTCAAATCACACTAGCCGGCACGGGATTGACAGTGCCTTGCCATTGGATTTGGACTTGGTTAGCTCTTGGATTTTCTCGACCAGTTCACCGACACTGAACGGCTTGCCCTTCACTTTGTTAAAGCCAATCGCATCGACCAAGTATTGAGCACGGATCAGCGTTCGCAGCTGACCAAGATTCAATTCAGGGATGAGCACGGTCTCATACCGACTCAGAATATCTCCCAAGTTGGATGGGAATGGATTCATGTGCCGCAGATGGCAATGGGCAACGCTCGCGCCGGCATCTATGGCCTGCTGCACGGCGGTATGACAGGCCCCGTAGGTTCCCCCCCATGACAACACCAGTAGCTCGCCTTGTTGTGGACCGGTCACTTGTTGCGGAGGAATCATGGACGCTACGTTGGCAACTTTCTGAACACGAGTATGCATCATGCGTTGATGATTCTCCGCATCGTAGCTGACGTTACCCGTGCCGTCCTGCTTTTCCAAACCACCGACGCGATGCATCAGGCCCGGAGTGCCGGGAATGGCCCAAGGTCTGGCTAGTCGGCGTTGCGCGCGTAGGGCAGGAATGGCTGTCCATCCTTTGAGGCCGTCGGGTGATCGATCTTGATTGGCTCAAGTTCGTCAAGGTTCGGAATCAACCAAGGTTCGGAGCCGTTGGCGATATAACCATCGGACAGGATGACCACCGGCACCATGAACGCGTGGCAATTCGCCAGGCTTCAACGGCGGTATCGAAACAGTCACCGGGGCTACTGGCCGCCAGAATCGGCACGGGAGCCTCACCATTGCGGCCGTAGTAGCAGTTGCATCAAATCGGCTTGTTCCGTCTTGGTCGGCAGCCCGGTACTTGGGCCACCGCGTTGTACGTCGATGACCAGCAACGGCAACTCGATCATGACCGCCAGGCCCATCGCCTCGGCTTTGAGTGCAATGCCCGGTCCACTGCTCGTGGTGACCGCCATGGCGCCACCGTAGGCTGCGCCAATCGCCGCGCATACCGCCGCGATTTCGTCTTCGGCTTGAACCGTGCAGACACCAAAATTCTTGTACTTGCACAGCTCATGCAAGAATGTCGCTGGCGGGCGTAATCGGGTAGGATCCGTAGAACAGTTCTTTGTCACTCAACTTGGCAGCCGTCATCAGGCCCCAGGCCAGGGCTTGATTGCCCATGATGTTGCGATAGGTGCCCGCTGGTAGTGTGGCCGCCTCAACTTGGTAGGAGGCACCGAACAATTCCGTTGTCTCACCAAACGCCCAGCCGGCCCGCAAGGCCCGCTCGTTGGCTTCTTGGATTTCGGGCATCTTGGCGAATTTGTTCCTAATGAATCGTAGCGTGGCTTCCATGTCACGACCGTAAAGCCAATACACCAGACCCATCGCGAAAAAGTTGCGGCAGCGATCGGCTTCCTTCGTCGACAGGCCCAGGTCGGCGACGGCTTTTCGCGTCAACTTCGTCATCGGAACCTTGGCCACCCGATAGTTTTCCACCCATGGCTCGTCCGAGCGGATTCTGGGCGACGTTCGCCAGCTTCAGGTCTTTGTCCTCGAAGCTGTCTTCGTTGACAATGAGCAAACCACCGGGCCGCAGATCAGTGAGGTTGGTGACCAGGGCGGCTGGATTCATGGCAATCAGCGCGTCCAGCGTATCGCCCGGCGTGTGCACCTCGTGCGCAGCAAATTGAACTTGAAAACCGCTGACGCCAGCACGCGTTCCACGCGGCGGCGAATCTCGGCTGGAAAGTCAGGAAAGGTGGCAACGTCGTTGCCGGCCAGGGCGGAAGTGTTGGTCAGCTGAGTTCCGAGCAATTGCATTCCGTCGCCGGAATCGCCAGCCAGACGAACCGTAATTCCGCTTACAACCTGGACCTGCTTGGCGGCTTCCGCCTGCGGAGTATCAGTCGACATTCAAAGAGAGCCTGTGGTGGAGTTTGCCTTCTAGGGAACGCAGGCAATGCCTGCCGTTCGCAGTGTTTCTGCAGAATGCAAGGGTTGTATCGAGTATTCTACCCCGGCGGGAATACTAAAAATTCTACAATCGCCTGCACTTTGGGGTAAGACATTCTAAGCGATTTGGGCGGTCATTCCAGCATTATCAGCTTGCAATGCAAGAATCAAGCTTCATCCAGCAAGCTCAACCGCCTCGAATTTTTCTCCTTCCAGCATCGACAGGCTGGCACCGCCGCCCGTGCTGACGTGGGTGACTTTCTCGGCGAAGCCCAGCTGCTCGATGGCTGCCGCGGAGTCGCCGCCACCAATGATGCTCGTCGCCGCACTATCGGCAATGGCTTGCGCGACCGCTTTCGTGCCTTCATCAAATGGAGGCATTTCGAAAACGCCCATCGGACCGTTCCACACCACCGTTTTCGCGCGCTTCAGCAGGTCCGCATAACTTTGCGCCGTGCTGGGGCCAATATCGAGGCCTTGCCAACCGTCGGGAATTTCGCCAGCCGCGACGACTTGCTTCTTGCAATCGCCGAGAAATCGTCGCCGCAATGCGTGTCGACCGGCAACCAAAGTTTGTCGCCACCCTTGGCGATCAGCTTCTTGGCCAAGTCGACTTTGTCGGGTTCGACCAGACTGTCACCGACCTTGCCACCCGTTGGCCAATGAAAAGGTGTAGGCCATCGCGCCACCGATGAGCACATAGTCGCAGATGCCGAGCAGATTGTCGATGACTTTGATCTTGTCGCTGACTTTGCGCCCCCCAAGATGGCCACGAAGGGGCCGGGCAGGCGTCGAAATCGTATCTCGCAGGTACTGAATCTCTTTCGAAACCAGAGAAGCCAACCACCTTAGGCTTGCTACCCATCGCCTTGAGGAACTGCAACCATCGAGGCATCCGTCGCGATGGCAAGTACCGAAGGCGTCATTGCAATAAATGTCGGCCCACCTGGCCAGATTTGCCGCGAACTCCGCATCTCCCGTCTTTTCACCGGCATTGAAACGCAGGTTTTCGAGCACCGATACTTGGCCATCTTTCAGCGCCTTGATCTTGGCTTCGGCATCTGCGCCGACGGTGTCGGTGGCAAAGGTCACGGTCTTGCCCAGCAATTCGGCCAGTCGTTCTGCGACCGGAGCAAGCGACATATTGGGTTCGGGGCCGTTTCCCCTTGGGACGCCCCAAGTGACTCATCAGCACCAGTCGTCCGCCGCGGTTGATCACCGACTCGATGGACGGTATCGCCATTCGTATCCGACGATCATCGGTGATGTTTCCGCCTGATGTCGTGGCACATTGAAGTCGACACGCATCAGGACGACTTTGCCCTGCGGATCAATATCTGCAATCGTCTTTTTGGCCATGATAAACTCGCCATACTGTGAAAAGCCCGTAGTTCTTCAAGAAATGAGTCACCAGAAATTATCAATGACGTCCGCTTTCTGTCGAGCCCCGGCCGCAACTCTGGCATTTCTTGGGCGAGATCCTTGCTGAAACCGACAGCCTTTCCGCGCTTCGATACTCGCCATCCGCAGCTCGACGCGCGGTTGGCTATGCAGCGTGGCGACGTCTTGCCGTTCGCCAAAATTACCGAAAATGGCCCCAATATTTGATAGAATCACTCGAATACGCGAGTAGCCGTTCGCTTCAACTCACATGGAAAGCACGCGAATCATGCAAATCTTCAGCTCGCCATTTGCCGTGGCAATCTTTGGCACCATCTGTGTTTTCGTGTGGCTGAGCATCAGCGCCATCGCCAATGCGGTCCGCAGCATTGTCAAGAATCGAGACGAAGTTCAATTGAAGCAGACGCTCGTAGATCGCGGCATGTCGGCCGAGGAAATAGAAAGAGTTGTCATGGCTACGCGTCCGGATAGCGAGACCTGCAGCTAGAGGGTGCTCAGCTCTAGAACCTCAACGTTTCCGGCAGGTACTTGCCGACAAGATCGGCGTAATACGGACGCAAAGCAGACCAATCGGGCGGCTCAGGCGACTTCGAGTACAGGTCATAGCGATTGAAGGCCTGCACCCAGCCCAACATCTCCCGGTCCTGCTGGTTGCACAACCAATCGTACTGTCCCTCGCGATGCCACGCGTAGAAGGAGTGGTAACGCACCATATACAGAGCTTCCACAGGCATGTACGGGCAAAGCACATGGAACAAGTACTCATCATGCCCCCACGACATCAATACGTTTTCCAGGCCGCAGTTTTCGCTGTAAATCCCTAGCTTTGTTTTATAGCGCTCGTCATGGGCATCTGGGTTGTCGACAAAGAATTCCGCGTAGACGATCTTGTCGCTAAATGCGCAGCCTACAGGAAAAGTATCGCCGACGACCGCCCATTGGGGCTCACCAAACAAACACAGCACTTTTCCCAGGTCGTGCAGTAACCCGGTCAGAACAAACCAATCGGGGTGACCGTCACCGCGAATCGCCTCGGAAGTCTGCAGGAGGTGTTGCAATTGGTCGAGTTCGATATCCGGGTCTGAATCGTCGACCAACGTGTTCAGGAACTGCAGGGCCTCGAAAATTCCCATCTGACGATGGTCGAGTCCGAGATAGGTGGCGCGCTTGTTCTGCACAAACGCTAGTGTCTGCTCTCGGTGGTTGAGCTGATAAAACTCGCGGACGCCACTGCGCGTCGATTCGCCATAGTCGCGGTAGTCCGCGGCGGTCTTCTGACCCGCCACGGGGTAGACCGCATTCCCGATGAAATCGTCCCACTGCTCCAGGCTTTTCAGTGCGGTCCGCGGTTGCGTCTGAGGCGGTGCTGTGTGCTGGCTATCGTCGGGCGGCTGCGGCATTTGAGAAGTCCATCGTTCTGAGTGATTTGTCCAGGCAGTGGCAGTTTGCGCCCTGAGCCTGAGGGGATTGTCAACGGCCAGCGAAAGCCGATAATCTACTGCAGATGTAATGTGAAATGTTAACCCATTAATTTACTGCAAACCGGCTCGGTCGGTGGGAGATTTCTGATGCCTTTGGTGCCTCTTCGAGTCGTTTTGGATCACGCAGCGGAAAATAATTACGGCGTCGCTGCCTTCAATGTGAACAATATGGAGCAAATCCAGGCGATTATGGAGGCGGCGAAGAAACCGATTCGCCGGTCATTATCCAAGCCTCGCGCGGAGCACGGGCCTACTCGCAAGACGCCTACCTGCGGCACCTGATGCTGGCCGCAGCCGAGCTGTACCCCCACATTCCGATCGTCATGCACCAAGACCACGGCAATAGTGTCGAAACGTGCCTCAGTGCCATCGAGAACGGCTTTACGTCGGTCATGATGGACGGCTCGCTGGAAGAAGATGGCAAGACTCCAGCCGTTACGATTACAACGTGCAGGTGACCGCGGAAGTGGTCAAGCTGGCCCATGCACAAGGCGTTTCGGTCGAAGGCGAACTGGGTTGCCTGGGATCGCTCGAATCCGGCGAAGGCGAGCAGGAGGATGGGCACGGTGCGGTCGGACAGCTGAGCCATGATCAGTTGTTGACCGATCCCGAAGAAGCAGCTCGATTCGTGGCCGCCA
Organism: Pirellulaceae bacterium; assembly: GCA_963707245.1. GTDB lineage: Bacteria > Planctomycetota > Planctomycetia > Pirellulales > Pirellulaceae > Aureliella. The sequence continues at coordinate 48,128 of CAVPPY010000014.1, forward strand.
CGGGAGTCGATGCGTTGGCCGTCGCCATCGGCACGAGCCACGGAGCCTACAAGTTCTCTCGTAAGCCGGATGGCGAAGTGCTGGCCATGAGCCGCATCGAAGAGATCCACGCGCGAGTTGCCCAATACGCACTTGGTCATGCACGGCAGTTCTTCCGTACCGCAGGAACTGCAAGACATCATCAACAAGTATGGCGGCAAGATGAAGCAGACCTACGGCGTACCGGTCGAAGAGATTCAGCGCGGAATCAAGAGCGGCGTCCGCAAGATCAATGTGGATACCGACTGCCGCATGGCCATCACCGGTGCGATTCGCAAGGTGCTGGCGGAGACCCCTGAGAAGTTCGATCCACGCGACTACCTGAAGCCAGCCCGCGAAGCCATGAAGCAAGTTTGCATCGCCCGCATGACCGCCTTCGGTCAAGCCGGCAACGCCAGCAAGCTTCTGGCAAGCGCGGCGAGTTCAGGTCTTGCTTGAACGTGCAATCCAACATCGCCGGTAAATGGCAGCTCCGCACGCGGAGTCTGACGTTTTCGAACATCCCAGCACTGATGGGCATCGTCAACGTCACGCCGGATGGCTTTCAGATGGCGGGAAATTCTTCACGCCATCGCAGGCCGTTGAACAGGCATTGCACTGGAAGACTCCGGAGCGGATATTCTCGATATCGGCGGCGAGAGCACGCGTCCGTATAGCCACGCTGTAGCCGCCGCTGAAGAATTTCGCCGCATTGAACCCATCATCCAATCGTTGATGGGGCGAGTCAACATTCCGATTTCCATCGATACATCTAAAGCCATCGTGGCCCGTGCCGCAATTGAGCTTGGTGCGGAAATCATCAATGATGTCACGGGGCTCCAAGGCGATCCCGAGATGCTGGCATTGGCTGCCGAAACCCATGCCGGCGTGTGTGCCATGCACATGCAAGGTACTCCGCAGACCATGCAGGATAACCCACAGTATGAGAATGTTGTGGAAGATATCTTCCAGTACTTGTCCCAACGCGATCAGCAATTGTTGGCTGCCGGAATTGACGCCAGTCGCATCTGCCTAGATCCCGGTGTCGGATTTGGCAAAACGCACGAGCACAATATTGCTCTGCTGAGACGGGCTGAGCGGTTTCTGGAACTGGCCGGCCCATTTTGATTGGCCATTCCCGCAAGGCCTTTGTCGGAAAACTCATTGGCGACACTAGTGCTGATCGCAGTGCTGGTAATATTGGCATCAGCCTCGCATTGGCTGGTAAGCGGATTCAGATCCTGCGCATTCACGATGTACAGGGTACACGCGATGCGCGTGCGCTGTTTCTTCGCCTGCGGCTAATGGTTGTCCCTGCTGGGTCAGATCACCAGGCCCTTGACGTGTAGGTCAAGCCGGAATAGTCCGCCACCGCCGACTTCACTTGGCAGCCCGCCTGTAACAAACAGCTGATCATGATTGGGACCTCCGAAAGCAACATTGCTGGTGGTCAGGTTCCCGCCGGCGTAGCGCAGATCAGCTTTGCAGTGGGATCCAAAACCTGGACCTGTTGCATCCCATAATGCGCAACATACAGATTGCCGGCGGCGTCCAGGCACATGCCATCGGGTTGATTGTCGATCTGCCCTTGGCTCTCGTCCTTGGCCGGAAGTTCGGCAAACACGCGTCGTGGTCCGAGCTTGCCGGGGGACAATACATCGTACACCAAGATCCTGTTCTTTTGACTTTCTGCCAAGAGCAGCTGCTTGCCGTTAGGCAACAACACGATCCCATTCGGAAATGCTAGTCCATCGTCGACCAAATGTGTCTTGCCATCGCGATCGACAAAATGCACTGTGCCGATCAAATTGTCAATTCCGCTGCCGCCTGGATCCGAAAAATAGAAGCCGCCATTTTCCATATCCAATGTCAAATCGTTGGGGCCACGTAAGGGATTTCCATTACATTCCTTTGAGGCTGCATCGAGTATTTTGCCGTCTGCCGACAAGTGCAAGACCGCATGCTGACTTGCATCGCAAACCAAATGGCTGCCATCGGCCAAGATCTTGTGGCCATTGGGCGCACCCGTTTCAGCCCATATTTGATGCTCACCATTCAATGCGAATTTGGTAATGGATTTGGCGTGAGATATATAGCCTTGGCCCTGATGGTCGAAGACAACGCCTTCACAGTAGTCGGGGACGCGAAACAGTTGGACTGCCTTGACCGTCGCTGGATCCGGCAACTCTTGCGCGGGCAACGCCAGCGAATTTGCTATTAGGGAAATGGTCAATAAACACATCAGACTTGAAATGCTTTTTCGCACGATGACGCTCCAGATTTCGATAGGCTGTTGGAAGAGTGGTGGTTTCTTGTTGATCATCACAGCGGCCTGTGATGGCTACTATCTTTTATGCTGATCATCACAGCGGAGTGTGATGGCTACTATCTTTTATGCTGATCATCACAGCGGAGTGTGATGGCTACTATCTTTTATGCTGATCTTCACAGTCGAGTGTGATGGCTACTCTCGTTTCTTGTTGAACATCAGCGGCCTATGATGGCTACTAGCTGCGGCTGCTGCAAGAATTTCTACCTCGATATCCTCGCGCCAGGCGTGACCAACTCGTTGAAACGATCGATCGGTTCCTGTGCCGTCCAAGCCATACCCCGCAGCAGAATCGCGCGAAATAACGGATCATCAAACGTCCAGCTGTCATGTCCGGGGATGCTGACGAACACGCGTCCATTGCCGCGGTCATAACACCACAACTGGGGCTGCGGCTTCCGTCTTCCAAACTGCTGGCCAGCAGTGTTACCTCGCCGGTATCTCCTGTTAGCCGCCAGTAACTTTCGTCGTACAATTGCAGGGGCTCCATATTCCGCATGATCGGATGGTCCGTGTTATGCACTTGCAGATCCAGCGGTCCATGCCGATAACTGATGCTTCCGCCCTTTGAAGCCAAGCCGATGCGCTGTGCGAAATCCGCCACGCGATCGTCACCGTTGACGGCCCAGTGGATATAGACCGCCCCACCGCCGCGTTCGAAATAGGCATCCATGCTGGCCTGGCGAGCGTCGTTCCATTGGCCTTTTTGAAAGAAGACCAACATGTCAGCATCTCGCATTTGATCCTCATTGGGGAAATCCCAGGCGGCCTCTACCGTCACGCGCTCTGCGGCGGCCAGGAGCTGGCCCCATTGGATCTGCCATGCGGGATAGTCGTGCTCACCGGGCCCATGATCTTTCTTTCCGGCCACCAGCACAATTTTCAGCTGTTTGACTTCTTCGGTAGGCGGCTGTGAACCGGCCAGGACAGCTGCCACTTCAGCACTCGTCCGCAGCGGCGGGGCTGCCAGCGGTGAATCTAGCGGCATATGCGGGGCCGGTGTGAGCAGGTAGGTCATCAGATCTCGCATCTGATCCGCACTCAGTTTTTCCTTGATGCCCTGCGGCATGATCGATACCTCGGCCGCCTTGATCGACTCGATCTCGTTCCTGGGGATGTGCGCCAGCCTGCCCTCGGCGTCACCCAAGAACAGTTGCCCGTGGCGGGTTTGTAGCACGCCAGTCAGAATGCGCCCGTCGCGGAGCAACACGATCTGGCCTAGGTAATCCGGATTAATCGCAAAGCTGGGGTTTTGGATGTCGCGTAGGACGGAGGCATAATCGCGATGCACCAGGTTACTCAGATCGGGGCCGACAGTTGGAGCAACCGCATCCGCCTGTGGCGAGAATCCGGGTGCGGGATGGCACTTGAAGCAACTCGCCGCCTGGCTGTTAAATATGCGACGCCCACGCCCCCAGTTGCCTTCGGCAATTTCCGCAACGCGCAGTCTCAGGGGTTGTCTGCATGGGCTCGCGGGACGTAGCCGACCAGGGTAGGTAAAACCTGCTCAGTGGGATCGCCCGCCAACGCGAGTCCTCGTTGGTGGAAACGGCAACGCTACAATCCGGTAGGCTGTCCTCCGCGACGTCTAGCTGTAGCTTGAATGGGAAGCTGCCACTCGCATCCTGGGGGACCTGCAGCTCGACCCGATATCGCCCATCGGCACCGCGCCTTCCAACCAGCAGCCTGTCTTGGTTGATCAGCCTCAGTGGCTGTGCTGCATCGAATCGCAAACTCACGATTTCCTCTGGCCACTGGTAATCGAGCTCGGCGCACGGGTTGCACCGCGGGACGCAGGATATTCTTCAAATCAAGCCTGGACTCGAGCGTAAGCATGCCGCCGTCGCGCAACGCCGATCGAAGCGATTTCGTGCACTGCGCTGTAGCGGGTGAGCTCTTGACTTACCCGCCAATCGACATGCGGTAGCCAACCCGTCCACACTGCCTGTTCGGCCGCTTCGTCAGCGCTTCCAACTATCGCTGCCTTCCCAGTGAGCGTGGCCATCACGCCAGTCAGTTCGAGATCCACGTCGATGATGGCGTGTTGGTCATGCGAGTCTTGATTTGTGTCGAGTTGCTCATCGGATACCGAGTTAGCCATCGGAATGGAGATCGCATAATGCGAGTTGGCCGTCATCGGAGCAGTCTGTAACACGATATTGCGGAGATCATTAGAAATTGCCAGCCCATGTACTGCTAGCTTGCGCCGCGGAGCGGCCAACTGTTGCTGTACAACGGCGTAGGGCGGCACTAACGTCTCAAACTCATCTCCCGCACGAACGTACTCGCCAAACTGAATCTGTATCCGATCGGCGATTCCCTGCAAGCGGCTGGCGTCCAGGGGCCGGTCGAAGGCGATTTGTATTTCGCGAGCGGAATTGGCCCAAGCGTTGGTGGGACGCGCAGACTTGGGAATCTGTCATGCGCACGCGAAACAGCTTGCCAATGCCTGTCGGCCCAGTTCCCCAATCCGGCGGCCCACTGTGGCAGGCCACAACGAGATCGCCATTGGGGGCGACACACGCGTCGACCGTTAACATCTGCAGGCAGGCAATCAGCTGCGTTGCGGCAACATAACCGTGTGCGCTAGGTACCAGCTGCGTCCTCCAGATTTTGCCCCGCGACTCACCACACAGCAAGGCATGGCCACTCCACCACTGTGGACCAAACACCGGACCTCCATTGACGGCAAGATTGAACACCATGCCACACGTGGATTGATGCTGAGGTGCGTAATCAAATAGCGATGGTTCGTCGATGACATCCGGATTGTGACGTGGATGTCGTGGCGGAAATCCGTAATGCCTTCCGGCCACAACCTGTAGCAATTCATCCAGCGGATTGCCATTTGGCAACCAGGTCGCGCCCTCCTGCTCTGTGCAGAACAAATCGCCGGCCGCGTTGAAGGCAAATGCTATCGGAAAGCGAATGCCCGTTGCCACCGTTTCCCGCGTCTTGAAGTCCGGCGACACGCGTTGCACAGTGCCTCGCTCACTATGCAGATCGTAGTGCGCGACGCCTTGCTCGTCGACCAGATAGGCGTTGGCGTAATTGGCAGTACCCAGGCCAAAGTACAGATAGCCAGACGCATCCATGGCGATGCCTGTGGCGTCGACATTCTGCGGGATTTCCTGCCAGCCGCTGGCAACCACAAGCTCTTTGTCGGCTTTGTCGTCACCGTCTTGATCCACGATTAACGACAATTTGCCTTTGCTGGGAGTAAACACACCCTGTCCATGCGGGTAGTTGGGTGGTGTGAGCAGCATGCCAATCGGACCACGCAGACTGCCCTCATTCTTCCAAAACAGCTTCGCCCGATCCTCCAGTCCATCACCGTCGCTATCGCTCAGCAAGTGAATGTCACCGTTGTATCCCAGCGTAACCAGTTGGCCGTCGGGCCGGAATCGAATGTTGTTTACATTGGTCAACTCAACCGGGATTTCAAGCACTTCGAAACCGGGTACCAGCATTTGCAATGGCGGAGGATTATCGGCTTTGACTAGCTCGACCGATTGTCCGGCTAGGTTGAGGGGTCTCGGACGGTCGGACAGTGACCGGCGGTTGCGCGACGCAGTGTGGCGACGTCCACTGGTGAAGAGACGCGAACGCCAGACAGGCAAACAAACGAAGGATCGGTGCACATCATCACGGCAAGCTCACAAGACAAGAGATACAGCGCGGCGCTGGGCGGGGAATTCCGGCCTATTGTAGCACACCCTGCTCGCAACCCGCACAAGGGCAGCTAGTGCTCAGGTCCAATTCGCTTTTAGGGTAGCGAAACGCGTCAACGGGCTGTTGATTTAATCGTTTAACCCGCAGCCGAAGGCGAGGTCCGCACCCTTATGCCTCGCCTACGGCTGCGGGTTAAACAACAAACGAGCAACTCACCACTAAATCAACAAACCGCCAAGAGTTTCGACTGGGCCGGAGACTGCCGAAAGTCTTGAAGAGCGGTTTACTATATCAACAGCCCGCCAGGCGATGATATCGTAGATGAGTGTACCAAGTCGCGTTCTAGGCGTTTGCGACCAGGCTCGTGCATAGCCAGGTGGTCGAGCCCCATTCGATCAAAGATGGTGGCATGAATATCCATCACGTAATGTCGATTTTCGGCCGCGTAGAACGTGGCCACCAATCACTGATGTGCAGACCGCGTTGGCCACGCGCCCCCTGGACCGTCCTGGCTCAATGCCGATTCGGAATCCAACAGGGCGCTCAGCAGTCGACTTCCCAGGCCTGGCGAAGGTTTTTTGTCAGCAATTGTCGACGACTCAACATGGCGACCGCCTGCACAGCAACTCGGTCACTACTCAGCCAGTAGCTCCGCGATGACCGCGTCCAGGTAGTCGAATTCGTGCAAGCCTACGGCCTTCATCCGCACCTTGCCTGTCTTATCGACAAACAGTGTCGTCGGGAATCCTTGGAAATCTGGGATCTGTGCTCGCGTTTCGTCATCACCCATGATGCACGGGTAATTAATTCCATTTTGTTCTACGTATCCCACGACTGCCGCCAGGTCGGCTTCGGGATCTCCCTTGCGTTCGTAATTCAGGCCAATCATTTGAAAGCCTTGGTCGCCATACTTCTCTTGAAGCTTGATAAACGAGGGGATTTCTTCACGACAGGGTGGACACCACGTTCCCCACACATCCACAATCACGACTTTACCCTTGAGCTCTTCGAGTGACTGCGCGTTGCCTTGGATGTCCTGGGCAGCAAGTGTGAATGGAAACGATTCGCCACTGTTGAGATCCTCGCGGACATGCTCCTTCATCTTCTCCACCGCAGCTTGCTTCCACTCTGCCAGTTTATCTTCGAAGCCATCGCTGGCCCGCAGAATTTCCAGGTCAGCGTCCGAGTTCAATAATTCAAAATCGGTGAATCCATGGGTGATGGCGTCCGACAATGCGGACAGGGCCTGGTCTGGCTTACCCGACCGAGCAAGCGCGCATGCCTCGTTGTAGAAGATCGGCCCGGGAAAAGAGGCTGGTAACTGCGGCTGGCCATGCTCGAGCGCCTGGCGCACTGCCCTCCCGGCTTGCCCAAAGAATGCGTAACCCGCCTCCGTCTCCTCCTGCTGCATGAGTTCCGTTGCAACTTGCTGTGATGCCAGAGCCAAGCTCGCGGCACTGGACAGGTCTCCCTGGATGACTGCCTGGACCTGCTGGTCGTACATGCCTTTTAAGCGTGGACTGATCGACTCAGGAGGGGCTAGCCATTCCCCATACTCATTTGCTTTGGCAGTCTCGCCCGGCGTCGCCTGCGGCGGTGGGGCCACCTGCTGCCCCATGCCTTCGCTCGTTTCGGAGGTGGCATTCGCCGTAGGCGAGGTGGGTGCTACAGACGACGGTTGGCAGCCGGCGAGCATCGCAGGCACGGCCAAGACTAGCAACAATGGAAGGCGACGCATGCGATTCTCCGTTTTGATGGAAGGATTTATTACAAAAGTTCGACCGAAGTCCCACAGTTTGCCGCTGGACGGAAGCGGTGGAACAGGCTGGGCACTTGTCACCCGTCGGCTAGATGGCAACACGCACACTCGGTGTAATAGGTTCTCGAAACAAGGCCTCGGCTCTGCGGAACCATAACTTGAGCAAACGTAGCACCACGCACCGCCATGATGTGTGAAATAGACAGCCAAGCTCTGCTTTGACACGCCTCTTAGGGTACACCATCTGCGCTCAAAAGGAAATCACGACGGGCCTCTTCTTAGGACCACTCAGCCTTATCAGTCTGCGTATTTTAGTAAACCGCCGCATTAGTTTTGATATTGCGTCCTCCATAGAAATCGGACCAAGCACGACGTGCGAGCGCGAGCGAGTGAATCCTAAGGGATTCAGGGCCTCTCACGGTTGCCGCTGCACCCGCCACTGTCTCGAAAAAGAACTAATAGAGACGCCGATCGGATTTAGCTAACCACAGCTCGAAAACGCGCCTTGCTTGTTCAGCCATGTTTTGCTGCATGGGCAATGATCGCCGGTTGGGTGGATTGGCGATTTCCTCATAGAATTTGAGATCATCGAAGCCTGCCGCGGCCGCATCCTGAGCGCTGCAGCCGTAGGTCACCGAGTCGATGCGTGCCCACAGTATGGCCGCCAAGCACATCGGGCAGGGCTCGCAACTGCTGTACAGTTCACATCCAGCCAAGGAATGATGCTGCAGAGTGCTGCAGGCATCGCGGATACGCAAATTTCCGCATGCGCAGTTGGATCGTGTGTGCTCAGAACACGATTCCAGCCGCGGCCAATCACGATACCCTGTCTAACGACGATAGCGGCGAAAGGACCACCCTCGTTGGCTGACAACTTTTCGGTCGCCAAGTCGAGGCGCCTGGCCCAGGAAATTCTCGTGCATGATTGGATTTTCGGCGTGCAGCCAAGAAGAAACAACCTACGTAATGACCTGGTATGCTAAAGGGTATCTAGCGGCGGTAATGAATTCCGTCGTCGCTTTCCCAGTTCTGTCCCTATCAGCCCAACCGTTTTGCAAGTGGAGACAATTGACTATGAATATCACTGGACTAATCGTCGCTTTACTGATTGGGGCGCTAGCCGGTTTCCTGGCAGGCCAAATTGTCAAAGGCCATGGATTTGGCGTCGTGGGAAATATTATTGTCGGAATCCTGGGTGCCCTGTTGTTCGGCTTCCTGTTTGGTAATTTTAATCTGCTGAGTTCACCGATTTTGAACGAGATTGCCGGTGGAACGATCGGGGCAATTCTGCTGTTGTTCATCATTGGCTTTTTCAAGAAAGTCACCTAGACTCCGAGATTGGATGACGTTTGGCCGGGAGCATGGAGGTCGGGCAAACCTCGCGGTTTTGTACAGCTAAATCCACTTTCTGCGTATTAGGCACGGCGCAGGGGGTGACGGCGTATTGTTGGGGCTGGCGTCAAAAAGCCTTTGACGCGTGCACGCCGAATTGATTTAACTCGCGAATTGTGATTCGTTCAAGATCTTCCAGCTTCTTGAATTCGGATACACCTGAATCTGGTGGATACTCCTCAAAGCCAATAGCTCTGGCGAACGCAGTCACTACTAACCCAACTTTGCCAGCGGACGCATTGGTGTTCCCTGTCGTTTCAGCAGACATTATATCGATAGAGGTGAACGCTCTGCTCACAGAAAGCTTGTAGAACTTGCCGCTCTTGGCTGACGGCTCAATTGCCAATGGAGCTCCATCATTTGTTCCCACTTGGCTGGCCGTGAGACCACTGTAGGCTGCGTCACTATTAATGCCAGAGGCAAATTCGACTGTCCCAGCTTGCGAGTTGCTGGCAATCTCAGCCCAGATTTTCTGATGCTCATCAGCAAAATAGTTGGCTTGCCTCTTTTTGAAAAACGTGTCGTAGTGTCCTCCATCGCGGATGTTTGTTGAGAGTCTTAAAGAAACAGCCTGGGCGGCTTGCGTGGAGGGAAGTAAGTTGCGCGGCAACTTGTGCTTGAGCCCTTGCTCCAACGACCTTATAGATGAGAGCGGTTCCAATAATCGTTACTAGACTAGCCGCAACGGCTACTCCAATCAGACTGTATTCTCCACTCGGATCATCCACGTTTATTGGATCGTTTCCAACGAAAATGTATGGATTCCGCGAGAGAGGAGTCGCCGGTCACTCCTTCAAATGGATCCCTGGTAGTGAATCTGCCAGTAGAAGCGTCATACGACCGGGCTCTAAGAAAATCTACGCCGACCAGCGTGTCTCGCAATTCCTGGTTATACAACATCTCAAGTGACTCGGTGAGCTGCGGTAACAGCAGGACGCCGAAAGCATCATACACAAGGTTGTTAAGTCGGTTACCATTTTGATCCATGTGTGCGCGAACATTGCCTTGGCCGTCTGATAGTACCGAATAAAACTCGCTTGGTCCTGATACGACATTCAAGCCTACCCCAAATTGAAAATGTCGATCAACATTTCCGTCTTGATCAAGTTCGGCTAGTACTCTGGCGTTTGCTCGATTCGTATCATAGATCATTGTGCTCAGTGAGCCGCCTTCGTTACGCGAAATCAGGTTACCCTCGAAGTCGAAAATATATCCGACTTCCGTCGTCGAACCCCCTTCGGTGACCACTACGCTGTCCATACGGCCATAGCTGTTCCAACTCGTTGTAACTTTCCGCCCGCTGGAGTCTGATTCTTCGACTACCCGTCCGGAGGAATCGAATGCGTAGTCAACCCGAGTATTGCCATCGGAACGCGATGTTAAGCGATCGCGCTGATCAAAATGACTGGTTTCCGTTTTGCCGCTGAGAAGATCGGTAGTCTGCACTCGATTGCCAACTTCGTCATACATGTATTTCTTCCAAGTTGTCGCTGATCCATCAGGTGCAAAAGTGTGTTCCTCTAAAAGCTCAAACCGCTCGTCATAGGTGTAGATTGATTGCGTCCCGTCCAATTCAGTCACCTTTGAAATTCGACCAAACGCGTCGCGCATGTATTCATAGGAGGCCAACACACCCTCGTTCGTCGACTGAACTAGGCGGGTAAGTCGGTTTCTGACATCGTATTCGCGTGTCTCGGAAATGCCGTTGGGAAACTGCACGCCAATATGATTTCCGTCTTCATCGTACTCATAGGAAGTCACTAGCCCATCCTGGTCCGTCATTGTGACTACACGCCCTAGCAAATCACGCCCGTATACAATGACTCGGTCCGAAGTTGACACGCTTTCGACCTGTCCCGCGACATCGTACGTGTATGTGACGGTGTTTCCGTTAGTGTCCTCTCGAGATACTAACTCCTGGCGAGCGTTGTATTCGTAACTAGTTTTGCCGCTTGAATCTTCCTGCGCGATCAATTGTCCACGGTCGTCATATTCGAACTTTTGTGTAGCCCCATCGTGGAACACGATTTCGGTCACAATTCCAAGTCTGTCCCTAATGTAGGCGGTTTCCTCACCCGCTTCGTTCTTGGATCGCACAAGTCGAGACTCGCGATCGTATTCGAATTCTTCTGTTTGTCCGTCCGGAAACTGAATGCGAGTCCGATTGCCTGCGGCATCGTAGTCAAAGCGAGTTACCCGATTCTTGGCGTCTATAATTGCAACTAATCTATCTCCTTGGGCGTATTCGTATCGAGTCGCAAGCCCGTTTGGCTCGACAACCCTAAGCAGGTTGCCGGAGACATCGTAGCTATATTGGGTCTTTTGACCCAGTTCATCGATAACTTCAATAGGTCTGCCACCACGATCATAGATCGTCAGCCGCCGACTTCCATCCGAGAAAACAGTTTCCACCAGCCGCCCCGACACGTCATACGAAAACTCTGAAACATGTCCTAAAGGGGAGACCTCGCGCTTTATTCGGTTTTCGGCGTCGAATTCGTATCTTGTCTTGTTCCCGAGGGCGTCGATGACGGCAACTCGTCGACCCAATGGATCGTACTCGTAAGCAGTTGTTCGATCACCAACGTCAGTTTGACTCAAAACGTGGCCGCGTGAGTCAAATGTACGCGTCCAAACAATGCTCTCCGGACCGTCGGTATTGAACTGCCAAAAGGCGATTTGTCGTCCAAGTTCGTCATACTCGAATCTGAAGCCGCTGGCGTCGCTAAAGGAAATCAAAGTCGTCTGGCCTGCCTTGTCGCGTTCAAGTTCAGTTGCAACGCCGTCCGCATTGGTCAGAGCTTCCAATTCCGCCGTTGCCCCAAAAGTTGACGTCGTTACGTTCCCAAACGAATCCTCAGTGCGAATAGGATTTCCCGCTTGATCGTATTCCGTTTTTCGTTGACCACCAAGCGGGTTGGTTACTTGTGTTTCCAGCCCTTTGGCGTTGTACAGCGTTTCAAAGACCGTATCTAGGATTTCGTTTGATCCTGGGAATGAAAGCGTCGATTTGGAGACCTGCCCTCTGGCATTCCGCTCCAGCGTTAACACTTGCCCGGCAGCGTTGCTAGACATGACGACCTGGCCAGATGTTGACCGGACGAATTCCGTCCAGTTACCATTTGCGTCTTCGATACGAGCAAGCTCGCCGTTCGGGTCAACGACTCGAGTGGTTTCGTTACCAAGTGCATCGATACTCGAAATCAAGTTACCTGTAGCGTCGTAGGAAAATCGCTGCGAATTCCCAAGGCGATCCGTTCGCTCGACTAGCAGATTGTTCTCGAAGCGTTGATGGATCTTTCCACCTAGAGCGTCTGTCAGCACTACAAGGTTGCCCACAGGGTCATACTTGAACTGTGTTGTTGTGCCATCAGCCGCAATTGTTCGAGTCAAGCTGCCATTCTGATCGTATTCCATTTCGCGGCGATTTCCCATTGCATCCGTCTGGCTGAGAAGCTCGCCCAAAGCACCGTACTCAAAAATCGTCTTGTTGCCACGTGCGTCTGTAACCTCGGACTTGCTATGCGTCGGATCAAATCGTGCTGAGCTCGAGTTGCCATTTGCATCAAATACGTCTACGAACCTTCCATTTTCGTCATACACGACCTCTATGATCTTTTCGCCTCGAGGATCGACAATCTCGGATAGATAGTGAGGAGACTGCGAATCATATCCCATTGAGAAGCTATCGCCCGCGATATCTCGGATCGTTGAAAGATTGCCATTTGCATATTCATAGTAAGTATCTATTCCTGTATCTTTGCCCACATGCAAAATGCGTCCATGGATATCCCGTTCAATCAACAATCTCTCTCCTCGACTTGACGCCACGCCCTGCTCGTCGAATTGAAGCGAGTTTCCATTGCGATCGATAGCTGATTCCAAATTCCCACTTGCTCCATTGATGCGATACGTAATCCCTTCCCGAGTCGTCAGCACATACGCCCCGCCAAAGTCGGGACTGGCTGGGTTGTAGGGGATGCCGCCGGGGGCGTAGAGTTCGCCGCGTTCGTTGACTTGGAGGTAACTGCTGGTGCCGGTGGAAAGCGTGCTGGTGACACCAGGATCCGGCGTGAAGCGTGGACGTGCAAGAACGAGGTTGTTGCCGCCAAAACCAGGCAAGACGCGAATGTCAGGGTTGAAGGTAAAGCCTTGCCGACCTTGGCCGGGAACGTTGAGATAGACCTTCACGCCAGGACGCAGGGCACTGTAAATGCCAATGTCTTCCAAGCCGCTCTTGGGCAAGCCAACTCGCAGATCCGTGTTGCGGTACTCGAGCCGCCAGCCGTAACCAAAGTCGCCCTCGCGGTCGGCTTGCAGCGTGTCGTAGATGCGAGTGATCTCGATGGGTATGCCGGCGACGGGGATGACCATGTCGGTGAACGATCAATCGGAAATTGCCGAGCTTGAGTTCTCCTGCCAGGCCGACGTGATGCTCGACGACGTTGACCACGCCAGCGTTGGTGGCTACTTCGAGACGAATGACGTACTCGTCGTTGAGTAGCAGACTCGTGTCCCACACACCCAGCTCGACCACTCGTGACAGCGGTCGTGCTTTCATGAAACTGAGTGAAACTGGTTTCGTCGACGTGACGATAGGAAAGCTTGTAACCAAAGAAATCGTCGGCGTGCGCTGCGGTGCCGATGGATGCTGACCATGCCGGTGACCGATTGCGGTGTCCGTTGGACTGGTGATCACTGCGGTTGGAATGTCGTTCGGCTCCCGCCCCACTCCACCCTTCGGGGAAGTCGTAGTCAAAAGTGATCGTCCTTTCAGTGACGTTGCCGTTGGTGTCGATGGCGGTCGCCGTCGCCTGGATCGACTGGAATGTCCAGTCCTCAAACGTAAACGTGGCCGTACCAGCTGCGTCGAGCGGTATGTCGCGACCGTTGGCGGACAGCGTTAACGAGGCAATGGCCACGTTATCGATGGCTTTGACAAACACGCGGAATGGGCCTTGCCAAGGCAGGATGTTCCGGCTTGCCATTATCCGAGGTTCTCAATGATGCTGACCTTCGGTGGGACCGTGTCTTCGACCACATTCAACGTAAACGACTGCATCGCTTGGCCATTACGCGAGTCGTTGACGGTAACCGCGAAGTCGTGCGAGCCAATCGAGGGCGACCTCCGTCATGCCAACGGATGCGACCAAAGGCATCGATGCTGGCTCCGGCGGGTGCTTTCGTCAGTTCGAATCGCAGTTGATCCAGGTCCGCGTCGCGGGCCAGGACGTCGTACATGAACTCGGCCCCAGCGGCCACATTGAGGGGAGCGTCGCTGCTGATCGTGGGCGCCGTGTTTTGGGCCAACACATCGAACTCGAAGGACTCGACGGCACTGGCTCCACCGGCGTCGGTGGCAATCAGCGTGACCACGTGTTTGCCAGCTTGATCCACGGCGGGCGTCCAGCTGACCAGACCCGATACTCGCGTCGACAGCCATACCGACGGGTCCACGACCGAGGCTGTAAGTAAGGGTCGTGTTCTCAGGATCGTTGGCGGTGAGCGTGTAAGCTGAAGGGCGTGCCCACAGCACCGAAGCGCGGTGAGCTACTGGTGATCACTGGCGGTAGGTTGGGTACACCATCGCTGACGCGAATGGCAAAGGCCTGTGTGGCCGCCCCACCAATGCCGTCGCTGACTTGGATGACCACGTCTTGCTGGCCCAATTGACCCGCAGTCGGAGTCCAAGACAGCTCGCCGGTGGTTTCAACAATGCTCATGCCGGCAGGAGCAGTGAGCAGGGTGTAGGTCAACGGATCGCCTTCGCGGTCGACGGCTTCCACCGAGTACAGGAAGGCATTGCCAATAGCGGCTTCGGTAGGCGGCACGCTGATAATTCTTGGTGGTCCGCCGAAGCGGCTGACCTTGCAGCTTGAATTCTTGCTCGTCGGTATCGCCCGAGGGATCGCTGACTTGAATCAGCACATCGTGTTCGCCCAGTTGATCGGCGGCAGGTGTCCAGCGGATCGTCCCCAGCGATGGATGTACACTCATGCCGACGGGAGCTTCCAGCAAGGTGAAGGCGAAGATGTCGCGATCCGAGTCGGAGACTAGCACGTCGTACTCGAAGCGTTTGGCCTAGCGAGACAGATGTGATCGGTTCGGAGTCGATAGAGGGAATCGCATTCAGAGAGCGCCCGGTAACGTGGATGTCGAACGAAGACAGGTTCGCTCGTGCCATCGGCAGTGGTGGCGGTGAACTCGACCGTCTGTGTGCCCAGTTGATCGCTGGCGGGTGTCCAGCGGAGCGTTCCATCGGCGTCGACGGTCAAGCCAGTCCGGTCCACTGGATAAGCGCCCAACTCACCGGACGTCCCAGTTGATCTGTCGCGGTGATGCGGCTGAAGTAATCGGCGGTGACTGCGGCGGTTGTTCGTGGTAGAGCTCACGTTGAGCGGCAGGACGGCCGGTGATTCGTTCTTGACATCGACCGTCCAAGTCGCTGACGTGGTTGCACCAACCTCATCGGTGACTGTCACGGTAAATTCATGTGAGCCGACGGCACTAGCCGCGGGTGTCCAGGAAAGTCGACCCGTGGTTGGATCTATGCTTGCACCGGTGGGAGCGCTGGTTAGTGCAAACGCGAGGTTGGTGGATTCGGCGTCCTGGGCGATGACGTCGTGAGTATAGCTAAGGCCCACAAAGGCCGTCGGAGCGGGAAACCGGGGGCTAATGCCCAGCGGCTGATTGCGCTGTGAGCCGACAACGCTAGCCGCGGGTGTGACAATGACGGGTGCAGTATTCGGGGCTGTAACTTCTACATAGAAGTCATGCAAGGAAATCGAGCCGGAGGCGTTGGTAGCGCGGAGGATGACCAGGTGTTCGCCGACTTGATCGATCGTGGGTCGCCAGGCGGTTAATCCCGTGTTGGGATCGACCGTCATGCCATCGGGCGCGAGCGACAGATCGTAGGTGATGGTCATCGGTCGGCGATGCCCATGGCGATCGAGGCGTAGCGGAAGGTTTGCCTGGCTTCGATGCTGGTACTCGGCGTTGTCACAAAGTGCACCCCACCGGTAACCGACGTATTGGTAGGCTCAAGCACAAAGTCATTGCCGGTCGAGATCTCGTCGGCAGCCAGTGTGACCGTCAGTCCATCTCGTCCAGCGGTATCGGCCCAGCCCGCAGGCAACTCAGTGCGGATTATGTAGGTACCTGCGGTCAATCCAGTCAGAGCATAATCGCCATGGCGATCCGTGGCGGCCAACGGTTCGTTCTCACTGCGAGTGCCATCGTCGTCGAGATCTGCAAAAACCTTCCAGTAAGCCACCGCCTCGGCGTCTTCGGTCAATAATTGCCCGCGAATGTGACTGAGCGACAGTTGTTCGATGGCTAAGTCAAAGGCGGTTTCGTCATTGGCCGAGACGCTAAGGGGCATCGCGGCCGTCGGCACGTCATAGCCGGCCATCGGTGAAATACGCACCGGATAATCACCCGGCAAGAGACCATCGAAGCGATAGTCTCCATTGGCATCGCTGGCAGCCGTGAGTTCACTTGGATCCGGATAGCCATTGCCATTGGCGTCGATGTACAGCTGCCAACCATCGAGCGACGGTTCGGCAGGATTTTCGCTGCCGTCATCCTGAGCACCATCGCCGTCGAGATCATCGAACAGGTGACCAACAATGCTGCCGCGCAATTCCGGCATAACATTGACGGAAAACGACTGTACATCGCTGCCGCCCCGACCGTCTTCGACCCAGATCGAAAAATCGTAGCTGCCGACTTCGGTCAAGCCTGCACCGAGCTGAGTCTCACCGTTGTTTACAACTCGGTAACCGGTGTTTCCGTAAATGGAGTCATCGCGAACAGATCGCAGGTTTGGACCGTCTTCGAAGCGGAAGTCGATAACTAGACGATCATCGTTTTGATAGTGTCGCATCAGCCCTTCGGCAATCTCCGACTGGTTACGCGCATAATTCCAGACGCGGTAGTTGTCGATACTCCCGTGGGTACGGGACGTCACGCCAACGCTCGTGATCCCGGGTGTGGTGATGAGTGGACGCGGTGTCGAGAACATTGCCGAGTCGACCAAGCGGCCATCGATGAACAGACTGCCCGTTCCGGTTGCCGCATCGTAGGCCACAGCTACATGCGTCCACCTGCCGACCTCGGCTTTGCCAGCGTGGTACAGACGAATTATCTCGCCTTCGAGCGAGATGTCGGTGCGGTAGGTGTCGTCGTCCAGGACGTAAGAGCGGATACCCTGTTCCTGGAACAGCTCCCGCCAAGTTGACAGATTCGAGTAAAGAAACCAGCTCTCCAGCGTAATGCTCTCTGGTTTAAGCGATTCGGCGATGGGAACTTCGATGTATCCGCCAGAGCCGGAAACGCTGTATGCCTCCGCTAACGTACGCCCATCCCATGCTAGCTCACCAGTCGTCGGGTGGATGGATGCACCTTCCGGCGCACTCGATCAGAGAATAACGCAACGAATGGTTGTCGTTGTCTGCGCTTGGACCGAGTAAGAAAAAGCTTCATTCGCTCCCACCTTTTCGATGGGAGTCGTCGCAATGAGTGGCGCGGCGTTTTCGCGGGCTGGCTCCACTTCGATCCTGAAGCGTTGCGTTGCCACTCCACCGCGACCATCATCGGCGGAGATGGTTACGTCGTGCATGCCGATTTGATCAGGCGAAGCAGCCCATAAGAGTGCCCCGGATTCGGAGTTGATAATCAGTCCACCCGGACCATCGACAATGGCGTAGGTTAGCCTATCGTCGTCTGGATCGATGGCATCTGCGTCGTAGCGATAGACCTCGTTGGGGTCAAAGCGATTGTAAATCACGCTGACTGTATCGTCGCCGGAATTGTTCACGACCAAATCAAGGCGTCCATCTTCGTCCGCGTCGGATACTACGATGCGAGTGGGCGCATCGCCCACTCGAACCTGCTGTGCCCGGGCAAACTGGTTGTTACCAAGTCCGTAATGGATGCTGACGACATCGCCATCAAGCAGGGTCGTTGCCAGGTCTGGATTGCCGTCATCGTTCAGATCGAGGACGGCAACGTCAGAGGGCTCGTGTTGCAGGCTAACGTAAATAGGAGCACCGGCAATTGCTAATCCAACGCCGGGTAGAATCATCAAACGATTTGAATCGGACAGCGTGATGACGGCATCAAGATTGCCATCACCGGTTGCGTCTTGCAAAACAAAACGACTCGGAAGATCACCAAGTGAGATAGCGGTCGGCGTCTGAAGCGCAGCGGTTCCATGCCCCTCGAACATCCAAAGAGCCTGCTGCCCTTGGTCGAGCACAAAGACCTCCGGATTACCATCGCCATTGACATCCGCCGCCAGAATATCAATTGGACGCGTCGCTCGGTTGCTGGAGTCGCCGACAAAGTAGGTCGTTGAGGAATAACCACTAGCGAGATCGCCACTGTACACGCTGACATCACGACTAACGCGATTCGCAACCAGAATTTCCAACTGTCCATCCGCGTTTAGGTCAACCGTCGTCACTGCTTGCGGAGCTTGCCCAGCCTGCAGGTCCGTTTGTCGAGTCAGGCCACCCAAGTTATCGCCTGCGAAGATCTGCAGGCGTTCCATTTGTTCCTGGATAGCCAACAGCTCTTCGTTGCCGTCGCCGTTCAGATCGACTGCGATCATATCCACCAGATCATCGCGGCGGCCCATATAGAAGGCAATTTCGTCCGATGTGGTTCCACCCGTTGCGTAGACGAAATCGAGGTGCCCGTCTTCGTCCCAATCGAAGAACGGCTCGCGAATTCCCAGTATTTCCGCGTGCATATTGATGCCTTCGACCACTTCAAAGTTGCCGGTGCCGTCGCCGCGCCAGAAATAGAAGGCACCGTTAATGTCCGCGCCTGCGGCAGTCACGAAATCCAAGTGGCCGTCGGAATCGAAATCGACCAGCCAGCTATCACGGCCGCTCTGGTTTGTACGAACGGCATCGAGGAGCAAGTCCGTCGGCGAGAAGATTCCACTGCCGTCGTTGAAGAAGATTCGCCCACCGAGATAGGTGTATGCAATCAGATCGAGATCACCATCTTCGTCGATATCGCCCGTGGAGAAATCGCCGGGGTCAACACGTGAGCCATAAATTCCGCTTTGCCTGTCTTCGTCGAATCCAGCGAGTTCGCTATGGCGTGTGAAAACGCCACTACCGTCGCCAGCGAAAACGACCACTCTGATTGGCGGACCGCTAAAGTCCTCTCGTTCGGCGGTAACTAAATCCGGAATACCATCTCCAGTGAAATCGGCCACGTCCCAGGATTCTTCCCAATTGGACACGTTGACGCCCTGAGAACCTGGCGCAAGTGCATAAGTGAAGCTCATGGTGAAGGTTCCCGGATCCAACGGGTCGTTCAAATAGACTTCGAAATACTCATCAACCTCAACTTTAGTGATGAAGTCCATGTAGCCGTCTAAGTTCAGATCGGCTGCTTCCATCGTGTTGTATCCGTAGAAGCCGCCTCCAAGAATTCTTTGATTGACAGTGAACGTTCCATCGCCGTTGGACAGGCCAACGTATAGTCCACCTTCCAAAGCTGAAACGACATCATCCAGACCATCAAGGTTATAGTCTGCGACGGCGGCAGCCCAGCCCGGCCGCCTGACGCCCGAAGCGGGGATGAACTCACCAGACGTGCCGTCGCCGTTACCAAGCGCCGTCACATCGGAGGCGGTATCCAGTAAGTCCAGGATACCATCGCCGTTGAAGTCCCCTGGGTGCGCCACATCGTTCCATGAAGGAGTTAGCCAAGGTTCCGTTCGCGTTCGTCCAAACTCTCCTGGTCTTGTCCCAAACAGAATCCCGACTCCGTGCAAGTCCGTTTGTCCGCCAAAAGCGCTGTCTGTGGTGAAGTAAGAGACATCGGTGACCCCATCGGCGTTGTAGTCCCCGAATAATGAGCCACGAACGGTTGCGTCCAAGTAGTTCAGCTTGACTCCCGTCGACAACTCAAGGGTCGCGTATTCGCGAAGTAGAAAATGTCCCGTTCCGTCATTGAGTCCGACATAAACACCCGCTTTGGCGAACTCAGTACCGTATGCGATGTCAAGGTCGCCGTCGCCATCGACATCCGTTGGCTCAAAACCGATCGCCCAGTTGTCTGGCCTCAGCCGGACGTCCGTTCCTTCTTGGAAGGTAAAGTCGACTCCGTTTCCGTCGCCGACCATCAAGTCTAGTCGAGTTTCCCAAACATGATTAAAAAGGATATCCTGCGTTCCATCACCGGTGAAGTCCGCAACAACCAACCAGTCAGGGTTGTAATAAGCCTGCGCACTCGGCGGGTCAAACTCGTTAACCAAGCTGAACACGCCCTGTCCATCATTATGGAAGACTTGGATCAACTGGTTGTCGCCCGATACTACAAAGTCTAAGTCACCGTCGCCGTCCAGGTCGCTCAGGTCATAGGGTGCCGCTGTTTCGCGAAGTCCCGAAGTACGGGTCGCACGGAATAAGTTGGGTTCTTCAAAGGTGCCGTCACCGATTCCTTTGCTCCAGAACAAACTGCGAGTTGCACTACTAAAGACGACAGAGTCGATGGTTCGTCCAAAAAGATCCAACACGCCATCGCCATCGATATCTGCGATTTGGAAGTCACCGATCACGTAGTTTTCGTAGGTTGTTTCGGCAATTGGCTGAAACGTCCCATCGCCACTGCCGAGCGACACAAATAACCGGCCTTCAGAATATCCTTCCGCGAAGAGAATATCGTCAAACCCATCCGCATTAACGTCTTCTACTAAGATGGTCCTTACCAGCGATTGGTAGCCATATATCTCTCGTTCGTACAACAAAGTCGGATCGCCGAAGGCCCCATTCCCGTCGTTGAGCACAATCGAGATTTGAAATGTGCCTAATGCTGCTATCGGCTGGTGAATCGAAGTGATGGGCGACCACAAAATCCAGCCGCACCGTCGCCGTTGAAATCGCCTTGATCAAAGCTCGCGATGTCATAGGCATCCGTTGCGATTTGCGGGATTGGAAAACCGAAATCTACCACGCTGCCAGCATCGACCCACTGGCCGTTACGCTTGGGATGCCCTGTGGCGACCTCGGTCTCATGATCAAAGCGATCGTTGTTTTCGCCGGCATAGACGCCGATCGTCTGGTCACTCGCGTTGGCGGTAACCAGTCTAGGACCCCGAAAACCGCCGATAACCGCCACTGCCGCCGGCGAATCGCCTACGCCCACCGTGGTGATCTCAAAACCACTCGATGCAATCGCCTCGGTTACTGGATCGCTGACAAAATTCGGCGGACGGTTCTGCAAAGAGGCCAGGACTTGAACCGTGAACGATTGCTGCACGCTCAAACCGTACGGATCGATGGCTTGGACTATTATCTGGTGCGAGCCAATGTCAACCGAGTTGGTGTCCCAGCTCAATTGACCCGTCTGGGCATTGATTTCTGCCGACTCTGGACCGACAAGGATGGTATAGGTCAGTGATTGGCCGTCGGGGTCCGTTGCAACGGCTGTGTACTTGTAACTCTTGCCAGCCTCGATGGAAGTGATGGGCGTTGAGCTAAATCCGCTGGGGGCGACATTCAGAGTACCCAGCGTCCGCAGTTTGTAGGTAAACCGCTGACCGCTATCGTTCTTGAATCGGATTTCGCGCGAGCGCAGGCTGTCGCCTGGCTTCAGCGGCTGACCAGCCATCTCATGGGTCAGATCAAAATAGGGACTGCCATCGGGCAGCCTTCCGTCAGGCTGCATGGCGGCGGCTTCTAACTCGGAAATGTTGTCGATGGCTACGATGATCCGTCCCGTAACGGTTTGATTGCCGCGATTGGTAACCACCAAATCCGTAACCAACGCGTTGTTGTCGCCAATCAGTGTGGTGCGTCCGTAGGTGGCGCTGAAGCTGCCGCTGATATCGCTCAGCTGGGACATGTCCAGGGGTGCAACCGTCGCATCGCGCCCCGCACTACCTGCTACCCCCGCCGGCCGTGTGCCGGCAGCATCGACGACTTCGAAACCACGAATGATAACGCTGGTCGCGTCATCGGCATCGTTGTTGACCAGCCGTGCACTAACGCGAACTTGCGTACCTGCGGCCAAGCCATTGAGGTTGATGGTGGCCGAGGAATCTTGACCGGCTGGCAGGGTAATGGTCTGTGTCCCCGCCCACAGCGGCTCGAGGTCTTCGCTCCAGTTGTACTGGGCATCGCGGTCGGGCAGGTAGGAGAAGGCCAATGGATTGCCGGCCAGATCAGTAACTTCGATTTCAAAAGCGTCACGGATGCTGGCCTTGCTTGCGAAATCAAACTGGGGAGTTTGGAAGCTCAGTTTGACGGCCGAGGAATCGTCTGGCAATTCGAGAAATTGCGAAAACTCGGTGGCAAATTCGCTGGCTTCGAGCAACTGGGGTGAGCAGGCGAGCGAGGGATAGATGCCTCCCTGGCTACCGCCATTGCCTCCGCCATTATTGATATGGTTGATGACCAGCAGCACATCGATGGGCGTAACCAGATTGTCGCAGCTGACGTCGACGAATGCCCAAATACCGGCTCGCTCACCTGTTTGGGTAGCAGTCCTGTTTCTGGGCTACTGAACTGGCGTTGGTTGATTTCGTTGATGACCAGCAGCGCATCGATGGCCGAGACGACGCCCTGGACATCGCCATTGACGTTGACTGCATGCCCCGCATTGTTCCAAACTGCGGCGGCCAGCAGCCGGCGCTTCGAGCTGCTCGAAGTGCGCGACGCGCGATTCTCTTCGCCTGCTCCGCACGCTACCCTTTGATTTCAGTGATTTCAAATGCCGCAGCAGGTCAATGGTGGTCATCTGGAAGTAACTTCTAGTGGAGGTGCTTGAGCGTGCTTGAGGGGTGGACTTCTCCTTGAATTGTACACCGCGGGGGTGCTTCTTGCACCAAATAAGGAATCTCGAGCCGACCTCTGTGCGGATCATGTTGCTAGAACGTCCAGCGCCAGGGGTAGCACCATGGCGGCCTAAATCTTCGTCCTTTGCACTGGAAATTCAGCCGAGGGAAACAGGGGGCTGGCTGGCACCAGCCGATGCCAACATGGGCGACAGGTTGGCGGACAACCAAAGAGCCTGATACCTTGCGTGCGGCTCTCCATGCAAGCTTGCACTTCCTCCACCAAGCAACGCCACCCGAAGTCATAGGCCCCTGAGCCTTTCCCCCCACCCCATTAAAAACTTTCCAACTCGTCGTTTGATTGCGTGTTGGCGCTGGTTCTATGCCGTGTCCTTTAGGGACGATTGCAACTGAGCTTTTGCAAATTCGGAGTCTTCGGTGACTCGAAATACCGGATCAATTGTCGTCGGAACCGGTTCGCTCAGCGCGGCCTGCAGCGTCCATTGAGAGTTGTTGCTAGGGCGTAAGAAATGCTCCAGACGCATCGGGGAGCCCTGCGGGGGCACTGCATGCCACTGTGTGGCTGGGTGAACACCCACACTATTCCTGTGTCCCCGAGTGGAAGCGGTTGGTCAACGTGGAGTCCACACCACGGGGAGTTGGGGTGCAGATTGGGGTTTGCGGGCTGCTATCGCAATTTAATCTAGAGCTGGGGTAAATTGAGCAGAGTCCCTCAGGAACAGCCCACAACCTGACCGCCTCCGCCCCATGTCGGCTCGCCCGACGTGAGCGCAAGTTTTGAGGTTAGCTAACGAGCCATTTCAAGACAGCTCCCTTGCCGGCTTGGGGGCTGTTGATTTAATAGTTTAACCCGCAGCCAACGGCGAGGCGCACCCTATCCTCGCCTACGGCTGCGGGTAAACAACGAGCAGGCATCCTACCACTAAATCAACAAGCCCCTTGCCCGGCAGGAAGCGAAGTTTCACTCCCAGCTCGAATCGCACTTGGCTCGATACTTGCCTCCCGGTTGGACAAGCCAACCGGGGAGGTGAGGCAGGCGGTGTCAATTGGGCGACGGCCCTAACTAAAAAACTTTGGCTCCCGCTGGGCGAGCCAGCGGGGGGCCGCGGGATTAATTGAAACCTACTACGCTCGCCAGAGCGTGGAAGATTAGCACTGGGCATCCACCGTCTGGCGACGGTAGCTACGCTCGCCAGAGCGTGGGAGAATAGCACTGGGCATCCACCGTCTGGCGACGGTAGCTACGCTCGCCAGAGCGTGGGAGAATAGCACTGGGCATCCACCGTCTGGCGACGGTAGCTACGCTCGCCAGAGCGTGGAAGAATAGCACTGGGCATCCACCGTCTGGCGACGGTAGCTACGCTCGCCAGAGCGTGGGAGCTTAGCATTGGGCATCCACTGTCTGGCGACGGTAGCTACGCTCGCCAGAGCGTGGGAGCTTAGCACTGGGCATCCACCGTCTGGCGACGGTAGCTACGCTCGCCAGAGCGTGGGAGATTAGCACTGGGCATCCACCGTCTGGCGACGGTAGCTACGCTCGCCAGAGCGTGGAAGAATAGCACTGGGCATCCACCGTCTGGCGACGGTAGCTACGCTCGCCAGAGCGTGGAAGATTAGCACTGGGCATCCACCGTCTGGCGACGGTAGCTACGCTCGCCAGAGCGTGGGAGAATAGCACTGGGCATCCACCGTCTGGCGACGGTAGCTACGCTCGCCAGAGCGTGGGAGCTTAGCACTGGGCTCCACCGTCTGGCGACGGTAGCTACGCGCGCGAGAGAGAGCGATCAAGTTACCAAAGTACGGCCAACAGCCACAAGTTGACCGCCCCGCACTCTCCGCGCAGGCTCCACGCATTGCCGGTGGGTTCAAAGATGATTCAAGCGGGAAAGGGTCAGCAGAACCGGTTGCCCTCAATACCTTGGTAAGGGCAGTCCTACTAGCCGCCTGAATGCACCCCAGTGCGTGGTGGTTCGAGCGAGCATGTTGCCAATTGCAACATTGCCGGCGCCGGCAAAATGGTACGTTAATCCAAGAAACTACGTGTACCGCAAATACTAATGACCATAGTACCCCCGCCCTGTATGACCAGTTCAATGATCAGGCCAGGCTTTCAGCGTGGTCTTGGACAAGTAATCCAAGTCAAAATATGCCCGAACCGTACACAGTGGCGGACGGGTCCAAAGGGTGGGACACCAAGTGGACACGGGTGGTGCGATTCTCGCGAGATAGGGCAGGTCGGGGCGGGTTCGGCCCTCTTTTGAAAAATGCTCAACGGTGCCAATTATAACTCGTCTGGTTTTCGCTCGGTGTTCCGTACAAACAGCACCCGAACAATGGACTCCACTCTGCGCAGAAGTTTGGGCTCACGCAGCGATTGTATGCGCCTCTTGGAAAATCTGCCAGACTTTAGTCCCCCAAACGAATCGTTCGAACGGCACCAGTACTTCCGGCAACTACTAATCGATCGCGTCCGAAAAACTCAAGCCGACGAACCTGATCAATCTTTCACGGGCGTGTGCTTACTTGGCTGACGACGTCATGGCCTGCTGGCTCTTCAGGAGATTCTGCTGGCTGGCTGCCCGACTGTTGGAGTCCGGACCGGAGCCGCATTCGCACGGACTGGTGAAACGGGCGTCGTCGTGGCCATGCTGCCTCCCGGGCGTCAGTGTGCGGAATCGGACGATGATGTGCGGGGTTTGTCGGTATTCATGGAGGCGATCGAGCAGGCCCAGGAGATGGACCGTCAGATTGTGCGGGAACGGGCTGCTGAGGTGTTCGACACCGAGCGGATTGTGGACTCCGTTATCGCGGCACTACACACGGCCAGCCAAAAAGTGAGCCAGTTTGCGGACGTGCGTCCCGTACCGTGGAGAAAGGAATTGCCAACAGTTTAGCTTGCCCGCTCATTTACTGGCCTTCGTGGGCCGGCGTAGCGACAACTCTTGCGCTTTCCGCATATATCGATTGATGGATCGTGGAGCTTAACCCGCTACAATCGAGGGTCTGGTTGCACCGCAAGACGGCTAGGCGAGTCAGCGCACCAACGAGTCGAAAGTCTGCGTGATTAGTGAGTATGTTGAGCCATGCAAAGTCATTTGAGCCTGCTCGGGTTTCTAGCCTTGTGTTGGGTGCTCGCAACTCCAGGGCAAGCTCAGGAGTACGATCTCGTCATCAATAACGGACGCGTCATCGATCCGGAAATCGAATTCGACGCCGTTGCGAATGTTGGAATCTCAGATGGAAAGATTGTCGCGGTCACCAAAGAGCCAATCACAGGAAGGACGGTGATCGATGCCACCGATCACGTGGTATCGCCGGGGTTCATCGACCTGCACGCTCACGGACAGAATATTGGCGACTACAGGATGCAAGCCATGCAGGGCGTGACCACCATGCTGGACTGGAATCCGGCGTGTTGCCGATCGGCCAGTGGTATGAGAAACAAACACAAAAAGGACTTCCAATCAATTACGGCGCGGCGGCGGGGTGGACCTTCGCACGGATTGCGGTGTTTACCGGCGTGGGTCCCGAATCGACCCCGGAGTACTTTCAGAACGCTCAGGGACGGACCGACTGGAAGACGCGAATTGCTTCCCCCGAACAGCAGGAGAAAATTCTCTCCTGATCCAGCAGGGACTCGACGAGGGTGCGATCGGCATCGGTATCAACGCGGGATACGCCCCAGGCTACGGGCACAAAGAGTACTTCGCATTGGCGGGGCTGGCTGCAGAGCGAAAGGTGCCGACTTTCACACACGTCCGTTACGCAAGCAATCTGGAGCCCGAGAGCTCCTTTGAAGCGGTGCAGGAGTTGATTTCCCTGGCGGCCATCACAGGCGCCCACATGCACCTCTGTCACATTAACAGCACGTCACTCAAAGACGTCCGTGCAATCCTAAGACTGGTGGAAAACGCCCGCCTCAACGGTGTCCGATTTACCGTGGGAGCCTATCCTTATGGTGCGGCGAGCACCGTCGTAGGCGCGGCCATGTTTTCCGGTGACCGCTGGCGTGAACGAATGGGATCGACCGCGAACAATTTTCAACTGGGTCCCCATCGGATGACCGAGGATCAGTTGGCTGATTATCAGAAGAATAGCCCGGGCACGTTCATCAACTGGCACTTCCTGGACGAGAGTAAGCCGGAAGATTTGGCGCTGTTGGACCAGTCGATCCTTCACCCTGGGGTCCTGATTGAATCAGACGAAATGTTCTGGATGCTGATCGATGGCGACAAGATCGAAAACTATGCGGGAGAGGCCTGGCCGCTACCGGAGAACGCATTTTCGCATCCAAGGTCGGCGGGGGCATTTGCCAAGATTCTCCGTTCTTACGTTCGTGAGCGGAAACTGATGACCCTGACGGAAGCGATTCGCAAGATGTCGCTGATGCCTGCCCAGACGCTGGAAGAATCAGTACCGCAAATGAAGAAGAAAGGCCGTTTGCGGGCGGGGATGGACGCCGACATCGTGATATTCGATCCCGAGACCATTGCTGACCAGGCAACTTACGAAAATCCCAATCAACCCGCGGTCGGCGTGCAGTACGTTTTGGTGAACGGAATTTTCGCCGTTCGCGATGGCAAATTGGTACTAGACGCCAACGGTGGGCAACCCATCCGGCGCGAAAACTCGAATCAATAACCCACAGGATTCCCGCGTGTGTCGCTTATCCTCCCTGGTCATCAAGAATCATCCCTTCCGTTGGTGGGCTGCTCGACTTTCATAACCGATGGATCATCTTGTGGGGAGCACGCCGCGGGAAGACTGGCCACCACTAAATCGCTAGCCACCTGAGTAGAAGAGAACGCAAATCCTTCGTAGCTACCGTCGCCAGACGGTGGAGTGTGAACTGGCCACCACTAAATCGCTAGCCACCTGAGTAGAAGAGAACGCAAATCCTTCGTAGCTACCGTCGCCAGACGGTGGAGTGTGAACACGAACGCGCCCTAGTGAACGCTTTGGCGAGTATGGCTGAAAAAACAGAACAACACTCCGCCAACTGAACACATTACCGCGACTACCATTCCGCCCCCATCCCACAAGCGAGTATCAAGATGAACAGCAATCCTGAGAATCCAACCGTCGCACAGGTCACCGAGACGGAACTAGCCAGTATCGGCGTACACGAGTTGTCCAAGCTGCGGAAACAGTGGTGGGTGTTTTTAGTACTGGGAGCGTTGCTGGCATTGGCCGGAATCGCCAGCGTAACATACCCATTCGTCACCAGTGTCGGAGTCATGATTTTCCTGGGGTCCACGATGATCGTCTCTGGGGCGCTCGATGATCGTGTCCGCGTTTTGGACCGGAAAGTGGAGCGGTTTCTTCCTGCAAATTTTGGCGGGGCTGTTTTACTTTGTTTCCGGTTTCATCATCGCCGATCGCCCCATCACCTCGGCGGCCATTTTCACGCTGATGATTGCAGGGTTTCTAATCGTCACCGGCGGATTGCGAATTCTGTACTCACTCATGGAGCGATTCTTCCAGTGGGGATGGGTCCTGGTCAACGGAGTCATTTCAGTTTTATTGGGTGTGATCGTACTCAAGAGTTTCCGTTCGCTCGAAGAGATGGATCCATCCGGTATCGTGTGGATCATCGGGATCATCATCGGCATCGAATTGCTGTTTTGCGGAATCACCTTCATCATGATGTCATTCGCGGTCAAAAGCTTGCCCGCCAGCGACGAGTGATCTCTTCAGTTCACCATCACCCTCGCCGTACACAACTGATTCGGTGAAACGCAAAAGACAAAAATTCCACGTTGTAAATGATTGGCTTGAAAGTATGAACTATTTTGCACGATTCATAATCGCTTTCGTTGTTTGTGGGATTGCGATTCCGGCAAAATCGCAAACCTACGATCTGGTCATCAACAATGGACGCGTCATCGACCCGGCGACAAAACTGGATGCCGTTCGGCATGTCGGCGTCAAGGACGGGAAGATCGAA
The DNA here is from genome assembly GCA_963707245.1 of Pirellulaceae bacterium. Classification (GTDB taxonomy): domain Bacteria; phylum Planctomycetota; class Planctomycetia; order Pirellulales; family Pirellulaceae; genus Aureliella. The sequence continues at coordinate 77,064 of CAVPPY010000014.1, forward strand.
GCGGTATCCCAAGTGCCGCTGAGCGGAGCAAAAGTCATCGATGCGAGCGGCTTGATCGTCGCCCCGGGATTCATCGACCTGCACGCCCACGGGCAGAACATTCCGGCCGACCGCATGCAGGCGTTCGATGGCGTGACAACGGCCTTCGAACTGGAGTCGGGCATCTTGCCGATCGCAGCCTGGTACGATAACCAACGAGAGGCAGGCAGAGTGTTGAATTACGGGGCTGTCGGCTGCCTGGACCTACGCCCGTGTTTCGGCACTGGAAAATCTGAAACCGGTCAGCCAAACCTGAAGTGGTTTCAGGATGCGTATGCACTGACGCAGTGGGTCGGGATGTGTCCACGGACGAGCAGCAGAAGCAGATCCTCGAGCATGATCGAACGGGGGATCAAGGACGGTAGCATCGGCATCGGTCTCAATTCCGGCTACGCACCGGGATACGGTTACAAGGAAGTTCTGGCCGTTCACCAACTGGCGGCAAAATACGGCGTACCGACCTTTACGCACATTCGCAACCTGAGCAAGGTTGACCCCGACAGTTCCGTTCAGGCTTATGGAGAACTCATCTCGTACGCCACCGCGGCCGGGTCGCACGTCCACGTCTGCCATCTCAACAGCACCAGCTTGACCGACATTTCTTTGGCCGTTCGAATTATCCGCGACGCTCAGGAACGGGGCGCGAATATCTCGGTGGAAGCGTATCCATACGGTGCCGGCAGTGGAGCGGTCAACGCAGCCATGTTCCAGCCCGGGAACATGAAGCGGATGGGCTCCAAAGCCGAGGATATCGAGTATCTCGGCCAAGCCGCTGACGAACGAGAAACTGCTCCAGATGCAAAAGGAGTCGCCGGGTGAGATCATCGTCTGGCACTATTACCGCCTGCCGCGAGACCAGGAGTACCTGGACCTCGCCGTGTTGTATCCCTGAGGGCATCATCGCTTCAGACGCCATGCCCTGGATCAGTAAAGAAAACGGACAAATTATGACGGGTAAGGAGTGGCCCTTGCCCGACGATGCGTTCGCACATCCCCGCACGGCTGCCACCTTCGTCAAGTTCCTGATCGACTACGTGCGAGATCGCAAAGCGGAGTCACTTTCCGATGCGAATCGCGCGATGTTCGTACCGTCCCGCAAAAATCCTGGAAACGAGCGTCCCGCAAATGAAAAAGAAGGGACGAATCCAACCCGGAATGGACGCCGACATCATCGTCTTCGATATGGACAAACTCCAGGTGCGTGCGACTTACACCGACCCTAACCAGCACACGCTCGGCATGCAGTGCGTGCTTGGTGAATGGTGTTCCTGTCATTCAAGGAGGCGAATTGGACGTCACCGCGTTTCCTGGCCAAGCCGTTCGCCGGCCGGTCCAAGAATAGCGATTTCGTTTTCTTTGTTCTGTTGATGATGAGATCACCGTAACAAATCAAAGCCGACCACCTTACTAATCAGAGGCACACAATGCACACGGAGACCTTGCGAAAATCCGCCAACTTGCCTGAGTTTCTGCAGAAGATTTTTCGATGCATCGGACAAGAAAGCTTTGAGGCATTAAAGGGCTTCTTTTCAACAGACTTTCGCCTCTACTTCGCCCACTACACGCTAAACGGCATCACTCAGGGCATCGGTTTCGTAGGCTGCCTTTTGACAAGCGTCTCCCCAAGTTATGAGCATGTTATGGGGGACATCTACGTCGGCGACAACTTGACCTATTTGACGGTGTGTTGAAGGTGTGGTTCCCAATGGTCCGGTCTATTAGAAACCCCGTTTTGGGACAAGATCGAAGTCGATCCTCGTTTCGGGAAAGATCACCGCGGCATGGGTACGCCCTTTTCAGCATCGCCGCAGTGCCTGAAGAGTACTGGAAGGATCTTGAAGCCCGAGGATTTTGCTGATTCGACGACCAAGTAAGCACCGATGCCGATGTTCGAGCAGTCGCAACGCACATCCTGAAAACGGTCGTTCACAAAGCAAAGTGGGACAGACGTTGGCCGAAGGCCTATTCAGAGAGTCGAGAACTTTCACACTCGAGTCCGAGAACGAGTGCTGTATCACGTGTCTTCCACGTCTGACTGGATAGCCTGCAGATCCAGCGTCAGGTGGAACCAAGGCGTGACCGCAGCGTTGTAGTAAACCTCACCTCCGTGGACGTCGCGCAAGGGGACGACGGGAGCGGCCAGGTTCACCAACGGGCCGCTCAGACCATTGTAGAAGTATCCGACGCCCATCCGGTCGTTGGGGCGACTCCCCATTGGGCCAAATGCCTCCACCGTCAGCGCGCCGACCATTCGTAGGGGGACGTCTCGCGGTCAGCAAGACCGACGTAGCCGTACAATTTGGTGTACCGCTTCTCGTTGCAGGGGTCCTGCCACAATCGCTGCTCGCCGAAGTATCCTGCGAACCACGTCCCACGCCGACTTCCTGGACTCACAATGCCACCCGGCAGGACCACCCAGTCATTGGTGGCGAGCGACGTGTAGCGTCCTGTGGCGTAGGTTGCCGCGAGCATATGCGAGCCGGCCAGGTTGTCGATCTTGGTGTTCCGCCGGAGCGCTGCAAGCAAGGTGACGCCGTTGGGATAGTCAAGCCCTAACGTCGTCGGGCTGTTTTGCGACTCGATCACCAGAAATGCGGCTTCGGGTCCACCTTCACCCTCTTTCAGCACACCGGCGATGTTGGACACCGGTGGAAGGCTTGTGCGCCACCGCATTAATGGGAATCAAGGAAGCCACGTTCATGAATCCGTCGAGTCCGCGACCGTAATCCGGGTAGAATGCGGTCCACAAATCAACCAGGTTGTACCGCCCCACGGTTGCCGCCCAACCGTCTTCGCTGAGACCTTGAATGAGCTGCAGGTGGGTCACCGCGAAGGAGGGGGAGGGTTGGGGAATCAGCAGGTTCGTATTGACCGGCGCCAAACCAACAGCGTCCGCAACGCTGTTTTGACCGAACTGCCATTCGGCGGCGTGAAAAATGACTTTGCCGCCTTTCCAGAGCCCCATCTTCTCGGTGTCGCCCAGGAGCATGAGGTTCATCTTTGCGCCGTAGCGGAAGATCTGCTCGTTGCCTCCGCTGGCCACACCCTGATAGAACTGCGTCAGGTCGGCCTGCGCAGCGATGCCACGCTGACCGAGTGCGGGCTTTATACCTAGCCAGTCGGCAAACAGCGCGGGACGGGTCCAGATATCGTGGCCGCAACAAAGCATTTCATTGCAGCAACAGCCAGCGACTTCCGTCACGCACGGATCGCAGCAATCGCAACTCAACGGGATGTTCGCACAAGGTGTGCTGGCTGCGTGGCCGGTTGTTGTGAAAAGGCGATCCTCCGCCGAGGCCAATTGAGCGTGCGCGACATTTCCGTGGCCCGTGAACAGCGTGCCCAGCACTGCCAAGGTGAAGAGACGACAGAAGCTGAATCGCATCATGGAAGTGTTGATCATCGGCAGCAATGCCCCCCGCCCCGTCCACTCAATAGAGGAGCATCAAACTTGGCTTCAGGAAAAAGGATGGTCATATTTAACTTGATACCCCACTCCGCGCCGCCCGGCCCGCTGCGCAGTCCCGGCGGGGTGTCGATGGGTTCAACGAATAACTTCATGGGTGTTTCGCCAATCTTGACAACCTTTCCAAATTGCAGGCTCAACGGAATATCGTATCCGCCGTTTTGGTCGTCGAATTTCAAGATCTGGTCGCCCCATCCGATGAACCATTCGTTAGGCAAAAGCCTGAGTGCGATTCCGTGCATTTGAACTGCGGAGGCATCACTTTCGAGCGAGAAGGGCACTTCGACGAGACCGCCGACGATCCACTTCGGAATCGCTCTGCTGATCACGACGGCCGCTCCCCCGCCGCCTTCACTTCCGCCTGATCCTCCGCCTGAAGGAGATTGGCCGCGAATCACCAACTCGCCCGATGACGCGAAATCAAAGGCAGGCCGAACGCCATGCGAATCCTCAAGACTTGCCAGCCAACTCGCCGTTGCGAGCGGATTCCCGAGTTCTGCATCCGCGGGCTCATTGAACAAAGAACTCCAACCGAGCGAGTTTCGCGATGCCGATACATCGGGCCGCCCACCGACCCTAAAGCGATGATCGGCTGACTGGCTTCGGGGTAAATCAAACGCCGGCTGAGCGGGTCCGGATATCCCAGATCCTGGAAGTGCAACATGCCTGTCGGCCTGGAACCAGTCCTGGCCAAACGACGTGGCAGGCACCACAGCCAAGGCCAACAATACGAACAAGCGGGACATGAGAGATTCCGTTCTCTGAAACGATATCGTCGCGTAATCTGGGTTGCGTGGAAACGGACTTTACGCCCTGTCGACGCTCACACTACGCGATTCCTTCCACGGTATTGGAAGATGTTGAAGGTGACTCGACGAGCTGATTTGAAACAACGGTCGGCGGTATCCTGGTTATCGGCGGCCTCGAAGGGGGCATGCTTTGGTTTATGCGCTTTTTGCATAGAGGCCGCGTCTTTTTCCTGGTCTGGACGCAATGACTGTACGGGTCAGGCAGTCTTTGCCGGCGTTGGCTGCTTGGGCTCAGGCGAAGGGTGAATCTCGAAAGCTCTGGAAACGTTGAGCTGATTAGCTGGTGTCGCCGGGATTTTTCGCTTTTCGCATAGATCCCCTCGGTTGACGTCTGCCTGTCGACACACTTAACTAACTGGTTTAGTCGCCCAGATTGGCGATGAATCGTGCTGCGAGCTCCGAGATAGGTGGTCACAGACCGGACGCATCCAAGCTGGACGAAAGCCTTCTCGCTTGTTAACTGACACACTCTGGACGCACCTGAGGGTGGCTGTTGTTTAATACACGGCAAAAGGAAACGAAAATGACGGACCAATTCCGACAAATTGAAACACCTCAGTGGATGCTCGACCTGTTCAAGTCCATCGACGATCTGAACACATCGGAAGACTCGGGTTTTCGCATCTTCGCCGACGACGTCGTGCTCCAATTCGGTCCCAAGACAGCCCGCGGCCTGGAAGACGTCAAGAAGTTCTTCATCGCATTGGACGCTCCCTTTATCACGAAGCATTATGTTGACGTGGTTTACCAGTACGGCAGTGCGTACTTCATGCAGGGTACTGCCTCTCTTCGCAAGAAGGACGCCCCCGAAGGAGACGAGATGAGAGCTGCTCCGCTGTTCAATCTGCTGTGGTTCAACGACGAGGGCAAGGTCATTCGTTACGTGGTTGATTTTCCTCCGGAGGCCGCCAAGGCTGCGGGATTTTAAGGAGCAATGCTTCTCTCGTAGGGCACCTAGGGCAGAGTAAGCACGACAGGTCGAGGTTATGAATAACAATCAGAATAAAATCTACGCTGACATCGCGAAGGCCGCCTCGCTGGTCACCCCGGCTGACACGATTCAAGTTGAGCAGACGCCCACGTTCCTCAAGGAATCGATCAATGTTGCCGACTTCGCGGTTGGCGTAGTCGGAGCGGCTTGCGCGAGCGTCGCGGAATTTGGTCAGGCCCGGGGCTTGCCTGCTCAAGAGATTTCTGTGGACCGCCGGCACGCCACGCTGACTCTGAACGACGGTCTCCTTCACTACATGAATGGCGTGGTCATCTTGGGCGGCGAGATTATGGTACCCGTCAATGGCTTCTACCAAGCTCGCGATGGCAAGTGGATGTGTTTCAACGGCGCCTACCCGCATCCTCGCGACGGCATCCTCAAGTACTTTGACGCGCCTTACGATCAGGATTCGCTGATTAAGAAAGTGGCTGAGCATGACTCGGCAAAAATTGAGGCCGACTTTGAGAAGCTCGGTCTTTGTATGGCTCCCATGTTCACCCCCGAAGAGTGGCTTTCCCATCCGCAAGCCGAAGCCTATGAGTTCCACTCCGGTCATCGGGATGGAACAATTTGGGGAAGCGAAAAAGAGGGTGCTCCCCGAAGCCAGGCACCGCCCCGTGGAGGGCGTTCGGGTTATTGATGTCACTCACGTGATTGCCGGACCTTGGTCGACACGTGTCCTGGCCGACCACGGCGCGGACGTCATATCGATTCGAAACCCCGCTTTTCCATTCCTCTATCCGGCCATCTTCGAGGAGAGCTATGGGAAGAAGCAGATCTCTGTTCACCCGGGAATGGAGAAGTCGAAGCGCGTTTCGCCGAGTTGATCAAGGATGCCGACGTGCTTGTTTGGGGAGTACGCGCCCGGTTCGCTCGATCGCCTCGGCTTTACCCGAGAAGCCTTGATGAAGCTGAATCCCAACCTCGTGTTTGACTCTATGTCTCCGCCTACGGTCCCGAGGGCCCCTGGGCGAAACGCAAAGGCTGGGAGCAGCTCTCGCAGACGTGTTCCGGCATGGTCGATCTGGCCTCGCAGGGGCGCGATCAACATCACCTGGTAGCGGCTTTACCGTGCGACTACGGAACGGGCTATTTGGCTGCTATAGGCGCGATCGCGGCGTTGCGGCAACGACAAAATCAGGGCGGATTTTGGGAGGTGCATGCCGCGTTGACCCGCACGGCGATGGAGGTTTTGTCCTTGCCACACAAAGCCGAAGAAGCCGTTCCAACTTCGCTGAAGGAAGATGGCAAGTACTTCGTGGACCAGGAGTCAAACTTCGGCGCCGTGTTCACGAGACTGGCACCGGCCGCCCAACTATCGAAAACCGCCGCGTACAGCGAAACCGGTCCGGCCATCAACGGAGCGCATGATCCATTCCTCACGGGTTGGGATGAGCAGGTTACCACCGACGGAGTCCCTAAGCACCGTGCTTCAGAAATGGTGAAGAGGGGGTTACACGGATTCCTCGAAGGCTACGGTCACGAAGATATCATGCTGCGAAAGTCTTGAGTCACGCATACTCGTGTTCGGTATGCTGACTGAAACACGGTGCATGTCACCCTATCCGTGATGTGTCTCAGCGACTTTCAAAATTGCTGCGCCTGCTGATTTACGTTGGGCGACTTGAGCCGCCGAGTTTCCGATGGCAGATGGCCAAACAGATTCTTGTAATCGCGCGAAAAACGGCTCAGATCCGCGAATCCGGCTTCGCGGGCGGCAAGCGTAACGGTCAAATCATCGACAGAGGTACGCTTCAGACGCTCCCGCACGGTATGCAAACGCCGTATTTTCAGGTGTCGCATCGGGAAATTCCCAGCCCCTCCGCAAACGCGACCTGCAGAGCCCGCTGCGAAACTCCCACGGCTTGGCAGACGTCGGCGAGTCGGACCGGACATCCCTCATGCTTCTCGATGTACTCCCTCGCCTGAAGCAAGATCCATCCGCTTGATGTGAACGACGGGCGCGCACGAAACAGATCGTTCTCTTCTGCCGTAAGCACGCTTACGACCTGCTCGATTAGGGTCTTTTGCATCTGCTTAACGGCTTCCGCGGACGGAACGAAACCGAGCAAATCATGCGCTGTCCGGAACGCCAGGGCGACGATGTCAATCAACTCACGCACACGATGCTTGCCGAGCCTTAATAGGTATCGTTGAGTCGTGAAGTCAAGAGGATCCCGATTAAGCCTGGACGCGATCTCGTCTTCCAGCAGCTTCGCCGGAACGAACATCTGAAGGGTGTGCTGTCCGGGCAACACCGGTCGCCAGGTGTTCTGCTCGCGGGCCTGCAAGGAACACATCGGCGTTCGTAAACGCTTCCCCATTCATTAGCCTGGGCATTGATTTGAGAGCCTGAAACCCAATGGCGACCAGGCCGCTTGCATTCACCCCTTCCGTCAACATATGGCTCTCGTGGTGATTCGTATGAAACGTCAGTTCGCCGAGAACCGCCTTCTTCATTTGGGAGTGAAAGGGCCCAGCCTTGGAACGTAGGTAATGAAGATGGGGACCGCTATACACCTCCCCAAGTTGATCTACATCACTGAACTCAACTTCGGAAATCTGAATTGCGGAATCATGTGTTTGGGCCACGACAATACCTCTCCTGCGTGGATGGTCCGAACACTGCGAGAAGATGGGCCACAATCTACCTTCGGCAACAGTTGTCTCGAAGCAGTTCTGCAGTGGATACGGCGGCCGCACCGGCAAGGGCAGTCTACCTGTCTGGATGAAATTTTCCAGCTCCGGGCAGAGCACGAGTCGGAAGGTTATGACTTGGCCAACCGAATCTCTGCCGATCGGGCGAGGGTGAGCGACGACGAAGGCCGTATGCTGATACCCGGCGAGATCGAAGCGTGTTTGGAGACTGCGGCGTGTGGAAGTAGCAAAACAGAAGTCTCCTGTTTCGCAGGCTGGTTGTGTCTGCCAAGATAGAAAACGTCCCCGCGACAACCGCCGCACGATGCCAACTGTGGCTCGCGGAAACCGAAGCGGCCACTTATATTACGCGATCTTTTCACAATAGCCGAACGAAAAAGGGGCCAGGCCTCTTTTTTGTTCTTTTGGCTTCTGGGTGCTTTCGCGGTCGGCCCCTGGGACGCAACATCGACTCGAGATTCAATCGTCTGGCGATCGAGTCCACCCAAATCTCTTCACCTAACGCCGACGTAAATGACCTTTAAAGAGGCCTGACCCCTTTTCCCCTTCCTTTTCCCCTTTCCCACGTCTCGGCTGGCGGGCGATCGAATGGGCTGATTCAATCACCCTTAGCGAGGGCTTCGAGCGAGGTGAATGACAGGTACAAACGCAGCGGATAGCCTGGCAGTTCCTGGAAGTCGAACTGCTGATAGAAACGCTTGGCTTGCTCGTCCACGCAATCGAGGATCACAGCGATGAAGGCGAACGTCTGGCTCGCGTCATAGCAGTCAACCAGCGACGTCGCGAGCAGACGCTGACCAATGCCGCGACCTTGGTAGGAGCGGTTGACCCCCAGCCATGCCAGTACACTCACGGGTAATTGGCGATGTGGCAACTTCTTGACCAGATCAGCCGGCAAATCAGAAAAATCGACCTGAGAGAAAGCCAGCGTATAGTAGCCGACGATCACGCGTTGTTCGTCCATCAATACCTTGGTAGTCGTCAGGTGTTTCTTCTGGCTCTGCAACGCCGACTTC
>CAVPPY010000015.1:0-113547 GCA_963707245.1 Pirellulaceae bacterium
TGGGCGAACGAGGAAGAACTCACCCGACTCGGAAACTGGTCGATCACAATCGACAGGGCCTACAAAAAACACCGATTGAACTGACCACCCCGACCATGAAAACCAGCTAAAACTCACTTGAACACAAATCTGCAAAGGAGTGCATTGTGATTACGTCACCATTATGGCAAAGCCGAGCAAATCAATTCCGAAGTTGGCAGCCTGCACCCGCAACTTCTTTTCCAGCCACAGCTTGCGGTGGTCGAAGTTTTCTCCCGTCAGCGGATCGTCACCCATTAGAAAACACCTGCGCACGGCTCGATTCATGACATGTACGCATGCGATTTCATCAGGTGAAACAACTCTTCTCTTGCTAGCTTGGCCATGGCTGTCTTGCTCCGCTATCACGTCCACTTGGCGTCGCGTGCGACACACCGTCGCGCGAGACGACCAAGCTCTACTGAGATGACGCTCTGCGATGCTCCATGCTTACACGCCCCCCCCAAGATTTCCGGAAAAATCTACCCAAAGAGAGTGCACTGCCCCCGGAAGCCGCTGCAAAGAGAGTGCACTGCCCCCGGAAGCCGCTGCCCCCGGGAGCCGTACCCAAGCAGAGTGCACTCCGCCCCCGGGGAGCAACCGAGAACTGCAAATACTCGGCAGTGCTCATGTTCGGTTAATCCTGACTACGTCCTCTTGAACAGAGCCTGACGCTCGGTTAGCGTAAATCGGTTATTCGTGCCGCTTCACCATCCTCCGGAGTTCGCTTGAAATGACTTATCGCCTGATGCAAATTTTGATGTTGGGTACCACGTTTCTTCTGCTGACGGTCACGGCGGTTCCGCTGCAAGCAGGATTGTTGACGCTGGACAATTCCAATCCAATCGTCCTGATACCGCCCTCGGGCTCGATCGAATTGACGTTTACCGGAACGTTGTCTGGTTCCCCCGGGATTTGAAATCTCCGGAGCTTCACTGAATTTCCCATTCATCAACGGTGGACTGCCGGGGCTTGAGGGTACGATTCTGAATTTTCCTTATCTCGGCGCTGAGAACGGCGGGACTTTTGTTGGGAGCCTGTTCAAATTCTCGATCGACTCGACGAGCACACCAGGGTTCTACAACCAAGCCTTTGGCGGTGGCCCGGCCACTTTTTCTGTTTTTTTTCTCGACCGCCTGAACCAAAGTGAAACTCTTACAGCTTCTTACACGGTCACGTTGGTCTCGAACACGGTGCCCGAACCCTCGTCGCTCGCTGTGGCAAGTGGATTGCTCTTGGTTTCTGGAACCGCGTTCCGCCGTCGACGCCAAAGCATCAACTAGGTACTTGTCGCTGAACGCGAATGTCGCCCCAAGCCCCCTGCTGGCTTGTCCAGCAGGTGCGAGAGTTTTTCGGTTAGCAACGTCATTCCCAGTCACCGCCTCCCCGGTTGGCTTGCCCAACCGGCAGGGGAGTTTTGTGCTGACGCTTGGCTTCCTGTCCGGGCAAGCCGACATGGGGCGGCGAGCAAAACGACAGTGGGCGCTAGCTGGGGGCGCTGCACCTCGGTAGGGCAAGCGATGTCGAAGCAAGGCCGCGCGGGAGCTGCGTGCCCGGCTTCGGTCGATGTGCAGGAGTGCATTCTCTGGCGAGGATGAGCCGTTCGAGGCTGCGCCTATTCAGCGAATAGGCGGGCGACGGCGGACATCAGCTGGTGCCATTCGTCCAGTAACTGTGGGACTTCGAACTTACCGGATTCGCCCCGCCCGTGCCCGCGCTCACTAACTAAAATCTCGCTGTCCATGCGGAGTAGCGCCTCAAGCACCACGTGGTCGCGGCGATGCGTTTGGCTCAATCCTGGATCGTAATACACCCAAGCATGGGCAGACATCACCGAATCAACCAACCGTACGGCAGCCTGACGCGGTGAGGGCGCGGCCACCACGAATCGCTTTGGACCGCAAGTAACATAGAATTTTGTGAGTTGAGTTGTGGCCATATTTTTCCTCCTTGAGCGGACGAGGTTTTTGCCCTGCAGATTACCGATTTGGCAGAGCACCCATTTCGAGTTGTGCCTGGGGCCGCCGCAGCGGCCCGACAGCCAATTTTATCGCGGGCCAGTGGACACCTTTGGTCCGAATTGATGAAGAAAACGGGAATCTTCGGGAGAATCAGACCCGTCTTAGGCCGTTACCGGGCCTGTCGAATTAGGGAGAAAGGCCGGACTCCGCCAGAAATTTCACCAGCGATGCGAGCTGCTGGTCGTTGAGCAACTCAGCGAAATTACTTGGCATAAGAGACAGCGTCGACTCGCGCCGCTGGCTTACCGCAGCGGCGGGTATGCTTTGCGATTTTCCATCCTGCGAGACGAGGGTCACACTGCCATCCGACTCGTCGCGCACCAAACCAGAGATGACTGAATCGTCCGCAAGCAACAAGGATGTTTGGCGAAAGGCGCGATCCACATTGCGGTTGGGAGCGAGAATGTCCTCACACAGTCGGGCTGCACCACGTTGTCGGACTCCATCCAGCTGGGGACCAACCAGATTGCCTTCCTTGCCAAACTGATGGCAAGCAGCACAGTGCTGTCGATACATTTGCCCTCCGAGCTCCAGCGAGGCAGTACTCCAATCCAGGCCTGCCGTGCGCTCGACAAAGTCGCCAGCCTCTTGTGGTAGCCTTCCCGCTGCCGCGATTTGTATCTGCAGCTCTTGTCTCACTTCCGACGCCAGCCCCTGAGGAAATAACTCGGGCACCCCCTGAAGGGCGCGGAGACTGAGGGCTCCCTGGGCGAGTAAGGGCTGTAGCAATTCACAACCAGCGGTAGTCGCCACCAAGCTCTTAGCGAACTCGGATTGTTGCGGCGCCGTTGCCGTCGCGCATAACTCGATGGCCAGTTGGCGAATGCGCTCGGGCTCATGTGAGCCAGGGTTGAGCAAGGTGGGAACCGACCAGTTCGGGACGCCCAACGCGAATGGCCTGAGCCACCAGAGTTGATAATGGCTGCTGGCTACGGCCTTGCAATCCGGCACTGACCAATTTGGCCATTTGTCGCGGACTTAGTTTGAGCAGCTGCAATTCATTTTCTAGTTGCCCGGATTCAATACCGCGTTGCAGCAGCCCACTAACGGCCGCAAGCGATTGATCGATTTGACTTTGCTCGAGTTCGGGCATGGAGAAGCGACCGGCAGCCAGCCAGGCATAGGCATTGTCCGCATCCTGATCCACCAGTTCGAGACGCACAGACTGCCCAAGCCAGCGGGTCAGATCCCACTGCACTTGGACCGCCACGTCATTGCGCGGCGGAAAACTCTGCTGCAGCTGCTGCCCGGTGGAAACCAAAACCAAGCGCACAAAATTCTTGCGGTGGTCCTCGGCCTGCGGAAAGCCATTGTGTCCTGCTAGCCAAAAACTCAAGGCTGAAGGGCAGTCAAACGCCTCGCTCCGCAGCGAGCCGGTAGTTTGCTCAGAGCGGCTGAGGCTGGAAAGCAATCTCGCGGACTGGCCATCGGTGCATTGGCGTTCTTCCCTCCCCCAGCCGGCACCGGTTTCGTCCACCCAGTCCATGGAAGGTCCATTTTGGATTATCCGCTGTTTGAGGTCCGACAATAAATCCGCTTGGAGCTGGCGACCATATTCACGCAAGGTCGTACCCAGCTCAACATTCCGCGCATAGCATCGATCGACAATACGTTGCAGCAACTCGCTGCGGGCAATTACCTCCCCGTCCGTCAGCAGATCCACGGCCGCCAATAATTCAGCTGCATTCTGCTCCTGCACATGATTGGAGGCCAGAGCGATAGCCTGCTCCAGTTGCTGCTTGGACAGCTGTTCGCCTCGCGTCGACAAGAAGCTTAGCAAGGCTTGGGCCGCAGCGGCAGAGTCTACTGCGGGCAACAGGTCGGCCAACTCGCTGGCTAGCTCATGGTCCATGGGGATACTATTCGCCGAGGCATTCTTGCCCAACCAGTCCGCGGTGATGTCGGCCAGCAGAGTATCCTGGAGCAACAAATCGCGGGCAGCGATGCGGGCGGCATGCGCCAGCATGGGATCACTCTCTCGCTGGCTCTTAGCGGTCGACAACAAACCGTCGATGTCCTCCGCTTCACCGGCAAGCCCCATGAACTCGATGGCCACCTTGCGTACCTGCGGATCATCCATGGGCGTGTTGCGCAGTCTGACATGGGAAAGCAATTCTTGACGGAGGGCTGGCGGTTGCTCCCGCGCCAGCCAAATGGCCAGGGTCTGTAATTCCGCGGGAGATTCATGGATCAAGCGGACGAGTAGCTGAGGCTCCAGTAGACCCAAACGCTGCAACAACTCCAGCCCGCTCTGCCGCAGTGGCAAGGGCTGACTGGCATCGCCGACCAGCGACTCAAGCGTGTCCGCTGGCACTTCGCTAGCTTTGTCCTGCATCCGCGCGAGGCAGAGCTCAATGGCTTGTCGTCGCGAGCTGATATTGGTGCTTCCCAACCGCACGAGCACGTCGTCCAAGCCCGCCAAAGGGCCTGCTGCCAGTTCGGCGTGCCGTGAACTAGCCGCCGAATTGCGGGCAGTATCGCGGACAATATCCGGTGGCTGGAGCGGCAGCGTTGTCTGCCGCTCGGAGGATACCACCGGGAGACTCGCCGAATCGCCGCGATAGGCAATTCTCCAAATGCGACCACTTTCGCGGTCACGACCTGGATGTTCCAGCGGGACTTCGTAGTGCCCGATAATCTTGTTGTAAAAGTCGGCGACGAATAGAGCCCCGTCAGCCCCCAGTTGGATGTCCACCGGACGAAACCAGGGATCATCGCTGGTCATGAAATCGGCTTGCTCGACCGCGTTGATGGTTGCGCCGCGCCACGAGGGTGCGTTGCAATTGATCCGACTGGTCATCACGTTACCACTGTAAAACAGCCTGCGATAAGCTGCGGGGAATTGCTCGGCCTGATAGTACTCCAGCCCGCAAATCGCCGTGCTACCGTGCAGATGCTGCATCATATCCGGGGCAAAACCCAAACCATCGTCGGGCCTTCCAAAGCTGGGGTAGTAAGCACCGGGCAACAGAGCCGTCAACGGTTTGCTGTGGCAGTCCGCCGAATACCAGTTTCCCCATTGGTCGCGCGTCAAGCCAAAGGGGTTGACCTGTCCGTGGGTAAAGTGCTCAATCCTGGATCCATCTTGGCGAAAGCGAAAGGTATTGCCCGAGTGAAGCGAGACCGAGGAACCATCGGTGGCCGTGACCTCCGACTGGTTATTGAAGCCATGACAGGCATAGATCCAGCCGTCGGACCCTCGGGCTAGAGAGCTGACCATACCGTGCGTATCGCGTGTGGTGTCAAAGGGGCCCAACAGCTGAATGCGGTTGTCCACATGATCGTCGCCATCCCGATCCTGTAGGTACCAGACATGCGGAATGCTGAAGCAGATGACGCCATCGGCCACGGGCAGCAAGCCCATCGGGATATTCAATTCCTCAGCAAAAGTCGTGAACTTATCGGCTCGCCCATCGCCATCGCTGTCCTCCAGGATCTTGATCGAGTCGCGTGGACGGGTGCCCTCCTTTGCTGGATAGGGATACTCAAGGGTGCAGCTGACCCACAATCGACCACGGGAATCCCAGGCCATATTCAGTGGTTTGGCCAGTTCGGGTTCACTGGCAAACAACTGGATTTCAAAGCCTGGGGGAAGATGAAAACCGCGCTGCTCTGCTGCGGGAGATTGCCATTCGGTTTCACGCACGCCCTGCCCATAGACCTCCGGTGCAGTCTGTGGTTCTGCGGCGCCCACATAGGCCTGTGGCTGCTGAGCATGAGCCACCTGAGAAAACAGCGGCGCAAGTGCCAAGCCGAGAATCACTAAAGTCAACCAGATCCTGGACTTCGTTTTCATAGTCATGTATTTCATTGGTCGCGATGATCGCTTGGACTGTCTGTGCCCCACAGCTCTTCCAGCAGTGCACACATCCTTGGGTCGTGCTGCACAAGTTCCCGGCGATCAAAGGGAAAAAAATCGTTCCGCGAAAAGTAGGCTTCGCTTGATTCAGCAAAGTACTCCTGTGGACTGCTCAGAGCGTAGGCACGGTCCATACTTGCCTTGCCCTGCGCATCGCGTCTTTCAACTCGATCATAACTGCCGGAATCCTTGGCGGCCTGAAAGGCGACTTTTAGTTGCGCGTTGTCGAAGCCATCCTCCAAGCACTGATCGTGGTAGGCATGCGCCAGCTCATGCAAGGTAAAGTTAGGCATGCGACGCGATTCAGCTTCAAAGATACGCGTGTTGCTGAATTCGACGCACTTGGCCATAGCCGGGTTTCTATTGTGCCGCAGCAGCCACTGGCGCTGCGGATGGTATTCGGCCCGCGGCTGTGTTCGCGGATACTCAGGCGAGAACCACAAGGGGACTTGCCTAAGTTTCTTGACTGCCGCAGCAGGAACCACTTGGACGATTTCCTTCAACTGCGACTCCAACAGGCGCAAAGCCAGCTGGGTCGACGCGTCATTTTGTTCCGTTAACAGATCAGCATGCACATGCACCGACCAGCCCTCGATGGAACGCTGCTGGGGTTGTTCCGCGAGAGGCGATTTTTCGTCTGCAAGCAGGGATGGCGGGTACCAGAAACCAATGCACAAGAGGCAACAAGTCCAAAGGCTTGTCAACCTTTTTGTTGCTCCTCGCAACCCCAGACTGGAGTGAGAGGGGCGTGGTGCGGCGAATCGTTGCCAATCGGCGTGGCCGAATATCGACATGTGGGCCTCGGATCCTACTGGGTAATGGCGGCCATGGCGGAGGCGACACTCATTTTGCCTAGCGGCTGTTTGTCATCAAAGGGACCGTCGGAGCCACCTTTAGGCCACGTGCTGGGGTCAGCGTACTGACCATCATCCTTGAATTCTTTCTGCAGCCTGGCGATCTCGGCCTTTAGCTCTTTGAATTTTGCCGCGATCTCGGGTGACTGCGCCTGTGCCTCAGAGAACAAGAGATTATTTTGCTCGCTTGGATCCTGGATGATATCGAACATCTCATACGCATCGTGCTTCCAATAGTAGATCAACTTGTGGGTCGCCGTCCGTACTCCCAGGTGCGCCGCAGTGTTATGGTGACCTGGATCATGATAATAGCGGTAGTAGATCGAATTCCGCCATTCTTTGGGCGGCTGGCCTCGCAGAATGGGTGCCAATGAACGGCCCTGCATGGAATCCGGTACGGCCAGGCCAGCCAGATCTAGAAAGGTGGGTGCCAAATCGATATTCGCCACAAATTGATCTGGAGTCGAATTGGCAACGATGCCTGGCCCGCGAGCGATCAATGGTACGCGCAATCCTGGCTCGTACATAAATCGCTTGTCGTACAGCCCCAGATCTCCCAAGTACCAACCGTTGTCAGCGGAATAAATCACCACTGTATTGTCAGTCAATTTAGATTCATCCAGGTAGTCCAGCAATTTACCCACACCATCATCCACGCCTTGCACGCAGGCCAGATAGTCTTGCATGTAGCGTTGGTACTTCCATTTGGTCAACTCGGTACCGCTCAGTATCTTGCCGTCGACAGTCAATTCCTCAGGCTTTGTATTCAGCCATTTGCCCAGCTCCGGTCCGCGCAAGTCAGCGGGTGGCTCGAGTTTCAAATTGCGCCGCGTGAGATCGTGGGCCACCGTTTGCTGGTTCTCGGGCAGTGCGGTGGGGCGGGTGGCGTAATCATCCCACAGGGTTTCGGGCTCTGGAAATACTCGGTCCTTGAACAGTGCCTTGTTACGCTCATCGGGCTCCCAAGCACGGTGGGGAGCCTTTTGGTGCAACATCAGGAAAAAGGGTTTGTCCTGTGGTCGCGTCTTGATGAATTCAATTCCCAAATCGGTGGTAATCTCGGTACAGTGTCCGTCGATACTCAGTTTGTGATGGGGTACTAAAAAGGTTGGATTCCAGTAGGCTCCTTGTCCGGGTAGCACGATCCAGCGGTCAAAGCCCACAGGATCCGATCCCAGGTGCCATTTGCCGATCATGCCCGTATGGTATCCGCCAGCCTGCAGGTGCTTGGCGACCGTGTCACGCGAGGGATCAAATCGATTGAATACCGGCACGCCATTCATATGCGAGTACTGGCCCGTCAACAGCGTCGCTCGGCTGGGCGTACAGATCGAATTGGTCACAAAGGAGTTCGTGAACCGCGCCCCGCCATGAGCCAGGCGATCCAAGTGCGGCGTCTGGTTCACCACCGAACCGTAAGCGGAGATCGCATGCTGCGCGTGATCGTCAGAGAAGATAAAGATAATATTGGGCGGAACGGCTTGCACTCCTCGGCAGGCCACTGCGGCCAAGAGCAAGGTGCACACTCGTGCAACGGTCAATTTATTCATGGTCATCCCGAACAAGCTTGCCAAAAGGAATTGCAATGGTCTTGAAACATAAGCAAGACTCTCTCTGCGGGGCGGGAGAAATCGGCGCAGGGCAAACAATTCCGCATCCAAGCCCGCCCGCCGCGCATGCTGGCTCCCAGTCGCAACCTCGACTGGGGAACCGCTAATATAACTGAGAAACCACCAGAATACACGGCACCAAGGCTTTGACCACATGGAGCCGCCCAATCAATGCGTGGCGAGGCACCTAGAACAGCAGGCTGGAATGCGGCTACCACCGCGGCTTGGGACTGGAATCTTGGTTATGGTCGCGCAGCGATCGCTGCTGGTTGAAGAGCAGTTCTACAGGGTTGGACGCGTTGGACCACATGTCGTTGGGGCTGCCAGGGGATTCCGCCGGTGGATTCAGATAGCTCACTTGCCGCGTTGATCGGATAACACCCCAGCTGTCGAACAGGTGTGGCGGCAGTAATCCAAGTACATTCTGCGATAACTTGTAGTTCAGCCGAGCATTGGCAATCCGCCAGTCGACATCGGCTTCAATGGTTCTCCACAGCAATCTGCTCGTGCCGCGCAAGTGGAGGTCGACGGAGGGGTTGTGTAAGCTTGCGGTGGCCAGTGCAGATTGGGATTGCACGACCGCAGGCATATTAAAGGCAAAGGCCTCCATATTTTTAATGGGCTGCATGGCCGACAGCAGACGATCGCTAAATTCCTCCATGGCCCGCCGCAGCCGATTGAGGCGCACCGCATGCTCCACGGACAGCCCCGGTCCAAACACGATCAAATGCAAGCAGCGATGTCGGGCTTCTTTGTGAGCAGCCAAGGCACTAAAGGCCAAGGTCGTGAATTCCGAATCCAGATTTTCCTCCGCATGTCCCTCAGCGGACATTCCAACAGCCGCCGAGCGGCGCTCGTCAGCGGCTTTGGCATGGTAGGCCATGCAGCGGGCCAAGGGCTCACTCAGCAGAACCTCTTGAATCACGGGCAGGATTTCATGCCAGCGGTTGCTGCGAAAACTCACGCCACTCTCTTGAATCGCATGCCGATGCGCAGCCAAACTGCGAATCCAGTTCTCGTGCCGAAAGCGATTGGTCAGCCAGTAGTCTTGCACCGCAGGGCGAACGACGCTGTCTGGTAAGTTGCATAGCGCCGCGCTGCAACTGGCAAAACTGCTGGTCAAGCTGGCTAAATCGACTGCATGCATGTGGCTGGTCCTGGCGGTGACGGTCTGCCAGCCCGGTTGAATCGTGGCCTTGCGCCGAGGCAGGTTGAGCTGGTACCGCCATAGCCAGTAGGCAAACGGCACGCCGCCAACAGACAGCGGTCTTTGCCAACTCGAATTAGCGTCCCTAAGTCGTTGCTGGGCTAGTGGTTGTGATTTCGGTACTAGGTTCATCGATCGAGCGGACGTCAGAACCCACGTTGCAAAAAGTCAACGCGCTGGGTGAGCCACGCGGGGTTTTGTCGACATCGCGAATCGGTAGCTGCTATTCGGCCAGAACTCATGAAAACGCTTGCCCCCACCGCTCGTCGGGCGGGCATACGCAAGCACTCACTGGCACTTTGGTTGTCGATTTCGGCAATTCGCATAAGATGCCAACTGCTGGGTGGAAGAGTGAGTTATCTGACCCTGGGATGGCCGTGCAGCTTCGCGCGTTTTCATGCCATTGGCAATGCAGCAATCTTGGAGTGGTTATGCAGGTCTTGGTTACCGGTTCGAGCGGCCTGGTTGGCTCAGCGGCCGTGCGGCATTGGGACGCCTTGGGCGCCGATGTGCTGGGAATTGACAACAACATGCGCCAGACCTTTTTTGGTCCTCAGGGCAGCACGCATTGGAATCTCAAACGCCTGCTCTCGCAGACACGCCACTTCCGACATTTGGATCTGGATATTCGAGATCGAGGTGCGATCGACAAATTGTTCGCCCAGAGTGGAGTTGAATTGGTGGTCCACTGTGCGGCTCAGCCCTCGCACGACAAGGCCAAAGAGATCCCATTGTTGGATTTCGACATCAATGCTGGTGGCACCATCAACCTGCTAGAGGCCACGCGTCAGCATGCCCCGCAAGCGGTCTTCTGTCACATGAGTTCCAACAAAGTCTATGGCGATGCTCCCAATGAAATCCCGCTGGTTGAACTAGATACTCGCTGGGAGTATCAACGCCCCGAGGACTGGTACGGCATCAACGAGGAGTGCCGAGTCGACCGCACAACGCATTCTTTATTTGGGGCATCGAAATGTGCGGCGGACATCATCGCACAGGAGTATGGAAGGTATTTCCAAATGAAAGTCGGCATATTCCGAGGTGGCTGTCTGACTGGTGCCAGTCATGCAGGAGTTGAACTGCACGGCTTTCTGTCGTACTTGGTACATGTGGCGGTAAACGACAAGCCGTATACGATTTTCGGCTATCAGGGAAAACAGGTGCGTGATCAACTGGACAGCAGCGATGTGGTGCGGGCCTTGGAGGCATTCGCCCGCAACCCTCGTCCGGGCGAGGTCTACAATTTAGGTGGCGGGCGCGAGAACGCCGCTTCGGTGTTGGAGTGCATCCAGCTGATCCAAGACATCAGTCCCTATCGAGTCCGCTATACCTATCAGAATGCCCATCGCATCGGGGACCATCAGTGTTACATCAGCGATGTGCGCAAGCTGCAGGGTCATTTTCCGGAATGGAGCGTCCGCATGCCACTTCGCGAAATCCTGCAGCACATGTTAGATCGGGAGGCGGACAAGCGCGGCAGTCACAGTTCCGGTTGAATTCTGCCGGACAATGGACTTGGCATACGATCGCAACCCAATGCTTCAGAGCTTAGGCCATGCGAAGAGTGAATGGAAATCCCTTGTTCGCGCTTGGCGATACGAAAGACTTTGGTTTCCGGCGAAGTGGCTCGTGATTGTATTTCGGCTGACGGACTGGCTATGCTTTTTTGGAATGCCCTGCGCTGGTATCGTATGAGACTGGGCGGGGCGGGCGTGCATAACACCCATGAGCCCTACAGCGCGAGGCACGTACATTCAGTTATCCACTATGCAATTCCACGCAACGACGATTCTTTCGGTTCGCACGGGTGATACGGTTGCTCTGGGCGGTGATGGGCAAGTCACGTTGGATTCCACGATCATCAAGTCGGATGCGGTCAAGGTGCGTACGCTGGCCGATGGCAAGGTGATCGTCGGCTTTGCGGGTGGCGTAGCGGACGCCTTTGCCTTGATGGAGCGCTTTGAGGCGAAGTTAAAAAACTATCCGGCAAATCTACCGCGGGCTGCCACGGAACTAGCCAGGGAGTGGCGCAGCGATCGCGCCCTGCGGCGTCTGGAGGCGCTACTCATTGCCGTCGATGCTCGACACAGCTTGCTGGTCAGTGGAACTGGCGATGTCATTCAGCCCACGGATGGAATCATCGGAATCGGCTCGGGAGGCAACTACGCAGTGGCCGCCGCGCGAGCCTTGACTCGGCACAGTTCGCTAGCTGCCGACCAGGTCGTGCGGGAGGGTCTGGCTATCGCCGGTGAATTGGATATTTATTCCGGCGGCTCGTTGATCGTCGAGAGTCTGCCCGCATCTGCCTGAGCGTTATTCGTCGCTGCCTGACAGCGCATTTACTTTTTTCGGAACCGAGACATTGCCCTCAAAATCACTTTCACCGCGTGAGATCGTTACCGAGCTCGATCGCTATATCGTGGGCCAAGATGCCGCCAAGCGGGCGATTGCGATCGCCGTTCGCAATCGTTGGCGGAGAAGCCAGCTGCCAAGCGAATTGCAGGCTGAGATTTCGCCAAAAAACATTTTGATGGCAGGTCCAACTGGCGTCGGCAAGACGGAAATTGCCCGTCGTCTGGCCAAGCTGACCGGTGCGCCCTTCGTCAAGGTCGAGGCAACGAAGTATACCGAGGTCGGCTACTACGGCCGTGACGTTGAAAGCATGGTGCGAGATCTTGTCGAAAATGCCATCAGCATGCTACGCGCACAAGAACAGGAACGTGTCCAGAGCGATGCCAGTGCCCAGGCCGAAGAGCGGCTGCTGGATTTACTCGTACCTACCCAGCGTTCAGCCGTTGAAAGCCTTGAGCTGAACTCCGAGGATGACGACGGTAATGAAAGACACGAAAGACGCTTGCGGACACGGGAAAAAATGCGCGATATGCTCCGCGAGGGATCACTGGAAACCAAGACGGTCGAATTCAGCGTCGAGCAGAAGCCCATGCCGGTCATGTTGGGAGGCGTTGGCCTGGAGAACATGGATGTCGACCTGCAGGGCATGCTGGATCGCTTCATGCCCAAAAATTCCAAACGTCGCGTAATGTCCGTCGAGCAAGCGCGACGAGTGCTCATCGAACAGGAAGCTGACAAACTGATCGACGATGACAAGATCGCAGCCAATGCCATTGAGGTGGCTGAAAATAATGGCATTATATTTATTGACGAAATCGACAAGGTCATTGCCACCAACGGGAAATCAGCCGATGTCTCCCGACAGGGTGTGCAGCGTGACCTGCTGCCCATCGTCGAGGGCACTACCGTGCAAACCAAACACGGATATATCAAGACCGATCACATTCTTTTTATCGCTGCCGGTGCCTTCCATAACGGCAAGCCCAGCGAATTGATGCCCGAATTGCAGGGCCGCTTTCCCATTCGTGTCGAATTGAATGAGTTGACGAAGGATGATTTCGTGCGGATTCTCACGGAACCCAAGAACTCATTAACCAATCAATATCAGGCTTTGCTGGCTGCGGAGAATGTGCAATTGGAGTTCACGACCGAAGCCATCGAGCGATTGGCGGAATATGGCTATCGCACCAACCAGGCAACCCAGAATATCGGCGCTCGAAGGCTGTATACGATTCTCGAGAAACTGCTGGAAGAATTGAACTTTGAGGCCCCCGACATGCGGTCCGGCAAAGTCATCGTCGATGCCGCTTACGTCGACCAGCGTTTGGCACTCATATGCGAAGACGAAGATCTGAGCCAATTTATTCTCTAATTGTCTGGAGGTTTGCCAATCCGTTCATCCGCATGGATGGATGAATCACAGAGCAGAAGCTTCTGGGTTGTCGATGCGGGAAGTCTCATGCAATAGAGAGACTGAGCATCAAACGCTTGTATCCCGCCGCCTAGCGCTTTGTCAGGAATAAAAATTGGGTTAGACATGCGTTGGGAAAAAGGGGGCCGACACCAAAAGTGCGAAGCACCCGAAGGGCCGTTCCGGCTTTTGGTGTCTGACCCCTTTTTCCCTTCCTCGTCAGCAGCCATGCACTTTAGAAGCCATGTTTTTTTCGACCCGACCCGACGTAAGAGTTTTAAAGTTGCGTTTTTGGTTCCGTTGCCCACCTGCCGCGTAAGCTTACGCTTGGGGTTGTGAAGACCGCCGCTTACTGCGGAATACTGCGCATGGTGTAGTGGGCTTGAGCGGGCAGCAGGGCTGCGTCGCTGGGGCCAATGGCGCCAAGGTTGATCTCGTAAACGAATCCCTCGCGCAATGGGTCTAATGCGACCTCAATCCGCATTCGGTCAGCCGAAAGCACCAGTTTGTCGATCGTTTCTGTGCGTTCGTCCTGGTCGTCTCCGCCGTAGGCCGGGGTAGCAATGCGTTGATAAGAACGAATCGAATAGTTCTTTGGATCCAGGGCTTTGTGAGCATCGACAGGGCTTGTGAATTCAATTCGAAAACCGCTGGCATGAGCTTCGACGAGTGCTACACCGCAGGGTAATTCCTGGTCCGGGCGGAAGCGGACGATGGAGCCCGTGTTCTGACCGCCTCCCCAGCCGCTGTCATGGAGACTACCCACCATGAGATCGCCAGCAGGGCTAATGGCACAAATGATCGGCCCCTCAAGTCCCAACTCGCCCTCCATCGGCGGCAGGCTAAAGGGATAGGCCGCTCCCTGGTAGGTGTCACCCACCTTCTGCAAACTCATTCGCACCAGCGCACGATTATTCATTTCACAGCCGACCAACTGGCCTTCAAAGGGCCCAAACAGTTTTTTGCCAGCCTGTTGCAGAGCCTGCGGTGTATTCAGAAAGCAAATTCCATTCACGCTGCGCGTCCAGGGGTGAGGCAGATTGACAGCCGGCGATTCAAAACTCTCGCCTACCTCCTGCTGGCTCTCGAGTTTATTGATGAAGCCGTAGCGTCGACCGGCCCGCAAGTGATTGAGTTCATTGAACGGATTG
The DNA here is from genome assembly GCA_963707245.1 of Pirellulaceae bacterium. Classification (GTDB taxonomy): domain Bacteria; phylum Planctomycetota; class Planctomycetia; order Pirellulales; family Pirellulaceae; genus Aureliella. The sequence goes on from CAVPPY010000015.1 coordinate 14,484, forward strand.
TAATTACCCTGATTGTCGCTAGTAAATAGATCACCCGACTGACTGAGTGCAATCCCCATTGGAAAGCGCAGTCCCGCGGCCAAGGATTCAATGCGATAAGCCCTGCCAGACTGCGAGGACGGGTTGGGTATCAGCTTTAGGGCGTGTCCGCGCAGGGTGGCGGCGGCTGACGAGCGGTCGTCTTGCTGGCAGGGCAGAGCCATATAGTAATTGCCTTGCGGATCTTGAGGCAAGCCGACGGCCCAATCGTGATAGTCGTTGGTATAACCCCAGCCGTCGGCCACCACTTGCGCATTCCACACCTGGCCGGCGTGCTGTGGCTTGCTCAGGCGCACCAGTGCGAACTTTGCCAGCGCATCCAAGCCCTCCGCGCCATAGTGCAGTCCATACGGGGTTGGAATCTCATCGCTGATGACTTGATAGGCGTCCTCCAGCCCATCGGCGTCGCTGTCGACTGCTTGCAACACATGGCCCTTTAAGGAACCCACGAACCATTCACCGCTGGGGCTCCAAGTCATGGAAATAGGCATTTCATGATTCGGCAAGGGCAGCCTGAGGCCCGAGTAGCCGGGCAAGCAATTTACCTGCTGGGCCGTTGGCTTGGGTAAGGCCAGTTCCACGCGTGGGACGTAATCCGCAGCAACACTTGCCGTGTAGGTACTGGTCCAGGAAATTGAAGTGGCTGCTGCTCCGGTCGCTCGCGCACTGATACGCTGCTCGCCCTCCGCCAACAACTCCGCGTCCGACGAACTGAACCGCGCCTCGCCGGCGAGCCCAAAGCGGATTAGCAGCCCGGCTGGACTATGGCCCACTTGGCCGCTGGTTTCAATGACCAAGGATTCACCAGGCTGCAAGTCGCCAATCTGAGTAGTGATTGAGACCGATTCCCCGGAAGCTGCGTACGACTGGCGAATAGTCAGCGAACGAGACGCAGCAACCTGGCTGGGGGCAGTGGCTCGCTCAAATTGCAACCGCCCCGACCAGAGTGCGCGGCTAGCCTCATGCTCCAGACGGTCCAATTCGACGGCGACTTGGCCCATGGCATTCGGTTTCCATTCCGAGTTCGCACTATCTCGCAAAACGACCTGCTCGAGAAAGCCCGAAGGCGCGATCAACGGCTCGCTGCCGATTTCCCAGTACCAGCTCTTACCGCGTGTATATTGTCGGGCCGTGTCGCCCAACCACCACGTTTGCAGCTGGCCTGTTTCCAAATTGAACAGAAAGTTGTTGCGATTTGGCAGTCCGAAGATCAGCGGCCGCAGGTAGACCTGCTGCCCGCGTTCGGTGACATCAGCCAGGATGTGCGTTGGCTCCGCAATATCGGCGTCTCGATGATTACGGACAATGCGCACCGGATTCGGCTGCGGAGGGCGAAAGCCGGGAGTATTGAGGGTCTTCCATAGAGCTGCCAATTGCAAATCGAGGGAATCATCTAGCACGCCCTGAATGGGCAGTTGGATGGCTGGCATTTCCATTCTGGGCACGATTCGCGCTGGATTGTGAACCCAGCGTAGAAACCAGCTGGGACGGATGCGCTGGCCGAGCATGCTTAGATTCGTGCCGCGCACGTTGAGAGCGACGTTGGGAGGCGAGCTGTCAGCAATCTGATGACAGCTTTGGCATCCAAATCCTTCGGCGGTCACCAGGGATGGCGGCTAACTCGCCGGCCAACTCACCCGCCATATCGTTGGGTAGCTCGACTGTTTTGTCTGGCAAGTCGGGAATGCGATCCCGCGACACGAAATAGTCTACCAGCAGTTGCTTTTGACCTTCATCGAGCCGAAATTTTGGCATACGGATATCGAGCCACTCGCGTCGCACGGGCTCATCGCGTCCCACGGCGGCCAGTATGGCTGCGTCGTTCAGCTTGTCGCCGACGCTGGATAGCGACGGAGGCACCATGGCAGCCAAACGCGGTGCCAGCTCGGGCATCTCCTCCAGCAGTTGGGGAAAGTGCCGTGCAATACCGGGTTCCATGTCGCGGGGGTGACATGCCAGGCAGTTATTTTCGACTAACAACTGCGCGCCGCTGGCCGCATTGGGCAAACTCGACGTGGACATGAGATAGGTGCGCAAGCCTTGCCGTTGGCTGGCATCCAAGCCGTAGCCAGGAATTGCCGCTTTCGGCTGTGGACGCTCCAAACAGCCTGCCTGCCAATCACTGTTGGCTGGGATGGGAATCATGGAGTTGTCTCTCCATTCCGTGGACAAGTATGCAAGTTCTCCAGGCAATTCGTGGCAGGCAGCGCAACGATAGCGCGAGATCAATCCGACACCTCGCTGGGCGTCGCCGGCTGCAAGGCTATCGTTTTCGGATGCCTCGCTACCCTGCTCCGACAGGAATTCAATTAAGTCTAGTTGTTCCAACGGCGTCAAATCAAAGATGGGCATGCGATGCTGGCGATTGACTTGTGCTGGATCAGCCAACCAGCGGAAGAAAAAGTTGCGGGTGCGTTTTACAGACACCTTGGAGAGATCGCCTCCAGCAAACAGACTGTCTGGCAAGTCTGGGTCGGCGCCCGATTTCTCCCAGGCGATGGCAGGCCATACAGCCTTTGGAAATAAAGGTCTGCATACCTTGTTGGGCGTTTGGCTGACTGCGTTCTTCCGGCTGGTCTTTTGCTGGCTTCTTGATGGAACGGCCAGCTCACGCACCAGGTCCTTGGGCGCAGGCGATTGCTCCGATGCATGAAAGAGGGCCGCGCTGATCGCCATCGCATCGTTGGGATGCATGGCAAAGTGCGGCATTCCAGCCAGAGTATCGGAGCCCGTCGAGTCGGATGGCAGCGCTGCGGTCAATCGCTGTACCAGCCAACGCGGACGCAAATTATCCGCTACGCGGGCCAACGAGGGAGCGGGCAATACCTCATCCTCCCGAGGGAAATCGTGACAGGCGGCACACCGCAGGCTGCGGCTGAGCCCAAGGCCATGCGGGCAGCGATGCCGCAACCTCTTGAGCATCGGCAACTGAATGTGAAAAGTACTTGGCCGTTATGGGTTCCAACTCGAAACTCGGCCCCTGCCAATACAGTCCCAGGCTGGGCGCTGTTGTGGGGCATGCATATTCGAGTTCAATGTCGACGCGTCCGTACGCAAGCTCAAGGGGCTGGGAATGATGCCATGCCGGTTGCGGATGGTCGGCTGTCAATATCTCCTGCCCCGCAATGCTCAGTCGGAGCCGCCCGTTGCAGAAAACGCTAAAGGTAAAGCTGCCGTTTTCACGGGCGAAGAATTGTCCCGTCCAGCTGACCTGCAAGGGTCCAGCGGGCAGTCGTTCGTCGAGATGTCCTCGTGTCCGACAAACAGAATCGCGTCGTCAATGCGTCGGTAGCCGCTCCATCGCTTTCGTACTCGGCCACCAGGCCGGGTTGCGTCGGCGTCTTGTCTGTCGTCTGGGCGGGCAGGGGAGCGGCCAGCGAGCACCGACGAGCACGGCAGCGGTGAAGGTCAATTATCGTGGATTCATGGTTCAGTCAATCGAGGAGTGCTAGAGTTCTTTCGCAGGCGCTTTGGTAGGCTGTGTCGACGATCTGTTGACCAATGCGGCTCAATTCAGGTGAAAGTGGTCCATCAATTTCTCGGCCATGCTTCAAGCAGTCCACGAAATATTGAATTGCATTCTGATTCGGCTCCTCGATCGAGTCGACCGCAATGCAGCTCCCCGGCCGGGCATTCACGGGTTTGCACTCGGATAGAGCATTCGTAGTCGTACGAGCCAGATGGTGCCTACCGATCCACCAAGACAAAGCCGCATTTGGGTTGCGGCTGGTGCGTCCAGGGATCGGTGAATGTACCCCACCGCGTTTCGAATTTGCTTAACCCAAATTCGTAGCGGGCTATGGTAATTGAGTGTTCGTCGACCTCCACACCTGCGGATCGTCGACGACGGCAGTGACCTCGATCGGTTTCGGTCCGCCAGAAACCAGGTCCCCAGCGTCACGCCGTATCCCAGATAATCCAGCAGCGAGCCGCCTCCGCTGCTGCGTTTGTAGAACCAACTGTCTGGCTTTTGTGCGTTCACTTCTTCCGGACTGACCACGCGTTTGCCGGCTGTATGCCACAGTGGACCACGATTGCCGCCGTAATAGTGGATTTCGTGCAATTGTCCGATCCGTCCTTCATCGATCATCCGTTTGGCGGTGCGATGTCTCGGAACCCATACCAGTGGCCAGTTGATCGCCAGTCGCGTGTCGTACTGATCACAGGCCGTCAGCATGCGATCCGCGTCGTGCAGCGAGGCTGCCATGGGCTTTTCCATCAGCAATGGCAAGCCGGCTGGTGCCAGACGTTCGACCCACAACGCATGATCACCAGTGGCTGGGCACAGCACAATAAAGTCGGGCTGGGATTGCTCGAGGCAATGTTGCCAATCCGTGAAAAGCTGGTCATCGGTCAAGCCGAGCGAACGCTGCGCGTCCTGCATCCGCTGGGATCGCTATCGCAGATCCCCACAATTTCGCAGTCGGGATGCTCGGCAACCATCCGCAGATTGTCACCCATGTGCATGTGTTCAAACGAGATTCCTGCGACTCGAAATCTTTGATTCACGGGCCTCTCCAGGCGTTGGGAAGGGTTCGCGATTTGAGGCGTGTCGAAACTGTGTTTGGCCCGCCGGCGGGTCCGACCCTTTTGGGACAAAGCCTAGGCTAGTGAGTCGAGATGAAGTGCGGCGCAGCGGACGCCGGCTTGTACAAATTGTAGCATGCCCGACAGGGAATGAGGCCAGAGCGAGGTTTTCTGAACGTAGGGCGATGTTGCGAGCTAACAAAATAGCGATAATGAGTCGCTAGCTTGGAAACGCGCAATGCCCAAGTTAGGGAGTCACTCGCCGCCAGGCGAGCCCATCAATCCATGACCGGCGTGGAGCACACTAAATTGGCGAAGAAAAAATCGTCCAGCAGAAACGCGAAAAAACAGTCCAGCAAACTCAAGTTGCCACCGATTATCCTAAAGTCCGGCGAAGCCCTGGTGGAGGCAGATGCGGCTTGGTCCGCTGCCGAGCCCGAGGTCATTATTGGACAACTGAGCGGACCAGTGGGCTATGCCATCGCACAGATGATTGGAAACCAAGTTGCGGGGCACTCCAAGGTATTTGCCATTCTCAACTGCGATGTGCAGATTCGCCCGGTTACGGTCATGGTCAGCAAGGTTACCGTCAAGCATTCCAAATACACCAACATTTTGATGGGAACCGTTCAAGCCGCGGTTGCCCACGGAGTTTTAGATGCCGTGAGGGCCGGGCATATCGCCAAGGAACAGGCCAATGAACTTGGTATCATCTGTTCGGTGTGGCTTGATCCGTCCATCGTAAAAGTAAAGTACGATCCCCAGGTCTTGTTTGCGACCAATCGTCAGGCGACCACCAAAGCCATTGCCAAGGCCATGAAGGACGAGCCCAACATTGACTGGTTGCTCGACAATCAAGACAAGGTCCCGCACTTCTTCCATCAGATGGCCATCGACGGCCAACTTTAGTTCTGGCTTCCTCGAGACGGTAGATTTATGTTCGGCGTATTGGCGGTGGATAAGCCAACTGGGATGACCAGCCGCACTGTTGTGAATCGCATCGAAAAGCTTGTGCGACCCTTACGCGTTGGACATACCGGGACGCTCGATCCCTTGGCCAGTGGTGCCCTGCTGCTGGCCGTTGGTTCAGCCACGCGTTTGGTGGAATTCTCGCACTTGCAGTCCAAGAGCTACCTGGTTGATTTCTTGCTCGGGCACTGCAGCCCAAGCCTGGATGCCGAACAGACACTGGTTTCCCTGCCGCATGCTCCACGGCTGACCCGAGAGCAGTTCGAACGGGCATCGCGCGACTTCGTAGGTGAGATCATGCAGGTGCCCCCGAAGTTCTCGGCAGTGCATGTCAACGGCCAACGCGCTTATGATCTGGCTCGCCAAGGCAAGGAGTTTGATGTACCACCGCGAAGGGTCAGCGTACATGGCCTGGACATCGTGGCATTCGACTACCCTCAGGTGAGCTTGAACGTCGACTGCGGAACCGGAACCTACATCCGCACGCTGGGCAGCGACATCGCCGGCATTGCAGAGTGATGCCGTCATGACCCGCTTGGTGCGTACACGGATTGGAGAGTTGCATTTGCGCAATTGCACGGCGCTGGACCAACTGTGTTCGGCGGATGATGTGGCCCGCAAGCTGCAGTCGCCACGCCACTTAGTCGAAGGCCTGACCACAGTCCAGCTGGATGAAGCGGCGGCCGCTCAGATACGTAACGGCATTCCCATTCCGCTCGAAATGGCTACTGAGGACCAAATATCAAGGGGAGAAATAATAAGGAGTTAGGCAGCGATGATCCCGTAGCCGCCGTCGATGGCTCGGGCAATTTGGTTGCCATCCTAACGATCAGCGGTACGCGCTATCGATCCTTGAGAGTCTTCCAAAAGAGCAGCGAGACGCACCAGCCGAGTATGAGTAGCAGTCCGCATAGGCCAGAGTCTTGATGCCGCATGCCAAAATGCAGCAATTCAAACAAACGCATCGAAAGGGTGGTCACGCCGGGTGGGAGTACCAAAATGGAGCTGCTTAGCTCACCGATACTGAGGGCCATCAACAATGCTAAAGCCACGCTCAGTCGCAGCCCACACTGCGGCCACAGGATATAGGCCAGCCTGCTGCGGGAATTTAGTCCATCGACTGCCGCCAATTCCCATGCCTGCCGAGGCACGGCAGCGATGATGACATTGATCAACAGCCAGGCCAAGGGTAACAATCGGAATTGCTGTGCCAGGATGGCGGCAGCCAAGCTGGTGTCGTACAGCTGTCCTAACCAGGCGGGAGAGTCGCGGTTGAGCAGAAAAATCAATAACATCGCCGCTAGTGGCCCGGGCACGGCAACCAGAATTAGCATCAGACCATGCACGCACCACCTCAGTTTGGCGGTGGATTGCGTCAGCCAGATCAAGCCGCCCGCCAGCAACAGGGCACTTCCACTGGCAGCCGCAGCCAATACCAACGACCAGGTGAATTCGTGGGTATAGAGCGAAGAGCGATTCCTGGGCAGTCGTTACCAGCCGCATCGCCCGCCAACCGTAGCGCGTCACCCCCAGGGCATCCGTATAGGGATGCCAGCCGGCTTTCACGACCAGGTTTAGTATCGGCAACCCCACCAATAGGAACAGCAGCTTCCAGAGCGCCAGCGATAGTGGCCAACGCCAGGCCTGCAGTTCGATCCGCTCGGCTGGGAAATGATCGGCGCGTACATTCACCGCGCCCCACGCGGGCATTGTGCGGATCACCAAACCGGCCGCCAAGCACAGTGGCAGCATGCACAGCAACACGCAGGACAGGCTTGTCAGCGGGCGAACTCGGCCTCGACTAGCATCGAGATATACCTGTTCCGCCAGCGTGGGAACTTGATACAGATTGGTAACCACCATTTCGGTCAAGACTGGCACCGCGCACCAGACGCAGCTGGCCATGATCCAGGGACGTAGTTTGGGCAGGGTGACCGAGCGCAGCGCCCGCGGCCATCCTCCCTCTAGCAGAGCGGCTTCCTCTTGGCTGCGATCGCGCCACAACAATCCCAGCGAGATGATCAGGCAAACCCACGGGATGGCGGCCAGGGCGTGTACGCAGGCTACAGCCAATAGCAGGGCTAGTGGACTCTGCATGGCCGCGGCCCCCCATGCTCCCCAGCGATCGGCTAGATTTAGCCAGCCCTGCAAGCCGAAGCCCGCGCTCCAGCCACCGGCAAACACGTAGAGGGGTACCGCCAATTGACTGCAGATCGCGATCCAGCCGAACTGTCTTCCATAGACATTGGTGCGAACGAGCAGGATGGCCAGCAGTGTTCCTACGGGTACCGCAAGAACCATGCACAGCAAACAGATGGCCAAAGTATTCAAGCCGGCTGTGGCGAGTTCGCTAGCACTCACAGCGTCTGGCCACCGTCTACGGTCAGCAATTGCCCAGTTGTCATGCGTGTTTCCACGGCCAAATAGACGACGGCTGCGGCGATGTCGCTGGGCTGCGAAGGCTTGGGAATGGGATACTCCGCAGTCATTTCCGCCAAATCCCAATCGTTGTCGCCCTCGAGAATCCACCGCGAGTCGATCGGACCTGGAAGCACCGCGTTGACCCGTACTTTAGGCGCCAGACTCAAAGCAAAGGACTTGGTCATGGTATTCAAGGCTGCCTTGCTGGCGGCATAGGCAATGCACGACCCGCGGCCCGTCATCCCGGCTACCGAACTGACGTTGACAATCGCCCCCATGGGACTGGCTTGCAGCAGGTCTGCGGCTGCCTTGATGCAGAAGAATGGACCCTTGAGATTGACGGCCAGCAGTCGATCCCATTTTTCTTCGGTCATGGACTCCAGGTCGCGCGAAGGAATGAAATAAGTGGTGGCGGCATTATTCACCAAGATATCCAGTCGATCGAAGCGCTGCCGTACGCTCTGCATCATCCTCTTCACCGCCAGTTCGTTGGCGACATCGCATTCGACCAACAGGCTCTGTCGACCAAGGGCTTCAACCTCACGCTGCGTCTCTTCGGCTTTAGCCTGGCTGCGCGAGTAATTGATGACCACGTCAAATCCCCGCTCGGCAAAGGCGAGGGCGCAGGCACGCCCAACGCCGGTGCCCGAACCCGTGATGAGGACAACTGGAGATGAGAGCTTCCATGAAACCGTCCTAGCTGCGCGCCCGTGTGGCCTGGTTGATGGCTGCCGCGGCGATGCGATGGCACTCGGTAATGTCCGCGATGGGATCCTTGGGATTCTCTTCGTATTCGAGCGACAAGGCACCGTCAGACGGGAAATCAACTGAAATCAAGGCATCGATCACACCGGCCACATCCAGATGACCTTTGCCTAGAATCACCCCAGCGGCCTTGTCCTCCATCGCCGAAAAGTCCTTCAAGTGCACACCGTACAAGCGGCCTTTGAGGAGTCGTACAACCTCAGTCGCATTCTCGCCAGAGCGAATGAAGTGTCCCAAATCTGCACAGGCGCCAATCCGCGGGTCACGGCCTTCGATAGCCCGCAGCACATCCACAACACGGTTGTAACGATGTCTGGGGCCATGATTGTGAATTGCCACGCGAATGTCGAATTCCGCGACCAATTCGTCGAGCTGATCAAAGGACTCAGGGCCTGGGTCTGCAGCGATGTTCTTGATGCCGAGAGCCTTGGCGAATTCGAAAACCTTGCGATTGGCAGAGGCGTCCCCGCCAAAGCCATTGACCCCATGGGCAGAGATGGACATTCCCAAATCCGCCACTGACTTCTGGATGTCAGCAATATGCTCGGGAGTCGAATCGATGGGCAGCATCCCACTGTAGAATTCGACCTGACTAAAGCCGATCTCTGCTGCATAACGCAAGGCTGTCTTCACATCAAACTCGCGCAGGGAATACAGTTGGATTCCCAAATTTAGTGGCTTGGCCTGCCCCACCGCAAACAGCTCGCGTGGCGAGGCGACGGCACACGCCAAAGCGGAGTTGGCGGCGAGAAAGGAGCGACGGGAGATGGAGGATTTCATGGAGGTTGTTTCTTTCGATGTATTGCGGGGGGTATTACGCGGATCTGACTGCCTGGGGATGCTCACGCCAGGCAAACTTCCGCTAGATGAGAGTCTACCGCGCGGCCCAAGCAGTATGTTACCCGAGGCCCCCGGCAACCAGGGCCACGCAGTCTCTCAAACTGAGCGGATTGGCGCTAGCCACCGGTTTTGAAAACACCGAGTGCTAGCGCACTTTCGCTCACCAAAAGATTGCCTGCTTTGAACCATTGCGTGGCCCTGCCCCGGCAACCAGGGCTAATCAGCGTTTCAATTTGAGAAGTGAGCCGCGACGCGTAAGCGGCCGGGTTTGTAAGCCCACCCGAGGCCTCACGGGCATGCGGCTCACGAATACGAGAACCTAGCTTGAAACTCTGATTTGCCCTGCCCCGGCAACCGATTGGCCGGACGATGGCTTGTCTTAATTGCGTTGGAGGACCATGCTTAAACGGAGAAGCTCGTCCTGCGTGGCTGACCTGCCAGCGTCTCAAAAGGCCAGGCTTGAGGGTGGCCAGCCGCTGGATCGTCTCTCCGAGGCGGCGCTGGTGGCGAGAGGCACGGACCCGCCTAAAACGAGCCTACACCGCGCGGATAGCTGCGCGGCGAATGAGCCAACAGATGAGGCCGATCGCCAGCAGAGAGACCAGGCTTGAAAGGCTTTCCGTCCATGGTATTGCTAGGCCACCGAGCCTGGAACCCTTGAGCAATACAACGAGGGCGATGCATAAGCCCATCAGCCCCTCACCACCAACCAAGCCTGAGGCAAATAGGATACCTTGCTTGCGGCGGTCGGCGGAGGTAGACGGATCGATACGGCGGGTCAACCACCAGCGGAGCACGCCGCCAACAAACACAGCTGCCATTGTATTGAGCGGCAGGTAGACACCGACGGCAAAAGGCAGTACTGGCAGACGAAGCGCCATACTCGCAACGGTTAGGCCAACGCCAATCAGAATCAGCGTCCAAGGTAAATTCTGATCGATGACTCCACTGATGACCAGGTTCATCAGTACCGCTTGCGGAGCAGGCAGGTCTTTGCCGCCAATTTCATAGGTTTCTGCCAGCACAACCACGGTTAAGCACACGAAGAAACTCGCCGTCAATACTCCGAGCAACTCACCGAGTTGCTGTCGCCGCGGGGTTGCTCCCAACAAAAATCCAGTCTTCAGATCCTGGGATGTATCGCCGGCAATTGAGGCAGCGATGCAAACGACCGTTCCGACCATCAGCGCGGTTGCTTTGCCAGCCAGATCTGTCCAGCCGCAGGCCAGGAAAATCAGGCTGGTGATCAGAAGCGTGGCGATCGTCATTCCCGAAGTTGGGTTGGAGGTCACGCCAACCAGTCCCACAATCCGCGACGAGACGGTCACAAAGAAGAAGGAGAATAGGGCAATTAGAAGAGCGGCCAAGCAACGTGCTGGAATACTATGCAGATCTCCCAGAACGCCAGGTACCAGCACCAATAGCAAGAGCACAGCTGACAGAATGCACAACAGGGAAGTCATGGATAAATCGCGATCGACGCGCGGCTCCCGTTCTACTTGGTCGCCCTGACGCCTACCAATTTGGCTGATCCCAAGCCGAAAGGACTCAAGCATAACCGGTAGAGAACTGAGTAGCGTGATGATGCCGGCCGAGCCGACAGCACCCGCGCCGATATAGCGAATGTATTTTTCGCGCATTTCGTCCACGGACATTTCGCTGATCAGCTTGAGCTCCTCGGGGTACAACGGAGTCTCAAGCGATTGTCCCCACCAAGCCAGGCAGGGAATCAAGACCAGAGCCGATAGCCCGCTGCCAGCGACCATGACCGAGGCAATCTTGGGCCCCAGGATATAGCCCACGCCGATCAGCGCCGGCGAGACCTTGACGGCCAGTTCGAATTTTCCAGCGGCGGCCGCGAACTGGGAGGGAACTAGTTTGAGACCGTCGGTTAACAGCTTGAAAAGTGCACCCGCACCTAACCCCCAAAAAACACCCGAAGCCTGTCGACCTCCGTATTCCGACGCCACCAGCACCTCGGCGCATGCCAGGCCTTCGGGATAAGGCAATCGCCCGTGTTCGCGTTTGATTAGAAAGCGGCGGAGGGGAATCATGGCTAGGACTCCAATGAGACCTCCACTCATCGCCAGTAAGGTCAACTGTGCTAGTCCGGGCTGCAAGCCCCAAACAAATAGCGCAGGGATGGTGAATAGCACTCCCGAAGCCACAGACGAACTGGCCGAGCCAATCGTCTGCGACATATTGGTTTCCAAGATCGAGTGTGGTTTTCCCGTTACCGCCTTGAGCGAAGTAAAAGCAACCACCGAAAGAACTGCGATGGGAATCGATGTGCTGATTGTCAATCCCGCCATCAAGCCCAGATAAGCGTTGGCTGCCCCAAAGACGATGCCCAACAACACCCCGGTCACCAGCGACCGGAGCGTCATTTCCGGGGTGTCGTCGCCGGACACAAAAGGCTTGTACTCTTTGCCAGCGGCCAATTCGTAGGCCGAAGCGTCCAAACCCTGCTGTTCGCCCCGGCTGTGGATAGGCTTCGCGACTGGTTCGTCCGCCGACATATGGTTCTCCCGTCAATGTTACCCATTGGACAACGCTACCCTTGGGAATGTTAATCAAGCACGATGCACAAGCGAGTGAATAATCCGCGGCCACACTCGCTGCGCACTTGCGCGTCGTGCTCATATTATTGACTTCTCAGCGGAGGCTGTCATGGTCCAAAGCGGACCCGATCTTCGCGTGGTTTCTACAGCATCACGGCGGAGCGTGATGAGTACATTCTCGGGTTACTCTCCCGGCGGGAGGGCGGGAGGGAGAGTTGGGGTGAAACCAAGGTGGCGATCAACGTGGTGCTGTCCAACTAGGCAACGGCACGGTTGACCTGTTTGGCAAAAAACTGCGCGATGGAATCGACCACCTGCTCCTGTTCGCCAATGGTCAATTCGGGATAAATCGGCAGATTCAGAATCTCCTGTGTCGCGAGCTCGGTTTCGGGCAGGCTGCCCGAAACATAGCCGAGGTGGCGAAAGCACTTTTGTTCGTGCAGTGCCACTGGATAATAAACCTCCGATCCAATCTGCCGCTCAGCCAGGTGTGCGCGAAGCGCGTCTCGACGACCGGCGGGAATGCGGATACTGAATTGATTCCACACATGGTGTGCGGCAGGGTCGCAGTAGGGCAGAACGAGTGCTTCTTCGCCAAACTTTTGAACCAAGTTGGACTGAGAGAAAAGTTCAAAATAGCGAGCCGCATGATGTTGCCGGGCTGCCGTATAAGCCTTTAGGTGCTTGGCTTTCACCACCAGAGCCGCAGCTTGAAAGGTGTCCAATCGGCTGTTGATGCCAACTTCCGAATGGTAGTAACGCGGTCGCATGCCATGTGCGGCCAGCAGGCGAAGGCGATCCGCGAGCGCATCGGACTGCACGGCCAGCATGCCGCCGTCACCGAAGCCGCCCAAATTCTTAGTGGGATAGAAGCTAATGCAACCAATTTGCCCCCAACTGCATACCGGTCTGCCGTTGTAGGCCGCATCGATGGCTTGAGCTGCATCCTCGACCACGGGAATCTCATGCAAGCTCGCCAAGCTGCATATTTCCGAAATTTGCGCCGCCTGGCCGAAAAGATGCACCGGAATGATCGCTCGCGTTTTGGCGGTGATCTTGGCTTCGACGTCGGCAGGCGAAATATTGAAAGTCCGCGGATCAATATCAGCGAAAACAAGCTTGGCCCCCAGTCGGTAAACACAGCTACCGGTGGCAAAGAAGGTAAAGCTCGGCACGATGACCTCGTCGCCCGCCTGAATGTCCAAAGCCATCAGTGCCAACAGCAATGCATCGCTACCCGAGGCACAGCCCACCGCATGCTTCGTGTTGCATAATGCTGCGACCTGCTGCTCCAATTCGGTTACCTGGGGACCGAACAAAAACTTTCCGCTGTCGTATACTTCAGCAAGAGCCGCCAGGACCTCGTCGCGTATCGCTTGATTAGCGCGGCTAACATCGAGCAGGGGTACCGGGGAAACGCAGGAACTGCTGCTGTGCATAATGGGCCATCCTTGACCATTGTTGATTTTTTGTCACACCAAGCTGAGCACACCATGAGTGCGTCCGAGATTCGCCCAGCCTGACATTCACTGCCCCGACAAACTACCGCTTTTGATGCAAATAAGTCAAGTCTAAATGCGATCGATGGCTGCTATGGGTGCTTTCGCGGACAGCGTCAGCGCAATGAAAACTACCCTATGATAGAATGCCTCCCGGATTAGGCGCCGATGGCGTCGAAGCGAGGCCAAGATCGCGGACTCCTTTTGAGACACAGACAGTAGTGACGTAAATGTCAAACGTAGAACAAACCATTGGCTACCATGAAGCTTCCGAGAATCGCTTTCCTTGGGGATGCTTGATCGGCGGTTGCCTAACCGTGCTGGTATTGCTGTTGGGCGGTACCCTGGCAACTGGTTTTGCTGGCTATTGGTTCTTCAAAGGACAGATTGCAAAATATACCTCAGAAGAACCCAAGCAGTTGCCGAGCGTCGAGATGAGCGAGGAGGAGATTGCCGCGATTGAGCAGCGAGTCAATGGTTTTCAGGAGCAGCTGGAAAAAGGGGAGGCCCCAGATCAGTTGGTGTTGACCGCCGATGAAATCAATGCCCTGATTAGTCGCCAGGAGCACTTGAAGGGGCACGTCTTCGTCAAAATTGGCGATGGCCAGATTACGGCTGACGTCAGCTTGCCCACCGATGCCATTCCTGGTGCCAAGGGGCGTTACTTCAATGGATCGGTAACTGCCGAGGCGGAACTTCGTGAAGGTGTCCTGATTGTCACTCTTTCGCAGGCAGAAGTGAATGGCAATCCCGTCCCAGAGGATATTATGCAGGCCATTCGCCAGGAAAACCTGGCCAAAGATATCTACAAGGATCCCAAGGTTGCCAGGGGTATGGCCAAGTTTGAGAGTTTGGTGATCGACGACGATCGCATCATTCTAACCCCCAAAGCGGTGCAGCCAGATGACGGGAGCGAGACAACCACGGAGCCTGATTCACAAACGGAATAATTTCAGGAAAGTTTTCATGCGCAATTGTGCTGACTCAACCATTTTTCTTTTCTTTAGACCACGCAGCGGCTCTTGGTGCATCGCTTGCGTATTCGGTATTCTCGGTCTGATGCTTTCTTCTGCGGTGGCCAACGACGGGCTCAAAGGAAGAAACGACATCGAGTTGGCAGCATACCGAGGACCGATCGATTTCGCGTTGCTGGATAATAATCGTTGGTGCATTGTCGCCAATGAACTCGCCAGTTCGGTTTCGCTGGTCGACCTGGGTAGCCTGTCGGTCTTGGATGAAATGCCAACGGCCGCATGCCCCAATGCCGTAGTTGCCATTTCCGAGGATGAAGTGCTCGTGAGCTGCCAAAATGCGGGGCGAGTGGAACGGATCAAGATGGAGCATGGCAAGCTGGTGCGGACAGCCTTTTTCGATGTCGGCCTGCAACCGATGGGGCTTGCCATCGATGCAAATCGACAAAGGGCCTTTGTGGGCTTGGTGGCTAGCGGCCAAATTGCGGAGTTGGATCTCTCAACCAATATGGTGATGCGCAAGTTCCCCACCGGCAGTTGGCCGCGAACCCTGGCTCTTTCTCCGGATGGACAAAGGTTGGCTGTGGGACTGAGTGGCGCCAGCGCCATTGCGGTGCACGACACCCAGAGTGGCGAAATGTTGTATGACGAGCCGCTGAGCGGGGGCATCAACATCGGTCAGCTTCAATGTTCAGCCGACGGTACCTATGTTTATTTTCCGTGGATGATCTACCGTTCGAATCCAATTACGCAGGGGAACATACAGCGCGGCTGGGTGTTGGCCAGTCGCGTGGCGCGTATTCGTTTGGATGGTCCCAGCTATCGCGAAGCTATCTCGCTGGACGTACCCCGCTTAGCAGTCGCTGACCCCTACGGATTGTCCCTGACTCCGAACGAGCAGCGGATGGTGGTTTCCTCATCGGGCACTCATGAACTACTGGTTTATCGCTTGCCTGACGTGCCATTCATCGGCGCGGGTGGTCCAGGAGATCTGATTGATCGACGGTTACTGGCCGACGACGACCTGTTTTTTCGAATTGAGGTTGGTGGACGACCATTGGCCGTTGCCAGTCTGAATGACGAGCAGGTTGTGGTTTGTAATCACACGCTCGATTGTCTGCAGGTGGTGGACTTGAAGCAGCGGGCCGTTACGCAAACGATTTCGTTGGGCACTGCTCCCACGGATCCTCAGGCCCGACTGGTGCACCAGGGAATGGAAATTTTCTACGATGCCCGTCGCAGTTTGGACCAATGGTATAGCTGCGCCTCCTGCCACGTCGACGGCGGCACGAATGCAAAGGCCATGGATACTTGGAACGACGGCACCGAACTGAGCGTCAAGACCGTTCTACCGCTGGTGGGCGTCGGCCGCACCGCCCCCTGGACCTGGCATGGTTGGCAGACCGATTTAGATGAATCACTGCAGAATTCATTCACTTCCACGATGATGGGGCGCTCCGCCAGCGACCAGGACATCGCCGCACTTCGCGCCTACTTGGAATCCTTGGAGCCGCCGAGCAACCCCTTTCTTGGCCCTGACCAACTTCTAACGGATTCCGCCAAACGCGGCAAACAATTGTTCGAGAGTAGTCAGGTTGGTTGCGCAGACTGCCATGCCGGCCCCATGTTTACCGACGGTGAGATTCACGACGTCGGCCTGGGCTCCGAGTCAGACAAGTATCAGGGCTACAATACGCCCAGCCTGCTAGGTCTGTATCGGAAAGTTCGCTTCTTACACGATGGTCGTGCTAAGTCTCTCGAAACGGTTCTCAGCAAATACCATCGCCCCGAAGAAATCGGCGGTGGTCAGCAGCTGTCCGCAGAAGAATTAAGCGACTTGATCGACTACTTGAAATCTTTGTAATCAACGACCTCAGTCGTGGCAGGATATGCGAGCCGCGACCGCAGGGCGATGTGGAGCTTGCTTGAGTTGCACGCAAAGTAGAAGAGGATGCTGAGTTGCGTTTTGCATTATTGATTGTCGTCTCCTCATGCTTGTGCAGTCTGGCAGCATGCCCACTCGCCGCCCAGCAGACGAGCCCCTTGGTGGCGGAGAGCAAGCCTGAGTCTATTCAAAGCCAGCTACAGGCTTTGCTGCAGCAACTGCAACAGGGGATTGCCGACAAAGACCTCACGGCCGTTTTGGATTTAATGGACGAAAACGTGGTGATTACCACCCAGGACGCCCAGCAATTGTCCGTCATGCGCGGTCATAGCCAAATTCAGGAGTACCTGCAGCGAAATTTGACGGGCAAGGAGGCGACGCTCAAGAGCGTTCGTCCCAATATCTCCCTAGATGAACAGCCGACTGTTTTTGGAGCAGATACGATCGTCGCCAGCGGCTCCTCAGATGATCACTATGTGATGCTATCTGGCGGCGAATACGACCTAAAGTCGCGTTGGAGTGCGACGGTGGTTGGCAGTGGTGATTCGTGGAAGCTGGCGAGCTTGCATATCTCGTCAAACCTGTTCGACAATCCCATTTTCAATACTGCCCGCGATTCACTCTATCGCGTGGGCGGTATTGCCTTGGGCTTGGGGCTGATTGCCGGACTGCTCTTGTCCCGCCTGTTTCTCCCGCGCGCGGGTTAGCGATTACTCGAACTGCCCCTTGCGCCGAAGAATGTGGTGGTAATGCTGGGCGAAACGGTGCGACTCGTCGCGGACGTACTGCAGCAATCTGAGTGCAAAGGAATGTCGGCTCAAGCTCAGTGGCTGTTTGACGCCTGGCCGAAAAATTTGTTCATCCTGCTTGGCCAATGAAATAACCGTCGGTGGCGTGATCTGCTGATCGCGAAAGGCAGCCATGGCAGCGCTTAACTGTCCCTTGCCGCCATCGATCAGCAACAGATCGGGAAAGGTGTTGGATTCATCGCTCAATCGACGAAAGCGGCGGGAGACGGCTTCATGAATACTGCGAAAGTCATCCACTCCTTGGACATCCTTGATCTTGTAGCGGCGATAACCAGGCTTGAAGGGCAGGCCGTCTATGAATTGAACCAGACTGGCAACCGTCTCATTGCCGCCCAGGTGGGCTATATCCACACCCTCGATGATCCGCGGTTGTTGGGGTAGCTTGAGCACCTTCTGCAAGCCCGCGAGTCCCTTCTTGGGATCGATGTAGAACACCTCGGGCTGGACGTGGGTGTCCAACTCACCGCGCTCGTCCAATCGTTCCAGCATCACGATTTCGTCTCGCAGACGAGCCGCCTTTTCAAACTGCAATTCGGCGGAGGCAGCCTGCATTTCCTTCTTCATTTGGGAGAGTAGGCGTTTTTTGCCGCCCTCGAGGAAGGTCTGCAAGCGTTTGATGTCTTGGCGGTATTCCTCTTTGCTGATCCGTAGGTTGCAGGGCGCTGTACACTGCTTGATAGAAGCCAAGAGACAGGGACGAAACCATTTCCAGCGGGGATCGTCCGCGTCAATATCTAGTGTACACGTTCGAAACTTGAAGATCCGCTGCAGTGCCTGTATGGCGCCGCGCAAGGCTCCGGCGCTGGCAAAAGGGCCATACAGCTTGACTCCCGATATTTTTGGTTCGCGGGTTATCTCCACGCGTGGGAAATCCTCGCGTGTGGAGATCATCAGGTAGGGAAAGCTCTTGTCATCTTTGAGGTCGCGATTGTATTTTGGCTGGACATCCTTGATCAGTCGGCTTTCCGCCAACAGCGCGTCGACCTCACTCTCGCATTCGACGAAATCGATATCGCAGATCTCGTTGATCCATGTTGCGGTTCGCTGCTCTTGTTGGGCAGCTTTCAGAAAATAACTCCCCGCTCGGCTCCGTAAGTTCTTGGCCTTGCCGACGTAGATTACGCGACCGGCCAGGTCCTTCATCAGGTACACGCCGGGTGTGGTTGGAAATTCTCGGGCTTTGCTGGCGGCGCGACGAAAGCCCAGCGTTGAGCCAACGGCCTCTGCAGCCGGTTCTGCTATCGGATCATGGGGATCGTCGGGCATCGCGCTGGTCATTAGGTCGTGTTGGGCGGTGGAGCGGGTTGAAATTGCTTTGCCGGCTCGCGGGGCTGACCAGGCTGTTGCATATCAGTACTCAACCAAACTGAATATGGAATGCGGCGCTAATTTCTTTTCGCCCTCGAGGGCTAATAAATGAATACAGAACGCACACTCGACAATCTCAACGTCGAAATGGGAGAGTAACTTAATACAGGCCGCGACGGTCCCGCCGGTGGCCAGCAGATCGTCGATGACCAAGACGCGTTGCCCATCGCGAATCGCATCGGCATGAACTTCCAAAGTGTCTTGGCCATACTCCAAATCATAGGAATGGCTATGCGTGTCAAAGGGCAATTTGCCGGGTTTGCGAATGGGCACGAAAGCAGTTGCCAGCTTCAGCGCCAGGGGAGCCCCAAAAATGAAACCTCGCGATTCGGCGGCCACCACGCAGTCGATGTGTTGCGAAGCGTAGCGCTCCGCCAATCGATCGATGGCAGCCGCAAACGCCTGCGGGTCCGCGAGCAAGGGCGTGATATCGCGAAACAGAATGCCCGGCTTGGGAAAGTCAGGAATTTCACGAATGAAATGTTTTAGGCGAAGGGTGTCACTCATCGGCTGGCTCAACTAGGGATCCAGGAAGCGGCTATCCAGGTGTCGAAGATGCCGCAGACCAAACGATCCAAAAATTTACCAGCTGAGACGCCTAATTGATAGTCTCGATGACCTTTTGCACCACGCTATTCACACCATCGCGAACCTTGGGGGCGGTGCCCAAATGAGACCCAATGCCTGGCAAACACACACAGGTGACCAAAAAAGCTACCACCAGTGCCAAGAGGAACGAGGGATCCGTGTCGGCGCTGAATTTCGGCACCAGCGTCAGGCCAATTGAATTCTTGACCCGGACTCTGGTTAGCTCGCGGACGCGGAGCAGCCCCACAATCATCAAATCGTCCGTATCGAAATACTCCGAGGCACGCAGGACTTCCCAACGCTCACTGCGGAACTTGAGCTCAATTCGCTTGGAGATTCGAAGCGTCTTGGCCAGTCGACTGGGGAGCCGAACTCCAAAGCCATCTCGAGACGCATTCACGACAGCACAATCGTACCAGCGTCCAGAAATTTTGATTCTTGCGGCGGAATCTTCAGGTGCAATAGCACAGCGGAAAGCAGCTCGCTCTTCAATGGGGCGTGTCATACCAGTTACTCCAAGGGCAATGGCTCTCGATTCGTCTCGTAAGGGTTAGAACAAACTCCCGGATTTCCGCTTCTCACTATCGAGAGATGTAGGGGCAACTGAAAACTAGCTTAAGGGGATTGGACAGCACGCCCAAACATTGACTATTTGCGAGCATTGCAGACCGCGAGTCCAGGAGCGCTCGCGGTCGCGCCGGTTGCAGCGATGGTAGGGCTGGGGCTAAGTCGATGGGGCGCATCCCCACTAAACTTAAGCTCACAATGGGTAGTTTGCGCTAGTTGTTGCGATCGCCACCCGTCGAATGTAATTCCGTTACCTGGAAAGACGATGACTACGCATACGACGCCACTGCGCCCGTTCCATGCCAGCGATGCCAGGACCAGTTAAGACGATGAGCAATGCTACTCCAGTTGAGAAAATCCGTCTCGCGATTGCTGAGCAACTCACCACTTTTGGGGTGCCCTCCATCAGCTCGATGCATGAAACCATACTGATACGCAATGGCATCTTTTGCGGCCGCAAGTTCCAGTGCGAGGGTTACGAAGTTGTATGGTTTATGGAAGAAGACCAAATAAAGTTCTTTAGCCCCTGCGGCGATCTATTGAAATCGACCTCACCCATCAGTTGCCTGCTTGCTTCCGAAGCACCAGAGAATCGCCCGGCAGAATCTGAGGATCGTCGGGCAGCCTAAGGCGAGTCGCAATGCGATCGACTTGCATGCCCTCTGTTGCCAAGAGCGTGCATACCCTCTGTTGTTGCAAGAGCGTGCAATTCTTAGCTAGAGGCATTTGACTTTCCTGGCAGCGGGACGGGCGACTCCATATTTTGCTATGCCGCTTGCTGACGTCATTCCCATGGGGGAGCTTTGACAACCCCTCTGCGGAGAGTAATTGATACGATCGGGCCACCTACCGGGCGGGCCTGCACTTTTCCAGGGCGACTTGCATCCATTGCATGGGATGCAGCTGAATCGGCAGCCTAGATTCCTGAGGAGCAATGGATTTTGCTCCAGAAAGCAGGAGCTTTCTCACCCCCGTGTGAGGCGAGCCGGTTGAGCGTTTCAGTCGGTCTCGCCTTTTTCTTTTGTTCCCTTTTTTGTTTACTCATCCTATGCACACCCCCGAACAACGCGTTGAACTGGAAATGGAACCTACGGTAATCTCGAGCCCCAAACCACCGTCCGTGGCTGAAAGCAAATCAGTAGACCAAGAAGCCCAGGCAGTGCCAGCGACAGCACCTGCGCAGTCATCGATCAAGGCCGCTGGACTTGGTCTGTGGGCGGTCATGGCTGCTTGCTGCGTCTCGGCTTGCATCGGCATGGGGATAGCCTGGATGCTGTTACCTTTGGCCGCTAACAGCGACGAGGTAGTGAGCATCAATGCCGAGCCGCTCTACCTGGCTTCGACGGTTCGACGAACTGAGCCGATTGCTCCCATCCTGCCATTCACAGACTTGAATCCTGCAGTGGTTGCTCTCGGCAGCAGGCTATTTCACGACACCAAGCTTTCGAGCACTGGAAGACTGGCTTGCGCCAGCTGTCACGACCTTGATCAGGGCGGCGATGATGGACGGCCGCTGGCGGTAGGCATTAAGGAACAGCCTCTTTCACGCAACACGCCCACGATCTTCAATGCTGCATTGAATTTTGCACAGGGTTGGGATGCGAGTGCAGAGTCACTGGAAGACCAACTCGACGAACACTTTGCGTCTCCGGCCGTAATGGGCTCTGACTGGGAACGCGTGGTGTTAGCTGTCAGCCAAGATCCGTTCTACAACCGTAGTTTTCAGTTGGCATTGGGTGCCGAGCCGGATCAGCAATTGATACGGCAGGCTCTGGCCACCTATCAACGCTCCCTGTTGACTGTGGATTCAAAATTCGATCAATGGCTCCGTGGTGACGAGCAAGCCCTGGATGGAAACCAGGTGGCGGGCTACTACCTCTTCAAGAAATACAATTGCACGTCTTGCCATCAAGGCGAGGCGGTAGGGGCCAAGATGGTTCAGCAGTTGGATAAGATGCGCGACTACTTCCGCGATATCGACGCCCCGCTGCCCACAGGACTGGTGCAACTGCGCGTACCTTCGCTGCGCAACGTTGCATTGACCGCTCCCTACTTCCACGATGGCTCGGCGCAAACGCTGGAAGATGCCGTTCAGGCGATGCTGCGTTATCAGGCAGGGTTCGAGCCCAAACCCTTAGACGTGCAGAGGATCTCGGCTTTTCTAATGACCTTGACGGGCGAGTTGCCCGCCACTGGGGTTACAAAAATTCCATAACTCCACCCTCCGGAGAGGGTTTGCGAGATTGGGTAACTCTCGCCCGGCGACGCGGGATTGATAGCATTGCCGCCATGGCAAGCTGCATTCAGGTTGCGTTTGTCGGCCGTTTTGCGTAAAGCAGAGCTTGGTAGCTGGCCGTATAACAATCGCTGGATGGACCTTTCGGCGCGAGGAGAATCAGGGATGATCAAATTTCCTAGACGTTGGAAAATCAGCTTGGGCCTTGTGCTCGCGGTTGTTGGCTGTCGTGGCTATCAATACGGGCATATCGTCAAGGATGAACAAGCGGACATGGTCGGCAGCCATGCCGCTGGCGCAGAGGTCTACAAGCCGCTGATCGACGAGGCGATGGCCAAACTGTTGGGAGCCTGCGAAGTCAGCCCATCCGCTACCGAATATGGCGCCGATGGATATCCTGTTCCACGAAGAATATGCTTCGTGGGGGTTGAGAATCAAAGCGCTGAGGAACTGGGGGACTTCAAAGAGCAAGTCTACGAGTTAATCGATGCGCAAATAACTCACTCTCCAGGCGTTGAAGCCATGAGCCGACGCATGGTCGACGCAGCCTTGCACGAAACGCGTTTGCGCCCAGACGCTCTACTGGTGCCTGACAACATGCAGCTATTTACATCAGTACTGCAACGCGATGGACAACCCATCGATTACCTGCTGTACGCAAAGCTGACCAGCGGTACCACGGTTCGCAACTCTTCCTCGCAACGCGACTACCTACTGACTCTAGATATGGTCGATACGCGCACCGGCAGGTCCATCAAAGAACAGGCTACGATTCGCAAGGGTTATCACAAATCCCCCTGGAGTAAGCTCGTCAAGTACAACCCATTCCATTCCGGTCATTAATTCATCAGCTAAATAACCTACCAGGGACTCGGGTTCGCATGCTCACCAATCCCCAAGAGCCCGCCCTAACGCTACTCGTCGCGACGCAAGATTGCTTGAAAACTGGTCATTGCGAGGGCGGCACGCGAATCCGTCATGCTCGGCCTAGGCTTTGTCCCAAAAGGGGTCTGACCCTTTGGAGGCGAGTCGAATTTACACCTGTTTTTGGCCTCGCCGGAGAGGGTCAGACCCCTTTTGGGACAAAGCCTAGTCTGCGCCGATTCGCGGCACTTGCTTGCGGTTGGCTACTCTTGCTGGGTTGTTCTACGCACGCCGAACGCCTGATTTCGCCGCGTCAAGCTTTCTACCAGAACGACCTGGCCGGAGCGCACCTGCAATTTAGCAAGCTATCCTCCAAGCCAAAGCGTGACCAGTCGGTGGTGGAATTGGATCTGGCGCTTGTGGATCTATTTTCAGGCGACGCCGCGGCTGCGGAACAGCGCCTACGCAAAGTACGCGATAGCTGGGACGAGTTGGAGCAGGCTAGCTTAACCGAAATGGCTGCGTCGATGCTCAGCGATGATCAACGTCGCCAGTATAGCGGTGAGGATTACGAGAAGATGCTGGTACGTGTCTTCCTGACGTTATGCAGTCTGATGCAGGATGGCGTCGATGCGGAAAGTTACTCCTTGCAGACGCTGGCCAAACAACAAGAGTTGTATTTAGCGGCCCGCGAGCGATGGGGAGAGGACGTTGCTGACTCCTACAGCATTCCTCCCGTTGCTCCCTACTTGCGTGGTGTTTTGCGGGAGGCGACCTTCGCCAACTACGATGATGCTAGCCGGGCCTACCGGCACACCTTGGGGCTTCTGCCCGACACGCCATTCATTCTTGAAGATATCCAACGCGCGGAGCAGGGTGTACACAGTCCCCCGGGACATGGCGTGGTGTACGTGATCGCATTGGTCGGCCGTGGACCCTACAAGATCGAAGTCGAGCAACCCGCCACCCAACAAGCCCTACTGATCGCCGATCGCATTCTCTCCGCAGTCGGAGAATACAGCCTCCCTCCCACCTTGGCTCCCGTTAAAATCCCGCAGATCTTTAGCCCCGACAGGCCTTTTGACGTGATCGGTGTTGAGGTAGACCAAGTCCCCATCTCGACAACCATGCCCCTCACCGATTTGCATGCACTGGCCTGTGAGTCCTATGCTGCCAAATTGCCCGAGGTGATGGCCCGTACGGTTGCCCGACGGGTAATTAAGAAAGGAACCGTTTACGCGTTCAAGGAGCATCTCGACGTAAATCCTGTAGCTTCGTTTGCCATGGATACCGCCGGGGTGCTGTGGGAAGCCAGCGAATCAGCCGACACCAGGTGCTGGGGCTTGCTTCCCCGAGAAATTCAGATCCTGCGATTGGAGCTGCCTGCAGGTCCACACCTTCTCCATCTGGAACCGGTTTCCGACGGCCGCCCCGTGGCCAATGGAGCTGCATGCCCTGTGCAAGTCATCGATGGTCGCAATACCTATGTGCTGTCTTATTGGCCAACACGGAGCGCCGTAGGTCAAGTGCTCGTAAGCCCCTAGTGCTTCGTCACAGCTAGGAATTAGGCTTGGAAACATCAGCCGTTCTGGCGTTAGCCACGGTTTTTTCAAATACAACCGTGGCTAACGCCAAAACGGCTAATCCTAAAATTAAGCTGTGACAAAGCACTTGAGCTCTGTCCGCTGTACTACCTGGGATGATCGCGATAACCGAAGTCGCCAGACGTCGAAGAATCATCGGAATAAGCGAAGTCTGGCAAGTCCGGCTACGTTCACATCTAATCCAGGCATTGGATCTTGGTCTGGTTAGTGCGTCTAGCTGTTAGTCTGCGAAAGATACGGCGTGTATGGCGCCGGTTCGGAATAGAATGTTCGGCGCAACCCGCCAAGGTCGAATAATGCATAGCGTGCATCTAATCGCGCACAGGATCTCCAAATATCGACTAAGGTGAAGAAGCATGTACAACAGTTGTCGTGGTTTCCTACTCGGACTCTTGCTTAGTGCGCTGACAGTCATGGCTTGTGCCAGTCTAGTACGAGCGCAGACCTTTGGTGTGGAATTGCACAACACGATCATGCCCGCGGCAGGAGCCATGGGTGGTGTGAGTATCGCCCGTCCTCAAGATTTGACGTCTGCATTGAATGGTAATCCAGCAAGTCTGACTCAATTCCGAGGAACAAACTTTACCTTTAGCGGCGCATGGGCCGAAGCGACGTTCAACGTTGATCAGAGCGGAGCCATTCCGGCGATTGGCCCGGCGTTGGTTCAGCCATTTTCGGCGAAATCCACCGCGCCCGGCGTACCCAACGGTAACATTGGGGTGACTCAAGACCTGTGTGAATTGGGATTGCCCATCACGGTAGGAGTAGGCTTTATTACAACCAGTGGAGCCTTTGCGGATTTCCGCCAGGTACCGGCCAGTCGTGGGACCAACACTGGATTGGCGATGTTCTCGTTGCCGGTCTCGATGGGCGTCGAAATGACCGAAAGGCTATCCCTGGGCGGTAGCCTCGGATTGGGCATTGCCTTTTACGATACTCCCTTTGTCGGTGCCAGCGGCATGACTGCCGACTACGCGCTGCGAGGCAGCTTGGGCGCCAACTACCTCCTCAACGAGTGCAACACGCTCGGTGCCTACTATCAGACAGAGCAATCGCACACCTTCGACAATGCCTTTCTGCTCAATCCGGGGATGAACCAAGTCGGTGTCGACGTGGCCATGGACCTTCCGCAGAATATCGGCTTGGGATTGGCCAATACCTCACTGATGGATGGCGACTTGCTGCTGGGAGTCGATTTCTTGTACAAGCTGTGGGACGACGCGGCGACGTACAGTGCGGTATATGACAACCAGTTCGTGGCCCAGTTCGGAGCCCAGTACACGGTTGGTCGCTACCGCTTTCGCGGCGGCTATGTTTGGGCGCAGAATCCCATCGACCCATCTCCGGACATCAACATAGGCGGCGTTGTGCCAGTTGGTGGAACCCGTGCGGTGCGTTATACGCAATCATTGCTGGCCGTGACCTCACAGAATAGGTTGTCCGGTGGTATCGGGATCGTCGATGTGCTGCCAGGCATCGATATGGATCTCATGGCTGGCGGCATGTTTCGCGATAGCGAACAATTGGGAGATTTTACCCGCAGCACGATCGAGAGCTATTGGATCGGCTTGGGCCTGACGTGGCACTTTGGAGCCGGAAGTTAGGCCTCAAAGGCAGCCCCGCTACGTCGTGCGTCGCGCGCACTCCACAGCGGACTATCTGGAAAGAGATAGCGCTCGATGAAATCTGGCAGAAACTCCAGTCCCCAGCCGTAGGCCTTGGGCGGCACATAGTGGCCGCCTCGGACTTGAGCTGGATCTTGCAACGCATCCTGCAAGAAGTCGATGTACTCGACGAGCTGCGTATCCGAGTGGCCGGCGACCGCAATTTGATCCCACAGCCCGTAGTGCACGATCATATTGCACAGGGCGATGCCGCCTCCATGGGGGCAAATCGGCACTCCGTATTTGGCTGCCATCAAGATGATCGCCATCACATCATTAACGCCGGCTACGCGGACTGCATCAATTTGACAGAACTGGATGGCACCGCTTTGGAGGAGCTGCTTGAAAATCACCGGTGAGGCGGCGTGTTCACCACAGGCAAACCCAAACTCAGCATCAGCAAAAGTCCGCGATAGCTCGATGTAGCCCAAGACATCGTCGCGGGCGATAGGTTCTTCAATCCAGGTCAATCCAAAATTGCGATAACTGGCAATATGCCGTTTGGCTTCGGCAACGCCCCAATACTGATTCGCGTCAACCATCAATTGACATTCACTACCGATCACCTGCCGCATGAATCCAATGCGATTTTGATCCTGTTGTGCATCCAAGCCAACCTTCAGCTTGAACGCATCAAAACCTTGCGCCTGCAACTTGCGAACGGTGGCCAAGATCTCGGCATCGGAAAGGCCAAGCCAGCCAGCGGTGCAGTAAGCCTTGGGGCCACGTTCTGCCATTTGCCTCCGCCGCGTCTCAACATGGGGCCGGGCCGCGCTCAGGATGTTGACCGCTTCATCGCGGTTGAGAGCGTCCTGGATATTCCGCCAGTCAATGCAGTCCGCCACAAACTCGGGTTCAAGGCCAATCAACAGCTCCCACAAAGGTTTTTGTTCGGCCTTGGCCCACATATCCCACATGGCATTCACGACGGCACCTGCCGCCATACGGAATACGCCATCATGCAACCACCGCAACTGATGATGGTCGATCAGTCGCCGATAGAGTCGAACGGGAGCCGCAGCGAAATCTTCTAAATTCGTACCAATCACCAGCTGGCACAGGTCGCGGATGCCATGGCATATCCAGTCCGTTCCCGCGCCCAGTGTAAACACGATCGACACGCCGCGCAGCCCTCGATCGCTTTCCAAGTGCAACACGGCGGAAGAATAGTCGGGTTGTCGATGAAAGGGATCCGATCCCAGTAACTGGTCAGAGGTCGGCACGCGCACGTCCAGCACCTTGGCGGTCGTCACCCTATGGGACAAGTCGGACATCAGCGGCATTCCAAACTGGGCAAATTAAAGCCGAGCGGGCGGGGTCGGAATGTCTACCCAAACGTAGTTGGCGGGTTACGAGGCATTACCCGCGTTGGACTCGTTACCGGGTCCAGACCGGTAGATGCTTATCTGCCGCTCAAAGCCTAAAGCTCTTTTACTGCCTTGACGATATCCAGCACCGCCTGTTGGCCATCGGCGTAGAGCATCAAGGTATTGGGCAGCGCGAACAGCGGATTGGGTATCCCGGCGAATCCTGGACTGAGACTTCGCTTGATGACAATCACCGTGCGGCATTTGTCGACATCGATAATCGGCATACCTGCAATGGGACTTTTCGGATCGGTTCTGGCAACCGGATTGACCACGTCATTGGCTCCGATCACGATAGCCACGTCGACACTATCTAGCGTTGGATTGATATCGTCCATCTCTTTGAGCTTGTCGTAACTGATATCAGCTTCGGCCAGCAGCACATTCATGTGGCCTGGCATGCGTCCGGCGACTGGGTGGATGGCATACTCGACCGTCGCGCCCTTGGACTCCAGCAGCTTGCTCAGATCGCGGACAGCGTGTTGAGCCTGGGCGACGGCCATGCCGTAACCCGGCACAAACACCACGCGTTGGGCGCCATCCAAGATCATGGCAACATCCTCAGCCGACGTGCTCCGCACGTTGGCGTAGATTTCATCCGCATTGCCGCCGTCGCTGCCACCGGCCATGGTGCCGAACAGTACATTCAGCAATGAACGGTTCATGGCCTTACACATGATCTGAGTCAGAATAATCCCTGATGCACCAACCAGCGAGCCGGCAATAATTAACGCGTTGTTCTGAATGACGAAACCCGTGGCCGCTCCGGCCAGACCCGAGTACGAGTTCATGAGGGAAATGACCACGGGCATATCCGCGCCGCCGATGGGAATGACCAGGAAGACTCCCAAGACACTGGCGATCAAGACAATCAACACATAAGAGGTCATTTGCCCCAGGCCACCGCTGGTGCTGACCATTAGGCCAATGAAGATGAGCGCCATCAATAACAGGGCAGCATTGATGACAGGCTGAAAAAGCAGGCTAAAGGGCTTCTTAAATGCGCGGAACTCCTCCAGCTTGGCGTAGGCTACCAAACTGCCCCAAAAGGTCACGGTGCCAATTAGCCCGGAAAGTCCGATAGCGATCAAGCTGTCGACCGTTTGGTTCTGAAACAGTTTAAGGTCGGCCCAGGCGACCAGCGTCGATGCCCCGCCGCCCAGAGCATTGAGCAAACCAACCATCTGCGGCATCGAGGTCATCTCTACCGAAATCGCCAAGTAGGCTCCAATCACGCTACCAATCGCCAGCCCGGCCAAGATCAGCGTATAGCCAGCGATGCTTTCATCCAAGAACGTGGCAACAATAGCAACCAACATACCCAAGGCAGCGATCACGATGCCACGCACGGCTGTGCGTGGATGCGACATCTGCTTCAAACCGAGAATGAATAAGATGGCGGAGACGAGGTAGGCGAGCAGAAGTGCGGCTGAGCCAGTCATAGCGTGTCCATTCGTTGGCGAATGTTCAAAAGTGGAGATGGGATGCCGCCCGAGCAGACATGGTTGAATCCGCCTGCCGCAGACAACTAGAAAAAAGTTAACGTTTCTTGAACATCAGCAGCATGCGATAGGTTACCAGGAAGCCACCGACAACGTTGACCGTGGCCAAGATGACCGCCAGCATACCGAGCACTGAACCAAGGCCTCCCAGCGCGTGACCGGCGGCGAGAATGGCACCCACCACCGTAATACCACTGATCGCATTGGAACCTGACATGAGCGGAGTGTGCAGGGTCGGTGGGACCTTGGTAATTACCTCGAAGCCAATGAAAATGGCCAGCGCAAACACCGTCAGGCTGGCAATCAGCGTTG
The DNA here is from genome assembly GCA_963707245.1 of Pirellulaceae bacterium. Lineage (GTDB taxonomy): Bacteria > Planctomycetota > Planctomycetia > Pirellulales > Pirellulaceae > Aureliella. The sequence goes on from CAVPPY010000015.1 coordinate 43,842, forward strand.
TCAGGTTGGATGCCCGACGCGCAGCAGCGGACTCTGCGGCAGGCACTGGGTCGAGTACCTCAACAGATGCTGAGTCATCCGTCCGCCCGGAGGAATCCTGCAGCTGCAATTCCGCCGAACTTTCCAACTCCGCAGCCTTGGACGTACTCGCCGCTGGGGCAGCTGTCGTCTGGCCGAAGGAGGTTCTGGCTGCCAAACTCGATAGGCACATGGCGGCCAACAGACACCCGCTCACGAGCAGGCCCCAGCTCTTCTGCCGGACACAGCTCTTTTGCCGGACGGGTTGCGGTTGATGGATCATGGTTGTTGTTCCCCGAAAAAATTGTCCAGCTGGATTGTTGAGAGCCTGCGATCGAGCTCTCAGCGAACCGCCGTTAGAGCAGTTCCTTCACACGTTGACTGACGACTTGACCATCGCGAGTTACCATCGTATCGATCACGATTTCATCCTGTTCGTTCAGGACCAGCGCCCCATCCTTGACCATGTTCAGCAGGAATTTGACCGCGTTATTTCCCAGCATTTGACTGGCATGATTGGGGATTTCAGCGGGAAGATTGGTAGGTCCCAGGATGGTAATGCCCTGCTCGACGACGCGTTGGTCGGCCTGGCTGAGTTCACAGTTACCACCGCGTTCTGCAGCCAGGTCGACGATGACTCCGCCCGGCGGCATGCGACGCACGGCGTCGGCGGTCACCAGCAGCGGGGAGGTCCGCCCGGGTATTGCCGCGGTGGTGATGACCACATCGCTTTGTGCCACGACATCAGCCAACAATTCTCGCTGTCTTCGATAGAACGCCTCGTCCATGGCTTTGGCATAACCGCCTTTGTCCTCGGAGGTCGACGCGTCGATTTCCAGTTCGACGAACTTAGCGCCGAAGCTCTCGACCTGTTCGCGACAGGCCGGGCGGACATCGTAGGCGGAAACGATGGCGCCCAATTTACGAGCGGTGGCAATGGCTTGCAGTCCGGCGACTCCGGCTCCAATCACGAATACTTTAGCAGCGGTCAGCGTACCGGCCGCCGTCATCATCATGGGAAACATTTTGGGCAGTTCGCAGGCGGCAACTAAAACCGCCCGGTAACCCGCGATGGTGGCTTGCGACGAGAGAATATCCATGCTTTGCGCCCGAGTGATGCGCGGGATCAATTCCAGCGAGAACAGGCTAACTCCCGCTTGGGCCCACTCGGCGATGGCTTGTGGCTTGCCCAAGGGATCGCAGGCGCCAATAAATACTTGTCCGGCCCGAGCTGCGGCCAGGGTCTGCCGCCCGTCGTCAATGTCCATTCCCGCCGAGCGGACTTGCAGAATGATATCCGCCTTCAAGGCCTCGGCGCGACTATCGACGATGGTACCGCCCTTCTCGGCATAGTGGGCATCTGGAAAGCCAGCCTCAGTTCCAGCCCCCGTTTCAACCAAAGTCGACAACCCCGCCTTTGCCAATTGCGGCAGGTTTGCGGGAGTGAGCGCTACCCGTCTCTCCCCAGGGTAGCACTCTCGAACGAGCCCAATTCTCATGAACACACCTTGCGCAAATTTGCCATGGGATTCACCGCGCCGCCAAAGGACTGCCAACGCACGGCCGATTGCATCGGACTGCCAGCATAGCAGATGCGCTCAGAATGCTCACTAGTGCTTGGTCGGTCCTCATCTTTCAAAGTCGACTTCGGCAGCTCAGCCGACCTGTAGGTCTGGACGACTATTCGGACTTCTTACTGGCTTTTTTCTTGATAGTTTTTTTCTTTGCTGCCTTGGCCGCTTTCTTTTTGGGGGCAGCCTTCTTGGCGGCTTTCTTCTTTTTCTTCTTGGAGCCGCCGGCGGCTGCGCGGGCAGCCAACAAGTCCAACGCATCGTTGAAGGTCAGCTCTTCGGGTTTGGCATCGCGTGGCAGGCTGGCATTGGTTTCACCATCGGTTAGATAGGGGCCGTAACGTCCGTCCAGAAGCTGCACCGCAACGCCAGTTATGGGCGATGCCTCAAAGGTCTTGATTGGCTCTTTCTTGGCTGCGGCACCCCGTCCATGTTGCTTTGGTTGCTTCAGCAATTCGATGGCTTGCTCTTGGGTAACGTCGATGGGTGAAAGGTCTGCAGGCAGACTGCGCGTCTCATTTCCACACTTGATATAGGGACCATAGCGACCGTTGCTGGCCATGATCGTCTCTTTGGACTCCGGGTGCTCACCCAAGTCGCGTGGCAACTGCAACAGCTTCAGGGCGACGTCCAAAGTCACGTCTTCGACGGTCATGCCCTTGAGGAGTCCGGCGTTCTTCTTGTTTTCATCGTCCGCATCACCAAGTTGCACGAAGGGGCCGAAGCGCCCGACCTTCACGTAGATGGGCAGGCCACTGTCGGGGCAGAAGCCGAGAGCCTCGTCGCCCTTGGCCGCATTTTCCAACAACTCAAGGGCCCGCTCCATGGAGATTTCGTCGGGCGGCAGCATGTCTGGAATTCCCGCTTTGCGTTCACCCTGTTCAATAAAGGGTCCATAGCGGCCGACGCGCACAAAGACCTCGTCTTGAAATTCGCACTCGGCAGGCGGCTTGCCTAGCGAAAAGCGGCTGGTCGTGCGCGGATCGATCTCTTGAATCTTGGACTCGAGCAGTGGTTTGAGGCCCAGCCCGGCGTCGTCGACACTGCCTTCGCCGAAGTAGAAACGTTGCAGATAGTCGAGAGATCCCTTTTCATTGCGACTGATTTCATCCAGGTAGTCTTCCATCTGAGCGGTAAAGTCGTAGTCGACGATGGAGCTCAGATGTTCTTCGAGCAGGCGGATCACCGAGAATGCGGTCCAGCTGGGGACCAAGGCATTCCCTTTCTTGAACACATAGTCGCGCTGCTGAATGGTATCGATGATGGATGCATAGGTGCTTGGGCGACCGATGCCGCGTTCCTCCAGGGTCCTGGTCAGAGTGGCTTCGGTAAAGCGTGCTGGCGGCTGGGTTGTATGCGTCTTGGATTCTAGCCGCTTGCAATCGATGGCTTGATCCTCCTGCATCGCAGGCAACAGCACCTCTTGCTGCGCCAGTGCCTCCTCTGGATTGTCGCTGCCTTCGACATAGGCCCGCAAAAATCCCTCGAACTCAATGGTTGTGCCCGAGGCTTGAAACACGGCCTGCTCGGCTTCGATGGTCACCGTCACACGTTTCTTGTCCGCGTCGGCCATTTGGCAGGCGATGGTGCGTTTCCAGATCATGTCAAACAAGCGGAACTGCTCGGTATTCAGTTTTGCCTGCAAATTGGCGGGCAATTCGAATGGGTGTCCCGCCGGGCGGATCGCTTCGTGAGCTTCCTGGGCGTTTTTGACCTTGTTGGCGTAAACCCGCACCTCGGGATGCAGGAATCTCTCGCCATAGACTTGCTTGACCAGGTCCCGAGCCGCGCCCACCGCCTCTTTGGAAAGAGTGGTTGAATCGGTTCGCATGTAGGTAATGAAGCCATTCTCGTACAAATTCTGGGCGATTTGCATGGTCCGCCGAGCGGTATAGCCCAACTTGCGATTGGCCTCTTGTTGTAGGGTGCTGGTCGTAAAGGGAGCCTTCGGACGCTCTTTGAAATTCTTCGATTCGATTTTGGTGACCTTAAACGCCGAACCCTGCAATCGTTCTGCCAAATCGGCGGCAGCCTTGGAATCCATCAACAGCAGATCAGGATCTTTGATTTTTCCAGTGGCAGGATCAAAATCCTTGCCTGTCGGCAGACGTTTTCCTCGGTAGCTAACCATGGATGCTTCGAAAGAAAAGCCGCCCGGCGGCGCAAAACTTCCGAGCAGACTGGCGTAGGTGGCACTGCGAAAGGCCATCCTCTCGCGCTCGCGATCCACGATCAAACGCACCGCTACGCTCTGGACTCGCCCGGCAGACAGCTTGGGGCCAACCTTTCTCCATAGCAGCTGCGAGACATCATAGCCGTACAAGCGATCGAGAATCCGCCGCGTTTCCTGGGCGCGGACCATGGCTGCGTCGATCTGCCGTGGATTCTCCAAAGCATTCTGAATGGCCTCCTTGGTTATCTCGTGGAATACCAGACGATGGACGGGCACCTTGGGATTCAACACTTCCTGCAAATGCCAGGAAATGGCTTCCCCCTCGCGATCTTCGTCCGTCGCCAAATACAAGTCCTTGCAGTCCTTGAGCAACTGCTTCAGCTTGGAAACCTGCTTTTTCTTGTCTGCCGGTACGATGTACACCGGAGTGAAATCGTTATCAATATCCACTCCTAAATACGCCCACTTCTCCTTTTTGTACTGCTCTGGCAGTTCCTTGGAGCCCTGAGGGAGATCGCGAATGTGACCAATGCTGGCTTCGACTTCATAGTCCTTTCCCAGGTATTTTGAAATCGTGCGGGCTTTGGCTGGGGATTCGACAATAACCAGCGACTTTACTTTGCTCATTGTTTCGCGTAGATCTCGATTTTGGGTCGACGGGAAGGGGTTGCCGTTTGATTTCGGTCGTTTTCAGCGGTTGTCGAGTCGAATTAGGGACTGAATCGAGCGGCAATACAAGTGGGGCAGGCTCGGCATCGATGTTCGTGGACCCGCCTTGGAGCCTCGTCGCCGCAAAATAGGCGAAATGCCGAAACTGGGGTGCAAGAATAAGTTTTTGTGCAACTTGGGCGGATGCGCGCAATTGGGCTCCGCAAAACTCAAGCTATCTGCAAAAATGAGGCTTTGCGTGCAATTTTGCGCCTGGGGAAGGGATTGATGGCAGCCCGTCTCCGGGAGATCGACTGCAATTGATCTGAAAACTATTGCTCCGAAATTTCCCACCCAAGAACCCTTTAGCTGAGCTGAACTTTAGGAAACCGCAGGATGTCGAACCCTCTAGCAATCTTCCGCAAAAATCGCAACTACTGGATGGCAGGTCTCGTTTTGCTGGCGATTTTGGCCTTCGTGGTCGCACCGGCCATTCAGACTATCTCGGATTCGTATCGTGGTGGTGGCGCTGCAAACGAATCTGCGGTCGTGGTGCGTTGGGACGGTGGCAAGATAACGCGTGGAGACTTGGATCATAACGTCACGCAACATGGACGGCTCATACGTTTCTTGAGCGCCTTGGCCAGAAAGGTGCTGGACTCAGGCGGCATGCCCGACGTGCCTGGGGCAGGCTTTTCCTTTGACGCCCAAGGCAACCAGCTATTCAATCTGGGCGTGAATATGTCCAGCAGTGAGCAAGCCATTTGTCAGACACGCATTTTGGCAGCCCACGCACAACGAATAGGCGTCGAGCTGAACGATCAATCGGCCGATGATTTCTTGGATCTGTTCTGCGACGGCAAGATTTCCCAAGAAGTTTTTGAGGAATTGCGTCTTCAAAGTACGGACGGTCAGCTGAGCGATTTTGAAATCCGCGAATTGCTCAAGACGGAGATTGCCGCGCGAATTGCGGGCCAGATCGCGGAAACGGGGTTGGTCTCACAAACGCCAGGGCAAGTCTGGCGCGATTTCCTGAAACTCAATCAAACGGCCAAGGTAGCTGCCTTTCCCATCTTTGTCGACGACTACATGAAAGACGTCAAAACCGAGCCCACGGAAAGCCAGATTCAAGCGATCTACGACAGCGGCAGCACGCGGGCGCCCAATCCGAGTTCAGCCGAGCCAGGTTTCATTCGCCGGTACCACGCCAATTTTGAATACCTGCAGTCGAATTTCCAAGATTGGGTCGACCGCGAGAAGCAAAGCCTGACTGAAGAGGAGATACGCAAGGAATACGATCGCCGCGCTGAACTGAAGTTGCTCGAGGTGCCCGTGACTCTTGAATCACCCGAGTCTGCTGCTTCCACCGAGCCGGCAGACGCTTCCACCACGCCGACCGATGATCCCGTGCCGCCTGCTGAGGTACCACCCGCTGAAGCACCGCCCGCTGAAGCACCGCCCGCTGCAGCTCAGCGGTTCCCGCTGTAGATACGCCTGCGGCCGGTGAGGTCTCGGAACCAGCTGCTGCACTGCCTCCCCAGCCAGCCGCAGACGATCAGTCGTCAATGCGCGAGGCAGTAGCGACCCGTTTGGTGGCCTTTACGCAGGAAACGCAGAGTCCGCCTCCCGTCGTGCAGCCTCCTCAATTAGGTGAAGAAACGGCAGCAACGCCCGCGGCTGCTGACCCGGTCGATAAGGCACCTGTTGTATCCCAGAACCAACTTCACCAGAACCAACTTCACCAGAACCAACTTCGCCCGAGCAGGCGGCTACCGAACAGCCACCCGTCGCGGCGGATCCAGCCGTCGTTCCCGCCGATCCGGCAGATGCAGGCGCCAGCGAAACGCCGAGCATGAGGACCAAGACCTTTGAAGAAGCCCGAGACGAAATTGCCGAGGAGCTAGCCCGTACGCGGATGATTCCAAAACTGGACGAAGTGCTGACCAATGTGCTGGTTAATGAAATGACACCTTATTACGGGGCCTACCGCCAATTCCGCGCCTTTCGTGAATCGGGAGTTGAAAGTGGTGAGGGAAGCGAACTGCCCAAGCGACCCGACCTGAAAAAATATGCCGAAGAACACAACCTCGACTATGGCCAAACGGAACTGGTAGATGGCGTGCAAATTGCCAAAACCCCATTCGGTCTCAGCCAGATTCCGAACAATGATTCTGGTATCACGGGTATGGTGGCCAATGTGGCCATGGGACCGCAAATTGAAATGTTCAAGCCATTTGAAAGCGGTCACTTGGATCAGGCGGCGTCTATCCAAACGGGAAAGACGGTCTTCCTGCAATTCATTTTTTGGAAAGTCGCCGAGCGGGCCGCCTACATTCCCGAGCTCAAAGAAGTCCGCGACGAAGTCATCGATGCATGGAAACGCATCCAAGCCCGCGAGTTGGCCGACGCCGCAGCCAAGCAGCTAGCCCAAAAGCTCAAGGGGGGCGATGATGCCTGGCAGGCCGCCCTGTCCACATCCGAGCAAGCTCTGGTCGTGGAAACCGAACCGTTTACCTGGATGAGTCGTTTGGGGCAGCAAGCTGATATCACTCCGGTGCCCAGACTGGACACGGTTGGGGCCGAATTCATGGAACAAGTCTTTGCTACGCCTGTCGGTCAAGCTGCGGTGGCCCCCAATGCCAACAAATCAGTGATGTATGTCTTCCGCGTAACGGAAATGAGTCCCAGTGATGATGAACTTCGCGAGCGATTCAATGCGGATCCACTAAAAAGTGGTCCCATCAATATCAGTCGTTTTGAAAGTCAGAAGATGCTCGCAAGCTGGTATGAGAATCTAGAGAAAGAGCTGGGCGTCGAATGGCAAGTTCCCACCAATTAAAGAATCCGGGTGTTTCAGTGAGACTGGCGGCGGCGGGCTGCATCCCGTCGCCCCCGTGCTGCCGCCGATACTGTGGGCTGCCTTGCTCGGTCGCTGTGGCTTGGTTGCTGATCGCAGCCAGCTGCGTTGAGCTGTACGCTGAAGACTGGGGCAGGTTTCTTGGTCCTCGGGGCGATGGAACGTCGGCAGAAACAGGCGTGAATCCGAAACTGTGGCAGCCGCATCCGAAGATCAAATGGACGTTGCCGTTGGGAACCAGCTACGGTGCGCCTGCGGTCGTGGCCGGGAAAGTCTTGCAATTCGATCGCATCGAGGAATTGAGCGTCGAGCGATTGAGCTGCTTGGATGCAGAAAACGCCCAGCCATTGTGGCACCATGATAGCCCGGTCACCTACGCCGATATGTACGGCTATAACAATGGTCCCCGCTGCTCGCCTGTAGTCGATGACGGCTTGGTTTTCAGCTATGGCGTGGCCGGACAATTGTCCTGTCTCGAGCTGGAGACGGGCAAGCTGCGGTGGACCAAGGACACGCTCCGCGATTACGCAGTGGTTCAGAATTTCTTTGGCGTCGCCAGCACCCCTTATGTCTACAAGGACAAGTTATTGGTCATGGTCGGCGGCAGTCCGCCAGCCTCACAGCAGTTGCCCGCCAGCCGACTCGATTTGGTTCAGCCAGCCGGCTCAGCCATCGTGGCCTTTGATAAACGCACTGGCGAAGAGCGATATCGCGTCGGCGACGAACTCGCCAGTTACGCAGCCCTCACCGTCCGACAAATCGGCGGACAAGATGTTGGTTTGGCTTTCCTGCGAGGTGGACTGTTGGCGTGGAATCCCAACACCGGAGAGCAGCTGTTTCACTTCCCTTGGCGGGCATCCAAGCTGGAGAGCGTTAATGCGGCCCTACCGATTACCGTGGACGACCAAATCCTGCTATCTGAGGCTTATGAAATTGGCAGCGTGCTGTTGCAAGTCGAAGATTTACAACCCAAGATTGTGTGGAAGGACAGTGGCCCATGGAGTGGCTGCCGCTTTCGAGCTCACTGGTCAACACCCGTCCTGCTAGACGGCTATCTGTATGGCTGCAGCGGAAGAAATCAACCCGACAGCGATTTCCGTTGCATCCGCTTGAGCGATGGTGAAGTCAAGTGGCGGGATCGTCGCCACGAGCGTAGCAGCGTACTGGCCGTCGACGGATACTTGATTGTCTTGGGGGAATACGGAAGACTTGAATTAATTCGACCTTCGCCCGCAGGCTTGGACGTTCTGGCAGAGTGCCAGTTGAATGAATTAACCCTTCCCGGCGATGGGCAACCCCTGCTCGACTATCCCTGCTGGGCCGCTCCCATCCTGTCCGACGGCCTGCTCTATGTGCGAGGCGATAAACGCCTCGTTTGTTTCGAGCTGATTCCACGCTAGTTTGGAACCGAATTCTGGCGAATCCAGCTTCGTAATGTGGAAACGACCGAATTCTGTCGAATCCGGCTAATGCAATCTGGGCGGAAGCCTGTTCTGTGAAGTAGCCAACACTCGGCGACTTGCCGAATATGATATAATTCCGCCGTAGCTCGCGTTGAGCGGTCCTGTTACACTGGTGAGCTTCAAGCATGGCTGACCAGCCTGCCTCTAAGTTCACTGACGAATTTCTAAGGGAATCATTATGTTGAAGAGTAAGTTGCTTGTGCCAGGATTGATCGCGGTAATTGCCATGTCGGCATCGCTAGGCTTAGCAGCCAGCGGAATCTCCCTCGAAGGCGTCAAATGCCTGATGGTCGCCGCCAAGGATGCCAATAAGGAGAAGGCCTCAGAGTGGAAGAAGGGCAATGTCTTTTTCTGCTGCGATAATTGCAAAGGCAAATTCGAAAAGTTGAGCCAAGCAGACAAAGACAAGCTGGCTCCCAAGGCCAACGCTCAGTTGGTGGCTACAAAGCAGTACGAGCAAAAGGCCTGTCCGTTCTCGGGTGGTGAGCTGAACGCCGAAACCAAGATTAAAGTAGGTGCCGCCGAAGTTTCCTTCTGCTGCAATAACTGCAAGGGCAAGGCCGAAGGAATGAAGGGTGACGAACAACTCGAAGCGATCTTCGGTGAGAAAGCATTTAAGAACGCAAAGTTCGAGCCAGTTAAAGCAGACAAATAGTCAAGCTCGAAATAGTTGAACCCAGATGCAATGACCGGTTCAACGACCTAAAGTCCGTCAACGGCATACCTTTCGGTATGCCGTTTTTTTAATCGAAGATGACGTTTTTTCATCTATCTTCTGCCCGCAACGGCGCGTGCGGCATCCAAGGCGAAATAGGTCAGAATCATATCGGCGCCAGCCCGACGGAATCCGAGCAAGCTTTCCAACATGCATGCCCGCCGATCCAGCCAACCCTTTTCAGCGGCAGCGGCCAGCATGGCATACTCTCCGCTGACCTGGTAGACGGCCGTTGGTACGGAAAACTCCTGTTTGATTCTGTGCACGATGTCCAAGTAGGGCATGCCAGGTTTGACCATCACGATGTCCGCGCCCTCTTGCAAGTCCAGAGCAACTTCGTGCAAGGCTTCGTTCGTCGCGGCTGGGTGCATCTGGTAAGACTGTTTGTCACTACTTCCCAAATTCGACTTTGAGCCGACCGCATCGCGAAATGGGCCGTAGAAGGCGGATGCATACTTTGCGGCGTAGGACATAAGAATGACATTTTGCAGGCCCGCAGCGTCAAGTCCTTGGCGGATAGCACCGATGCGTCCATCCATCATGTCCGAGGGGGCAATAACACTCGCGCCCGCTTGCGCCTGGTTGACCGCTTGCTGCACGAGGACTTGCAGCGTCAAGTCATTCACCACTTCGCCCTGCCGAACCAATCCATCTTGACCGTGAAGGGTGTAAGGATCGAGGGCCACGTCGCAGACGATGCCCACTGAATCTCCAAAACGTTCCCGAATAGCCCGGGTCGCCGTGCACATGAGATTATTGGGATTGAGTGCTTCGTTGCCGTCCGCGTCCTTCAATTCGGTTGGAGTGACCGGAAAGAGTGCGATGGCCGGGATACCTGCTTTGATCGCCTGTTCAATATTTGGCAGGTGAAGGTCCACGCTCCGCCGAAAAACACCAGGCAGGCTATCGACTTCCTGCTCGCGATTTTCTCCAGGCAACACGAAGACTGGCCAGATCAGGTGGCTGGGAGAAATACGCGTTTCGGCGGTCATCTCTCGGATCCAAGAGTGGCTGCGTAATCTGCGCAAACGTGTAGCGGGGAAGGGACCGCGAGAAGTGTGAAAACTCATGGGCGAGCATTTCTTAATAGGTAGATAATGGTGCTAGATGCCAGGCTAGGCATGGGTCAATTCGGCCAGACGTTCAACCAAACGCTGCGCGTCGCCGGTATCAATGGCCCCAGCCACGCGCTGTGCACACTGCCGGAGATCCTGGCTGTATCCGGTCAACCACAAACCGGCGGCGGCATTCATAACGACCACATCGCGTTTAGGGCCGACCTCTCCTGCGAACACTTGCCGGATGCAGGCCGCGCTGGCAGGCGGGTCGCTTGCTAGTAGCTCGGCCCGATCGGTGCGCTCCAGCCCAAAGTCGGCTGGCTCCCAGCGGTGCTCAAGTCTATCGCTGGGCGTCACTTCGATAACCCGCGAGGCAGCAGACAGGGATAATTCATCGACGCCATCTTCGCCACGGACCACCAGCGAGCGTAGCGTTCCCAACCGCTGCAGGGCGAGGGCCATGGAGTCTAGCAAATGCTCGCGCCCACTCCCAGCAACTGGTGTTCGGCGAGCGCTGGATTCGCCAGGGGTCCAAGGCGATTAAAGATGGTGGGTTGGCCAATTTCCTGCCGAATTGCGGCCACATGCCGCATCGCTGGATGAAAGTGGGGGGCAAAGCAAAAGCAGATACCGATTTCTTTGAGGCACCTGCTGGCCACGCTCGGCTCTGCGGCAAGCTGGATACCGAGCTCGGCCAGCACATCAGCGGACCCTGTACTAGAGGATATCTTCCGATTTCCGTGTTTGGCAACGGGAACTCCACAAGCCGCCAGGGCAAGCGCAGACGCGGTACTGATGTTAAAGGTGCACGAGCCGTCACCGCCCGTTCCACATGTATCCACCACGGGGCGACGAGCCACATCGACGCGTATCATCGAATCTCGCAGCGCCTGGGCGGCCCCAGCCAGCTCGTCGACCGTTTCGCCTTTCTCAGCCAACAGGACTAGAAAATCTCGCGTTTGGCCAGCGTCGGCACTTCCCGACAGCAGGCAGCTCATGGCAGCCCGCATTTGCTCGCGGGAGAGTGCGCGTTGCGATTGGAGAACTGGTAGAATTGCACTAAGATCTTTCACAAACTGATTCCTGGCAGACTGGTGCGACTGGCGACCTGGGGGATTATGCACGCCCCCCACCAGAACATTCAAGGGCTAGGGACATAGGGCTAGGGACATAAGGACTCGCGCGAAAAAAACTACCGAATCAGCCGCAACGCGTTAGCGTCTGGTTCCCGCAAAAATAGGGTGCTAACGCACTCCGGCTGATTTTGAATCCGGTAATGTAATTATGTAAGCGCGGGTATTAAGCACTTAGGGTAACTGAGCATTTCGGGCAAACGGCGATCGGGTTTTCAGAGGGCTGTTTTCAAAGGGCTAACGGGCGGTTGATGGCCACCGGTTTTGCAGGAAGCTACACGTAAGGATGGTGCTATGAGCCGCAAGATTATAATTGATTGTGATCCAGGGATCGATGATGCCGTTGCCCTGGCCATTGCCTTATTTGATCCGCGGTTGGAGGTGGTTGCCATCACCGCCTGTGCGGGAGTTACCGATGCGGAACAGGCCACTCAGAATGTGCGGACGTTGGTTGAACGCATGGATCCGCCGCGCATTCCGCGCATCGGTGCCGCCTTGGATCCGGAACTGGGGGCGGCTGTTGCCAATGGCACTCTTTTGCATGGGGAAGACGGACTCGGAAATTCGGATTGGACACCGGTCTCGCGACAACATTCGATGCCCAGCGATAAACTGATTGCAGATCGCTTGCGGGCCGACCCGGGAGAAGTGACGGTGGTGTGCACTGGCCCGCTGACGGGATTTGCCAAGGCTCTCGGGCGTGATCCGGCGCTCGTCCCCATGATTGATCGCGTGGTCATGGCTGGCGGTTCCGTGGCGGGAATCGGCGATGTGACACCAGCCGCTGAATTCAATATGCACTTTGATCCTCACAGTGCGCGGGCGGTCTTTCATTCAGCGACGACGAAGAGCTTAATTCCCTTGGACCTCAGCAACCAACTCAGTTTCGGCTGGGAGCTGGTTGAGCGTTTGCCTCCCAAATACACCAAGGTCGGGGCAGTGCTGCATGACATTGTGCCTCATTATTGCCGCGCGACGCGGCAGCAGCTCGGACGTGAGTCGGTTTCTCTGCAGGCCGTTTTGCCCATTCTGATGCTGCTCGAACCGATGCTGTTCGGCTGGGAAGAAATGGCTGGCGATGTGGAGACTGCTGGCGAACTATCCCGTGGCGTTACGGTTTTTGATCGACGCATTCCCAGGCAATGGCGCACCAATATGGAAGTAGCCGTATCCCTGGATATCGAAGCCGCAACGGACGCGTTCTATAACTCCTTGAAATTCGCCGCCCAGAATTTTTAGGGAGAATTGCACGATCATCACTGGCGACTATCAGCACCGGCGATACAGCTGAAGAACGTCTTCTCGGTCTCTTGCCAGCTAGGGATGGGCAATGCCTGTTACAAATCACCCAAATTAGGTCCCAATCCCTTCACGTTGAGTACTGCGTAGCTAAACTGCTAAATACTCATGCGGCTGGTGCACTCCGCTAAAGCGGGATCAGATCTTTGCACTGTGGCCCAGCGCCAAACCAGCCGCCGAGTCGTGGTAGGAAAATCCCAGCTTCCAGGGGAAATCTATGTTTTATTGGATCTACGACATCCCCGCCGCTAAGCTGGCAATTTTGATAGCCGGCGCATTCGTATTGTTCTCATGGATAGGCTGTTTTATTGCCCGACCTATTCTACGTATTTTCGTCCGAGCAAAGTCGGAAACGAATGCAATTGTGGGCAATGTGCTTTCGTGCCATGGTGTGTTCTATGGGTTGTTGCTCGGATTGTTGGCGGTAGCCGCCTACCAGAACTACACCCAAGTGGAGGCGGACGTGGCCCGCGAGGCCGTCTCCTTGGCGACCGTTTATGAAGACTTCCACGCCTACCCCGAACCCCATGGGACTTACTTACGTTGGCTGCTGCGAGACTACTGCCGCTATGAGATCAAGTATGCCTGGCCGTTACAGCAACAGGGGATCGTTACCGAGGGTGGCAGGCCGCGGATCATCGCGGTTCACGAACGACTGCTTGCATTCAAGCCTCAAGACGCTAGCGAGGAGATCATTCATGCAGAAACACTCAGGAAATTCAACGAATACCTGGAGCATCGGCGAGTTCGGCTGCAGTCGGTCAGCACAGGGATTCCTGCGGTCATGTGGTATGTCGTGATCGTGGGTGCGATTATCAATATCGCCATTATGTGGTTGTTCGACATGAAGTTGGTTACACAACTATTCCTGGGTGGACTGGTTGCTTTCTTCCTTGGCTCGATGATTTTCTTGGTTGCGGAAATGGATAATCCCTTTCGGGGCGAGCTGAGTGTCCAGGCCGATCCTTTTGAGGCCGTGTATGCTCTGATGATGGAGGACTCGTACTGATGCCCCATGCGAACCACAATTCAGCTGCAGGCAGGCTTTCGCGGCGAAGTGCCATGCGGCTTGGCGCCCAGTCGCTTGCGTGTGCGGCCATGCCTGGCCTGAGTTCATTGGCAGTACCCGGTTGCCAAGTGAAGCCAGCCTCTGTGCGGCAGCCGGTGAAGGTGGGCATCCTGCACTCGGAAACAGGCACGATGTTAATCAGCGAGACTTCGCTCCGCGATGCCGAGTTGCTGGCCATCGAGGAAATCAACGCTTCCGGAGGTGTGCTGGGGCGCCAATTAGAACCCGTTGTCGAAGACGGTCGATCGCGTTTTACCAGTGTGTTCCCCAAGCAGGCCCGCAAACTGCTGGAACAGGACAAGGTGGCTGTCGTATTCGGTTGCTGGACGTCCGTCAGCCGCAAGGCGGTACTGCCGGTATTTGAAGAGCTGAACGGCTTGTTATTCTATCCTGTGCAGTATGAAGGCAACGAGTGTTCACGCAACATTGTGTATGTTGGGGCCGTGCCCAACCAACAACTCTTCCCCGCGATTGACTGGCTGATGAGTGAAGCTGGGGGAAGCAAGAAACGATTCTACTTGATCGGCTCGGACTACATCTTTCCCCACACAGCCAATTACATACTGGAAAAATACATCCAAGCCCAGGGCGCAGAGTTCGCCGGAGTCGCCTACACCAAATTGGGACACCAGGATTACGAACAGTCCGTGAAAGACATCAAGCGGGCTGAGCCCGATATTATTGTCAGCACGATCAATGGGGACAGCAACATCGGCTTCTACCGTGAACTGAAGGTACAGGGTATCTCCGCCGATCAGACGCCCGTGCTGGCGACCAGCGTCGGAGAAGATGAATTGAGAAGTCTGTCACCGTCGGAGGTCGTGGGACACATGTCGGCCTGGAGCTACTTCCAGTCGATCAATTCTCAGGCGAACCAGAGTTTCATCGAGCGATTCAAGGGAGCATATGGTTTCGACTGCGTTACCGATGATCCAATCGAGGCTGCCTACTCGCAGGTCTATCTCTGGAAGGCCGCCGTGGAAAAGGTCGGTAGCTTTGAGGTTGACGAAGTCCGCCGAGCATTCCGCGAAGGCGTGGAATTCGATGCGCCCGGGGGAATAATCAGAGTCGATCCCAAGACCCAACATACATACAAGCGCTTTCGCCTGGGCGTGGTCCGCGAGGATCGGCAATTCGACATTGTCTATGAAAGCGAGTCCGCCATCGCACCGGAACCCTATCCGCAGGTCGCCTTTCCGGGCTGGAGTTGCGATTGGACGGGCAGCGGGCTGACGCGCGGGGAGGCAGTCGACGTTCAGCCGGCGGTCAAGCCAACGAGCTAGTTCGACAGCACCAGCTTCAGATTCGCGTAGCCGGATTCGCCAGAATTCGGTTGCCGTAGCCGGATTCGCCAGACTTCGGTCCTTCAGATACTCGTAGCCGGATTCGCCAGAATTCGGTTCTTTCTATGATTCCTCGACGTCTGGCGACTTCGGCTACCGCAATAAGCGAGCTGATTTGGGTTGCATGCATTGCGGTCGCCCTTGGCGAGAATGGCGAGAATTGCTATGCCTAGGCATGCGGCTTCCATTCTCAATTTGCTTGTTGCAGCTAGGGCTCGCCATGAGTGGCTGTAGCCGCCTTGCGTCCACACAGGATGGCGAGAAGAGCTGGTTGGAGCGTACGCGGCAGCCTTGGGAGACACTGGCTACACGGATGCCAGTATCCATGCCGCGGGAAGCCCCCTCACACACGCGGAGATGGCGGGCTGATTTGATGGTTCTGCCTTACGCCGATGTGCAGGCCGAGCGCGTGCTGCTGCACCATATTCGCGACTGCGACTACCGCACAGAGGAAGATTACGATGTGCGGCACTTTGATCGCCCCGTGCAGCTTCGGGACGTGCAGTCGATTGACTTCATCGTAGTGCCCTTCACCGAAGCACCCGCTCTGGCCCATACCATGCTCAGCTTTGGATTGGCCGACGGACAGCATCTGGTTTTCTCCGTCGAAGCGAGACTCGAACAGGGAGAAGTCTATTCGATGTTGGGTGGCACTACCAACCAATATGAACTCATGTGGGTCCTGGGTACCGAACGCGACCTGATTCGGCTGCGCACCAAAGTTCGACAGGTGGATGTCTATCTCTATCCTGCCAAAGTCACCCCCGAACAGGCGCAACGCATTTTCCTGGCGGCGGTCGAACGCATGAACCAAATTGCCCAAAAGCCAGAGTTCTATAACGTGTTGAACAACAACTGTACTACCAATATCGTCGACATGGTCAACGATCTCCGGCCGGACACCATCCCCCAAGATATGCGAGTGGTACTGCCTGGACATTCCGATCGTATGGCATATGAGCTGGGCTTGCTGGCAGCAGAGGGCCCCTGGGAACAGGTAAAGCAAGCAAGCCGCATCAATCTATCGGCTCGACTGTATGAAGACTCTACCGACTTCTCCGCCGCCATTCGCGGCTTGCCGCACTAGGCTTTGTCTCTTAAGAATTAGGCTTAGTCAAATCAGCCCGTGTGAAGTCGGTTTGCCTTTCTCCAGTGGGAAACCAGCC
This sequence comes from Pirellulaceae bacterium, assembly GCA_963707245.1. Classification (GTDB taxonomy): domain Bacteria; phylum Planctomycetota; class Planctomycetia; order Pirellulales; family Pirellulaceae; genus Aureliella. Next base: position 60,355 of record CAVPPY010000015.1, read on the forward strand.
AACCTGTGCGGCTAATCCAACAAAGTTGGACGAAGCATAGCTCATCCGCCACAGGCAAGGCTCAAGCCTAACGCGTGGTTGAGGGAGGTACCTCCAGTCGAGACACCGCTCGGCGCCTGGACTGGATAAGCTGGATAGGCAAAGGCTGGCTGCGTCGCCGCTGGAGGTGTCGACAAGGACTGCGTAGGTGTTTGCATTGCAGGGGCAGAATAGGCTGGTGCCGGATAGCCGGAGACCGGTTGGGTTGGGGCTGGAATGCCCGTAGCCGGCTGCTGATACGGAACCTGTGCAGCCGAGGTGGCGGGAGTGCTCAAGGTCTGCGCCGTACGGTAGATTTGACCTGCCGCGTTGTAGGTGGCCATGGCGGATTGAGCTGCCTGGCTGCCTCCCAACTTCTCGGCCAGCTCGCGAGCCGGTTGAAGATTGGGATCGTTTTGCAAGGCGATTTGCAAGTGCTGCTGCGCCCCAGCGATATTGCTGTTATTGAAGTGCAGATAGGCGACGTTGTAATTGGCCACTGCAGGCGAGAACACCTTTTCGAGAGTCTTCACGGCCTCATCGGAGCGTCCGCCAGCAACTTGTAGACTGGCTAGATTGTTGCGGTATCGGGGATTGCTGGGCTCCAGTTCAATTGCCCGCTGAATCGCCGCTTGAGCGTCCGCTGTCTTTCCCAGTTTTTGGTTGACTTGGAACAGATCGTTGTAAGTGCTAGGGGCCGGGTTGACGGCAATGGCTTTGTTAAAGAACTCCACCGCCTGTTGATTTTGCTCTTGCTTGGCATACAGGCGAGCGGTGCTTAACAGGGCTGCTTCATTGGTGGGTTCCAACTCAAGAGCTTTGGTGTAGTTATCCAAGGCCTTGGCAGGATTGTCCTTGGTTTCATGATACTGTCCGTTGGCTACCCAAATCTCGGGACCCAAGTTGTTGGGCATGTTGGCCAGACTGGTTGGATCGTTGTTATCGGGCCTGGCTGGTAAAGGTGGAGGTCACTGCAGATTTGGCCTTGCCCATAGCGCTGGACATGGCGCTCCCCATCGACTTGATTTGTCCGCTAATTCCCGACCCAGCGCTGGTTGCAGCCGATGCAAAGGTCGGCGGATCAGCCAGCTCCGACTTTGCAAATGGCATCTTCATCGATGCGCAACCCGGTGCACAGGCAACGGCGGTTAAGCAAACAGCAATCGCCTTGCGGAATTTCAAGTTATTTGTGCGATTGGCCATGAATCAGACTCCTTCGCCGCAAGCAAGGGCGTAATTGCTGAACGAACAGGGACAGGGCTGGTAAAGAACGATGCATGCACCGCATGAGCGCGTGGCAGATCTTTCATGCGACTACTCACCAAGCTTGCAAGTAGCATTAACGTCATAATCGGAATTGCTGGAATCTTGCTTGAGCGAAATCTCACCTGGGCCCAGGAATACCCGGGTTTTGGGTTATGACCCTCGGATGAGGGTTCACTAAGGTCTCACTCGGGAAAACGCCGTTGGACGGCCAAACGAGACCGCCCGCTCGAGCTGCGATATCGTCGCAAGCTCTTTGACAACAGCGACTTAAGCCCGACGAACTGTCTCGATTCCCGCAACGGGGATAGCCAGGAAAGACTTTCGGGTTAGAATCAGCATCAAATGGCAGAGCTAGTTCGCTGATAGACGACGGATGCACTTGCCATGAATTTCTGCGCCCCGTTCGTCTAGAGGCCCAGGACGCCGCCCTCTCACGGCGGTAACAGGGGTTCGACTCCCCTACGGGGTACTTGGCCACTCTCGAAACCCCTGGAAATGCCACGATTTCCAGGCGTTTCATCATTCTCGCCTTGGTCATGCTCCGCCACGTCATGCTCCGCCACTCGGTGTGGTTCCGAGCGATTCCACAGTGCAGGACGCAGCGGAAGCCGCAATACGGACATGCTCCTCGGTGATCGCATTTATCCCATTCCCCCAAGGATGTCCTGGCGAAATGGTGTTAAGCGGCGAGAGAACCATGGCCAGAGATGAGGTTTATTCTGAAAACCAATGGCTCAAACTGCGGTTGGGGATTTGCAGCTTCATGACGGGAGCGAACTCCTCGTAGGTTTTATCAGTCTCGGCAAGAATTTTAGACAAGCTGGAGCAATTTTCGCCAGCCAGGCGCACCAGGCCATTCAAGAAAGCCTCGCGTTCATGCCACTCAGCGTCTTGGCAAGAGGGCAGCAGAGCAGCCAGGGCTACACAGGCGGCGTCTTGCTGGGGAGGGTTCGCTCGAAGCAACTCGTCCAGGTTGGGATGGCGTTCGATGAGCACCGCAAACTCTTCTGGCAGATGCCAATTGCGGACTAGGGCGGCGGCCGCATCCGCATGATCCCAACCAAATAATTCGCGTTCGAGTTGGGACAAACGCAGATTCTCAATGCCCCGCCGCTCAATGAGCGGTTCGTAATGGCTGGGAAGTTCCTTGAGTAGCAGCGGGATGGCCATGTCTTGCAACAGGGCTGCGGCAAATAGGTCCTCGGCGTTCGGCAGCTTGAGGGACTTGCCGAGGATGCGGGAGAATACGGCGCGTCGCAATGAATCCTGCCACAGTTTCTTTAGGTCAAAGGGACCAAACTTGGGATCGGGAACCAAACTGAATACTGCACTCCACAGGGCAAAGTTCTTGATAGTCCGCACGCCCACCAAAGCCAAGGCTTGCTTGACGCTGGCAATCTCCCGCGTAAAGCCGAAGTAACTCGAGTTGACGAAACGCAGGACCTGGCCGAGCAAACCAGCGTCAGCCTCCAGGGGAATTGCAAATTCATTAGGACCATTGCTCGCATCCTGCGACAACTCCAGCAGGCGAATGGCCGTTTGTGGCAGGGCAGGCAGCTGTGCGGCAGTGATCACAGCGTCCAAGTCGATTTGCACGGGAGAGACTTCAAGGTGCGACATGATTTACCTTCCAACGAGTGCGTTCGGCGCGAAAAGCGAGCGATCTAGCCTGTTTGAAGGCCTGCCCCACGAAAACTACGCCACAAGCCGCGGCGGGGCAAATCTGCATTCGAGAGCCGCAAGCGGACTGGCACCCAAACCATGGCTGGACCAGCGTATAAAAGTCAGGAGCGGTATAATCCAAACCCGTGCTAAGCAATTACTAGGTTAAGCATGATCCACACGACAAAACTGATCTTGAAAACACTTGCCGGTTGGGTCCTGGGTGCTGTGGGCGCCTGGGTTGGGCTGAGGGCAGAACAGCCATCCAGCCTTGTTCATCATGTCTGGTGACCGTACCACGCAGGCCAATGGAGGCTTGCCGCGCGTCCTGAGGGAACTCAATTCGGCACCCAACATGGACCGTTTGGCGGCCGAGGGCATGCGTGTCGATAACGCGTTTTGTACCAAAGTTATTTGCACCCCCTCGCGCCGGCATCATCAACGGGCTGTACAACCATCGAAAGGGCGTGTTCGATCTCAATGGTCGAATGGCCCAGCAGGATAAAGTGATGTCCATTCAAATGCGAAAGGCTGGCTAACGGACAGCGGTGATGGGCAAGGTGCATCTCAAGGACGAGCCGAATTTCGACTCTGAACATTTGCAACCCATCAACACAGAATTCGATCGAGCCAGGAGGCCTGCATTGTGCAACAGCTCCAAAATTCGAGGCGCGCGACCAGCCGTGACGTTTTTGGTGCCTATTAAACAGTCGCCCGTTTTAAGGACTCGTTGGAATCGCCAGATTGCGTGAGGAGAAACGACTCTTCGCGCTGAATACCACGGCAAGCCAACGCTTTTTCCCTGGGCGATGCGCTGGGCGGGAATGGGATATAATAGGGTCAAGGAGTGGTGCGATTACAATGAACGCGAACGATTTAGGGTGCGCTGCAAGACCTCGTGGAATCAGCGGAGAACGCTGGCTGCGGCTGGACAACCTCTCAGGAAGGCCGGTTTATGTGAGCACGTTCTTAGTGTTGAGCATGATTGGCGTGCTAGGCATGCAGGCCATGCAGGCTACGGCCCAAGATGCGGCTCCGCGCGAGGGTTTCGTGGTTGCGGTTGATCTACCTCTGGTAGGCGACCGCGATGAACGAGTGCGGCAGCAAATCAGCCGCATCGCGGATGCGGCCCAAAAGAGCGAACAGCGTCCGATTGTGGTCCTACAATTCCAGTCGGCCCCGCTGGCTGATGTTGGCGAACCCGATAACGGTGGATTGGGCACTCGCGGTAGTCAATTTGAAAGATGCTTGGCCCTGGCGCGATTCTTGACCAGCGCCGAAGCTTCGCGCGTGCGCCTGATCGCTTATCTGCCCAAGAGCGTCGAAGGGCACGCTGTTTTGCCGGTCCTGGCCTGCGAGGAAATCCTGGCTGCTCCCGATGCAGAACTGGGGCGGGCGGCCATTGACGAAGCCGTCGATTCGACCATTGAGAGCGCATATCGAGACATGGTTGCCCGGCGTCGCTCGCTGCCCGAAGCGGTTGTCTTAACCATGCTGGATCCCCAAGCGGAAGCCTATGAAATCGCAACCGCCGATGGCCCTGATGTGGTCGACCGCGAGGCGTTGAAGATTCTGCGCAACGAGGGCAAAATTCTGCGCGAAGACGCGTTGTGGCGGGGAGGCAGCCTGGCGGCCTTCACCGGGCAACAATTGCGGGCGCGAAGTTGGATTGAGCGAACCGTGGATGACCCAGCGGAATTGGCCAGCTCTCTGGGGATGACCAGCGCCCTGCGGACACCTCAACAGTTGCCGCGTGAATGGAATGCGATCGCCATCACCATTGCGGGCAAACTAACGAAAAGCCGCATCAACCAAATGCTGCGCGGCCTGCGCGATGCCATCGATAACGAGCAAGTGAATCTGGTGGTGTTCTATGTCCAACAGGCTGACTGCGGTTTTTCGGAGGCTGCCCGGCTGGCAAGCAGCATTGCCGACTTGCGAGCTTCGCCGCCCGGCAAGGTTGACCAGGAGGTTTATACATTGAGCATCGTAACCGAATCGGTGCAAGGCCCGGCTGCCTTGATTGCTGTGGCTTGCAATGAGGTGGTCCTACTCAACGCGGCCAAGCTAGGCCCCAATGCGCAAGCCGGCGATGTGCTGGTCGACGATTCGACGAACCAGCGTGTCTTAGCTGACTTGGCGGCCCAAACCGAGCGTCCTTTACCGCTGCTGGCAATGCTGGTCGATAAGGAGGTGGTGGTTAAGGAGTACACGCACCAAGGCTCGGGAAAACGGGCGCTGTTTACCGACTGGATGCTCAAGCAGCAAGGTGACGCCGAAATGTGGCTGGTCAAAGGCAGAGTGGCCGGAGGGGAGTTTATCGAGCCGGAATTGGCACTGCGTTATCGGCTGATCGATTCGATCGACGAGTCATCTTCGCTGGCACTGGCGCGGTTGGGTGTATCCCAGTCTCCCAAAGAGCTGTCTTTGCCTTGGTTGGATGCCTCCATCCAGATGCTGTTAGCCCAACCTTGGATACCGCGTTTGTTATTAACGATCGGTTTCTTCGCGTTAATGGCTGAACTGGGGAACCCCGGTATTGGAGCCGGTGGCTTCTTAGCCGCCCTGTGTTTCCTGGGATTTTTCTGGATCGAAGGCTTGAATGGCAACGTGGAATGGCTAGAGGTCTTACTCTTCGTAGCCGGATTAGCGGCCTTGGCCATTGAGATATTTGTCGTCCCGGGTTTTGGCGTATTCGGCATTGGCGGATTGCTGATGGTCTTCGTCAGCGTCGTACTCGCCAGCCAAACCTTTGTGTGGCCCGCCTCCTCGGCGCAGCTCAGCGAGGTTTCCGTAAACCTATTCTGGGTTGCTTGTTTAGCCTTGGCCAGCATGATTGCCTTGCTGTTCATGCATCGTCAGCTGGAACGATCGCCGTTGCTGCGCTGGATTGCTCTGCAACCAGGAGGTTCAGACGATATGGATGAGGTGGATCAGCGTGAGGCTGTTGCGCATCGCGACCATCTGCTTGGACAGGATGGGCTGACAACCACTCGGCTGAATCCATCAGGCAAGGCGCAGTTTGGTCATGAAATTGTCGCCGTTGTAGGTACGGGCAAGATGATCGACGAGGGCACGCCCGTACGCGTGGTCGAAGTTCGCGGCAATCTGGTACTTGTCGAAGAACGCTAAGCATCGTTCGGAAAATTACTGTCAATTTTCCGGCGAGCATCACCACGAAGCGTGATGGCTAGTTTGGCTAACATCACGACGGAGCGTGATGGCTACATTCGGCGAGCATCACGACGGAGCGTGATGACTACATTCGGCGAGCATCACGACGGAGCGTGATGACTACTATTCGGCGAGCATCACGACGGAGCGTGATGGCTACATTCGGCGAGCATCACGACGGAGCGTGATGGCTACATTCAATTTGCAGCTAACATCACGACGGAGCGTGATGACTACATAGAGAACCGCGGAGAAGTGATTCGACTGCGCCGATGCTCCTCTGATCGCTCTGTAACTACACAGGCCGCTCCACTCACCACAGGCGGCGCATGAAGTCGATGAATTTCTCGTCTAATTGAACGAGGTCGTCGCCGAAATGCCTCTTGAACATTTCCAGTCTGTCACGGGCAGTGAACTCTCCCAGGGGTGGCAAGCTCTGCATCTCGCGCATGTAGGCCGAGACTTCCTTGGTCTTGGTCTTAAACAGAAAGTAGGTCAGTGCCCAACTCTCCGGGTAGGCTTGTGCGGCTGACGCAGCGTCGAGAAATCTCGCATCATCGGTGACCAAGCTGGTTAGTGAATCGCCTGGACGATTACTCAAGTTCTGTGCAAACAGACGGAAATTGTGGTGGTTGATGTTTCCTATTTTTTGAGCCCCCTGGACGCTGCCACTGTCGGGAGCCTCGAAAAACATGGCCATGCCCTCGCAAATCCACAATGGATTATCAGCCAGCCTAACCTGCAAACCGCTGTTAAATGACAGTTGGTGTACCGCCTCGTGTACGATGGTAGCGACCGTTCTTTCCGCTTCGGGTCGGGACAGAATTTGGTTGATCATCACCTGTGATGATATCTGTTGACCGGGCGGCAGCATGCCGTCGACACCGGTCAAATCATAGGTCACGATGCGATTGGTCTTCATGTTGTAATAACCAATCATCGCCTTGGCGGAATCCCCAATCTCGCGCTCGGCGTATGCCAAATACGAGGCTTTGTCACTGAAGACAATCGCGGTCAGCGGAAAACGGGGAGGGGCCAGCCGAATACCGCGGGCCTTCCAATAGTTGTAGAATGTCGAATGCAGGCGCTCAAATAATCTGCCGACCCATTTCACATATAGTTCGCTGGTGTTGTATACCAAGACATAGTGTCGCGTCTGATATACGAGAAACTCGGGCCCAAGCGATTCGGCCAATGCCTTCCCCGTAAGCTCTGCGGCCAAAGGAACCATGGGGGTATCCGATGCTACCGCCGACTCAATCTCCTCCCCACAAAGCGTATGCAATTGTCCATCCGGTGTGAGCAACAACAGTTCACCCTCCCTGTAGGTCGGCAGAACCTCGGCCAGCGAGGACGTCAGCCCCGTCTCGGTCTTGAAGGTGACCTGTATGGTCTGTACTTCCTCAGCCGCAACTCGGGAAATCAAAGCAACGCATATGCAGGCTGCTGTCCGCAAAATCTTAAGCACGCTGGGTCTCCTCAATTCGCCGAATCTCGATGGCAAGGCTCGCGTTCGAGTCGCTATTTTACTACATTGAGCGGGGTGTGGTCATCGGTCAAACCCCCCAAGTTCGCAACTGCTGCGGAAAGATGTGATTTCGTGCCGAAAAAGGCAATTTCAAGGGTTCTTATCCTAGGGTCCGGCTGGGTTGGTCGGCAAGTGGCCGCACGCATGGTATGCCATGGCGTTTCGGTGTGGCTGTGCGATCGCGACAGCCAGGTGACTGAGGAAGCGGTGAAATGGGTCGCTACGGCGGATGCCCCACAAGAATCCGGCTTCTCGGAAAACCTGCTAGCGGGTTCCGTTGCATCGCTAGGCAACCTGGCGGAATGGTCTGCTGCCGATCTCGCTGAGTTGTCCATCGACATGGTACTCGAGTGCGTATCGGAACAAATCTCGCTGAAAAAGCGTGTTTTGAAACAGGTGAGCCAGCTGTTTGGGGCCGAGTGCATTATAGCCTCGAATAGCTCCTATTTCGTGCCTTCCACGCTGGCCCCCTATGTCACCAGCCCCTCCCGTTTCGCGCACATGCATTTCCATGTTCCGGTCACGCGCAAAAGCGTTTGCGATATAGTCGGCAGTCCCCACACGGATCCACAGGTGATCGCGCGGCTGGTGGAGCTGGCCGAACGCATTGGACAGCCGCCCATTGTGCTCCGTCGCGAGCAGCCGGGCTACGTATTCAATTGGCTACTGCAATCCGTACTCAAGGGTGCTCTGGAACTGGTGGCCGACGACGTTGTCGATCCTGCTCAAGTCGATCAATCTTGGAAAGCGGTGACTGGCATGCCCTTGGGTCCTTTTGGAATCATGGACCAAATTGGCTTGGATGTCATCGAACAGGTATTGAACAACTCGCGTTGGACGCAACCCAAGCCGGTTGACAACGAAAGGTTACTGGAGGTCATCCGCCCATTGGTTGAGCAGGGAAAGCTGGGCGTCAAGACGCAGGCGGGCTTCTACAACTACGATCCTTCGTAATTTCGTTTGCTCAAGTCGGTCGGCTCAGGCGGGCTGTTGCAGACCCAGCCACCACCCATTCCAGGTACTGCCGAGCCCGCTTGGCTAGCGCGTCAATGTCATCGGGGTTGCTGGGCTTGGGTACAAGCGGCGCAAAGATATTTTCGCAGCACAGGGGAATGGTACGGCCAAGATTTACCAGCGGTTCTAGCAGTCGATAGTGGTCGATAACGCCAAAGCCCGGCCCGCAATCCTGATCCTTGGGCCAATTGCGATGATCTTTGATGCACAGGCTGTGCACCACATCGGCGCACTGTTGGATGTCGGGAATTGGGTCGAGGTTCAGGTAGTCCATGACGTTGCCAGCGTCGTAATTCACGCGGATGCCTGCATCATCTACCTCGCGAATAATCTCTGCGCAAGCCACTCCTGTACCCGTTTCTCCACCATGCTGCTTGACAACCAGCAGCACACCTTCGTCGCGGGCGATCTTACCAAGTTGCTGGAAGCGTTCGATCCACCGTTGGCGATGCTCGCCTGCGGTGTGTCCAAAGGTCAATACTTGTGGAACTTTCGCCCGTCCAGCCTGCATGATGCGGTGGGTCAGCCATTTCAACCCATCGTCCGATTCAGGATAGACCATGGAAAACATCATTAACGGTTCGAGCCCCAAATCGCGGCAACGCTTGGCCAACTCGTCAGCCTGCGACAGCGGCGCGTCGATGGGCAGCATCGGCTGTGGCTTGCTGCCAGGTGTCGCTCGGTGCGTCGTGCCCCAAGCGACATATTCATAGCCGGCCGACTGAATACCCTGCAGCGCTCGCTCAATAGGGTGTTCAGCGTAAGCCAATGTCATGCAAGCAATTTGAAATCGGCTGGCCGATTCCGCAAGACTCGCAGCCAGGGACACTCGCGGCAGCAGCGCACCGCTAGCCAGGACCATGCAACCCTGAACTGCTTGCCTGCGGTCTAGCATCATTCTGGTTTGCCGCTTGCTTGCGGTTCGTCGGTGCTTTCCGCTGGATCTTCGGCCGGCTCTTCGACTGGGCCAAGCAGACTTTCCAATTGCTTGTCGAGTTCCTTCCCGCGAGCATTTAGCGAGACCACCTTACCCTCTTGGTCGACCAGGATGGCGGTGGGAATCCCCGTAATCCCGTAGTGCGTTGCCATCGGTGCTTTCCAACCGGTTTTTCCTTCCTCTTCGCTGACCAGATTGACCCAGGTAATCTCCTTGGACTCTACACATTTTTCATAGGCGTCTCGGGTGGAGTCCATGTTGATCCCCACGATTTCAAAACCTTTGTCGGCATAGAGCTTCAAGTTCTTTTTCATGTTGGGCAATTCACCGATACAGGGTCCACACCAGCTGGCCCAAAAATCAACCAAGACAACCTTGCCACGGTAGTCCGACCACTCAAAGGGCTGGCCATCGGCAGTGGTTCCGAAAACCTCGATGGAATTGCCCAGCAGTCGCAGGCGGCGGGCTGAGCCGAGCATCGACTCTGCGGTTTCGGCTAACGATTCATCCTCCGCATCGCGGAAGATGGGAGCCATGGATTCGTACAAATCCGCAGCAATCTGTGGATGATCGGAATAGGCCAAATTGCGAGCGATGCCGGCGGTTGTTGAGTAGGTTTGCTTGCTTGGTCCAAAGCGCTTTAGGAAATCCAGCGTTTCCGCCGAAATAGCCTTGGCTTCCTCTTCAGTGGAATTTCGCAATCCACTGGCCTTCTCATTCAACAGGAACCCGACGGCTGTCGCAGCCAACTCGGGCGATTCGTGAGCTGCGTAGGTTTCTGCTAACGTTTTGACCTTGTCTCGACTGCTGGGGTCAAAGCGCACCAAGATACCGTAGGCATCGAACTGAGCTTTCACGGCGCGAGCTAATTCATCTGGATCTTTGCTCTTCTCAAGTACCAAATCGGCGGCCGCAATAATGGTTGGAAAGACTTGCTTGGCCAGTGCGGCGATACTTTCCGGGTCGCGTTTGGTTGGAGTGATACTCTTGGTCTTATCTATGAATTCGAACAGCTCTGCAACCGAAGCTCCCTCCGGAATGATAAAACGCTCATCCACTTCCGCGTCGTCAGCTGTCGCTTCAGCCGTATCCGGCTTGGGTGGTGGCGCATCGTCCTGTGCATGGATTGGAGCGGTGAGTGCGACCGCGGTCAACATCAGTCCCAGTGAGTTGGCAAGCATCCTGCGCCATGACGCGCGATTAAACAACTTGTGCATTGGCTGAATCCCAGTAGTAAAAAATGATGTGCAACACCAGGCGCCTAAGTCCGCCAACTGATCGGCACCACTGCAAGACAAAAAAGCTAGCGATAGGTCTCCATTTGCAACCAACTCGTGCATTTAAGTACGGTACCGGTGGCGTGCTGGCGGAGCGCTCAGTATGTCTCTGCCCAAATAGTCTAATGATTTTGCCGCCACATGGGTGACAGGAGCCGATATTTCGGTTCATTTGCCAGCTAGACCTACCCAGGCGAGAGCAGGGCACTTCAATACTGGAACACATCTACCTGGGTACCATCCGCGTATCCCTCACAGTCCATAGGAATCACTACAAAACCATCGGCCTCGGTCGTAGTAGACAGTATCGAAGCGCCGCGGATAGCCAAGGGTATTGCTCGATCACCGGACAGCTTGACGCGTGCATAATCAACGCGACCGACCATGGAGGATAGTTTTCCCTGCAAGTTAGCCTGCAGTCGGCGATAGGGCCATTCGCGATCCCGACCACCCAGTCCGCGAATGGCTCGACCAGCAAAAAAATCGTAGGCACATAAACAGGATACAGGGTTTCCGGGCAACAAAAACACCAGCCGGTCAGCAATGCGTCCCATGCCGGTGGGAGCGCTGGGTCTCATAGCGATTCCATGAATCGCCAACTCTCCCTTTTCAGCCAGAATGCGGGGTGCATGGTCTTCCACTCCTACGCTGGAACCGCCCGACACCAGGACCACGTCGGCGGGCTCCATCAGGCGATCCGCCAAGGACTGAGGATGGTCGGGCAGCAGCTGGCAATCCAGCAGCCTGCCGCCATCACGATACACGAGGGCTTGAAGCATCGGCCCGTTGGCATCCACAATCCGATTCCCCTGCGGCTTAGAACCCGTCGGCAGCACTTCATTACCGGTAATCAGCACGCGCACCTGGGGGCGAGCCACGACGCGGATCGTCTGGCAGCCGATGGACGACAGCAATCCAACATCTTGCGGCCGAAGCATGCGCCCCGAGCGCAGAACCACCGCCTCCCGCCGTACGTCCTCGCCGATGTCGCCCACGTGCTTACCTGAGGAAACCTCGCCCATAGCCAGCAGCAGATTGCCTCGCGTCTCGGTAAATTCTGCTGGCAGTACGGCGTTCGCGCCAGGTGGCATGGGAGCTCCCGTCATGATAGCAACCGCCTGGCCCTGTCCAACGCTGCCAGAAAAAGCAGCGCCCGGCAAACTGTTCCCCAAGATTTGTAGGCTCAGAGCGTTGTAAGGTGTTGCTCCCGTCGTCTCTTCGGCGCAAGGCGCAAAGCCGTCCATCATACTGCGGCGAAAGCCAGGGACGTCGCAATCGCTGGTGATGTCGCAGGCAAGCACTCGATTCACCGCCTGCAGCACATCGACTCGCTCTTCGGCCAGCGTTGCACGGGCGAGCATTGCATGGATCCAACCCGTCGCAGCCTCCACGGTGGAGCGACTGACAAAGCCTCGCATGCGGACATCATCAAAGGACATAAGCAAAATTGATATAATAGAAAGGAGCCGTGACGGCGTGAGCCTGCGTCATGTTCGACTGGCAACAGCGCATCATAACCATGCTCTGCCTCCTTTTCTGCGTGAGACCCGACAATTAACATCAGTCCACCAAATGGCGCTGTCCGACTAGAATGTCTACGACTGTGGGAATCGTTCATGAGCGTAAATGTCGAATTGTTTGGAATAGTCCGTCAACGGGCCGGAATTGAGCAAACGACCGGAAATGGGGCTACGCTGGGCGAGGTCCTGCAGAATCTAGCGCAGCGATTTCCAGGATTGGCTGAGTGTATCGAGGGCCGAAACTTGAAGTCAGGTTATGCGGTCAGCTTGCGCGGTGGTCGATTTGTCACCAATCCGGATATCGAGTTGCAACCCGGGGACACGCTGTTACTGTTGTCCTTGGATGCTGGGGGTTAACCCCTGGTGTAGTCGAATAAAGCAAGCTGCAATGCAAGTTACTCCAGGATATCACGGCCGCTATCTACGAATCGATCTTTCGTCCGGCCATTCGCAACCAATCGCTTTGGACGATGCGTTCTTGAGACGCAATGTGGGTGGCAGTGGCCTGGGAGTTGCCATATTGCTCAACGAGGGATTGGCCGAGGTCGATCCCTTAGCGGCCGAGGCCGGTCTGGCCTTTGTCTTCAGTCCACTGGTCGGTAGCCCGTTGACGACCTCAGCCAAGTACGCGGTGGTCAGCAAGAGTCCACTGACGCACCGCATCAACGACTCCTTGGCCAGCAGTGGCTTTGCGCTGGCGGGCAAGCGCACGGGGTACGATGCCATCTTGCTGCTTGGCTGTGCACCGCGACTTTCCATTCTGATCATTGATGATGAGGGCGTGCGTTTGGAGCCCGCGGATGATCTGGCCGGTCTGGACAACAGCCAGACTCAAGACCGCATTCGCCAGTGCTTGGGAGCCGATTTTCAAGTCGCCAGCATTGGTCCGGCGGGCGAGGGGTTGGTCCGTTTTGCTACGATTTCTTCGGCGGGTCGTCATGCCGGCCGTGGTGGCAGTGGTGCCGTCATGGGCTCAAAACGCATCAAGGCCATTGCTGTTCGCGGTAGCGCTCGAGTCCAGTGGGCAGAAACCGAAGGGCTGGTCCGCATGGCCAAGAAAATTTCGCAGGCATCTTTTGGCCCGGCCACTGCCAAGTATCGAGAGTTGGGTACGGCGTCGAATTTATTACTGTTCAACAGGTTGCACGTTCTGCCAACCCGCAATTTCCAGCAGGGCAGTTTCGAGGGAAGCCAAGCGCTTTCTCCCGAACAATTGAGTCAGGTTCGCGAACGCACCCGCAGCTCATGTGCGGCCTGCACGATCGGTTGCGAACACTTGGTTCGCTTGCAGAAGACGCCTGGGAAGGTGCGTCTCGAGTATGAAAACCTATTTGCGTTGGGGCCTTTATGCGGGATTCATGATGCGGAGGTAGTGCTGCAAGCCTCGCAGCGGTGCGATGCCTGGGGATTGGATACCATCAGTGCGGGCGGCACGATTGCCTTTGCAATGGAATGTGCCGAACGTGGCCTGATCGATGCACCATGGCTGCGCTTTGGCGATGGCCAGGCCTTGCTGCGCGCATTGGAGCTGCTGGTCAGCCGACGGGAACTGGGCGAATTGTTGTCGCTCGGGAGCCGCGCCATGGCCCAGGCCATCCAGCAAAATAGCATCGAATTTGCCCCGCAGGTCAAGGGTCTGGAGTTGCCGGGTTACGACCCGCGCGGCCTGCAAATGATGGGCTTGGGTTTTGCGGTCGGCGCGCGGGGAGCCGACCATAACCGCTCTGGGGCTTACCAAGTCGACTTTTCGCAGGCTGTCGATCGTCGCCGGGTCGCTCCGGAATCAGCTCATTTAGCCGTTGAAACCGAGGATCGCGCAGCCTTGATGGACTCATTGATTCTGTGCAAGTTTCTGCGCGGCATCTTTGACGACTTCTTCGATGCATCCGCTCAGATTCTGGGCTTGGTGTGTGGATGGAGGGTAACGGCGGAGGAGCTGCGAGGAACGGCTAAAGGCATGATCGATGCAAAAAAGCACTTCAATATATTGGCTGGCTGGACGCCGGCCGAGGACACTCTCCCCAAGCGGATGTTGCAGCAGGCTGTACCGGAAGATCCTCAGGCGATATTGACCGCCGAGCGCCTCCAGCAACTGGTAAAAGCTTACAATCTAGCCAGGGGCTGGAGTTCCGAAGGCTGGCTCCAGCACTCGCGTGACCTGCCGCAGGCTGGTTCCGCTGCGCCCCATGGCCTGCCCACCCACGATGAGACTTATGGCTGATTGGTTTACACTGATTCCTGGACGCACCACCGACCAGGGTTGTGGCGTGAGCGAGGGCAAGTTCGGTGAGCGCTATCAAAAAGAAATTCGGGCTTTGCAGGTTGCACCAAGCGATATGGATCGGCTAGGGTTGGCGGAGGGCGACCGCGTGCGGTTGACTACCGAGGAGGGGAGAACCGTAGAGGTATGCGTTACTCCGGCCAGAAAAGACGAATTGCCCCCAGGACTGCTTTTCATCGCCTACGGTGACATTTCCAGTCAAATCATGTCCGGGGACACACACGGATCGGGCATGCCGACCAGCAAGGGAATGGAGGTTACTATGGAATTGATTCACAAGGCTCAGCCAGATATTCCCTCCGCAGAGGCACGGGGCAATCGCAAGGGCTAGCCTGCCGGGCCAGTGTTCCGCTGAACCACTTGTTTAATTGAAATATTTCCGCAACGGCATCATCCATGACCAGCAGATCGACGGAAGTCCATGCTCCAACGCCCTGTGTTCCCGGTGAATTGAAAATCATCCAGGATGCGACTTGCACGTTTTGCGGTTGTGTCTGCGATGATATTGAATTGCACGTCAAGGACGAGCATATCATCGAAGCCAAGCGCGCCTGCGTGCTGGGCAAGGCTTGGTTTCTGAATCACAGCGTGGAGGATCGTCCGAGTTGCACGATCGAGGGAAAGCCAGCGACACTGGAAGCCGGTTATGATCGGGCGGCACACATCCTGACCAGCGGCAAGTATCCGATTGTCTACGGATTGAGCGATTCACCATGCGAGGCCCAGCGAGTGGCCGTCAGCATCGTCGATTGGATCAAGGGCACAATTGATACGACCACCAGCGTCTGCCACGGTCCGTCGGGCATGGCCTTTCAGGGCGTGGGCGAAGTGACCTGCTCGTTGGGAGAAGTAGCCAACCGAGGCGACTTGATTATGTTTTGGGGATCTAATCCTGCCGAAAGTCATCCCCGGCATTTCACCAAGTACAGTTTGATGCCCAAGGGCATGTTCTTGCCCAATGGTCGCAAAGATCGCACGTGCGTGATCGTCGATGTGCGCAAGACCAAGAGCGCCAAGGCGGCTGATATTTTCATCCAGATCAAACCCAAGAAAGATTTTGAAGCATTGTGGACCTTGCGAGCGCTGGCAAAAGGCGTCGAATTGGATCCGCAATTGGTTCATCTTGAGACGGGCGTCGAGTTTTCCGTTTGGCGTGATCTGATGGATCGGATGAAGGCTTGCAAGTTCGGTGTGATCTTTTTTGGGATGGGGCTGACCATGACGCGTGGCAAGCATGTCAACAGCGAAGCTCTGTTGGCGCTTACTCGCGATATGAATGCCTACACGCGTTTTGTAGCCAAACCGAATCGGGGCCATGGCAATGTGACCGGGGCGGACAACGTGGTCTCGTGGCGGACCGGCTACCCTTTTGGCGTCAATCATTCGCGGGGTTATCCGCGTTTTAATCCTGGCGAGTACACGACGTCCGACACCTTGGCCAATGCTGAAGCCGACTGCGGCATGATGATCGCCTGTGATCCGCTGGCCAATTTCTCGCAGCCGGCCCGAGAACACCTGGCATCGATTCCGTTCATTGCCCTGGATACCAAGGAAACGCCCACCACTCGTGCGGCAACCGTAGCCTTTGCGGTGGCGACCTACGGCATCAACACGGGCGGTACGGTTTATCGCATGGACGATGTACCGATACCCCTACGACCTGCTACCGTATCGCCTCACCCCAGCGACTACCAGGTGCTGAGCGAGATCGAAAGTCGCGTCAAGAAGATTCTGGGAGTGACCGCTTAGTACCCGTCTGGAACTATGGCTGACTATATAAAGATATCACAAGCATGCGTCTACGATCCACTCAACGGTATCGACGGAGAGATTCGGGACCTGTGGATTCTGGATGGCCGTATGGCAACTGCCCCCAGCGATCCAGCGGTGCGTCCCGTACGCACGATCGACGGATCAGGGCTGGTCGTCATTCCGGGCGGGATCGACATGCACTGTCACATCGCTGGTCCCAAGGTCAATGTCGCTCGCAAGATGCGGCCCGAGGACAAGCGGCGAGGCGAGCAAATGCCGCGTACCAACATCACCCACAGCGGATCCTTGGGTAGCGTGCCCAGCACGTTTGCGACCGGCTACAAATACGCGGCTCTGGGCTACACGACGGCCTTTGACGCCGCCATTCCGCCCCTGGGCGCTCGCCACGCGCACGAAGAGTTTGAGGATACGCCCTGTATCGACAAGGGCTTCTACGTGTTGATGGGTAACAATCACTATGTGATGCAATCGCTCATGAGAAATGAGCCGCAACGATTAAAGACCTTTATCGCTTGGCTATTGAGCGCCACCAAGGGCTTTGCTCCCAAGCTGGTCAATCCCGGTGGAGTCGAAGTGTGGAAGTCGAAGCAAGCCGGAAATGTCCACGGGCTCGACGAACGCGTTGATCATTTCGATGTCACACCGCGACAGATTGTGTGCGGCGTGGCCCAAGCCGCTGCGGAATTAGGCTTGCCGCACCCGGTACACATTCACTGCAACAACCTGGGAATGCCGGGCAATTGGGAAACCACCCTGGAAACCATGCGTGCCCTGGAGGGACAGGCGTGGACACATCACCCACATTCAATTTCACAGCTATGGTGGCGGCGATGCTGACGAAAATACGTTCAATAGCAAAGTCGTCCCGTTGGCCGACTATGTCAATGCACATCCAAACATTACGATTGACGTCGGGCAAGTTCTGTTTGGCGAAACGACCAGCATGACCGGCGACGGTCCGTTGGGCTATTTCCTGTCCAAGGTCTATGGCGGCAAGTGGTTTAGCAGCGATACGGAGATGGAATCGGGCTGCGGCATCACGCCGATCACGTATCGCAATAAATCCTTGGTGCACTCTCTACAATGGGCCATCGGCTTGGAATGGTACCTGCTGGTCAATGATCCCTGGCGGGTCGTCATGAGCACGGACCATCCCAATGGTGGTTCCTTTTTGGCCTATCCCCAGATCATTCGCTTTCTGATGGATCGCACCTACCGCGAAGACGTACTCAAGACCTGTCCAGCTGAGATCCGCCAGCGGACGACCTTGGGCGATATTAACCGCGAATACACGCTGTACGAAATCGCGATCATTACTCGCGCCGGCCCTGCCAAGATCCTGGGCTTGAAGAACAAAGGGCATCTGGGAGTCGGGGCTGACGCCGATATCACCATCTATACTCCGCATGAGAACAAAGAGATCATGTTCGAGATGCCGCGGATGGTCATCAAGTCCGGACGTGTGTTGGTCGAGCAGTCGGAGATTCGCGAAACGCTGATCGGGAAAACCCTGCATGTGGCCCCTGCCTACGACCTCGACCTGGAATCTCATATTCAGGAATGGTTCGAGAATTACTACTCTATTCGCTGGAGAAACTATCCGGTGGACTTGAGTTATTTGCACGAGTCCTCGGTGATTCCAACAACATGAATGATCCGAACTCCGATGGTCAGTCTGCGGTGATGCAATGGAATGGAATCGAAATCGTCGATACCTTTGCCGAAGCCTTTCCCATTCAAGCGGCCCGGCTAATCATTACTGCGGAACATTCGCGCTGGGCGAATCTCGCCGCCAGCGTACTGTGTGGCAATGCGACCAGCGTTATTGCCTGTGACATCGAAGCCGCCATTGAGCGACAATGGGATTGCCAAGAAACTCCCGATGGCCGCAGTGGTGTGTCGGTGTTGGCTTTTGCATTCAGTAATTCTGCACTGGCCAAGGCTCTGCAAGCTCGAGTTGGACAGTGCGTGCTCACCTGTCCGACCACCGCTTGCTTCAACGGGATTGAGCAACCAGATAAACAGCAGAGGATTCGAATTGGTGGCGGCATCCGCTATTTCGGTGATGGCTTTCAGGTCGCCAAGAAATACGATCACCGTCGATTCTGGCGAATTCCCACCATGGATGGGGAATTCGTATGCGAGGACTACTTCGGCACCGTCCGCGGCGTGGCGGGTGGTAATCTGCTGATTTGTGGGGAGCATTCCCAGCCGGCACTTTTGGCTGCGGAAGCCGCGGTTACGGCCATTGGCGAAGGTGCCGACGTTGCCCTGCCCTTTCCCGGTGGCATCGTTCGCTCAGGCAGCAAGGTTGGCTCGCGCTATCCTAAGCTGAAAGCCAGTACCAACGATGCCTACTGCCCTACCCTGAGAGGCTTGACCAAGAGCGAACTGCCGGAAAACTGCAACGCAGTGTATGAGATTGTTATCGATGGATTATCTCCTGACGCCATAAAGTCAGCCATGCAACGTGGATTGCAGGCGGCGGCGCGCGTCCCCGGGGTACTGCGGATCACAGCTGGGAATTATGGCGGCAAGCTCGGTAAACACCATTTTTATCTTCGCGATCTTTTATAGACCACCATGGCTAATCAGGAGCAGTTCCTGGACGTGATTGATTGCGCGGAAGCCCAGCGGCGATTTCATGCTGCGCTGTCCTTGGTTCCGCTAGCCGCCGAAACGATTTCATTGGACGCGGCTCTGGGACGCGTGCTGGCCGAAGATGTGGTCGCCAGCGTCGACGTGCCGTCCTTCGATCGCTCGAATGTGGACGGTTACGCCATACAGGCGAGCGATACGGAAACGGCCAATGAACTGCTGCCAGGCAGGCTGCTGTTGTTGCCCTCTGCCATTCCGGCTGGTTGCGTGCCTGAGATGGAAGTACAGCCGGGGCAAGCGATCGAGATTGCCACCGGAGGCATGCTGCCTCGGGGCGCAGACGCTGTGCTGATGGTGGAACATACCGAAGAAAGCCATGCACACTTGATTATCCGCCGAGCTGTGACGCCCGGCTCGGGAATTAGCTTTGCCGGTTCAGATATTTCCATCGGAGAAACCGTGCTCCGCGGTGGGACTCTACTCACCAGCCGTGAAACCTGCGTCTTGGCCGCGTTGGGACAAGCAACGGTCCAGGTTCGACGGCAGCCACGTGTGGCCATCATATCCACTGGCAATGAACTCATCCCGCCAGGGCGGGCCATGCAACCCAGCTGTGTGTTTGATTCCAATTCACAGGTGTTGGCCGACGCCGTGCGAGAACTCGGTGGTGTGCCTTTGCTCGCAGGGATTGTACCTGATGATCTGCCCGCTCTGCGCACCGAATTGCGGCAGGCGATCAGCGCTGCTGACGTGATCCTGCTGTCCGGCGGAACCAGCAAGGGGCGCGGCGATGTGTGTTACCAAGCGGTAACCGAGTTCAACGATCCAGGTGTGATCGTGCATGGAGTTGCTTTAAAGCCCGGCAAGCCGATCTGCATAGCGGTCACCCAAGGAAAACCTGTCGTCGTCCTGCCCGGATTTCCAACCTCAGCCATCTTCACTTTCCATGAGTTTATAGCCCCCATCCTACTTCTGCTGGCCGGGCGCCAGGCTGACAAGCGGGAATTTGTTCAGGCGCGGCTGGCGGTAAAAACGATTTCTGACGGCGGTCGTACCGAGTTCTTACTAGTGGGTCTAGTTCCTTCAGACAGTGGCTTGTCGGCTTTTCCCATGGGCAAAGGTTCTGGCTCCGTTACGGTGTTCGGTAATGCAGATGGATTTGTGACGATCCCGCGGACCTGTGAACTACTGAACGCAGGTCAGCAAGTCCAAGTGCGCTTGTTGGGACGCGAGCTGCGCACCGCGGATTTGGTCGTGATTGGCAGCCACTGCCTCGGACTGGACTACTTGCTCAGCCAACTACAGCGGCGAGGCTGGATGACTAAACTGATGAATGTCGGAAGCTCGGCTGGACTGCAGGCAGCCGAACGTGGTCAATGCGATGTGGCTGGGATTCATTTATTGGACGCACACACGGGCAGCTACAATCAACCCTTCGTAGGCGAATCGTTGGTGTTGCTTGCGGGCTATGGTCGCTCACAGGGTCTGGTCTTTCGCCCAGGCGACCAGCGATTCCAAGGCAAGACACCCGAGCAAATCGTGGCCGCCGCTAATGAGGACCCTACAATCGCCATGGTTAATCGCAATCAAGGAAGCGGGACACGGATCTTAATCGACCGCTTGCTGGCCGGGCGACAGCCACGCGGCTACGCAATGCAACCCAGCAATCACAGCGCCGTAGCCGCGGCCATCCAACAAGGCCGTGCGGACTGGGGGATGGCCATCGAAGGTGTAGCGACTGCCAACCAACTGGCTTTTGTTCCCGTACAGGCCGAGCGATTCGACTTTGCAATCCCAAAAGCTCGAATGAATCGCCCAGTCGTCCAAGCCTTTATACAGTTGCTAGCTGAAGAGGACACACGCATACAATTGCATCGATTTGGATTTCGTGATTAGATGCATACTTACGATTCGGGCTATGGCAGGCCACGATGTGGTGTTGTCCAACTACAGTAAACTGCGCGGCAGAAATCTAGGCAGAGATCTAGGGCGCAGAGACCCATTAAACAGGGCGACCGATGTCGACAAACACGCAGCCGACGGCATGGTACCGAAGAATTGGACCGGGTTTGATTACAGCCTGTGTGGTCATTGGACCAGGCAGCATCATGACCAGCTCCAGTGTGGGTGCGAACGACCAGTATGCAATGTTATGGGTAGTACTGCTCTCGGTGCTATTCATGATGTTTTATATGGCTCTAGGCGCTAAATTGGGAGTTGTGGCTGAACTCGCGCCTTGTGATTTGGTTCGCGCAAAGGCTGGTAAATGGCTGGCCAGCCTGCTCGGCTTGGGTATCTTTTTTGTCTCGGCCGCTTTTCAGTCGGGAAACAATATCGGCGTGGCAGCGGCCTTTGAAGCTCTGATTCCTTCCAAGCCATTAGTTGGACTGCTGATCCTCGTTTTGAATGTCCTGGCGATTCTGTTCTTATTCTTATTCAAGGATCTGTATCGGATGCTCGAACGTGCCATGGCCGCCTTTGTAGGGCTGATGCTGATTTGTTTTGCCATCAACCTGGTGCGACTTAAGCCAAACCCCGCCGAGCTACTGATGGGATTTGTCCCTTCCCTGGGAAAATCCGGCGAAATGCTGCCCGTACTGGGTCTCGTGGGCACGACGTTCGTGATTACCGCCGCTTTTTACCAAGCCTATTTGGTACGTCAAAAGGGCTGGCGCGTGGAAGACTTGCGCAGTGGCTTGAGCGATGCACGCTTGGGTTCGGTGATCATGTTTCTCATTACCGTCATGCTGATGAGCACAGCGGCAGCCGGTTTGTACACTGGCCAACCGGTAAAATTGGCTGATCCCATTGCCGTTGCTACGGCCTTGGAATCTACCTTTGGAGCCTCCGCCAAACTCGTATTCTGTTTGGGACTGTTCTCCGCTGCCTACTCATCTTTCTTGGTCAATTCGATGGTGGGTGGCTTCATCGCCGCTGATGGTTTGCAGTTGGGCAGTCAGCCAAGTGATTTAGCGCCCAAGTTGCTAACCAGTCTGGTACTGGTTTTGGGTATGTTGGTGGGACTCGCCTGTCTGGTGTTCAATTTTGACCGCACGCCGACGATCATTCTTGCCCAAGCCGTCACGGTGGCGGTGGCCCCACTGGTGGCCGCGGTGATGCTGTGGCTGACCAGTCGCCGCGATGTCATGGGCCACTACAGGAATAGACCTGCCGCCATTGTTTTTGGTTTGCTGGGTCTGGCATTACTGACGGCCATGGCAGCCAAGACCGCAGTTTACGACTTACCACAGAAGCTCAGGCAATATCTACAATCCCCCGTCCTGGGTGCGGAGAACGCAAGTGTCCAGCCAAGCAAACGATTAGGCGGTGAGCGCGAGAGTTAAGGATCATATGGATTGTCGGATTTGTAGGAAATGCAGCCCGGGTGGCTTGACCGCCTACAAGCATTTCCATGGCCAGGCAATGCGATATTGCATTAATTGCGGCCATCCCAGCAGCAGCGGTGTTCAACTTATTTTCGATTGTCGCTTTGAACTCAGCATTCTGTAACCTAGGCTCTCTTGGACACTTTATGGAAGTTTCGCTCAGCCTTTGTTGCCCCAGAGGTGAACTCGAATTGCGGAAAAGGCGATGAACGACAACTCACTTTGCGGGCAAGCGGCGAGGCCAATCGATCATGATGCGCTCCTGAAACGTTGCATGGGGCGAGTCGACTTGATGCAGAAGATTGTGGAGACCTACTTGGTCCGCGTTGGCGACGACATACAGACCTTGGTCAAGGCAATCGAATTGGAAAATACTCCCGAGATTGCCCGCCTGGCGCATAAGCTCAAGGGATCCTCCTTAACTGTCTCAGCCCGCGATTTGGCTGAAACAGCCGGGGCTATTGAGACTTTGGTCGAGGCATCTTTAAATGAATCGCTGCCCGCCATGGCCCACAAACTGGAGGCTGCCCAATCGCGTTTGGTAGAGTTTGCGCGGCTCGATCTGGGAGTCGGTGGCGATGGATAACGAAAAGCAAGTAAAGATCCTGGTCGTCGACGATGACTGTCTGTGCAGTGAGTTTCTGTGTGAGTCTCTCAAGGCCATGGGGCTCTGCGGCGTCGAAAGCGTCTCTAGCGGCGAAGAGGCTTACGAACGCGTGTGCAATGACGATTTCCGCATCGTCATATCCGACTGGCAAATGCCCGGGATGTCAGGCGTTGAATTATGTCGGAGAATTCGGCAAAGGCAGTTCGGCGAATATGTCTACTTTATCTTGCTCACCTCTCTCAGCCGTGGTGAACACCTGTGCGTAGGACTGAAAGCCGGGGCAGACGACTTTTTATCGAAGCCCTTCGACCCCACGGAACTGCAGGTTAGACTGAACGTAGCCCATCGTGTGGTGGCACTGGAAAATCGTAATTTGATCGTATTCTCGCTGGCCAAACTGGCCGAAGCACGCGATCCTGAAACTGGGGCACACCTGGAGCGCATGCGCGAATACTCACGCGTCTTGGCAGAACAGATTGAATCATCCAAGTCAATCAAGGGTGAGATCAATGCCGACTTTATCCGTGCTATCTTTTTGACCAGTCCTTTGCATGACATTGGCAAGGTCGGAATTCCGGACAGCATTCTGCTCAAGCCCGGAAAACTGTCCGGCGACGAATTTGAGGTGATGAAGCAGCATACCACCATCGGCAGTCAGACCCTCGAAGCCGCATTGCAGGCCTGTCCGAATGCCGAGTATCTGCGTATGGCTCGAGACATTGCCTTGGGACACCACGAGCGATTCGATGGCAGTGGTTACCCTTTTGGGAGAAGCGGCGAAGACATACCATTGTGCGCCAGGATCGTAGCGCTGGCGGATGTATATGATGCGCTCACCACCAAGCGAATCTACAAAGAGGCCTTTTCGCATCAGGTAGCCCGCAAGATCATCGTCGAGAGCAGCGCAACGCATTTTGACCCGCGAGTTGTCGACGCGTTCTTGGCCCGCCAGGAAGAATTCCAGAGAATAAAAATCAATTTGGATGAAACTCTGATCGCGTCCACTCCGATCACTATCAATCCGATCATTGCTGGTGTGGGGCTAATATCACCAGCAATGTCACAGCCCCTCTGCTAGCAGAGATTCTTGCTATTGGACCTTATCCGCGTCTGCAACCTGGTTCGGATTCATGTTTGGCGCAAACACCGAATGTCCCGTATCCGTACGCTGGATATGGCTTGATGCATGTCGCGAGATGCAGTTGATAATGATCCCGGTTGCATCACGCGTGGTATGGATGGCATCGACGTCAAATCCCGCTCGTCGGTAAACCTCCATAACATCCTCTGGCGTGCGCTGATAGAAAAACCAGTCTAGGTGCCATTGGTAGGGCGTCTTGTCATACATCCGCGTATCCTTGAACGCGATATACAACACGCCGTTTTCGTTTAGGGAATCTCGCAAGCCGGCAAACATACCGATCAGATGGTCGTCGGTGAGATAGTCAAACAGTCCAACACTGTAGATGATGTCAAAGCGACCGAATCGTTCCACGGTAGCCTTCGCATTTCGGGTTCGTAGTGCGTTGTAGCGCACGACCTCCAATTTGGTCGCCCCGGACAGTCCAGGTATGATCTGCTTCCGTACGAAATCGATAGCTGGAGGGTCATTGTCTATGGCTACGATTTCCACAGGTTTTTGACTGGGCATCTCCGGCCAATCAAGATACTCGCGGCAGGGGCCGCTGGCGATATCCATGATGCGCACGCCCTGTGGCCGCGAATCGATCTCGTTCAGCAAGAATTGCTTGGCTGCCGCCAGTCTCGCCCGAACAGCGCGAGCCAAGGGCAGATCATTCAAGCACAGGTCCAAGTAGCCGCCCAAACCACGTGCAGGAGTGGCTTGATCGTATAGCTTAGTCAACATCTCGTAGTCGCCCGAAAAACCGCTGGGCTTTTCACGAGCTCGTTCCGAAAACCAACTCTGTCTCATCCAGGGGTCTGTTTCCAGACGGAAATACTCCTGTACCTGCCGCAGTGCAATCACATCATCTCGAAAGCGAGCTTCGAAGGCCGCGCAACATTGCTGCGATGCTTCGAGGGCCCGAAGGACGCGCTCGTGGATGGCATTCCCAGGCACGGGAATCGCATCGCGAGGAACGAGATCATTGATGGCTGCCAGCTCTGACTTAAAGGCCCTGACGCCGGCCAAGAACTCGGCGTCCAGGTTGGGAACTACGTGTGCATTCATGATCACAAACTCCAAAAACAAACTGTGCCGTCATTTGGACCGGGCCCCGCTCCAGTCAAAACAAATGACGGACCTAAAAGTTTGTCGAGCCTCGATCGTGGTCGGCTGCGTTACCGTTGTAACGATTAAAAGGGTTATGCACGTTGCGATGTTACTTGATGTTGGAACACATCATGAAACCATCACGCCGTGAAAAACAACCTAATGAATGAGCTACGCTTGCACGGTTCATTCTGCGAACTCAGATCGAGGTACAAACCTCTCTCGAAGGTGCGATCAACCTATTCGCGAACTCAACTTATGTCGAGCGAAAAATATTCATTAATCACAACTTCTACGGCAATTACTCTCAACGGGGAGTACACAAGTTTAAGGGTTGTATCTGACAATACTGAGTGCGCAACTATTGTGGGCTTCGATGCAGCGCGCCAGTGCAATGTTGTGATCAAAAAGTTCAATGCTGAACACGTTCCGCGAGGAGCATTCGCGCGCCTACATTACGATGCGGAGTTGCGGTCGCAGTTAGACGTCTCCGGTATTCCGCGTGTGTTCGAATACAAGCAGACCGCCGACGCGTTGTTTGTTGTGATGCAGCATGTCGAAGGCGAAAGCCTGGACAGTCGATTGCGTCGGGGGACGTTGGAGTATGCACAGGTGGTGGAGTTGGCCATCCATCTGTTTTCGGTACTCGATAGCCTGCATGCAGCCGGATTACTGCACAAGCGAATCAATCCCAAAAGCATTCTGATTCCCAGCGACGGTTCAGCTCCGCTCTCGCTTATTGGCTTTGGAATCAATCGCCGCAGGACGCAGGAACAACTGACCAATGTCAGAGATGCCGCGTTAATGCATTACATGTCGCCGGAGGAGGTGGGATCGATTGGCTACCAATGCGGCCCAGCATCGGACCTGTATTCCGCCGGAGTTGTGCTGTTCGAATGCCTGACGGGGCAAAAGCCCTTCCAAGCGACCAAACCCAGCAAAATCCTACTTGAACACCTAACAGCCCAAGCGCCCGATGTGCGCTCTATTTGCCGCAGTTTGCCTCGCGAAATCAATGAAATCGTGCAACGCTTGCTGAAGAAGGACCCGCAAGATCGCTATCAATCCGCTGCGGCTGTGGTCGATGACCTGCGGTTGGTAGCCGACCCCAATTTCGATCGCAACCAGGCCTGTCTTGTAATTGGTGCAACCGATCGCCGGTGTACTTTGACCGAACCGGCCTATGTGGTTCACGGGAATGAATTGGACGAACTCGAGTCAGCCTATCTGGCAACTGCGGCTGGCTATGGCTCGTTGGTCGTCGTCAAGGGTGAATCCGGTTGTGGCAAGAGTCGCTTGCTCTCCGAGGCCGGCAAGCTCGCGCAATGCTCCGAGTTATTGCTTTTTCGTGGGCACAGCAGCGTCCATACATCCCGCTCCCCACTCGCCCTACTCGAGAGTACGGTCGAAGATCTGGTGGCGTTATTGCAGGAGGATAGCGATCGGGCCCACCAGTTCCGGGAAGGTCTGGGAGACTTGGCTCACGCTCTGGTTGCCGCATTTCCTAAACTACAATCCGTGCTCAGTTTGGAAGCCAGCACCAAAGCGGTACCCGAGGCCTTTGGTGAAAACCATACGCTCGAAGCGCTCGTTCGTTTTCTGGATACCGTTGGTCGAGTCATGCGTCCTGCGGTTATCATCCTGGACGACTGTCATCATGCGGACAACTTGACATTGCGATTGCTCAAACGCTGGGAGGCACGTCCGCGTAGCGCCAATCGCTTCACTACGCTTCTGGTTTCTTTCCGTACCGACGAGGTGGAGGACCAGCATCCGCTGGCACAGCTGCATCCCGAGTGTCTCATTAAGCTATCTGAGTTCGATGCACCGCGAACCCGCAAATTGGTCGAATCGATGGCCGGCCGACTTCCGGCAGGTGTGCTCGAGAATGTGGTCACGGTTGCAGGCGGCAGCCCCTTTGTAGCCACATCGGTTGTACGTGGTTTAATTGAATCCAAAGCCATTTCGCCTGGTCCGGATGGCTGGCAGGTCGATGCCCACGCACTCTCCAAGGTTCAGTCCTCGCAGGATGCCGCTGGGATCCTGGCTCATCGTTTGACGCTTTTGCCTGCCGATACGATGAGCGTTCTGCGAATAGCCGCCGTGCTCGGCCAAGAATTCAGTCTCGATCTGGTTAGCCACCTGGCTACCTGCCCAACGACACACACCGTCGCCGCCTTGGAGGAAGCCCGGCAGCGCCACCTGATATGGTCTGGCGGCGACAATGATCGCTTTGCCTTTGTTCATGATCAGATTCGCAAGACTCTGCTCGAACAGGCCTCCACGGCCGAACGCTACCTACTGCATCGGGCTGCAGCCGAATTCTATGAAAGTCTGCCGCAAAGTCGCCCTTCCGAGATTGCCTACCATTACGACCTGTCGAATTGCCCAGACAAGGCCACGCCCTTTGCATTACTCGCAGCCCGCCAGGCGCGCAAACAGTTCGCGCTCGATGTTGCTGAACAGCAGTATCAGATTGCATTCCGCGGTTTAGGCAAGGCCACGCCACAAGTGCAGTTCCAAGTGGCTGAAGGGTTAGGTGAAACCCTGATGTTGCGTGGCAAATACGGCGAGGCCGAGCCACTGTTCATTCGTGCAGCTCAACTAGCAGAAGGGAATCTAGCCAAAGCAAATATCCAAGCCAAGCATGCTGAACTGCACTTTAAACGTGGAAATATCGAACTGGCCACCGCCGGCTTTGAGCAGGCAATGCGCACACTAAAACACTATGTACCGCCGCACCTATCCGTGGTCGTGCTGATGTTGGTTTTCGAAGCCTGTGTGCAGGTCCTGCATACGCTGCTGCCTAAATTGTGCCTTGAGCGACTCAAGCGGGAACCGACGGACGAAGAGCGACTAGCCATCACCCTGTTCAGCAAAATGGCACATGGCTATTGGTTCTGCAAAACCAAGGTTCAGTGTTTGTGGGCCCATTTGAAGGGTTTGAATCTGGCGGAGCGCTACCTACCAACTCCGGAATTGGCCCACGCCTACTCTGAACATGCGCCAGCCGTCAGTCTCATTCCTATGTTTTCGCGAGCCATTCGCTACGCTGAAAAGTCCTTGGTACTCAGGCGACAATTTCAGGACGTATGGGGCGAGGGACAAACGCTGTCTTTCTACAGCTGCGTTCTGTACTATGCATCGCGCTTTGAAGAGTGCATCGAAAAGGGTCGGGAGTCGGTGCGGTTGCTGGAGAGAACGGGCGATTATTGGCAGGTGCACATTTCGCGTTATCAGGTGGCGGCGTCACTATATCATTTGGGCGACTTCCGCAACGCTTTGATCGAGGCAAGACTCAATCGCAATTCGGGGCTCGAGCTGGGTGATGAGCAGGCGTCTGGTATTATTCTGGATGTGTGGGCCAGGGCGGCACAAAAGCCGCTTTCGGCAACCTTGCTAGAGTCTGAATTGAGTCGCGATCGCAAGGACACGCAGGGCCGTTGCCAAGTCCACATTGCCGCTGGGATCAGTTCGATCTACCAGTCGCAATGGGAGGCCGCGATCAGTCAGCTGAGCCGCGCCTTTCAGATTGCCAGCAAGTCGGGGATCCATAACGCCTACACACTTCCCGCCTCAGCCTGGCTAGCCACAGCCTGCCGCGAACACGCCGCTGCGGCCCAGTCCTACTCCCACAAACACAGCCAAGCGTCGCTCAAGCTGGCACGCCACGCCGCCCGACGCGCCATCCGTCAATCCAAGCTGTGCCGCAACGACCTCCCCCGAGCCTATCGTGAACTGGCCTTGATCGGGCTGATGCAGGGACGCAATCGAGGAGCGATCAAGGCATTAACCAAGAGCCTCGAAATTGCACGCCAGCAGTCAGCCTTGTTCGAAGTTGCCGAATCGCTGAGAGCCCTATGCAGTCTGGAGAAATGGTACCCAGAGTTTGACTACTCCAGCTATCAAGGGGAGCTGCAGCAGGTAACCACTCGATTAGAGAACCTAAATCCCGAGGCTCCAGGAAACTCGGGACTGGCCACGCTCTCGTTAGCGGATCGATTCGACGGCGTACTCGAGTCTGGGCGGCGGATCGCTTCCGCCCTCTCGCCACCCCGCATATTCGATGAGGCCCGCGAAGCAACCATTCGATTGCTCCGCGGTGAGACGTGTCATCTCATTGAATTTGATCTGGCGGCTGTGGATCCGTTGGCCAATCTGAATACCGATCCATTCGTCAGCCACATGCTGCGCACGGCGCTCCATGCAGGCCGGGCTGTCTCGGTATGCAACCGCCGTCGACAGAACAACACGATTTCATTGACCGGGGAAGAATCTGCCGCACAATCCGGATTGTGTGTGCCCATCAAATTGCGCGAGCGCACGGTAGCCTGCCTGGTTACCACTCACTCGCAAGTCAAGAACCTGTTTGGCAACGACGAAGAACGGCTGGCCGACTTTGTGGCCACCATCGCGGGTGCCGCTCTAGAGAACGCAGCCGGCTTTGCTGATCTCTCGCAGTTGAACGCTACCCTCGAACAACGCGTTGCCGAGGGCGTCGCTACCGCCCAATCCAGGGCAAACGAGTTAGCCAAGAGTAATCAGGCGTTGGCACTTGCGGCCGAGGAGTTGCTCAATACGCAACAACAATTGCAGCAGGCCAAGGATATCGCCGAAGCCGCCAATGAAGCCAAGAGTCGATTCCTGGCAACCATGAGTCACGAAATACGGACACCCATGAATGGAATCTTGGGTATGACGGACCTCGCCCTGCGTTCGGACTTGACCGCCAAGCAACGCAATTACCTGAGCGTCGTCAAGCAATCGGGAGATTCGCTGCTGTCATTACTGAATGACATTTTGGATCTTTCGAAAGTCGAAGCGGGCAAAATGGTTCTGGAGAATATCGAAGTTTCACCGGCCGCTATCCTCAGCGATGCTACCAAATTGATGTCCGTCTATGCGGCGAACAAGAAAGTCGAATTGCTGTGCGATCTCGATCCCCATTTACCAGATTGCATCATGGGCGATCCCTGCCGCATACGGCAGGTTGCCGTAAATTTGATCGGAAACGCAATCAAGTTTACCGATCAGGGTGAGGTGCGATTGAGGGCCTTTGTCGATCACTGCGCTGAGCATCTGCCACGCTTGCACATCGAAGTGCATGATACCGGACCGGGCATTCCGCGCGATCGCCAAAAAGCGATCTTCGAGTCCTTTCAGCAGAACGATTCCTCCACCACACGCCGCTACGGTGGAACCGGATTGGGTCTAACCATTACTGCTCAATTGGTCGAACTGATGGGCGGTCAGGTGTGGGTGGACAGCGAAGTTGGCCAGGGTAGCACTTTTCACGTCGTACTACCCCTTGCCGCCACTGTCCAATTGCGACTGCCAACCAGCGAACTCAGCGATCATGTGGTGTTCGTTATCTCTTCGAATAAGTCGGCGGTAAGCGCCTACTGCTCAGGACTAATCGCTGCAGGTGCCGATTGCCATGCTTTCGAGAATTTACAGGAGGCGTTACCCGCTCTGCAACGCGCAGCTCAAGCTGGAATCGAAAAGCAGCAGTGTGTGATTCTAGATGTGGGGTTTGACTTTCAAGACCCAGATTTTAGTCCGACCCAGGCCGACATTCTGCGCGCCTTGAACCTGGTCGCACTATTGCCTACCGACACGACAGATTCGACCATCGACCAGATGCGATTGGATCCATCACAGTGCCTGCTGAAACCTGTTGTTAGTAATGAGCTGATATCCTTTATCCGACAGAGTGACCTGGGTACTCAGCGGACCGCCGCACCTGAAGACGAAGGCTGTGATACTTCATTGCGCATCTTGGTTGCCGACGACGCCATCGTCAATCAAGAGGTCGCCGTAGGCATCCTAGAAATATTCGGACACGTGTGCAGCGTTGCCAATTCCGGACTAGAAGCCGTCGAAGCCGTCAAGAGCTCTAGCTTCGATTTGATCCTGATGGACCTGGAAATGCCTGATATGGATGGCTTGGAAGCAGCACGCACGATTCGCGCATATCAAGACGCCGACAAGTCGACGCCGATTTACGCCATGACAGCTCATGCCCTAGATGGCACAGAACAACGCTGTCTGCAAGCAGGCATGAATGGTTGGCTGCTAAAACCCATCCAACCAGACAATCTGCTGGCCACACTGGAAGCGGTAAAAGCCAAGCGTGTGCCTGCGCACGAAACAGTGTGAACTGTTCTGGGGAACCTGTTTCTAGGAGTTAATGACGCAGGGTTACACCGAAGCTGAAAAATTGGCTATAGAGTTCATTCTCAATATTCGTCCCCGGAACTGCGCCAATACCGGGAGCGTAGATTGGCCCCGATCTAGAGTTCTCAAACAGAAAGCTATAGGCGAAGTGGCACTGCGTTGAATCGGATATATCCGCAGACAAGCCGCAGCTGAGCATGTGCTGGTAGGACAAAGGCGAGGCTGTGTTGAAAAAAGCCTCGGCATTCGAGATCGGTGATTGGTTATAGGTATAGCCAGCCCGTAGATCGAAGAAATCGTTCCACTCGTATTGCACTCCCACCGCCGTCGCCACGATGGAGCTCCACCCCAACCCCAGCACTTGGCCAGCGTCCCCAAACTCGGCTGGATCTCCCAAACCATTTGTATTGCCATAGTCGAAATAGCGTACATCCCAAGCAAACAACCAGCGTTCAAAGGCCGTGCATGCCGTGCCGAGCGAGAGGATCAAGGGGAGGTCTATATCCGTATTCAAATCACGCGGATTGCCGGCTGCATCCGTCCCATAGAACTCAAAATCCTCCATCCAGGTGGGACTCTTTAGCGAGGCACCGAACTGCCAAGCATCGTTTGGCTTATAGAATGCTCCCAGCTGGAAACCGGCTCCCCAATGGTATCGCGTTGAACGACCCGCGGGGTAGACGCCGTTGGCATTGGGCGCATTAAACACGAAGGGTTCAACGCCAATCTGCCCAGTGGTAATCGTCGGTCCCACCGCCATGGACAACTTATCGGTCAGCTGCAAAGCAACAACCGGTGCAATCTGCATGAAGGATGCTTCGGCCGAGACTCGTCCCAAACCCAAGGGTGGTGGAGACAAAACTGGATTGCTAGGATCCGCAGGGAGATTGGTCTTAAAGCCGGCTACTGCATTGACACCCAGGCCAAACGTGATGAAGGGATTTCTGGTCTTATGTACCCAGCCCACGTTGGGAATTGGAAGGCTGCCTATATCAGCCTCCGTCTCACCGCTGAAGGGTCCAAAGCTGGACCGCATCGTGTTATTGGTTATCAAGAAATCAAGGCCCAGACCCATTTCATTGGAGGGCAGCTGCCCAATCGTGGCAGGGTTCCAATAGATGGCCCCCAAAGCGTCGATGGGTGCCGCCGTGGAAGCGCCCCCCATGCTGCGATTCACCGGACCCGCTGCGGAAACGATGATTCCTTGTGCCCAAACACTCTGTGCCATACCCACGAGCCAACACGCCATTGCTAGCGCCTGTACAAACCGCCACATATTTTGCCCCTTTGGAAATTTGAATTCCTGACCAATGCATCGGTATTCACAGCCTAGGCAGGTTACAATTTGCAATGATTATTCGGATTATTCCTTTGGCCTCCCACTATTCCGAGGAATGGCCCTGGTTTTTGTTGTTGGAACGGGTCATGGTTAGCCGCAAGCCGAAAGAGAAGCTGAATGCGACCGGCTTGGATGCCCTGGTCGTCGCGGTATCTCCCGCCTTGATCATGGGCATGGTCAGCTGCCTGGTCTTCTTTTTGATTGCCGCTTTCTATCGCGGGCAATATGATCAGCGGTTGATCTACATCCTGGGCCTGTATATTTTCGCTGCGGTCTTGATCGCCCGGATTGCTATCGAAAGCGGGCGCATGCATTCCATCGCCTTCAGCATTCCACTGGCCATCGCAGCCATGATCGCCATGGCCAAATTCGTGACCGTCACCGGTGCCTTGGCTCCAATCGGCTGGCTGGTCAATATTGCCATGCTGGGCCTGGCATGGTATCTGGCTGATCGCATTACCTTTGATTGCACATTGCTTGACGAACGAGAACGCGGTGTGCAACAAGGGCTGTTGCAGTCCCTCGGTTGGCTGCACGCCGACAACACGCAGATCAACCCAATAGACCCTCCCCGCCCGCCAGCCAAGAATGGGGAAAGCGGACAGGACAAGCCGCGGCAACCCAAAGTGAAGAAGCACAATCCAGGAGTCTGGGTACTGTATTTCTCTTTGCTGGCCTTTCCCTTGTTCGGGCTGGGACAATTGGCCATCAGCGATCCGCAGGCGCGAAACAGTGCGTTTTATTATTTGCTGGGCTACCTCGCCTGCGGCTTGGGGCTGCTAGTCTCCACCTCTTTCGTGAGCATGCGTCGCTATCTTCGCCACCGAGGTGTTGCCATGCCCGCAGAGCTCAGTCGCACCTGGTTGGCTACTGGGTTGCTGGGCTCCATGCTGATTCTAGGGCTATGCATGCTGCTGCCTCTGCCCGGCCGTTCCTGGGCCATGGGCGACTGGTCCCTGGCCACGACCTCAGCCGAAAACCAGTCAAGCAGTCGCTTTGGTTGGGGCAACGAGCCAGGTCAGTCGGACGCAGACACCCAACCCGAGGGCCCTGCCCAGGCGGCGTCCAGTGAAGATCCGCCGGATAAGCCCACAACGAACGGCAGCCCAAGCGATGCCCAAAACCCTGACTCAGCGGACGCAGATTCCCGCCATCCAGCGAATTCGCAGAAGTCAGCAGCTCAAGGCAAGCAAAACGCGGGCAAATCACCAAGTCAACAAGTGGCCGGCGATTCCAAATCGGGTGAGTCCAAATCGAGAGATTCCAAATCGAGAGATTCCAAATCGGGTGAATCCAAATCGGGTGAGTCCAAATCGGGTGAATCCAAATCGGGTGAATCCAAATCGGGTGAATCCAAATCGGGTGAGTCCAAATCGGGTGAGTCCCAATCAGGTGAGTCCCAAATCGGGTGAGTCCAAATCGGGCGAGCTAGACTCGGATCAGCAGAATTCGGATCAACAAGAATCAGGTCACCAAAATGATGAGGGCATTCGCTCTCGGCAACCGGCGGATCAACAGGCTGGTGACGAAGACCGGAATGCGACCGATGAGACTCAGTCTGCAGAGCAGGAAGAGAAACCTGCTGCCAAGCAGGCGGACCGACCATCGCCCGCTCAGCGGCCTGCATCGAATGCTTGGACGCCCCCCTCACCGGCGTTTCTGGCCAAATGGCTAAAGTGGTTGCTGATGGCCGCGCTAGTTGCCTTTATCGCGTTCTATCTGATTACGCACCCAGGTGAACTCGCCAAAATATGGCGCTTCATCCTACAATGCCTGCGCAGTCTATTGCCTGGCAGTCGTCGGCAAAGCGCTGCCCATCAGCCAGTCCAGAGCGTGGCCACTGCCCCGCCGCCGCGTCGGCAGTTTGGCTCGTTTGCGAATCCCTTCAGTGGCGGAGCCGCCTGGCCGCCGGAGACGATTGTGTCACACAGTTTTGCCGCGCTCGAAGCTTGGGCGGCCGAACGTGGCGTGATCCGCGAGATCGACCAAACCTCATTGGAGTTTGTCAATCAACTTAGCCGTCGCGCGCCAGCCCTCAGGGAACATGCACAGTGCTCTGCCAAAATGTTGGATGAATTGATGTTTGCAGGCTGGCAGCCCAAGCCAGGCGATGTTCAACCCTTGGCCGAATTGTGGCGTTACATGAAAAGCAACTGACAAGATCGTAGGATGCTTAAGCGTACATCATGGAGTTATGTGTCTGAGGTGCGCGTTTTTCATGGCTTCGATACAAGTGTCCGTCTGGCAGAACCTGATCGATATACCTTGAATTGGTACCATGCAACTGAACCCTTAGCCGCCCTTGAAAGCCGAGGCCTGAGATGAAACTTCTCACCTGTTTGGCAGTAGCTACTACTCTCCTTGTGTGCGTTCCCACGTCCCTGCTCGCCCAGCCGCCGGAATCCCCAGCGGCGGCCACAGCCGCCAAAGAGACTTGGTTCGGCATCCTGGATGCCGGCAACCGCAGATTCCGATTTGTATTGGAGCTAGAAAAGAAATCAGAACAATGGACCGGTCAACTACTCAGCCTGGACGAAGGTGTCTCGCGTTTTCCTTTAGACCATTTGAGCTTTCAAGACGGCCAAATGAGTTTTGAAATACGCGTCTCGGCTGGAGCGTTTTCAGGAAAACTGAGCGACGATGGGCAGATGCTGCGCGGCCGCTGGAAACAGCGCGAGGCCGATTTGGAATTGCAATTCCGTAAAGTAGATTCGGTGCCCAAGGAACAGCTCAAGGCACTCTGGGTCGGAGAGCTAAATGTCGTTGTACAGACCCTGGAGGTTGCCTTTCGTGAGCTGGAGGACGGCAGTGTGCTGTTTGACAGCATCTCGCAGAAGGCCGGCGGATTTGTGGCCAACAAGTCGGAAGTGGATGGTGAAGTCGTCTTCGAAGTTCCAGCGGTAAAGGGTAAGTTCACAGGCAAATCCAACGCAGATAAAACGGAAATCGTGGGCAAATGGACCCAAGGCTTGATCCCCTTGAATCTGACCCTCAAGAAGTCCGAGGCCAGTGCCTTGGAAGTACGGGAACCGCTGCGTCCACAAACGCCTAAAGCCCCCTTTCCCTACCAGACGCAAGAGGTTGTGATTGATAATCCCAAGGCTCCAGGCGTTCAACTGGCGGCAAGTCTAACCCTTCCCGACGGTACCGACACTGTGCCTGCGGTGGTACTGATCAGCGGCTCGGGTCCGCAAGATCGCGATGAGAGCATCGCAGGCCACAAGCCCTTTTGGGTACTTGCCGACCATCTCAGTCGCCAGGGCATTGCCGTATTGCGCTTCGATGATCGCGGCTTCGGTAAATCGCAGGGTGATTTTGCCTCGGCAACCACGGAGGATTTTGCCAGTGATGTGCAAGCGCTATTCAATTACTTGATCCAGCACCCACGGATCGACCCAGCCCGCGTTGGACTGTGCGGACACAGCGAGGGAGGGTTGATAGCGCCCATGGTAGCCGCCGAGGACCAACGCGTGGCCTTCCTGGTTCTGATGGCAGGTCCAGGCGTTAATGGTGATCAATTCTCAGCAGCCAAGTACGGCTCATTCTAGAGGCCAGCGGTGTTGCCGAAAGCGAGATACAGCGGCAATTAAGAATGCAACGCGTCTTCCTGGACCTGGCACAACAAGAACCCTTGCTTTCCAAAGAAGAATTCGTCGCCGCGGCCATGCGGAACATAGCTTCGGAGTTGAGCGAAGACGAACAAAACACACCTGACTTGCAGCAACATGTCAAGGCTGCCGCTACGCAATTGCTCACCCCTTGGTTTCGCTTTTTTCTGAAATATGAACCGGCTGGTGCATTGAGTCGGCTGCGTTGCCCGGTGCTAGCGATCAATGGCAGCAAGGACCTGCAGGTCGACCCGGAACTCAATATTCCGGCAATCACAGCCGCCTTTGCCGACAGCGCACCGAAGTACTTGGAAACCCAGGTTTTTCCAGATCTGAATCACCTGTTCCAGAAGCTGCAAGACTGGCAACCTAAATGAGTATGAATTAATCGAAGAGACGCTCCATCCCAGCGTGCTGAACAAAATTAGCAGCTGGATCCTGGAACGAAACACTTTGAAATAGGATGACTGCGCCTAATTAGGCGATCAAGTCATGCACGACGTTGCCGTGCACATCGGTCAGGCGATAGTCGCGGCCGGCGTGGCGATAGGTTAAACGCGTGTGGTCGATGCCGAGCAGATGCAGGATCGTGGCGTGGAAGTCATGCACATGCACTCGCCCTTCGGCCACGGTCGCACCGATCTCGTCGGTTGCACCATGGCACATGCCGCCCTTGACTCCGCCACCGGCCATCCACGAGGAGAAACAGGCACTGTGATGGCCGCGTCCCTTTTCGCCATCGACACCAGGAGTACGGCCAAATTCGGTGGTCCACACCACCAGTGTCTCGTCTAGCATGCCGCGTTGTTTCAAATCGCGCAGCAGGCCGGCCAGCGGCTGATCGATGTTTTTCGCATGGTCCGCATGTTCAGCCATGTTGCCATGCTGATCCCAATTGTGACTACTACTGCCATCGACCAGTTCGATGAATCGCACGCCGCGTTCAGCCAATCGTCGCGCTACCAAGCACTGCCATCCAAAGCCTTCGTTTTGCCCCTGTTGCAAGCCGTATAACCGCAGCGTACGTTCATCTTCCTGACCAACATCAAAAGCCTCCGGTGCATCGGACTTGCATGTGAAAGGCTGTTTCAAAGCTGCGAATGCGGGCGGATAGATCCCCATCGCCAGCCCGACGAACCATGTGGCGATTGTTCAATACATCCGCCAAACCCAGCTCCAATTCCTGCAGGCCGGCCTGCGACGAGCGTCGTTTTAGATTGGCGATGGGTTCGGAGCCACCCAATACGCGCACGCCCTGGTGGTAGGCAGGCAGAAAATCGTTGTTGAAGATCTGCGTACCCGCATACGGCATTTGCGGGGCCAGGGCAATGAACGAGGGAAGGTTCTGGTTCTGAGTGCCCAGACCGTAGCTGACCCACGAACCAATGCTGGGTCTGGAGAAAAAGAACGAACCGGTGTGCATGCCGAGAGTGGCGTTGTAGTGTTCATTGTCGTTTCCATTCATGGAACGGATCAGGCAGATATCATCCATGCACTGCCGCAGATGGGGAAACAGATCGCTGACCAGCGTCCCGCAAGTGCCGCCCGGGCGGAAACTCCCAAAAAGGCTTGAGCAGCACCCGCTCTTGATTGGACAGTCCTCCTCCACGCCCTTGACCTTTCCGTCCGCCTTGAACAGGGCCGGCTTGTAGTCGAAGGTATCCATGTGCGAGACGCCGCCATTGGAAAACACGAAGATGACACGTTCTTGGCCGTGCTCGGAAAATGGGGCGGTCTTGGCAGACAGAGGATCATCGATGGCAACTG
Organism: Pirellulaceae bacterium; assembly: GCA_963707245.1. Classification (GTDB taxonomy): domain Bacteria; phylum Planctomycetota; class Planctomycetia; order Pirellulales; family Pirellulaceae; genus Aureliella. The sequence continues at coordinate 98,520 of CAVPPY010000015.1, forward strand.
GGGATTCCGCCAGCAACTCGCTCAAGATACCGGGCATCAATAGAGAACCGGCGACGCAGGAACTCAGAAATTCTCTGCGCCGCGAGCCTGCATGCAAGCCGGGAAATGACATAGTACAATTCCTATCTTCAATCGATATAAACGAATTCATTCAATCGCAGCAAGACTGCGCACCCAGGCCTGCCAGGTCGCCAACTCGAGCTGTTCGCCTTCGACACCGGAAGTCTGCAGCAGATGATGAGCATCTTGCATGAAGTCACGGGCGGCCGCAATTTCGCTCGCATCCGCTGGGCGGCTGAACATCAACTCGTAAGCAAACTCGATCCGTTGATCGGTTGCTTGAGAGTGATCGCCAATGCGTCTCGCAATCAGTTGCGATTGCTGGTGAACAAAGGGATCGTTCAGAGGTACAAGGCCTGCAGGGGAGTGGTACTGTTTATCCGCGCCGCCGTACTGGTCGACGGATCGGCACCATCGAATATGGCCAGAAATGGGTGGCGTTGAATTCGTCTGCGTCATCAAGTATACACTGCGGTGAGCGATTCGTAGACAGCCTTGAAAGGCTTGTGTTGCGTAAAATCCCAACTCGAAGAATCCGGAAATGGATGTGGCCCCGATACCGCCAAATCGAGATTTCCGCCCAAGCTCAATAGACTATCCCGAATCGACTCCGCGTCGAGTCGCTGCCGCGGAAAGCCCGCCAACCATTGATTGGCTGGATCCAGCAGGATAGCTGGCTGCTGCGCAGACTCGATTGGCGATAGACGCTGGAGAGCATGATCAAGCGATGCATGGATTTCAGTGACCATCCACCAGCCCGCAACTGAATCGCCAAATAGTCCAATAGATGCGGGGTGACTCGGCGGCTTGCCCTGGCGTCCAAAATCATTGGGGGTCGGCACAATGCCGCGGCCAAAGTGATACTGCCACAGGCGATTCGACCATGACTCGGGCTGGCAATGGGTTGTTGGCATCCAGGATCCATTCCGCCAACTGCTGTCGGCCACTGGCATCGCACTCCTGTGGCAGAACTCCCCCGCCAAGTACTTCCGGGAAATGTCGCGACACCACATCTCCCAAGCGAGCGGGATCTCCCTTTAGCTGGACGGCTACATCTTCGTGGGTGTGCTGCTCGGACACTGCGTAAGCGGTTTCAAACTGTGGCGCTCGCTCTCGATGCTGCTTGGCCTCGAGTCCACTTGCCTGCCAGCTGTTGCTGCATCTCCGGTCGTTCGTCGGCTAGAAACCTTCTTCAGCGATTCCTTGAGCTTCCGCAGTTGGTCATCAAGCTGTCGCTGCTCGGCACGATACTCCTCAACACGCTGTTCCAGCGCCTGCCGCTCGTCCGCAGAGACCAGTGGCACAAAGTCGCGCTGCCGCTTGTCCAGCTCAATGCCCGGCCAGGGATAGCGCGTGCTATGAAAAATACCGTACAGACCGTAGTAGTCGCGCGTCGTGATCGGGTCAAATTTGTGGTCGTGGCAGCGCGCACAGCTCAATGACATTCCCAGGAAGGTGCGGCCCAGGTTGTCAATGGTGTCTTCAATGGTCAAGTGCTGTGGATAGTCATCAACGCGAGATCCAAAACGCCGCGCATTGGCAATGTAGCCAGTGGCAATCAGCCTCTGCAGCTGCTCTTCTGTTGTATTTCCTCCGCGGATGTCACCAGCCAATTGATCGCGCATGAACTCATCATAGGCCAGGTCCCGATTCAAGGCATTAATGACCCAGTTGCGATACAAGTAGTTTTGGGGAATGGGATAATCCGAGTTATCACCGGCTGTATCGGCATAGCGCACTATGTCCAACCAGTGCCGCCCCCAACGCTCGCCATATCGCGGCGAGTTCAACAGGCGTTCGACGACATTCTCGAATGCGGCTTCGGAGCTGTCCGCTAGGAATTCCGCAACCTCCTCAATCGTCGGGGGCAAGCCGGTCAGGTCATAGGTAGCGCGGCGAATCCAGCTCCGCCGGTCAGCCTCGGCAGAGGGTTCCAGCCCACGTTGCCGTAGCTCAGCCAGGATGAAGCGATCGATATCGTTTCGCGACCATGCGTCACCGTGAATACTCGGTGGCTCGGGCGGGACTAGCGGACGTAAAGACCAAAATTCCCGAGCGGCCTCAACATCGATCTGCTTGCCCAGATGCCTACTGGGTGTCGAGCGTGGATCGGGAGCACCCATCTGCACCCACCGCTCGAGATCCGCAATTTCCAAATTGGAAAGAGGTTCCTCCGGAGGCATTTGCGAAACCCCATCCAATCCACGAACGGCCTTTAACAACAGGCTGCGGGCGACATCTCCAGGCACCACGGCTGGCCCCGTCCCTCCCCCTCGGCGAATGGTCGCTCGCGAGTCGACCAACAACTCGCCCTCCACTTCCACCGCCTCTTGACTGTGGCAGGAGTAACATCTTTCAGCTAGCAAGGGTCGAATCCGCTTTTCAAAGAATGCCAGCTGTTCATCGCTAATCGCATGGGTCATGCCGTCGTATTGTCCCCGCCATAACTCAACTCCCGAAAAATTGGCCGCCCCACCTCGAGATTCAATAATGATCTTTCCCGCCGTGGGTGAGGTGAGCCAAGGCCCCAGTTTTTCCCAATGGCCAGCCCGTCCGCTGCTGTAGTTCGCAGCAACCTGCCGACCGTTGACAGTGATGGAATAGGTCTCGGAATTGTTGTCTTCCCAAACATAGAGGAACAAAGAGTAGCTGCCGGCGGCGATCCCGCTGAGCTCCACGCGATTTCCGCCCCAGCGACTCGAGCGAATCATCGTGGCTCGCTCGGGTTCCGTCGCTGGGGACAACTCGACAGACTGGTTCTCAAAAGCTTGGTCATGACACACATAGTCTGGCGACTGAGAACCCTCCCATGCGTGTCCATCGATAATCAACGGCGGACCATTTAGATTCAGTCCTCGCACAAACGAGGGCGGCTGCTCCTCGGCGCAGCAGCTGTCTGAGCCGACGCTAGCCAGCAGTCCAAACCAACACAAAAGCTTGCCAACGGATGCTCGGCAGGTTGGATGAGGAAACATTTTGTGTGTTGCTCGCTCTATTTGGTGAGGCAGCAAAAGTATGGCCAATTAGCAGGCTGACAGGTAGGCTGGGCGTTCGTTGTCCCCTGAAGGGCAATTTGGAGCCTATCCGCGCCCCTGCTAGTCTAAGACTCATGCTAACCGGCCACAGCCCAATTGCGAAACGGGACACAGCCCGAAACGCCGTTTTGGCTGGCCAATTGGCCTGTCGGCGAAAACATGGCCAGCCATCCGTCTACCTGTCTAACCGTCTACCTGTCTAACCTTCTATCCGGATGCACGGATCGACGACTGCATCACAGATCGTGCAGTTGTAATTGATTTCCTACGAGGATCTAGACTCCCTCCCTGGCAGCTGCTGCAGTCTATGCTCGCCGCCGGGACTTGGCGGAGTTCCTGCTGTCGCGCGGGGCAGAAATCGATGCGCACGTTGCCGCTGGTGATGTATTCTGCCTGCTTATGGATCGCGGGGCACAAGTCTTGCCATGGTTTATGGATGACGCACGGGCGGCTTTAGATGGCAAATTCCGAATGGTCAAACCGGTCCCCATGGAAAACCACCAGAGAATCATGAAGAGACTGACCGAGGTGTAGCCCTTGCTGTGTAGCGATTGCCTGTCGTGAAGTGGTCGCCGCCAGGCGATGGCGGTTCTTGGTGTTGGCTGTGACCAAGATGCCCAGCAGCAGCAGCAAGAGCAGCGACCAGGTGATGACCGCAATGCGCGTCGCACGACGAGCGCGCTTTGTTTCCCACCATGTCCGCGGACGAATACCTTGCAGGCTGAAAGTGAACACGCCGGCTAAATTGACGCAAATGATATTGGTAGCCAACAGCAGCAGCCCCCCGAAGGCCGAGGGCCAGTCGCCTTTGGCGAGTAGCAGGCCGACGACAGTGAACGGAGGTAAAAGGGCTACCGATACCATCACTCCAATTAACGACGCGGGCACTCCGGTAGTGAATGCCAAGGCTCCCGCGCAGCCCGAAGCCAGCCCCAGCACCAGGTCACCCGTATGCACTTCGGTCCGGCTGGCGATGGCCGGGCTGCTCAAGTCCACGGCGAACAACAAGCCGATCCCCATCGAAACCATTAAGGCAACTGCCATCCCGGCGGCATTGGTGAGAATCGAGCGCTTGGCTAAGTCCAGATCTCCCAAAGTCGTGGCCAGACACAGCGAGACATTCGGCCCCAGTAGCGGGGCAATGACCATGGCGCCAATAATGATGGCGGTATCGTCGCGCAACAAACCCACTGCGGCAACCATGGTTGCCAGAATAGTCTGGACGATGAACATGGGAGTTAACTTAGCTCCTCGGGTAATATCATCGACCAGCTCCTCGCGACTAACTCCGCTACCGAATCGCATGCTTAGAGCTTCCGATTCCGCTGACGGGGCGGGTTCGGGGGGCGGGGCAGCGTGGCTTCCACTGGCAGGAGGACGATGCGGAACTCCCCTATTGGCGAAAGTTGGCTGACGATTTCATCCAACAGCTGCTGTGAGTTTTCAACTTCTGTCAAAATCCGCAACAGGCTCTGATCATCGCTGAGCCTGGTATTCCAACTCCCAATGGCTGAGGATTGGTCAACAAGTCTGGCGACCGAATCCACAGCTGAGTTGGGCAGCATGACTTCAATCAAGCGAAGTGGCAATTCGGCCTCCCATGAAACGCGGTCTCGAAATCAAGCGGCATGTGGACTCAACTTGCAAAGTGCTGCCGTTCATCGTTTTTGGCGGTCGATGGCACCCTCATCTTGTTGCCCACTGAAGCGGACGACCACAGCTGTTTAAGCTACAATGCCTGCCAGAGGACTGAAATTCCACAGCCCGAACGCCACCGCATCTTAGCTAAAGACCAAGCATCATGGGCAAGAAACATCGCTTTGACCACAAGAAATTCTTGGTGGATCCTGAAGACAAGTTGAACCTGTCGAAGCGTCCCACCACCGCAGGCAAGGAATTGAATGACAAACTGCATGCGGCCGAAACGTTGGCAGCCGATGTTTCCCAATTGCAGCAAATGCAGGAACTACTGTACGCCAGCAACACGCATTCGTTATTAATCATTATTCAAGGCATGGATACGGCCGGCAAAGACGGTACGGTTCGCCATGTGATGGGTGGGGTTAATCCTCAGGGGTGTCGCGTGTACTCCTTTAAGGCTCCCAACGATGTGGAGCGCGAGCACCATTTCCTTTGGCGGGCTGCGCCACTCTTGCCCGAGCGCGGAATGATCAGCATCTTCAATCGCTCATATTATGAAGAAGTGGTGACCGTACGGGTGCATCCCGAATTCTTAATTCCGCAACGGCTGCCAAGCATCAAGTCCTTGAAGCCGAAGTCGCTGGAGAAGCTGTGGAAGCAGCGATACAAGGAGATCCTTGGCTTCGAGAGAACCTTGATCCACAACGGCACGGCAGTCATCAAATTTTTCTTGCACGTTTCTCAAGACGAACAGAAGCAGCGGCTACTAGATCGACTGCAGGAGCCGGACAAGCACTGGAAATTCAATGCCCAGGACTTGTCGGAACGCAAGTTATGGCCCGAATACCAAGCCGCTTTTGAGGATGCCTTGTCGCATACCAGCACTCTCGACGCTCCCTGGTATATCATTCCCGCGGACGACAAATGGTATGCGCGGGCTGCGGTTGCAGATATCATCGCCGCCACACTCGAATCCTTGGATCTGCAATACCCGCAGGTTGACAAAGACCAGCAAGCAAATTTTGAGCACTACATTCGCCAATTGCAGGGCGACGGAGACTGAGTCGTCCTCAGGCAACTTGTCGTGCGTTGTTCTTTCTTTCGACCAGTCTTCCCTCGACGACTTCGAAGGTGCGGTCAGCAAGTTCCAGCAGCTTCTCGCGATGGGTAATGATGATCATGGTTTGCTCGCCGCGAACTTCGGCTAGGGATTCGCGAATGGCCTGCTCGCTCTGCATATCGATTTGACTGGTGGCTTCATCCAGAATTAGGATCTCCGGCTTACGGAGCAGCGCCCGAGCCAGAGCAATGCGTTGCCTTTGACCGCCGCTCAGGCTGCTGCCATTGCGGCCGACCCTGGTTTGGTAGCCGTCATTGAGCGACGAAGTGATGAACTCATGTGCATGGGCTCGCCGAGCCGCTACCTCGACCTCTTGATCGGTCGCTGAAGGTGATCCATAGCGAATATTGTAGCTTACCGTATTGTTGAATAGCTCGGTCTGCTGATTGACCAGTGCAATCCTGGATCGCACATCGGCCACACGCATCTCGCGATAATCGATTCCGTCCATGCCGATCTGGCCAGAGGTCGGATCATAGAAGCGGCACAAGAGGTTGATCAGAGTCGATTTGCCACTGCCGTTGCTGCCCACAATTGCCACGGTAGAACCAAAGGGTATATCCATCGAGATGTCGCGAATGATGTTTTGTCCCTCGTGATATGCAAAACATGCCTGGTCAATACTCAGTTGACGATGGGGAGTCGTGGTGCTTCGCGGATGTAATGGGTCAGCAATCTGGCTGACTTGATCCAACAACGGGTAAACCGCGTTGGCAGCCACGCTGCCTGCGTAAATCGAACCGTAGATCGCAGATAGTTTCCTCAATGGGTCGCTGACACCAACCAGCATCCCAAAGAACACCAGCAGAGCCGAAACGCTCAGTGGTTCTGGGCAAATTTGGATGCCAAACAGGTGCGTCTGATTGTTGAGTACCAGGTAGGCGCCACCGATAATGGTTGTCCCCAGCATGCCAATTCCCAAAAACTCGATGATGGGTTTGGTGAGCGAGGTGAAGAACAGGAATTTCAAACCGAATTTCTTCATCAGGTTCGTCGCGTCTTCAAACCGGCCCTGCTCGAGTTTCTCTGTTTGGAAGGATTGAACCGTGTGAATATTCTCGAGGGATTCGAGTAGCACTCCATGAAAACCCGTGGCCCGCTCGAGCACGCGACGCGAGACCGACTTGATTTTTCGCGTGACGAAATACAGTAGAATACCGCACAGCGGCGCCACGATAACACTCAACAGCAATAGGCGCCAGCAGATGACCGCCGCCCCCGCTAAACAAGCGATCAATTTAAGTGGCTCGCGAATTGCTGCGCCCAACGTATTCATCAAGCCAGTGGATAGCATTTCGGTGGTCTGGATGATCATGGTCACGAAGCTCGCATTGCCCTGCCGGGCGAATGAAGCCCGATCCAAATACAAGGCCCGAGAAAAGAGTTCATTGCGCAGCTCATTGGAAATGTTGAGCGCTACCCGCCCGACGAGAACCTCATTGGATATCAAGAATACGTGTCTCAGGAGCGTCGAGCCAACCAGTGCCAGCACGATTAGGGCAATGGTACTGAAGGGATCCTGTGGCACGTATTTCATCACAAAAGGCTGCATTTTGAGATAGCTCTCGCGCTGGGCGCGATGCACTTTCAACTGCCTTTCGGATTCCAGCTGGACGTTGCTGAGTTCTCTTTGCCGTTGGGGGGACGCAGCCCCTCGTTGCATTTCCGCCGTAGCGGCCGCCAACTGTTCTTCAACGGCTATTATCTGCTCGGAGTTCTTGTCAATCTCAGCTTGAACCCACTGCTGGGCCGATTTGCCGCGAATGGTTACTTCCAAGATGGGGTAGAACGCACCAATGTTGGCACCCCACAAAGCGGCCACCGCAAAAGAACAAAAGGCGGCCAGTGCTACCGAACTCCAATATCGGCTCGCTTTACGCAGGGCACGCAAGAAGTTTTTCATAATGCGATTATTCCAGAATCTCGAAGCAATCATGTAGCGCAGTGTTTAATGCAAGCGCGACGCCATCGCGTGATATAGCAGGTGTTGCCATCCGTGCAAACCCGGAATCGCCATCAAAGCCCATTGCCGCCGCTCCAGTGCGAGGCTACCGCGTGTTTGCAGGCATGAACGCCCGCCAGAATGGGCTAGAATCACTGCGGCGGCTCGATGAACGCCTCACACCGTCCCGGCTATCCTCTTTCCTCTTGCTACTTTTCGCGCGCTAGCTTTTCGCCGCATGACTGGACGCTGGCTGAAGTGGACGCACGCTGAAGGCGGAATGAGGAAGGCAGGCGAGCGGTATTAGCCGGCTGCGTCGGTGGCTTCGGGATGGGAGCTAGCCGGCGCCTCGGTGGGCTCATCATCGGCACCCCGCAGATGCCCCTCGGTGCCTGGCTTGACGCGAGGGCCTGGCAGTGTTTCGTCGATCAAGCGTCGCAATTCCTCTGAATCCATGACTTCAATTTCGATCAAACGCTTGGTCACGCTTTCTAAAGCCTGCCTGCGTTCGACCAGGATCTTCCGAGCCTTTTGCATGGAGTCATCGATAATATGCTTGACCTCTTCATCGATCTCTCGGGCAGTTTGCTGACTGTGATCGCGCATCAAGCCTTCACCGCCTCCGGCACCCAAGAAAGGCGAGCGGCCGCCTTCGCGGTAGTTCACCCGCCCAAGGCGACTCATGCCAAATTCCATTACCATGCTGCGGGCAATCGCGCTAGCTCGTTCGAGATCGTTTTGCGCTCCGGTGCTGATATCCTTAAACACAATCTCTTCGGCTAGAGTGCCCGCCAGCAGCACCTGCATCTGGGCTTCCAGCTCGGACTGGGTCATGAGGTACCGATCGCCCTCAGGTCTTTGCAAGGTGTAGCCCAGAGCGGCCAATCCGCGTGGAATGATCGAGACTTTGTGGACCGGGTGGGTATTGGGCAGCGAGGAAGCTACCAACGCATGGGCGGCTTCGTGGTAAGCCACCCGACGCTTTTCGTCCTCATCCATGGCCCGCCGCTTTTTCTCTAGGCCCGTGGTGACGCGTTCGACTCCCTCTTCGAACTCCGCTTGGCCTACTGTGTTCTTGCCTTTGCGAGCCGCTAAGAGGGCCGCTTCATTCACCAGGTTTGCCAGGTCAGCTCCGCTAAAGCCGCTGGTCATCGATGCCAGGTTCAGCAGGTTGACATCGGCGGCTAGTTTTACATTCTTGACGTGTACCTTGAGGATCTCTTCGCGACCGGATTTATCGGGACGATCGACCAATACCGTGCGGTCGAAACGACCGGGCCGCAGAAGCGCCGGATCCAATGTCTCCGGGCGATTCGTTGCCGCAATGATGATAATGCCTGTGTTCGGATCGAATCCATCCATTTCAACCAGCAATGCGTTGAGCGTCTGTTCACGCTCATCGTGGACCCCCACGGAACTGCCACTGCGACTCTTGCCCAATGCATCGAGTTCATCGATGAAGATAATGCATGGAGATTTGGCGCTGGCCTGTTGAAACATATCGCGCACACGAGCCGCACCTACGCCGACAAACATCTCCACAAAATCACTGCCCGACAAACTGAAATAGGGAACTCCGGCTTCGCCCGCGATGGCTTTGGCCAACAGTGTCTTGCCGGTTCCAGGAGGGCCAACCAACAACACGCCCTTTGGAATGCGCCCCCCCAAACGCTGGTACTTTTCGGGATACTTCAGGAAGTCGACTATTTCACGAACCTCTTCTACCGCCTCATCGACTCCGGCGACCTCGTCGAACGTAATCCCAATGTCATCCTGGGCATACAACCGGCCGCGGGAGCGGCCGAAGGACATAGGAGAGCCAATACCGCCGATGCGCCGAGCCATGAACATCATCAGCAATAGGATGGCCCCGAGCATGATCAACATGGGTCCCCATTGATCCATGAAGCTGGGACCATCCGAGTAGGACCAATCGACATTGCTGGCGGCCAGCGCATGCCGCAGTTCAGCCGTGGTTTCTTCCGAGTCGTCTTTATTCGCGCGAAAGGTGGTCGAACTCTCCGACTGCACCTTGCCCTCGCTGTCCAACACCCGCTTGAGAACTTCTCCACTCACCGATGTATCATCGACGCGGACGTTGCGGATTTCGGAAAGCTCGATGACTGAATCCGAATTTGGAGAGCGGATATCGATCTTCTGAGCGAAATTGATAGTCTTGCTGGGGTCTTCTGGATCCGGAATGCTGGAGAGCAACTCCTGGCTGCCTTTATTCGCATAACGAGTCTGCTCCAACAGACGGATCAGATCCGGATATTTCAAGCGGTAAATGGACTTGTCCACTACGAACATGGCGATCGATAACAGAATGATCGACGTCAAGACAACGTACCATACCCAATTGTTCCCACGCCCTTCGTTCTTGCGGTCCTGGTCATCATCCTGGGCCATAGCTATTCAATACCTGCTAAAAAGGGGCAAATCAGAAAAGAAGCCGACTGGGTAAAATAGGTTAGCGTACTACGATATCCACACACGTTAACAGTATACGGATCTGGGTTGTGTTGAAGCATTTCTGGCGGAATGTAGATCGATAAAGAAAACATTCTATAGAAATTGCACAAGATGTTCGGAATGTATTGCCCCAAAGCGTTGCAAACTTTAACCTTACGCCGCGGCGTTGGCAGGCAACGGATCTGCCGGTTTTCCTGGTCGTCCCTGCGCGGCAGCACCCCATTTTCTCCGAGGTCAGACACTGAACGGGCCCCTCCCCCAGCTCCAGCCAAAGTCATCGGTGGCCGTGCTCGGAGCCACGGGTAGCATTGGCACGGCTACGTTGGACGTTCTCCAGTGTTTGGGAGATCCCTGGCGCGTCATTGGGCTTTCTGCTCATTCTAGACTGGACGCTTTGGTCGCGGCCGCCAACCAATTGCGTCCGCAGTGGATTGCCGCTACCTGCCCGGAAACGGCAGCAAAATTTGATTTTTCTGGGCTGACTGCCAACTGTTCCGTGCGACGCGGAGCGGAATCCTTGGTGGAACTGGCCTCGCATCCGGATGTGGATACCGTGGTGGCCGGGGTGGTAGGGTCGGCGGGTTTAGCCAGTACGCTCGCTGCCGCCCAGGCGGGCAAGCGGTTGGCCTTAGCCAATAAAGAAGCCCTGGTAGTGGCCGGGGCGCTGGTGGCGCAGGCCTTGCAGGCCAGCGGCGGTGAGATGATCCCTGTTGACAGTGAGCACAGCGCGATTTTCCAGGCGATTCAAGCCGGCTGCCCCAGCCAGGTCGCGCGAATTGTCTTGACCGCCAGTGGCGGCCCGTTTCGGACTTGGAGCCTGCAACAGATGAAGCAGGCCACGGTGGAGGACGCTCTGGCCCATCCCACCTGGGATATGGGCCGCAAGATCTCGGTGGACTCTGCCACCATGATGAACAAAGCCCTGGAAATCATCGAAGCCCGCTGGCTGTTCGACCTGCCTGCAGAAAAAATCCACGTGGTGGTCCATCCACAATCCATCGTCCATTCCATGGTCGAATTCGTGGATAGTTCGATGGTTGCTCAATTAAGTCCCCCGGATATGCGACTTCCCATACAATATGCCTTGACCTACCCTGAGCGCCTGGCCTGTCCCTGCCCTAGAATGGATTGGACAACCAAGGTGAGTCTGGATTTTGAACCGGTCGACACCCAGCGTTTTCCGGCCCTGGAATTGGGCTGGGAGGTGGCTCGTCGTGGGGGCTCTTGCGGGGCGGTGGTTAACGCTGCCAACGAGAGAGCCGTCGAACTGTTCTTGGCGGGCCGCATAGGATTTTCCGCAATCGTAGATGGCTGTCGCCGAATACTAGAACAACACAATTTTGACCCGAGCCCAAAGCTCGATGAACTTATGCGCCTCGATCGATGGGCGCGAGAGGAGATAACAAAGTGGGCAGCCTTATGTTAGTTGAGCCGTTGTGGCTCGACTCGCTCTTGCTCGGTGGCAGTCATCTGTTGCTGAATCTGAAACCAGCGTTGTTGGATAGTTTGCCTTTGTTATTGGGCGAAACGTCATTCCTAGATGGCTTGATGCAGACGCTTTGGAATGTTTTGGCAGTCGCACTGGGACTGGGCTTCGTCGTATTTGTACACGAACTGGGCCACTTTTTGGCAGCCAAGACATTTGGGGTTCGATGCGACAAGTTCTACGTTGGCTTTGATGTGCCCATCTCCATAGGCCCCATCAAGCTGCCCAGAACGTTAGGCAAATTCCAATGGGGGGAGACCGAGTACGGAATCGGCATCATTCCGTTGGGTGGCTACGTCAAAATGCTGGGACAAGATGATGATCCACGGCATGCGGAAGCGGAGGCGGAGAAAATCCGCCTCGGACAGGGAGACACGGCGACACTTGATCCTCGCAGCTATCCTGCCAAGTCCGTGTGGCAGCGGATGATCATTATTTCCGCAGGCGTGGTCATGAACCTGATCTTCGCAGTCATCCTGGCCGGGGTGGCCTTTTTATTGGGCGTTCCCTATTCGCCGACGGTGGTGGGCGGAACCGTGGCTGGCGGTCCAGCCTGGAAAGCTGGATTGGAATCCGGCGATCAAATCTTAGGCTTTGATGGCAGTTCCGATGATCCGAAATTACGTTATCCGGATTTCTCCACGGGTATCGTCATTCGCGGCCTGGAAATGAAAGATGCTCCACTGACGCTGGCCGTGCAACGTGGAGACGAAAGGCTGGAGGTCTCCACGCGCCCGACCGCCGATTACTCCAAAGAGGAATACTACTTGATCGGCCTGTTGGGCCAATCCACGCCTACCTTGGGGACCCAACCCTTTTACGCCGATTCCTACCTGGGCAAGTCTCAGCCAGACCTGCAGACACACGACCTCATCACAGCCGTGGACGACGTCCCGCTAACCATCGATCCGCGTTTTGGTCAGGCCTTGGGTACGGAGCTCACCGATCGCCTTCAGGCAAAATGGCGCGAGCCGGTCAAGCTGACCATCCAGCGTCCAGATCCCAAAGCAAAAACTCCGAAGGAGTGCGCGGAAAGTTCGTCGACAACTCTCGAAATTGAGCTGCCCCCCGTGCCGACCAAGACTCTTGGGATCGGGTTTGCAACCGGACCGGTAACAGCCGTGCAAATAGGCTCTCTTGCTGACAAAGCTGGCGTCCAGGTGGGTGATGTGTTGCTCGCCATCAATGGGGAACCCATCGTCGATGCATTGCGCATTCCCGACCAAGTCGCACAATTGGCCGGCCAAACCGTGCACTTGAGCCTTCGCCGCTCGATTTCACCGGCCAACCCCGACGAGGCGGCCAGTGAAAATGCCGCCGTCAGCGGCTCATGGGAGACCGTCGAGGTGGCGATCGATTGCCCCAAGCTACCCAGTTTCGATCCTATCTCCTCATTAACGGGAAGGTTGTCTTTGGGGGGAATAGGTATTGCCTTCGATGTACTGCCTGAAATCACCTACGTCGATCCTGCGGTTGCCGAGAAATCTGGCATAGCGGTTGGCGATAGCCTGGCAAAGTACCATTGGATGGTCAGCGAGCAGGAGCAAAAAGAACTTTCTGACCGCTTTAACCCCAAGGTTGCATTTCAATCGACCCTCATCGACTCCGCAAACAATGTGCCGGTTCTTTTCGATTTCTTGCAATCGATTCCGGCTGGTTCACAAATCAAGATCTTCCTAAAACGCGACGGCAAGACACGCGAAGCTACATTGCCGGTGGCCTACGCGGACGATTGGTTCTGGAGCCAGCGTGGGGTGGGGCTAGCGCAGTTGGAGCAGGTCCACGAGGCGAAATCGGTGGCCGATGCGTTTCAGTTGGGAATGTGGGAAACCAAGCGTCGCTTTCAGGATGTGCTGAATTTTCTGCGATTGTTGCTTTCCGGTAAGATTGGTGCGAAAGGACTTGGAGGGCCGATTCTCATTGCCCAAGCCGCCTCGGCAGAGGCCAACAATGGCGTGGCTCGACTGTTGATTTTCCTAACCTTGTTAAGCGCTAACTTGGCGATTCTCAATTTCCTGCCTATTCCTGCGCTCGATGGCGGTCATATGTTATTTCTGACTGCAGAGGCCATTCGCGGTAAACCCTTGAGTGAGGCACTGCAGGTGCGGCTGACCATGGCCGGAGTCTTGGGACTATTGAGCCTGATGGCCTTTGTGATCGTGAATGATATTCTGCGACAGTTGTAGTTAGCTTCCATGCAACTCGAACAGCAGTTCCACAGGCTCTGGTCTCCCGGAACTTTGGCAACAAACGCGGGTTTTGATCGCGATCAGCGGAGGTGCCGATAGCGTAGCGCTTTTGCGGTCGATGCTGCGTTTGACCTCCGCACCAAACATGCTGTGGCGCGGCCCATTTCAACCATGGTTGGCGTGGGGCAGACAGCGAGGCGGATCAGGCTTTTGTGGTCGAGTGTTGCCAACAACTGGACGTTGAACTCCATCTCGGTCGGGCGGACAGCCAGACATCTGCCCCGACCCCGATGGGCAGGTCCGAGGAACGAGCTCGCGAAGAACGCTACGCCTTTCTAACTTCAACTGCTTATGCCACCGGGGCTCGATACGTAGCCACCGCACATACAGCCAGTGATCGTGTCGAAACACTGCTGCATCATTTGTTTCGTGGCACGGGCTTGTCCGCGTCTGCACCCCCACTCTCTTCCGCCCCCTCGACCGAGAGCTGGTATTGGTCCGACCTCTACTGTCCTGCTGGCGCTCGGACGTTGTCGAATACCTGCAGCTGCTCGACCAGCCTTTTCGCAACGATGCCAGCAATGCAGATATCAGCTTGCGGCGGAATTGGATTCGCCACGTTCTGCTGCCTAGCATTCGCCAGACCTACGGCCAACACGTCGACGAGAAACTGCTCGATTTCTCCCAGATTGCCGAAGAAGCCATTGCCTGGCAACAGCAGTTAGCCGTCAGCTATCTGGAGGAAGTGGATGCTTGGTCCAAGAATAAGCAGGAATTAACTGTCCTGAAACACAAGCACCAAGGTGCATTTGTGTTTCCGCTCGATCAACAGAACCATCCCTGGCCCGTCGTGCGGCAAGTCGCTGTGCCACATCTGGATGGATCGCCGCTGGCCCCTGCAAAAGATGAACCGCAACCACTGGGAACAGCTGCGTGTGCGTGGAATGCCAATCAACAGCCCAGCCTTGATGGCGAAGTCTCATCCGTCGAGCTGAATTCCTGGAATCTGCCTGGTAATCTTCAATTGGAACGTCATAACGATTACTTGGTGCTACGCTGCACCTCCCAGCCAGAGGCTTGAAT
>CAVPPY010000016.1:0-43681 GCA_963707245.1 Pirellulaceae bacterium
ATGATCGCAAAGCCCGGCCGATTCAATTCCGAAGTTGGCAGCTTGCACCCGCAACTTCTTTTCCAGCCACAGCTTGCGGTGGTCGTAGTTTTCTCCCGTCAACGGATCGTCACCCAGGAGAAAACACCTGCGCACGGCTCGATTCATGACATGCACGCAGGCGATTTCATCAGGTGAGAACAACTCTTCCCTTGCTAGCTTGGCCATGGCTGTCTTCTCCGCTGTCATGTCCACTTGGCACCGCGTGCGACACACTGTCAGCGCAAGACTTCCGAGCTCTCTCAGACATGACGCTCGGCAAGGCTCTATCCTTACACGCCTCCCCCAAGATTTCCGCAAAAATCTACCAGCCAGAGTGCACTGCCCCCGGAAGCTTACCCCCGGAAGCTCGGAAGCTGCCCAGCACCCCCGAAGCTAACCGGCGAAGTCCCACTGTCCCAGAAGCCCACTGGCAAACGTGTCCCCGGCAAACGTGGCGTGCAGTGTCCCAGGCAAACGGAAGCTTTGCTCCTGGAAGCTTTGCTGCTCTCCGCCACCCGCCCATTCTCCGGTAGTCACGCGGGTTTGAGGGATAGCCTGCGTTGCGGGTGTCAGGCGACCTTTACTTCGCGTTGGTAGCCGGAGCTCGTTCCATTTGGGCCCGCACTTCGCCGCTTCATCGGGTTGATTGATGGCATCGTAGAGTCGTCCAAGACGTTCCAGGACCTCCGCAGTTGCTTGTTGCCGCTGGGAGGCAGACTGGCTTGGCGATCCTTCATGCCTTGAAAACCGGCAAGCAGTAGCGGCTCGGCCTCGGCATATTTGGCTTGGCCCAATAGCACCACGCAGCCGCGCTTGACTACTGAACGTCGTCCATTGATCGGGCTGAATTTCCTGTCGGATGGCCAGGCAGTCGACGAGCAGTGATTCTGCTTCCCCCCAATTTTCCTGCTGAATCAGGCTCAGTCCAAGCTGAGCGAGCAAATTCGCGAGCAATGGGCTATCCCCCGGCAGCGACTGGCGAGCGTCCTCGAGCAGTGCTTGTCGGAGCGCGTCGGCCTTGCCACTCAATTCGGGCATGCCAGCTTTCGCACGACGTAGGCATCGAACAATTGGGCCCCCGCCGCACTTGCATTCGGTTGTGGTTTCAAGGCCTCAAAGGCTTCGTGGAGCAGGGCAATTGCCTCGGCAAACCGACCAGCCTCCTTGTAGTTGATACCCAGATTGACCATGGTTGATAAGGTAGCCGAGTTTTGTCTTCCTTGTTTTTCGGATTGGGTCGCCAACTGTGTTTCGTACATGGGAATCGCTTTTTCAAACCTATCGGTATCCCAGTACAGCTTGGCCAGATTCCTGTAGGCACTGTCGACCGTGGGGTGATCTGCTCCCAGGGCGGGTGAGCCATCCTGGATGACGCCTTGCAATAATTGCTCGGCTTCGGTGTACTGATGCAATGCGGCCAGGAGCAATGCCAGGTTATGGGCATACAGGAACGCATCGGGATGCCCGGGTTCGAGGGTGCGACGACTAAGCTCGAGCAATTTCCTCGCGATCGGCTCGGCTTCGGCATACTTTTCTTGGCGGCGGAGTACATAAGCTAACACGTTGTAACCGCCCAACGTACCTGGATGGCTTTCGCCCAGGACCCGCAGGCGGCGTTCGAGGGATTCACGGCACATGGGCTCAGCCTCGGCCATATTTCCTGCGTTGGTCAGGAACACAGCCAGATTGCTGAGGGAATTGAGCGTGCTGGGGTGATCGGCCCCTAGCAACCGCCGTTGATTGGCAAGCGCCTGGCCCATCAGTGCCTCACCTTCCTCTGGGAAGCCGTTGTCGCTGAGCGTGGTACCCAGATTGTTGATGGCCCGCAGCGTATCCGGATGGACGTCGCCCAGCAAACGCCGGCGTTTGTCCACGACTTCGCGCATATCAGCGATAGCTTCATCCCAGCGTCGTTGGCGCCGCAGAGCGCGCCAGATTATTGAGCGACTGCAGAGTGTCGCGGTGGTCCTCTCCCAGCAAACGCCGCCGCTGCTGGAGGATTTCGCGGGCCAGGACTTCGGCCTCGGCGTATTTACCTTGCTCCTCAAACAGGGCAGCCAAATTGCTGACTGCAGACAGGTAGTCCGGGTGCTCTTCTCCCAAAACGCTTCGTCGCTTGTCCATGACATCGCGCAGCACAGGCTCGGCCTGGTCGAAGAGCCCACGTGCCTGGAGCAAGCCGCCGAGGGCCGCGTAACTGCTCAGCGTATCAGGAGCTTCCTCCCCCAGCACACGGCGGCGTTTTTCCAGTGCTTCCCGGTAATATGGTTCGGCTTCGTCCCTGAGGCCTTGAGAGTCAGGTAGACACCCACATTGTTCAGGGAGGAGAGCGTATCGGGATGTTCCTCTCCCAACAGTCGGCGGCGGTCACTGAGCGAACGCTATTCGAGCGTGAGTGCCCTGTCGAAGGACCCAAGATCGAAATAGAGCTCTGCCAAGGCACCTCGCAAGTTGGCCGCCACGAGCGGTTGGTCGGCAAATTGGCGGTCAATCGCGGCGACGGCTCGGCGCAGAATCGTCGCATCGATCAATTCTCGGGCTGCGTCCGTGGCATTCACCCGACTCCACTGGTTTCTAAAGGTATCAAGCGGTTCACCGCGATCCTCTTCGGCTACCCCGGCTTTTTCCAGGGAGGCTTCAAAGCGGCCGAGAACGTCTTCGGCCAGTTGAAAACCGGCTGTGGTCGGATCGATCTGCGCAGCATTTCGGACTGAAAGTCGGCAACTTCTTGCAGTTCGCGGGCGCGATCCTGGGCCTCCGCTTCCGCCTTGACCGCACGGTCTCGCTGCGCATCGGCTGCCAATCGCTGGCGGGTTTCATTTGCTTGGGCCTGCAACGCAATGTGGCCGGTGCTTGGGCCAGTCGGGCCTGCCAGGTCGTTCCCAAAAGGCCTAGGAGGGTGGCGATGGCCACGATCGCGGCGGCAGTCACCGCGCCTCGATTTCTGCGCACGAACTTTTCCAGGCGGTACCAGGGGCTAGGTGGACAGCCTCGACCGCTTCTCCGTTCAGGTAGCGCTGGATGTCATGCGCCAGGCCATTGGCGGTCTCGTAGCGGCGATCACGCTGCTTTTCCAGGCACTTGATCACGATCCAATCGAGATCACCGCGCAGCAAGGCCATCAACTTCTTGGGTTCGATGTGCCGGAGGCGCTGCTCCGAAGATGCCAGCGACTCGTTGGTAGAAAGTCGCGTGCTGGGTTTGGAAGGCTCCACCTCCTGGATAATGCGGATCATCTCCCCCAGTGCCTCGTGCCGAAGTCGGTGGGCGTCGATCGGCCTCAGGCCGGTAAGCAACTCGTACAACACGACCCCCAGCGAATAGATGTCCGCCCGCGTATCGATATCGACCTGGGAGCCCCCAGCCTGCTCGGGCGACATGTACTCCAACGTGCCCACCACCGCACCGATTCCCGTCGCCATGGTCTCCTCGGTCAGCTTGCCCGCGGTGGCTTTGGCCACACCAAAGTCGATCACCTTGGGAACAGGCCGGCCGTCGACCAGGGACACGAGGATATTGGCGGGTTTCAGATCGCGGTGCACAATTCCCTTCTGGTGCGCATGCTGAACGGCATGGCAGATGGGAACGAAGAGTTTCAGCCGCTCAGCGGGCGTCAGCCTGGCTTCATCGCAATACCTGGTGAGCTGCGCGCCGTCGACCAACTCCATCACAAAAAAGGGCTGGCCCGAGGGAGTTATTCCGCCGTCAAGCACGCGCCGATGTTGGGGTGATCCATCAGCGCCAAGGCTTGCCGTTCCTGTTCGAAACGCTGCAGCACGGCCCGCGAATCCATACCACTCTTTATCAGCTTCAGTGCGACCAACCGCTTGACGGGCTCTGTCTGCTGCGCCTGCCAGACTTCACCCATTCCCCCTTCGCCAATCTTGCGCTGCAAGAGATATCGGCCGGCAATTAGCCTATTCGAGTCGGCCTCGCGCTGACCCAATCCGGTTGGCGATGCCGGGGGCGGCATGTCGGTGAGCAAGGAATCCGCCAGCGCTTCCGCCACGCCCGCTGACGGTTGGGAATCCAACGGCAGCGTCACCGCGTCGGCTGGACTGTTGCCTACAGCCTGGGCCCCGGCTTGCGCAGCGAGCAGGGCTTCGACGGTGGCGCCAGTTGCGGATCGCCGGCACAGGCCTCCGCCAAAAATTGGGCGCGGCTCTGCGGGGCTCTTGGACAACGCTTCATGCAGGAGGGTTTCAGCATTCATTCCAGACTTCTCCTGCAGGGCTGAATCTCGACGACACATTTACTTGGACGATGGGCCGGCCCATGCCGCAGGCGGCTCCCAATTCTACTCAGGGCTTGGCAGACTTCGCGTATCGCTTTTTTGCGCCGCGGGCCAGCAGGCTTGCCGAATGGATATCGCTCCCGGGTTCAGGCGAAAATAGCATAGCACGCCTGACTTCGCGGTGAATCCAGCCCGAGGGCCTGTTCAGCACCCAACGTGGCTCTCAGCACCTCCCACTCCCCAGGGTCCACGGATTCCCCTGGGATTCTCGGTCCACGGTTTCCCGGAGGCGGTTTCCCGGGTGTGGTGCGGTTCGGGGGGGGGTGGTGCGGTTCGGGGGCAGTGCACCTTCGTGGAGTGGGCCAACAGCTTGGTAATGTAGGCGATTCAGGAGGGCGGCAACCTAGCGCACACCTTCCACTGGCGTGCAGTGTCCGCAGTGTCCCGGAGATCATCCCTGGAAATCGGCAAACGTGTCCCCGGCAAAAACGAATTTGCGATACCCCCGAAAACTCCCGCAAACACTCGCCCGGAAGCCCCCCCGGAAGCCACTCGAAAATAGTCTCCATTCACTTGTGAAAGGCCCGAAAGCGTGTGATATTGATCGGCGATTCGAGTTGATCAAGATTTACCCTCCTGGAGCACCAACGATGAATTGTCTCTTTCCTTTTTTCGGGCGTAGATTCGTCGCGTATGCAATTCTTGCCATGCTGTCAGGTGCTTCGACGGCAACGACTGAAGCTGGGATTATCGTCTTCGAGGCGGCGGGCGGCGACGCTGCGGCTATCACTCCCACTCGTGATGCATTCCGTGCCGCCGTGGGTGGAGGCTCAATCGGCGCAGCTAACGGCTCCTTCGGGGGCGTCCGTCGGGAAGTCAATTGGGATGGCGTCCCCAATTCCCTCTCTGACCCTAACCTATTGCCTGCAGACTTCTTTAACACGACCTCGCCGCGCGGCATCGTATTCTCCACGCCAGGCACGGGTTTTCTGGTCAGCGCAAACGCTGGCCTGTTATCGCCCACGCTGTTTGGCTTCCCCAATGACTTCCAGACTTTCAGCCCGCAGAAGCTGTTCACGGCTGTTAGTAGCAACATCCTCGATGTAACCTTTTTCGTTCCCGGAACGAGCACCGTGGCTACGACGAGTGCTTTTGGCCTTGTCTTCGTCGACGTTGAAGTAGCAGGTCTAACCGGCGTTGAGTTCTTTGACGAGTCGAATCAATCGATCTTTTCCCGCTACGCCCTGGTGGCTGGCAATCAGGGACTGAGTTTCCTCGGCGGCGTGGCCGATGCCGGCGAGAGGATTAGTCGTGTCCGCATCACTTCCGGGTTGAACACCATCCTTTCCAATGGAGTCGTGGGCAACCCAAATGACGAACTGGTTGTGATGGATGACTTCCTCTTTGCCGAGCCTGTCACCGTTGCCGCTACCGTACCAGAGCCCTCTAGCCTCTTGCTGATGGGACTGGGGCTCGCCATAGGCTTCTTCGGCTGGCGTCCTAGCCGCGCTGCGGCCGCCTAATTTGAAAGACCTAAAACATGGACAGAAGCAGGTTAAGACGAGGCGTTAATTGCTGGCCGAGTTCGAATTAGCGGGAAATAGTTTCCAAAGGAGCACGCCATGCGTTTCGCCTTATCTTTTCTCTCACTTTGCTCTATGGCCTTCGCCGAAGCGCCAAACGCGTTTGAGCGATGCGTCCATGAGACTGGGCAAGCATACACACAAGCGAGAGGCGAGTTTCTGTCAGCCCCGGACCGGGAGCGTTTGAAGCGTGAAATGGAATCTGAGTTCTGGATGCATCGTTTAACGGCGCTCATCCTAAACTCATGGCTTAATAACGAGCGCGTACTATCAAGACTTGCTGCAAAATGGTTTTGAACCGGCAACTGTCAGGCCTGAGGCAAGTTTTTTGATGTTTGAAATCCTGCTCAAATCGGAAGAGAAACAATATTTTCAGCCCGCTATCGCCGCAATAAACTCATTGGCAGGCAATGGTATGCCTATCCAATCGGAGTACATTGTCGAGGCGATTCGAGATGCGAACGTTTCGCCACAGCAGCAGGCCGTGGCGGTGCGATTTGCTGTCGGCCCTACCCTCCACTACGGTAGACTGGCCGCTTGATGAGCTTGTCGACGTAACACTTTCAGTCGTCGAGAAATCCTTGAAACACCAGGCAAGAATGGAGCCTCAAGGGGACGCGATTGGGAGGGCAATCGGAGAGGCAATACGCAATGGTCTGCCCGCCGAACAAATTGAGTCCCTAGCGCAGGAAATGCAGAACACACCTGACGCTGAGGATCTACAATCTTTGAATGAGTCGTGTGATTGCTTATTGCTGCGCTGAGTCAGCGTAGTAAATCGCTCTCTCGAGACAAGCGAAACGCGGTTATGGAGCATGTTGCTCATCGACTAGCAGAACACGGGGAAGCGGGAGAACAGTTCACAGTGGCTTTCGCTCGCTTGCTTGGAGGCTCAAATGCGACGCTAATCGTCGCTCGTCGTCTCGCAAGAATCACTAAGCGCATGCCGAGGACTGAGCAGAAAAGCAATGTCTCAACCGCAGAAGAATTTGCAGCCGGCATGGTCAACTCATTCGGCCAAATATTCAACGATGACGAATGTGTAAATCTCATTCGGATTTTGTGACACCTCGAAGCAACTATGTACCTGAATTCGTTTGCTCGTTCACAAGTAGGTAATTCCTATTTACGAACGACCGCGCTGCGAGAATGCGGCGATCTTCCGTTCAACCAAGATACTTTCGAGACCCTGATGCTTGTGGCTCGCGACAGGAAACGTGACGAGCACGAAAGATGGGTGGCCATTTCCGTATTGCATTCGTTGTTTCGCAAGACGGCGAAAGCCGAAAACGAGTTGCAGATCCGTGAGAAAATCCTAAATGGATTTCGCTCGTTACAAAACGAGGGGCTCGGTGACGCGAAACTTGACAATGAGGTGAAACGATATGTGGATGAACTACAAGAATAAGAACACTGCGACGGGACCGCACAATTTGCGTGGGCGGATTGCTAACCACCCGCGGATTGGGCCCCCATATGCCCCAAGCGATAAGAGCAGAGTTTGGGGACGGAGGTTGGGGGCAGTGCACCTTCGTGGCGTGGGGTAGCTCGGGGGGGGGGTAGCTCGGGGGGGGTAGATCGGGGGCAGTAGATCGGGGGCAGTGCACATTCGTGGTGTCGAGCAACAAGCTAGCAAACTGGGCGATTCAGGAGGGCGGCAACCAAATACCCATCTTCCACTTGCGTGCTGTGTCCGCTGTGTCCCCGGCAACCTGCATCTTCCACTGGCGTGCTGTGTCCCCGGCAACCCCCGGCAACCTGTCCCCGGCAACCTGTCGGAAAGTTGGTTGATGGTCCAGAGGCCTCAGAGGATTGAGGTAAAATGATCCACCGCCCGCGGGACAAATCGATGACAAGGGAGTTCCGTTTCCGAAGTATCGCGAAACTGTTCAACGAGGACATTCATGCACGCTATCTTCTTCGTGCTGGCAATGATTGCTTGCCAACAATCAAGTGATTCGGCCCCCACGGTCACCGACCACCAGGCGGCTGCCAAGCAGACTGCGACTGTCGTTGATGCCGCTAGCGAGCATTTCGATAAGTTGCAGGGCACGTGGATTTTGATTTCAACGCGGGACATGAGAAGAGCGGGTGCTCGCTTGCGACAGACGTTTAGTTTTCGCCACGCCGAGTGGATTTTGACAACTGGTGACAAGATTACGCAGGCTGGTACTTTTGAAGCGGCTCACAACGAAGGTGGTTGCCTCGCTTTTGACTTGCATCTTAGGCGCGGTGGAAATCAGACAATTAGAGCAATCTTCGAGATAAACGATGACATACTGAGGTACTGCGGTACTTGGAAAAAGGATCGACCGCAGAGCTTTCTCACAGTACCTGGAGATAAGAATTTCTTCAGCGTATGGAAGAGGGCGGACAGTCTCCCAAGCCTTAAAATCCCCTCACACCTGATCGAATCCTCTTGGCGTGAAGTGGGGGACTTAAACGCAATCCCATTCATTGATTAAACGTTTTGGCATTTGCCACGGTTCAAGTCCTCCAAATCCCAAAGAAACCGACACCGGCGCTTGGCAGTAAATGGAACTCCGTTGTTTATTGGATGATAGCATGGCAGTGTGACGCTTCAACGAGCTGCTTGAAGGGAGAGCAGATGCACCATGGCCTTCGCCCTGCCTGTGGTGTAGCCTTGCACATGGGAGACTATTTTCAGTGGCTTGTCCACGTGAAGTTCGATGGCGAGTTTTTGTTTCGACCAAGCGGGTGGAGTCTTTTACGATGTCAAATTTAACGCGGCGTTCGTTTGTGAAGAAGTCTGCGTCAGCCGGATTATTCACTGGACTTTCCGCGTCCAGCTATCGATCGATATTTGGAGCAGTAGCACCCAGCGAGCGAGTTCGAGTGGGCATGATTGGCGTTGGCAATCAAGGTGGGCCGCGCAACAATATGAACTACTTCATGCCGGGCATCGAAGCGCTTTGTGACCTGGATAGAAACTATCTCGACGAAGCCGCCGCATATCTCCTGAAACAAGACGGCCGCACGGCGATGATGACGGACGATTATCGTCGGCTGTTGGACGCGAAAGACCTCGACGCAGTTGTCATCACCGTGCCCGATCAATGGCATGCCCTGATGACTATCGAAGCTTGCCAGGCGGGAAAGGATGTCTATTGCGAAAAGCCTCTGACCTTGGTCATCGACGAAGGTCGACCGATGATCGCGGCCGCTCGCAAGTACAAGCGCGTCGTGCAAACCGGAACAATGCAACGTAGTGCCGCAGAATTTCAACTGGCTGTGCAACTTATCCAATCCAATCTCGTTGGCAAGGTGAAAGAGGTAAATGTCACATTGCCAGGTCCGAACTGGATTGAACGAGCCGGTAAGCCGGTTCCAGACAGCGAGCCACCGGCGGGTTTCGATTTCGATCGATGGTTAGGCCCTGCTCCCATGCGACCTTACAACAAGAACCAAGTCCACTACTTATTCCGCTTTTTCTGGGACTACAGCGGCGGGCAGCAAACGAACTTCGGCGCTCACCATCTGGATGTTGGCCAGTGGGGCTTAGGCATGGACGATAGTGGGCCCATCAGTGTCGAAGGCAAGGCCGTCTTTCATCCTCAAGGCTGGTATGAGACTCCGGACGAAAGCCAAATCACGTATACGTATGCCCAAGGCATCACCCTGAATTGCCGACAAGCACCTGGGATCCCGAGTGATCAGCAAGGAACGGAATTCGTTGGCGAAAAGGGAAGTCTGTTTGTTTGGCGAGGCGGTTTGTCTGCTAACCCTCCCGAGCTATTCGAGTCGATCGACGTACCGAGTCCGCTCGTCCGCAAGGGTGAGAGCATCATTGTGCCCAATGAAGAGAAACGACTAGCCAACTTCGCTCATGTGCAGAACTTCCTCGATTGCATCAAGACTCGAAAGACTCCGACTGCCGACATCAGCATCGGGCATCGAAGCGCAACCGTTTGTCATCTAGGAAATATCGCCGTGCGCAGCGGGAAGAAGATTCATTGGGATCCGAAGGACGAAAAAATCGTTGGTGATCCCGATGCCTCCAGCTGGCTGAGCAAGGAATACCGAAAACCCTACGAGTTCCCGGCCTAACACCGTGCGGTCGCCACAAGGGCGACCCAAAATCGAGTGCCTCAGTTTCGCACTCGGGGGCAGAAGGTCGGGGGCAGTGCACCGTCATGGTGTGGAGCAACAGGCTGGTAAACTGGGCAATCCAAGAGAATAGCAACCCAGTACACGCCTTCCACTGGCGTCCAGTGTCCCCGGCAACTCGTGTCCGCCCCTGAGAGAGGTGGCGTCAGGCGACCCAACGATTGCATGGTTCGTTTTGTAGCAACCCTGGCTTCTCCAACAATGAAAAGCTGGGCAATTGCCTTTCCGCGGGATTCGCGGGGGCAGTGCACCTGGATGGGGCAACACAAGATCATTAGCGTGAGGCCCGCAGTGCCCCCAATAGTCCGTGAATCCATTTTAGCCGGGGATAAACAGCCGACAGATGAGCCAGTCGTAGTCGAGTGCCGGCAGCCAGTAGCAGTGAAACGCCGAAAGAAGTCTCGCGATGTTCTTCCTAACCTGCATAAGCGCTGCAGCCAGGAAACACGCTGAAGTGCAATGCCCCCAAACTCGCGAAACACTGAAGTGCAATGCCCCCAAACTCGCCCCCCCAAACTCGCCCGAACGGTGACTGGCCCTGAAATCAGGTCCATGACTACAAACTTTGGGGCGGCTTCGCGACGAAGCAATTGACTGTGGACAGGCCAGATTACGCCATCGCTTCCTACTGCCGTTGCTGCTGAAGACGACAAAAAAGGGAGGCTGCCGCTTGGCGCCTCCCTAAACGTGTGCCGAAGTCAACCTGCTGTGCGGCTTGCACGCATGGCCCATTGTGGACCCTACGGGCGACCGCCTCCCTTGCCGCCACCATTGCCACCGCCGGCGACTACGTTGATGATGAGTTTAACCGTGCTGGTGTCAACGATCTCTGCCGTAGGAACATTGTCGGTGCCCTCGATCGTGGTATTGGGAGCGTTAAACACGATCGTGTACTCTCCCGGCACCCCTACACGCAAGTTATAGCCGTACACATATCGGCCCGTCGAGTTGATTTCGGCCGATGCAAGGCTGGTCGGCAAAACACTGGCACCATTTGCGTCGGTAATAGTCCACGTAGCGGCGTTGTCGTAAACTCGCACTTCGCGGACGGATTCCATTCCAAGGAATTCATCCAAGGGGTTTGGGTTTGCTACGGGGATGAATGGTGTTGTGTAATCGGAGGAACCGTCGTCGAATACCTCCGTACCATAGGGAGAGACTCTATCGAGTTGGTCCGGTTCGAGCTTGACGACCTCCCAACCAGTCATGTCCGGCCGCAACAGGTCCGTCGAATAGAGTCCGACCTCGACACGAATGGGACTACCGACTTTCAATTTCGCGTCGCCTATGAGATTGTCACCCCACTTGGCATACACTGGCTCTACTACTGAGCTAGACGAACTTTCTGCCTGCCATTTATGGATGCCCTGCACATAGTAGAACCCCGCCACGGAAAACTCACTAATCGGTACTTGTTCGGGGACGATGAACTCCGGATAGACTGCGGGGTATTGTACATTCTGCGTTCCTCCCACGAAGATGGCGGGTACCGAAAGATTGTTGGGAATGGTTTCTTCACCGGGGCCACCCCCATTACCATTGCCTTTGCCATTTCCGCGGCCTTGTCCAAACGTCGAACCGGCGAAGCACAGAACGGCTACGACCAACGCGATTTTCACTGTGAGCTTGGCGAATTTCATCATGCACCTCCAACTTTGTTGCGAATCTCATATAGGGTTTAGGGTGGTCTAATGACCACGGTAAGTACCGCAGTCATCGTTTCGTCAACTTCTTGCATTTGTCCTGACCATATTGCCTCTCTTTCCAAAGCGGTGAGATGGTTCGTCCAGCCAGTCGAGCGACAGGCCCAACAGCGTGTCTTCCGGCGCACGGAACACCGCGTCGACGGCAGCTACGTCGACAATCTCGGGGTATGCTGCAACAAAGGCGAGCCGGCCAAAAACGCCTTCGGTATGCCCGGGTCCCTGTCCCGACCAGAAGATTGCATAGCCATCCATAGCGTCGGAGAGATTGCTCCGCGCAACGACGGGCAAGATCTGCGGTCCCATGGTGTGGCTATTCACACGAAATTCTGTAGGCATGAAACTCGAAACGTCTTGCGGGTCAAACAGCGAAAGGTAATCCTTGGCGTACACCGCCCAACTGCTACCGTCCTGTCCGATGGTTTGCCAGGCGATGACAAAGTTGCCGGCATAGTCCATGCCCACATTGGCAAAACGTTGTGGTCGCTCAAGCGTGTCATTCACCAAGAACTCGGTCGAGTCTCGAGGGCTAACCGTGAATTCGTCGCTGTCCAATGTGACATCGTAGCGACGCGCATACACTCCCCAACTCACGCCGGGTACGACGGGCGGTTCTTCCTCTATCTTGGGTACCTCTTGATTGATACTCTGCCAGACCACGATAAAGTTGCCGGATCCGTCGATAGCCACATCTGGGTGTTCTTGGGCATCTTTGGTGTAGTCATTGACCAGGAACTCTTCCGCTTGCCCCGTGTCTTGGCCAGCAAACCACCTCGCAAAAATGCTCTTCTCGGTGTCGTTCTCGGGATCGTTTAGAACATTGTGATCGCTGACCCAGGCAATGACGTATTGCCCAGCTTGGTTCATGGCCACCGTGGGGGAGACCTGATCCAAGTAAGTTTGTTGGTTGACCTGAGCTGGCGGTTGTGTCAGTGCAGCTCCTGCGGCATTGAAATGCTGTGCGTAAATGCCCTGACCGGAATCGTCTGGCGCTTGCCACACAACGACGAAATTGCCTTGTTCATCCATAGCAACTGCCGGAGCAACTTCATCGCCTAGCGTCTCAGCCACTGTGATGATCAAAGTCTCGATTGGAGTACCTGCCTCATCAAAACTTCCGAGCATGGCATAAACGCCGTAGCCAACATCACTGCCGGCGGAATCACTCCACACTGCGTGGTCGCTCTGCCAGACAATCACGAACGGCGTATAGCCTTCGTCGTTGCTGCGTCCTACCGCCACATCGGGTGCGCTCTGATTGCCCAGCGTATCGCCGTTGATCAACCCAAGCGAGATTCTGTGTGGCGTCTCTGAGTCGGGAACAACCAATGCCGCATAGATACCGTTGCTGCTCGTATCTGCCGACTCTTGCCAACTCTCCCAAGCGACGAGCGATATGCCACGGTCGTCCATCGCGGCTGCGGTCCCGTTGTCCTCCATCGACACGTAATTTGCCAGCAGCAATTCTGATCCGTCGACGCCGTAATCCTTGACAGGGCCCTGCGTTGGAAAATAGTCGGTCCATCGCACGAAAACGGCTGGCTCATGCCCGCCTTCTCCCTCTTCGACGCCGTGGCCGTGGTTGGGCACTTCGGGGCCAAGCCAGCCCACAAGCGCCTGGCCGGATCGCAGCATGGCCACGCTGGGGAGCGTTTCAGGCCCCTTTACCGTCTCGTTCACCAGAAAGTCGTTAGTCGTGTTAATCTCCGGTGGACGTCCCGGTTTGCCAGTCTTCTTAATCTGATAGTGCTTACCCAGAATTGCCCAGCTATAGCCATCCTCATGCTGGGTCTGCCAAGCGACTAGCGCGCTGCCATCCTTATCCAGGCCCACAGAAGGCGCGCGTTGCGGACGCCTCGTCTCATCATTGACGCGTTCGGCGACCAAGGGCACGGAGGCCAATGCGTCCGCAGTACTGTCAAAGACGGTCATGAAAATATCGGAGCCACTGCCCTGCTGCCCTTCGACCTGCCAGGCGACCGCAATCCGCCCGCGATGGTTCATGGCTGCGGATGGTGAAGTCACGTCATGGTAGGTCGTGGCGCTGACCAAGAAAGTCTGCGTAAGCGCTGGTGAGCCAGTCTCTTCCAAGGTGATAACACGACCAAAGATGGCCACGCCTTCCTCCTCCTCGGTTTCCTCAGCCGCGAAAACCGTTGCCTGGCTGTCTGACGGACCACTCCATGCCACCACAAAACTGCCTTTTTGGTCGGTGGCTACACTCGGGTTTAGTTGGTCACCTGGCTGGTCAGCCACGGTTATCGTTTCAATTCCCTCAGCAGCCACCACCGCCGCCTGAATGTCGTAGCCAGTCAGCACCGACATGCTCGTCCAGGTGAGGACTGCCCGGCCATCACGGCCCATAGCAACTGCCGGTGCGGTGCCTTGCCCAACGATCGTCTCGCCAGCATCGATAGTCATCGACAGCAGGTCATCGACCAATTCCAACTTGCCCGTGCGGAATACCACGTCGTAGTCGCCATCCACCTGATCTTCCGATTGCCAAGCGACCATAAAGTTTCCTTGCCCGTCGGTGGCAATCGCCGGAGCCTGCTGGTTACCAAGCCAGGCAATGTTGAGCGGGAGCGATTCGCTGATAGGTTGTCCCTCAGCATCAAATGCCCCAACTCGAATGCCGAAGCCGCTGCCGTCTTCTTCCCAAGACTGCCAAGCAGCCACGAAATAAGGCTTGCCCTCAAGCCAGCTATCCTCCGCGGCGTCCGCCAAACCCGACTCGATCACAACAGCAATTGCGGGCGGGCTCTCTTCAAAAGCCTGGGTAGGATCAACTTGAAATTGCGGCCCCAGTGCAGCTAGCACTCGCCTGTCCTCGAGGCATTCAACGAGCGGCTTTCTCAGAAATGCTCTCGGCGACACAACACGATCAGAATTGCAGGGCTTTAAACGACGCGAAAGACCGTTGAAAGAACTTTGACCGAACATGATGGATAACTCCGTTAGTCTCAAGGTGCGGCGATCGTCCCTTGCCAGCAATTTCCAAAAGCCTAAGCTTTCGGATAACGTCCACTCAGGGCTGGAACAACTATTTGCCGCAAGGACAACGCTTTGGTAGTAGCAAAGTCGCAAGTGAAAGACTGCTCATCCAAAACACGAACAACACTAACGCTTGCTGCAAGCCGCTGGTGCCATTTCACTCTCAGGTAGGAATATCAATTGGCGGGAGAAGTCAATGAAGGAGCAAGTTGCGGGCCGAACGCGGCAATTTCTCTTCGGATCCATGCCTTTAGCGCCAGCCGCTTTGAAAT
The DNA here is from genome assembly GCA_963707245.1 of Pirellulaceae bacterium. Lineage (GTDB taxonomy): Bacteria > Planctomycetota > Planctomycetia > Pirellulales > Pirellulaceae > Aureliella. The sequence continues at coordinate 14,936 of CAVPPY010000016.1, forward strand.
ATGCGTTGCAATTTCTTTGAGGACCAGGTCAATGGCAGCGTCAAGAATCAACTGCTCACCGCACAAGTGCACATCCGCGCATAATGTCGTGCGGTACAAAAACCTGGCGATCCGGGAACGCAGTGTTTTGCAGGTCGAGTTGGAACCGGAATGTCTCTGGAAATGAGAATGGCAGCAACGCGATAAGTTCATGCTACGATGAAAAGCGCGTCGCAAAGCCACTCGTGTTGGGCTATCGTTCCATCGTCCCAGCAGTAGACGATTGATCTTCGACAATTTGGCAAAAGCCAAACGGGGGCAGTGCACTTGGATGGCCCAACTCGTGATTATTGGTGTGCAGTGTCCCCAGTAGTTCCCCGCAGTGTCCCCAGTAGTTCCCCCGTTGGGGAACGCGTCGCCTACGATGCTGCAGCAACGCGTTGCGAGAAATGCAAGCGGAGAATCTCGGGCAACGGAAGTCGGCGCGAACCGGCGTGCAAGATGGCCGAGCGCGTCGCTCCGCAACCATTGCTCCTTCCCACGCATTGCGGTCGATGTTCGGAGTGCGTTAGCCCATCGTTCCGTGACCTTATGCACCGACGTTCAGCCAGCCGACGTTATCCGGGAAAAGTATCGGAATTTGGTGACTTGTCCTGCCTCGCAGCGTCCGTCGCAAATACCAGTACGACCATGCAGTGAATAACCGGCTAAAATGATGCATGAAAACCGTTTCGCTAGACTTACTTATAAACTACGCAACCTCCAAGAGCTTTTGGGCCAACGATGCGACATGTGGAGGAATGCCAGCCAAGAACGGTACGACCATGAAAACGACCCCCATGAGTTTAGGAATCTGGTAAGAAATTGCAAACGATAGCTTAGACACTGAAGAGGCTTCGAGCTCCTATGGCTTCCACCAGCCAGCACTCCACGCGATCATGTTTGTCCCGCACCTCACAATTCACCGAGAATGATCTCTATGTTTCGAACTCTTCTCTTTCTAGCGTTCCTGGGTAACGTCGTTCATGCGGCTGACCGACCCAATGTTATCTTCATTGCTATCGATGATCTCAACGACTGGATCGGCTGTATGAAAGGCCACCCACAGGCGCATACACCCAACATGGATCGGCTGGCAGAGCGCGGTGTGTTGTTCACCAATGCGCACTGCGCGGCGCCGGTCTGCCTGGCGTCGCGGACGGCGATCTTCTGCGGGCGTTATCCGCATCAAACTGGGGTCTACAGCAACTGGGGAGTTACCAAAGGCAAGCCTGTGGCCAAGGATCTACAACTGCCGATGCTACTGGCGGCCAATGGCTATGAGACGCTGGGCACCGGCAAGCTGTACCACACGAATGCCAGGCAACTATTCAATGACTACTACGACACGGAGCAGCGCTGGAGCCCCTTTACCCGGCGGCAAGTTCAGTACACAGAAGCTGAACAACCAAGCAAGGCAACGGCCACCCCGCGACATGTGATTCACGGCGGCCCGAACGACCTGGATTGGGTGTTGCCGCTGAACGGCCTGCCCAGCGAACGCAATGCGGATACTATTGAAGGCGAATCGTTTGATTGGGGCCCTGTCGAAGTGCATGACGAGGAAATGGGTGATGTTCGTATCACCGACTGGGCCATCAAGAAATTATTCGAGCCACGGAGCAAGCCGCTCTTTCTAGGCGTCGGTTACTATCGACCGCATATTCCGTTATTCGCTCCGCAACAGGATTTTGATGCTCTGCCACCGACCGCTGACATCAAACTGCCCGCCGTTCTCCCAAATGATCTGGACGATATTGGCGAGCAAGGAAAAAAGACGGCACTGGATCCTATTACGGCCGGCACGCACTCGCTGGTGGTTAACAACAATCAATGGAAACAAGCAACGCGGGCTTATCTTGCATGCGTCACCTTTGTCGATCGCCAGCTAGGTCGCCTGGTCGATCAGCTCGATAGTTCAGCTTACTCCGACAACACTTGGATCATATTGTGGAGCGATCACGGCTGGCAACTTGGCGAAAAGGAACACTGGGGCAAGTGGACTGGCTGGCGACAGTCAACTCGCGTGCCTTTGATCATTGTCCCGCCCCGAGGTCAACCAGCAGTTCGCGGTCGTATCTGCGGCGAGCCGGCCAGCCTGGTGGATCTCTTTCCGACAGTACTCGACATCTGCGGCCTGCCCAAGGCTGGGTGGTTGAGCGGAGAATCATTGACGCCAATGATTCAGCAGCCTGAGCAGTCCTCTGGACGCGTGGTGCTTACCAGCTTTGATCCAGGTAACTATGCCATAAGTACTCGCGACTGGCGATTAATTCGCTACCAAAACGGCGAAGAAGAACTGTACGACATTCAAAACGATGCATCCGAGTGGTACAACCAGGCAACGGAGTCAGCGAAGACGGAGATACTGCATGAGATGCGGTCCACACTCGATCTGTTGCTGCAGGAGCAAGTGACCGTCCCTTAGTCGCGGAAGGTGTACTCACTCGCTTACGTCGCGTACCCGAGGGGTTGTGAAACAGGGTTACTTCGAATCTTAGGATGCATGCCTAGTTCATGCCAGCGGGAGTCCGGGGGCAGTGCACCTTCGTGGTGTGCGCCTAGGCCAACAGGCTGGTAAATTGGGCATCCAGGAGGGCGGCAACCCAGTACACACCTTCCCCAAGCGTGCTGTTTCCGCTGTGTCCCCGGCAACGAACTCTTGACCCAAGCAGAGTGCACTGCCCCCAAAAACCAAGCAGAGTGCACTGCCCCCGAAAAACACTGGAACATACTCGTGGTACCCAAGGCAAGCTGCTAACTCTGAAGAACACTGGCAAGCCCGTGCCCCCTGGCCGGCGACAAGAATGCTCGGTATCGGATTCCCGGGGGTCGGATTCCCGCGGGCAGTGCACTTGGAGGGGGCAACACAGGATCATTGGCGTGCAGTGCCCCCATGTGCGCCTTCTGGGAGCAGGGCTGGCAACTATGAGCAAGCCGTCAATTTGTTGCAAGAAGGGCTGGAGATTGCACGGAAAAATGGAAACACCAATGAAGAGGCTGAGTTCTTGGTGAACCTGGGCAATACATTGTCGCGGAGTGGCGACAATCCGGCTGCGCTGCAGCAGTACGCGGCGGCCTATGAAATGATTAGCTCGCGTTCGGATTACAATCTACGATCTGCACTGCTGGCGAATTGGAGCATTTCACTGCTTGAGGAAGGCGAGCATCAGCAGGCACTGAAGCTACTGAATGAACTGCAGTCCTTTGTCCGTCCAGAGGATTCCTCCGCGCTGAAGACATTGGAATTCTTGCCCGCGCTGGAAAAATCTATGAATGGGACGAATGCGGATAAACTGCTCCCTAGTAAAGAAAACTTGGACTCAGACCAAGACTAGCTGTGGCCAGCTACAGAGTCCCATGTCCCATTAGCCAGTCAATTCTGTTTCGGTTCGGCCTGTCGCCTGACAAAGATGTAGGGTGCTTTGGTGTTACGAACAGGTGCGATTGGTGTTCGTTTGCCATCAACCGAGTAGCTCATCGGATTGCCAGTCATCAGCCCAACCATAAACTGCCAGCCATCTTTTGTTGTTTCCAGGACCAGTAGCGCCTCGGGATCCCCATCTCTAACGAATGCGAATAGGGCACCGTCATCCGAACGCGTCGAATTGGGATAGCGATATATCGGTTTGACTTGAATTTCAAATTCGACTTCGCCTCCCAAATATGCCTCGCTGCCTTTGAATCGCTTCAACAGTTCCTGCATTTGCTGCAGACGACCTGCCTCCGTTTCAGCGGGCTGCGGTGCATCAGGAAGGGCGATGGGCATTCGTGCTGGGGTGGGATTCCACTTGGTTTCTATGATGTTGAACGCTAGCTCGTGCTCACTAAAGGAGCAAGCTTCAATAAACCTTTGGTCGCGCCAGGACGAAATCGCCAGGACGACTTGCGGTCGGCCCATCGCGTTCGGACAAATCCACAGTGTTGAACTGGCAACGTCATCATAGTGGGTTAACACAGGTCCGATGACTTCTAGCGCCTCCCTGAAGTTGCCATCGACGATTGCGCCCGCGACGCTCGAAGCCAATTTTTTCGCCAACTCATTGATGTCCGCGATCTTCTCGGCTTCGGGAAGCTGGACATCCGGCTTGGTGTCTTGGGCAAACAGTGAATGTTGAACTGAGGCAACGACAAATAGCCAAACGAGTAGTCGCATAGTTGAACTCCAGAAATGGAACGTCTTGATTTCGCAACCTAACATGCCCGGCCGCATGTTTCAACTTTCTCCTGGCCTTACTAGTGGAATTCACATCTCGAGCCTGTAAACTAAGGGCCGTTAGCCCCGCGTTTATGCAGAGGGAACCGCGTTCTGCAGAGGGAACCGCGGCTAACGCCGTGCGGCTAATCCCAAACTTAAAGATGGACGAAGCACTAGCTTTTTTGTTTAGCCTGATTTCGCAAAGGATTACGTCATGTCGAGTTTTAATCGTCGCCAACTGCTGGGCGGTCTGATAGCTGGGGCGGCGGTGGGTACCTTGCCGGGCGAGACGCGAGCAGCGACAGGCGACAAGCTGCGGCTGGCCTTTATCGGGGTCGGTGGTCGAGGTGGGGCCAATCTGAGTACCATGGCCAAGGATACTCAGGTGCAAGTCGTCGCCTTGTGCGATGTGAATCGTCGCAACCTGGAGGCTGCCGCGAAGCAATTCCCCCAAGCGCGAAGATTTACCGATTTCCGTGAGCTGTATCGCCAGGCGGACGATATCGACGCAGTGGTCGTCAGCACGGCGGAACACTCGCATGCATACGCGACCATGCCGGCGCTGAAAATGGGCAAGCATGTTTACTGCGAAAAGCCATTGACCTACAACATCGCCGAGGCTCGGGCGATCACCCTGGCGGCGGCAGAAGCGAAGGTGGCCACGCAGATGGGAACCCAGATCCATGCGGGCAGCAACTATCACCGTGTGGTTGAGTTGATCCAATCGGGAGCGATCGGCGATGTGAGCCAAGTACATGTGTGGGTTGGCCGGGCTTGGGGACTGCAAAGCCCGAGTGATGCTCGGGACAACGGAGATATCGTGAATGTGGTTGAACGACCCAAAGAGATTATGCAGCCACCGGATTACCTGGACTGGGATCTTTGGCTGGGGCCAGCCCCCTACCGACCCTATCACGAGGTTTATTTCCCGGGTCCCAAGTGGTATCGCTGGTGGGACTTTGGTAACGGTACGATGAGCGACCTGGGCAGCCACTGGAATGACTTGCCTTATTGGGCGTTGCAGTTGGATGCACCAATCTGTGTAGCGGCCAGTGGCGATCCGCCTCATCCTGAAATCGCGCCAGCCTCCATGACCGCAGTCTACGAATACGCGGCTCGCGGCTCTTTACCAGCCTGTCAATTGACATGGTACCAGGGCACCCACAAACCTCAGATCTGGCGCGAAGGCGGAATCCCGCAATGGAACAGCGGCGTGCTATTCGTTGGAGCCGATGGAATGCTGCTCGCCGATTACGGTAAGTATGTGCTGTTGCCGGAAGAAAAATTTCGCGACTTCGTCCCACCGGATCCTTTCGTACCGGATTCGCCGGGACAGCACGAGGAGTGGTTGGCGGCCTGCCGCAGCGGATCGCCGACCGCCAGTCCATTTAGTTATGCTGGTCCCCTGACCGAGGCGAATCATTTGGGGAACGTTGCCTTCCGCACTGGAAAGCCCATCCGCTGGGATGCTTCGACCATGCAGGCTAGCGTGGCCGAGGCCGCACCGTTTATCTCACGGGTTCCGCGGGAGGGTTGGCAATTGTAAGCGGCTAGTTGAACCGCAGCATGCTATCCAACGAGGCTTTACTCGACTGCGGTTTGATGGCGCAGCGAGGCCTGATCGGGTTTGTCGCGGCCCAAATGAACGGTATGCGGAGCCATGCTATAAACGGGAGGTCGAAAGTCGGCCGTCGGAGAGCGGATGGTGTACAGGATCTCGCCGGTGTCTTCGTTGATGACTTGGACCACGGGCCGCTCGATACCCGGCAAGGACACTGCCGCCAAGTGCCCCACGGGCTGGCGGCCATCGTTGTCATCCATGCTGACCGTGATGGGCCAACCCGGAAACTGGGCTGCATCGCCTGCGCTAAACTTGGAAAAGCGAGGCCAACATTCAAAGGTCACCTTCCGCGAGGGCTTATCGAATTTGGCCAGACCGTGACCGTCACCGCGCTGCCGCTCGTCGCTGACATCGCTGGGGTTGGCGTAGGCCAGCATGGTGATCTTATTGCCCAAACCGTCTTCAAACTCGCCGGTCCAGGGAAGTGGACTTTGGGGTACGGGATGTGCGCCCGGACGCTCGTCTAAGGGGTGCCACCAGCGACCGTAAATGGTGTTCACAATGGCCGGACTGGTAAACGCGTAGGGACCGTCACCGAATTCCTGGATGCCGTGTTTGACGACCACGGCCAAATGCTGGTCGCCGCACAAATGAGGCGCCCAGGCTTGGCGGATCAGTTGCAGGGCTCGATTGCGTCCAGTCTGCGGCCAACCGTTGCAATCCAGATCGGCCAGCAGGCGATTGGAGGGCTGGCCATGCAAATGCACCGCACCGCAAAAGGCTGTCTGCGACAAAGCGCATTTCAATTCGGCGCCCGTCCAGTCTTCGGTCCAGGCCTGCAAGAATGCGAGCTGCCTTTCACCCAGCAAGTGCAGGCCTGGCACATCCACGCTGGCGCGATCATAGCTCGGATCATTGATGTGATCCGGACGCGGCCCCATCTTGGGAATCTTACCATCGGGACCACTTTTGAACTTGCGATCTTCGAGGATGGCAAAGTCAATTCCGCCGAGCAGCAAATGGGTGAAGTAAACGGTGATCTCACGGTCGATGGTCTGAGGATCTGCCGCGTCGGGCAGGTGCCAAGTCTGTTGTCGCTGCACCATATTGACGTAAGCCGCCGGATAGAAGTAGCCGCCGTCGGCCCCGGCGGCATCGGACGCCCATTTCCCGTGCTCGCCCCACAAATTGGCTTGCCCCACATCGTGATCATCGGGAATAGTGATCGTCGGCCGATCGCGGGTGATGTCGCGGAATTGCAATCCCCATTCCAGCCACCCGGCGGTATGTTCGGTATGGTGGTAACTCTGATCACCTGCGAAGAACAGCAGATCCGGGTCTTGGGCCTTGAGATTATCGATCATTTCCACCCGTGGTCCCTTGGTGCGACTCGAATTGCATGACAACGAGCCGACGACGATCACATCTTTATCGATTGGATCGCGGCGGATGGTTCCTTCGAAAGAGGCGGCGACTCCATGGCGAACTCGGTATTTGACATCGCGAGAGTTGTCCCACTCCTCGATACGAAAATGCGCGTCCCAGCCTGGAGTTAGTACTTCGCTTCGGGCTACCTCTCGCCACTGTCCGTCTTGCAGCAGTTCCAAGCGAGCCAGGCGAGCTTCATCGGGCTTCAAGGGAAACAGCTGGGCGCTCATCTTCAGCACACCGCGATGGTGGGTATAGAGTGCGAAGGCAACAACCTGGTCGCGGGGCACGTTCAACTCGACGATGGGCTGGTTGCGTCCCCGGGGCTGTTTGTTCCACCATTCTCCGATGGTCTGCGAATCGAGATTGGGGAAATCTGCGCCGAAGGGAGTTTCCTGGGCGATGGCCCGCGGTGGGCTGTTGGCCGTCAACAAAGCCAACAAAATAATAGTGGCAAGCCGGGCGCGGAGAATCGCCAGCGGGGGCCGTAGCGTCATGGTTGGGCTCTCAAGACGGGGAATCGATGGTAGGTCGGAGGCAATCCGGCGCGGTGCCGTAATCAGCGCCGCCGCAGCCCGATGGTACCATTCTCTCCAGCGGCATTCCATCCGCCGTACAATCCGCCGGGTGAGGAGACCAGTTGCATACGATACTCTCCCAAGGGTCCCAGGCGTCGCGTGGAGACGACGCGATCACCGTTTTGCGTGACCTGAGCGCGATAGGCAAAGGGAATGATGCCGAAAAAACGCCCGGCGAAGAGCGCGCGATAGCTGCCGTCGCCGTTGGAGACAAATTTCGCCCGTAGCGGCCCGCGATGCTCAGCGTGGCGGGCATTTGCCGAGCTGGTCCAGGTGCCTCGCCAGCGGCCCGATAGATCTTGTGCATTGGCCAGGGTCGGCAGACTGCAAGCCAGACTGAATGCGCACAGCATCCACCGCAGACAGACGGCCAATGCGCCCCAGTGCATGGGTGAGGCGGAAACCTGTGAATCTAGATGGAGGTGCATGCCGGCTCCCTGGTGTGTACCGATGCTGGTGTGTACCGTGAATGGATGAAAGCTGGTTGGCGTGGGAGAACTTTCCATATCACTCTCCCCCTGAATTTACTTGACGAATCCCGTGCCTAGCAACTAGTCTAGTTGCAAGTCGAACTCGTTTTTAGTCCATGCTTGGCACCCAGCGGCTATTTCCATAGCTTTGCTGGGGGTGCTGGATGTTGTGGACAGGACCCTCTTGCTGGCAGGCATTGAACGCATGATTTGGCCCATTTTTTGGATTACCGTCATGGTCGGCTTGGTGCTGGCGACTGCCATTGCGGCCCTTCGCGAAAAGTCTACGCGGGCCAAGGCGATCAAGAACATGGCCTCGCAGGCTCCGGCACCCTTGTCTGCAGACAGCGAGGGATTCGACGACGCGGCGGGATTCGATGAAAACGCGGAATTTGGCACAGACGGCGTCGACGCTTTTGGGACCGATCAAGGCGAGTTCGAAGCCTTTGACGAAAACGCCTTCAAATAACAGGGCAAATCAGAGTTTCAAGTTAGGTTCTCGGATCCGTGAGCCGCATGGCCGTGCGGCCTCGGGTGGGCTTGCAAACCCGGCCGCTTACGCGTCGCGGCTCACCTCTCAAATTGAAACTCTGATTAGCCCTGCTTCAAATAATCCGGTCCTATCCCTAGCTCGGCTATGGGCTTATACTGGCCAAAATTTTATGTTGGTCGTCCACTCTGCACGGGACGTCCGCACGTTGGCCTGCCATAGCGGAGAACTCTTTTGATCCGATCGGAAAAGCCTGCACTACTCGCGCTGGAAGACGGGGCTGTGTTTCGTGGTTCCTCCATCGGGGCTGAAGGTGAGACGAGTGGTGAAGTCGTCTTCAATACCTCGATGACCGGCTATCAGGAGATCCTGACCGATCCCAGCTATCGCGGTCAAATCGTGACGATGACCTATACGGAAATCGGCAACTATGGCACCAACGAACATGATGTGGAGAGCGACCGACCGCAGGTAGCCGGTTTTGTGGTCCGCTCGGACAGTCGTTTGCACAGCAATTTCCGCTCGCAGTCGGGACTTCGGCAGTATCTGGCGCAAAACAACATCGTGGCCATCGCCGGTATCGACACCCGCGCTTTGGTGCGGCATATCCGCTCCAAGGGCGCCCTGAAAGGCATGCTGTCGACGATCGATCTGGACGCGGATTCCTTGATCCAAAAGGCGGTCAACAGTCCTGGCCTGGTCGGCCGCGACCTGGTTCGTGAGGTCGTCCCTGAAAAACTCAGGCGGTGGAATGAAGCCCTCTTTCGACTGGATGAAAATCGCGTGTGCTTGGGCGAGGCCGACGCGTCCAAACCCCACATTGTGTGCCTGGACTTTGGAATGAAGTGGAATATCCCGCGACACCTATTCGAACGCGGCAATCGCGTAACCATCCTGCCCGGGACCGCTACGGCCCAGCAGGTAATGGAGCAAGAGCCACACGGCATCTTCCTGTCCAATGGTCCGGGCGACCCCGAACCGCTGACCTATGCCATCGAGACGATTCGTCAATTGTTGGGACAACGGCCGATATTTGGGATTTGCCTTGGTCACCAACTATTGAGCTTGGCCGCCGGCGCGAAGACATTCAAGCTCAAGTTCGGGCATCGAGGCAGCAATCAACCCGTTCTGAACTTGGAGAGCGGCCGCGTGGAGATCACCTCGCAGAACCATGGATTTGCCGTCGAAGAGGCCAGCCTGCCAGCGGAATTGGTGATCACACACCGCAATTTGAATGATGACACCATCGCCGGTGTGCGACACCGTTCGGAAACAGCCTTTAGCGTTCAGTACCATCCCGAAGCCTCGGCTGGCCCACACGATAGCCAATACCTGTTTGATCAATTCCAACAGTCGATCTGAAAACAGATTCTAAGGGACCGTCCCGAAATAAGTTACCGAATTGGCCAATAGCCGAAGTGCGTTAGCGCACGGTTTTTGCTGGAACCGGACGCTAACGCGTTGCGGCTGATGCGGTAGCTTGTTTTGAGACGGTCCCTAAGTTAAGTACTGCTGCCGGGTGGTAGCGGTTATAGCATGGGAGGAGTGGCGAAATGCCTCCATTCTTGCAGGCTAGGCTGGTAACTAGCTTACCCTCGTGCAATGACTTATCAGTAGTCTCGCGCCTCAGTACTGGCGAGTACAAGCCCAGCGCATGAGTGGGTTGGCGAGTGTCCGAGCACGGCTAGATCCACGGCCTTGTCCGCAATGAAGTGAACTAATTAGCCGGAACGCTTTTGCGTCCGGTTCCCGCAGCAACCGGTTGCTAAGGCACTCCGGCTGATAGCGAACTTGGTACTTTATTTGCGGACGTGGCCTAAGGTCCGCCGCGTGGACCACAGAAAGCCGGGGACGACGTCTGCCACGCAGTCGACGGCATGCGTGAGATCATCGCAATCTGATCGGAATGTCTATGTTCTCAAACTTTGCCCACAGCTTGCCTACAAAACTGGAGAGTCCCGAGCCGACGCCCGAGAATCCAGTTAGGCCCGAGAATCCAGCTAGGACCGCAGGCGAGAGTCCAGCGCGGGCTGCGGATGCGGAATGGACTTCGCCGCAAACCGCCGGTCACGCATGCACAGCGGTGGTGCGTTCGCTGCTTCGCCTTGGCGATGTTCGCTATCATTGCCATCGAGACCTTTCCGCGCAGCTTTCTCGGAAAGCCAATCCCCCTGGTCAATGCAGTTAAGAGCGTGATCTTTCCGTTGACGACGCGCGCAGTCTGTGGCAGGGTGAATGGCCATTGTTTGCACCAAATCCGGTTCTGAACAATGCTTGGCTAACTGCCGAGTTCACGGATCCAGATGGGAAAACCACGCACTGGAATTCGAATTATTGGGCCAAGGCATCGAGCTGGGAGAAATTTCGTGGCTTTCGCTACATGAACTATTACAACAAGCTGCCCTACAGCGACCAGTCAGCGATCGATCAGTGTGCGGATTTTGTCGCTCGTCAGCAGATATCCGCGACCGCGCATCCCTTGTCCAGTGACCCGCCACAGCCAAGCAGCGAGCTGCTGTCGGGCGCGACGGTGTGGCGCTTAAAGCTCTTTCGGCACCAGATGAACATCAGCATGCCCGAGGACGGCAGTTTGCCATCGCGAGACGATACCTTCTGGGTTTTCTCGAGCGACCTGCTAACAACTCGAGAGTATCAACCATGAGTAGTTTGCGAAAATGCCTGACTGCCCTCGATGGCTTTCTGTTCGAGGTCCCCGCGCCGGTCATGTGTTCGGTGATCCGCATCGCCTATGCAGTCTTGCTGTTGGTATTGACCACGGTGTGGATGCTGGACGCGACAACTTGGTTTACCGAGGCGGGCGTGCTGCATTTGGACGCAGCGCGGAAGGTGGCAATTGACGGTACGTGGTCGCTATTTTTTTGGTTACCCACCGACCCACGCTTGGTTTATGCAGGGCTGATGATCCTCTTCGCCCAGGGGCTGTTGTTGCTGCTGGGGTGTTGGTCCCGCTTTCAGGCAGCCTGTATTTTCGTCTGGCTAACCTCCTTTCATAATCGCAATTTATTGATTTGCGACGGCGAAGACACGGTATTCCGGCTGTTCGCTTTCTTCATGATCTTTATGCCCTTAGATCATGCCTGGTCCCTGCGGCGGCGGCTGTTCGGCAATGAAAAAGGCCAAGGCCAAGCGAGGGATAGGGTCGGGTCGAGCGATTCGGCTTGGGCCCTGCGTTTGATGCAGATTGAGGTGACGGCAATTTACCTGTCCACGGCGTACTGCAAATGGCAGGGGGTTACCTGGCGAGATGGTACGGCACTCTACTATGTGTCGCGGATGCAGGATGTATTTGGACGCTTGTGGCTGCCCGATGGGCTGTTTGAGAATGGCTGGATGGTCGCAGCCTGCACATGGGGTGTACTGGGGCTAGAGACGTTGCTGCCGCTGCTATTGTGGCTTCCGGCCACGCGACGCTGGGCCATTGTGCTGGGGATTGGGCTGCATTTGTCCATTGAATACTCCATGCATTTATTTCTTTTTGAGTGGATTATGATTGTGGGCCTGCTGTCCTTCATACGGCCGAGCGACTGGACCAAGCAAGAGAACAAGTCCACAGAGTGGACAGTCGCTGCCTCCTGGTCACCCTGACTGAAACGCCTGCTTGGGTTAAACTGGGGCGCGAACTGCGGTTGCTCCACTGGGTTCAGCTCGAAAACCCTTGTCGCCTTGCTCGCCAGCGACCGCACCCCCTTTCCGAGGCCAAGCGTAATGATGACAGCCAGCCAGTTGCAGGACTCGTTCAAAGCGATTGTAGACAAAGTTGCCGCTGGCCAGCGGCTAAGCTTCGACGACGGTCTGACGCTCTACGACCCGCGCATTCCCCTGCAGGAGGTTGGCATACTGGCCAATTCCGTGCGAGAGCGGATGCACGGCAATGTGGCCTATTACAACATCAATACGCATTTGAATCCGACCAACGTGTGCATCTACCGCTGTCGGTTTTGCGCCTTTCGTAGCGACCTTCGGGATCCGAAGGGCTATCTCATGAACGAAGAGCAGATTCTGGCGCGGGGCCAGGAGGCACATGAACATGGCTGCACAGAGATGCATATTGTCGGCGGCCTGCACCACAAAATGGGATACGAGTGGTATCGCGGCATTATCGAAACGCTGCACCAAGCCTATCCCGCGATCCATTTGAAAGCCTGGACTCCCGTCGAAGTAGGATGGTTCGAATTCCTGACCAAGCGGAGTCTGACCGATATTCTGCAGGACCTACGATCTGCGGGACTGGGCAGTCTGCCCGGGGGTGGTGCGGAGATTTTTCATTCGGAAGTGCGAGACCAGATCTGCGAGCACAAGGCCGATGCGCGGAAATGGTTTGAAGTCCACCGTGAGGCGCATCGCCTGGGGATCCGCAGCAACTGCACCATGCTCTATGGACACTTGGAAGAGGCTTTTCATCGCGTTGATCATCTGCTGCGACTGCGCGAATTGCAGGATGAAACGGGGGGCTTTCAGACGTTCATTCCGCTTGCCTTCCACCCGCACAACACTCAGTTGGACAGCATCAAAAAGCCCTCGGCATTAGCCGACTTGCGAAACGTGGCTGTGGCGCGACTGATGCTGGACAACATCCCTCACGTCAAAGCCTATTGGATTATGCTTGGCATCGAGACCGCTCAGATTGCCCTGCATTACGGAGCCGACGATATCGATGGTACTGTGCGGCACGAGCTGATTTACCACGATGCTGGAGCGACCACGCCGGAGATACTTTCGGTGGAGAGAATACAGCAATTGATTCAGGAGACGGGTCGCGAACCGGTCGAGCGCGACACCCTTTATCGTCGCGTGCATCGCGAGCCACACGACTTTCGGCAGTGGAGTACGGGTCAACCCGTAGAATGTATCAGCAGCTAACGAACGCACTGCCGACTAATTGATGACGTTTCGCGGCGGTTGTCCCAGCAGCACGCGCAAGACATTCTCGGCCCCCTTGCGACGCATGTCGGCCAATCCCTCTTCGGAGTAAAAGGCGGCGTGCGGGGTCAGGATCAGTCGGTCGTGGGCAGGGTGCTGGGGATCGCGCCAGGCGCGGATCAAGGGGTGATCATCCGAGGGTGGCTCTTGCTCCAGCACATCGATGCCTGCTCCGGCCAGTCGTCCCGTCTCCAGCCCCGTCAGTAGGGCCTGCGGATCGACCACGGCCCCGCGGGCCGTATTGATGAGGATGCTGCCTTCGCGCATGAGCTGGATCGTCTCCGCGTTGATCATATGCCGCGTTTCATCGGACAACAAACAATGGCAGCTGACCACATCCGACTGTTGCAATAGCTGTTCAAGGGTGGTGGCCCGCCGAATGCCTATGGCTTTGTCGTGACCATCGGAAACATAGGGATCGTAGAAAACAACATCGTAGCCCAGCGCCTTGGCACGCAGGGCTGCCGCGGTACCGATTCGGCCAGCGCCAATGATACCCAAGGTCCGACCGCGTATCCTGCGCAGGGGGATAGCCAATTCGTAGGTCCATTGATGACTGCCTCGCTGGCACAGGCTGTTTAGCAAATGCGTACCACGGGCCAGCGACATCACCATGGCGATAGCCGCATCGGCCACATCTTCGGTACCGTAATCTGGAACATTGGCTACGTCGATACCGCGTGCTCGCGCGAACTGATGATCGATATTGTCATAGCCGGCTCCACAGCGAACGATCAACTTCAGGTTTGGCATACGCTCGATCACATCGCGACGCACCGACACAAAGTGGTAGACCAACAGCGCGGTGGCCTGCTCGACACGCTGATCCAAGTCCGCGGAGGACTGAGCCCCGAGGGCCAGCACATCGGCCCGTTCCCCAAGGATCTGTCGCTCGACATCCAGTGGTTCGAAAATGAAGTCCGTGACGATAACTTGAGGGCGGTGGGTGACTGGAGCGGAGGGCATGCGATGGCAACTCGTGCGAAGGGTTTCTCGTTGGGGACTCGAAGCGCACATGTTAGCGCACGTCCGCAATTAAAGCACCGCATTTGCTACAGCAGAAGTGCGTTAGCACATAGTTTTTGAAGGAACTGGAGGCTAACGCGTTGCGGCTGATTCGGTAGCTTAATTCCGGACGGTCCCTTCAGGTTGCGCATTGAGCCTTTTTAAGCGTCTTTACAGCGTTTTTCATTCTTGCCCGCGCATGAGCGAGGGACTCATTCCACACTAGAATCCCTCGCTCACGCGGGGTCATGAAAAATGCGAGCTTTCACCTATGCACTTCGGTATAAGAAAAACCTTGATTCCGACGAAAGTGGCGTTTTCCAAATTAGGCGGCACGGGCAACCGGACTCGCTACCGGAAGCAGGGAATCCTCGACGCGGGCCAGAATGGATTGTTCGATCTTGTTGCGGAAGGGCCGGGCGGCATCAGGGATTTGCCCGTGCAATAGCACGCGTTCCTCTTCGATTTCGGCTTGCCAGTGCACGACATATCCGTAGGCCGCAAAATTCACATCGACTTTGTGATCTCGAAAGCACAATTTGATCTGGTGAACCTGTTGGGGAAATCGCTGAGAAAGCGATGCAACCAATTGGTGCATACGTTCCAGGGCGGCCTGTTGCCCCAGGTGGTGCTTGATTTGCGATTCGATGTGGATCATCCCTTAACTCCTGCGGAGGATGCTTTTAGAACGTTTCAGTAGCCTGTCCTTACTGAAAAACGCGGCGACGCGTCCAGTCCAAATTCGGGCGACCGCTCATGTAGGCTATCCGGCAACCAGCTATTACTTCGTAGCTTAGCGATGAGTCAAAAATAACTTCCCTGTTTTTCTTGGCAATCATCACGCGGAGCTTGATGGCTACTTTGAGATTGCGGAAGTTAGTTTTGACACGTTCCTTAGCCGCCTGCCGCGTGTTGCATGCTGGCTTCTTCGTAGGGCTGCACAACCACAAAGCCCTCCCCGGTGAATTCCATTTGGATCGACTCTCCGCTGCCTCGGCCAAAGAAACTCTTCAGCGAAATATCGGTCTTGAACTCCGGGGTCAAATTGCCTGACCAGGCAATGGTCGCATGGGGATCGGTGCGAATGGGCATGCCCGGATGGACGCGGAGGGTAATTGGTTCGAAGTGCGAGGTAATGGCGATCAGGCCTTGGCCGCTCAGGCGGACGTTGAAAATCCCGCCGGACACCATGGCGGCCAATTTGCGCATCATTTTGATTTCCCAGTGCACGCTCGGTTCGAGAGCCAGCAAATCGCTGCCATTGACAAAGATCGACTCATTTTCCAGCTTGAGGATGCGGATCGTCTTGCCGCTATCGGCCAGGTACAACCGTCCGCGGCCCTCCGCCTTGGTCAGTTTTGCGCCCTCGCCGGTCATGCTGCGCTTCAGCAGTGTTCCCAGGCCCTGTTCGAGCAAGCCTTCGCGGGTGAATTTGATTTGGCCAACATAAGCCACCATGGCTCCGGCCTTGATCCACACCATCGAATCCAGATTCACTTCCAGCATTCTTTCGTTCTCAAGCTGGAAGAATTCATTGGCGCTATCGTCTTGGGCCGTCGAGCGGATGAACTCTTCAATCGTATAGCGTTGCATGGAGTCGGCCCTTTTTGGGAGTGAGATACTCAATCCGCTGCGGCAGACGCCTGCCACAGCGTGACCCCCTAGACGGCTTGGCGAACTCGCTAAACATCCAGGCGAGGCTGCATTTTGGGCGGGCTGGGGGCCGAAATCAACGGGGTTGTCAAAATGGCAGAAGGCCGGCATCCGTTTACGAGAGACTTGGAATCCCAGGGTTTACACAAGGGTGACCACCACTCCTAGCAAGTGGCACGCATTTTGCTCTTGGCTGTGGCATCAATAAACCATGCCTTTTTGACTGGCTGGCTCTGCGTTAACTGCAAATTCATTTGCAAACGGGGGGCCGGTTCGTTCAATTCCCTGTTTCAGCTAACTCAAAATTCTGTGGAGGAGTGCCGCTCATGGCGACGGCTACGAAGAAGAAAGACGCGAAGCAAATCAAATTGCAGCCACTTGGAGATCGCCTGGTGGTTCAGCGTGAGGTGTCGGGTGACAAGACATTGGGCGGTATTTACTTGCCCGACTCGGCCAAGGACAAGCCAACGCGTGGCACGGTGATCAGCATTGGCGATGGCCGCCTGCTGGATGATGGCAGTCGCGGCCCGATGCAGGTCAAGCCTGGTGACCGCGTGCTTTTTACCAGCTATGCCGGCGAAAAGATCGAAATTGGCGACGAAGAATACATTCTGATGGGCGAGAGCGAAGTCCTGGCGGTGCTTGAGTAGTGCCTTTGAGGCAACAGTCGAGCAAGCATCGTGGCTAGAGCCACATTCGCAAATTCCCTCCCTCAATAAACAAATCCTGGAGCACTTATAGTTATGGCGAAGATCATTGCATTTGATCAGGAAGCACGCGAAGCAATTCGCCGCGGCGTTTCAAAGTTGGCGCGTGCCGTCAAGGTTACCCTCGGTCCCAAGGGCCGCAACGTCATCATTCAAAAGAGTTTCGGTAGCCCTACCGTCACCAAAGACGGCGTGACCGTTGCCAAGGAAATTGATCTGGAAGACGTCTACGAAAACATGGGCGCACGCATGGTCCGCGAAGTCGCCAGCAAGACCAGCGACGTTGCCGGCGACGGCACGACAACCGCCACGGTTATGGCTGAAGCGATCTTCAACGAAGGCCTGAAGTCCGTCGTGGCCGGTTGCAATCCGATTCAAATGAAGACTGGCATGGAACGGGCAGTTGCCGACATCACCGACAAACTGCACAAGATGTCGATCAAGATCCGCGACAAGAGCGAAATGGCCAATGTCGCTTCGATCGCTGCCAACAACGATCGCGAAATTGGCGAACTGCTGGCCGATGCCATGGAAAAGGTCGGCAAGGATGGCGTCGTGACCGTCGATGAAGGCAAGAGCCTGCATACCGAACTCGAGTTCGTCGAAGGCATGCAGTTCGACCGCGGCTACCTGTCGCCTTACTTCGTCACCGACGCGGCCAGCATGGAAGTCGTCCTCGAGGATCCCTATATCCTGGTCTTCGAAAAGAAGATTTCCAACATCAAGGATCTGGTACCCGTCCTCGAGCAAGTCGTTCAGCAGGGCAAGCCGATGTTGATCGTCGCCGAAGACGTCGATGGCGAAGCCCTGGCGACGTTGGTCATCAATCGCCTGCGTGGCACGCTGAACGTGGCTGCCGTCAAAGCACCCGGCTACGGCGATCGTCGCAAGGCCATGATGGAAGATATCGCCATCCTGACCGGTGGCACCGCCATCTTCGAAGCCCTCGGAACCAAGCTCGAGTCGATCGGCTTGGCCGAACTGGGTCGTGCCAAGAAGGTCATCATCGACAAAGACAACACGACCATCATCGAAGGTGCGGGCAAGAGCTCGGACATCAAGGCCCGCATCGATCAGATCCGTCGCGAAATCGAAAACACCACCAGCGATTACGATCGCGAGAAGCTCGACGAGCGACTGGCCAAGTTGGCCGGTGGCGTTGCCAAGGTCAACGTGGGAGCCGCAACCGAAAGCGAAATGAAAGAGAAGAAGGCTCGCGTCGAGGATGCCTTGCACGCAACCCGTGCTGCCGTCGAAGAAGGCATTCTGCCTGGCGGCGGTGTGGCTTTGCTGCGGGCCAGCATCGGCCTCAGCGTCGAGCCAAGAATCTGAGCACATGACGAGCAGGTTGGATTCAACATCATCGTTCGTGCCTGCCGCGCTCCGCTGACCATGATCGCTGAAAACGCCGGTAAGGATGGCGGCATCGTGTGCGAGAAGGTCGCCGAAGGCAAGGGCAACATAGGCTACAACGCGTTGACCGATTGCTACGAAGACCTGGTCAAGGCCGGCGTGATCGACCCCACCAAGGTGACGCGCACCGCCCTGGCCAACGCTTCCAGCGTAGCCACCCTGCTGCTGACCAGCGATGCGTTGATCGCCGAAAAGCCCAAGGCCGAAAAGGGCGGCAAGGGACACGGCGGCGACCACGACATGTACTAAGCCCTAGCAGAGCCTGCTCCAAGAACCCAAACGGCACGTCGACAGACGTGCCGTTTTTCGTAATCCTTCCGTGAGTAATTCCATGGGCCTCCCCGCGGTCCGTACACCGGTCCAAGGTGCCAGCTTTTTTTCAGCTCAGCAACTCGCGGACAGGGGTACTTGCTTCGACGCCCGTCAGGCGTTGATCGAGTCCCTGGAAGGGAAATGTAAATCGTTCGTGATCAATGCCCATGCAATGCAACAGGGTAGCATTGACATCGTTGATGTGTACGGGCCGATCAACAATGTTGTAGCTGAAATCATCCGTTTGTCCGACCTCCGTGCCGCCACGTATGCCGCCCCCGGCCAGCCACATCGGAAAGCAGCGTGGGTGGTGATCCCTGCCATAGTTCTCACGCGTCAATCCGCCTTGGCAATAAACGGTTCTCCCAAACTCACCACCCCAGACGACCAGTGTTGAATCCAGCAAACCACGTTGCTTGAGGTCTTGCAACAGCGCGGCCGTGGCTTGATCGATATCACGACACTGAGCCGGCAGATCGTTGGCAATATTCCCGTGTTGATCCCAGCCACGATGGAGGAGTTGCACCACGCGAACGCCGCGTTCGACCAGCCGTCGAGCCAACAGTGCGCTAGCGGCAAAGGTGCCGGGTTGTTGAACTTGTGGACCATACATCTCCAGCGTGCGTTGCGATTCATCGGACCACTGCGTTAGTTCGGGCACACTGCGTTGCATGCGAAAGGCCATCTCGTACTGAGCAATCCGGGTTTGTATTTCCGGATCTCCCAGTTGTGCCAGTCGATGCTCGTTCAACTTGGACAGCGCATCCAACATATGCCGTCGATCATCGCGCGAGACTCCCGGTGGGTTGGGCAAATACAACACCGGATCTCCACTGCTACGCAGGGCAACGCCATTGAAACGCGTGGGCAGAAAGCCGCTACTCCACATTCGCGTAAACAGGGCTTGGGCAGATGCCGTCGACGACCAACTGGGGGTCAACACCACAAAGGCTGGTAGATCATTGCTTTCACTGCCCAGCCCATAGGCCAGCCAGCTACCCAGGCTGGCCTTTCCGGGTACTTCGCTGCCGGTCATCACAAAGGTGCAGGCGGGGTCATGATTGATCGCATTGGTATGTACGGACTTGATCAGCCCGATATCATCCACACAGCCGGCCGTGTGTCGCAGCAATTGGCTGACCCAGCGGCCGCATTGACCGTATCGCTGGAATGCAAACTTGCTGGGCGCCACGGGCAACCGCTTTTGCCCGCTGGTCATGGTTGTAATTCGCTGTCCCATGCGGATCGAATCTGGCAGATCTTGGTCGAAATAATCGTCTAACACAGGTTTGTAGTCCCATGTATCGATTTGTGACGGGCCGCCGTTCATATGCAGGTAGATAATGGCCTTGGCCTGAGCCTTAAAATTGGGCATGCCCTGCCAGGGCAGGATTCATCTTGGTTTCGCCTGCTGCCCGGGCTGTACCCGTCCATGCGCCGGGCAAGGTGGCCAAAGCCAGCGACCCCAACCGCAGGCCCGTGCTGCCAAAGAAATTCCTGCGCGAGAGGTACAGATCGGCAGCAAGTCGTGGATCCATGAGTGAGACTCCAGGTGAATTCTGTCGCGGAAGCCATTCCAAGGACTTGAGGACGACATGCCGCCATCCTTCACGTTCTATTCTAATCGACTGCGCACCGGCGCGCCGCCTGATGAGCCCCAGCGGCTGCGCAGGCCAGCATTCCCCCCTGGCGGAAGAAATAAAGAGGTTACCATGGGGCAGGGGGGCGCTGCTGGGCATGGCAGTCGAATCGCCCGGGTCTTGAATTGGGCGTATGCTAGACTAGACCGAGTGGTTATCGGGCGCCTCGTTTGGACATTATTGAAACACTGCTTGCACTAGCACGCCATGGATCCCTATCTCGCCGCCATCTTGTTGTACTGTGCCGCGTTGCTGTTGGCCTTTGTTGACATCTTCGTGCCCAGCGGAGGCATGCTGCTCATTCTGTCTGGCGTTGCCGCTTGCTCTAGCATCTTGTTTGGCTTTCGCTCGAGTACGTCGATGGGCATGGCCATGTTGACTTTAGTGGCTGCGTCGATTCCGGTGTTCATCTATTTGGCCGTTCGCATTTGGCCTCATACACCCATCGGCCGCCGCATGATTCTCCCCCCGCCCATTTATGCCGAGAAAGATAAACCAATTGCTGGATCCTCCTTGGAGGCACTGGTGGGCAAGACGCTTGAGACCGAGACTGCGCTCATGCCTTCCGGTCAAATCAAGCTTGGTCACCGAAGAATCAACGCCGTGATGCTCAGTGGAATTGCCGAAGCGGGTCAGCGGGTCAAAGTAGTGGCTGTGCGTGAGCGCAGCCTCGTGGTGCGGCTGAGTCATGATCCGGTATCCAACCTGTCATGGCCAACCGAATCAGAGGTAGCGGAGTCTCCTGGTAGTCTCTTGGACCGGCCGGCTGAGGAATTGGGGCTGGATTCCCTAGAAAATTGATGAGCAAAATGCACGACACGATCGTCACCGCCCCGGGCAGCTTGGGCGATGTTAATCCCATGCTGGCGATCGCTAGAATCCTGCAGTCCGAGGGTCGCCAAGTATTATTCTTGTCAGCCGAGCGCTATCTGCATCTGGCTCACAACGCTGGCCTGGCAACGCACGCATTGTTTGACGAGCAGCAGTTTTCGCATTTCGTAGCCGACCCAGAGTTATGGCACCCGCGGCGCGGTTTGCAGCATATTTTTGAGAAGGCTGTGAATAATGTACTCAGGTCTCACTACGCCTGGCTGGTCGAGCATTGCCAGCCGGGTAAGACCCTGTTGGTGAGCCACTTGTTAGATTTGGCGGGTCGAATCTACCGGGACAAATACCCGAGCACGCGTTTCGTGACCGTTGTACCCGCGCCCACTCCGCTGCGTTCCTTCACGGCCCCGCCGCGGCTGAGTGGCTTTGCATGGGAGCGCTGGATTCCGAAGACCACGTTGCCCATGGCCTACTGGGCCGCCGATTTCATGCTCGACCGCATGGCCCTATCCGAGATCAATGCTCTGCGACAGTCGCTCGACCTGCCCCCGGTAAAGCGGATGTTGAAGAATTGGTGGTGGTCACCCGACCTGGTGCTGTGCTTGTTCCCCGAGTGGTTCTCGATACCGCCTGCAGACCTTTTGCCGCAGATGCGTCTGGTCGGCTTTCCGTTGGCCGATGCTGCCGACATTGTACCTGCGGAGGTCACCAGCCAGCTGCAGGCGATCCTCGCGCAACTGGCCGGTAAACAGCCGATCGTATTTGTACCTGGAACAGCCAATGAACACGGTCGGAAATTCTTGACGCACGCGGCGTCGGCCTGCCACCAACTCCAGCGTGCAGCCATACTCATCTCCAATAATCCATCGCAAATTCCACACCCATTACCCCCGCACATTTTTTCCGCCAAGTATTTGCCATTCTCGCAGTTGCTGCCCCACGCCGCGGCGATCGTGCACCACGGCGGCGTAGGAACAACCAGTCAGTCGTTTGCGGCAGGGATTCCTCAACTTGTGTTGCCCATGGCCTTTGACCAGTTCGACAATGCCGAACGCGTCCAGCGACTGGGCTGTGGTACGTGGTTGCCCATGCACAAGCTGACCACTCCGCGTTTGGTTCATCAGTTGCAGCAACTGCCGCAGTACAGTGGGCAGGTGACGGCGATACGCAACCGTCTCCAGCAGTCACCTGAATTCTCGGCAACCGTAAGAGACTTGCTGTTGGAAAGCATGCCGTTATCCAGCCTCCCGGGCTAGCGCGCGAGCCAAGCCGGGAGCCCTACGAATGGGCTTAGATTTGCTAGAAAGTTTTGGATGGCTATGGTTTTGTTGCTTTGGACTCGTCCGCAATGAAGTAAGCGAACTAGCCGAATCGCTTTGGCGTCCGGTTCCCGCAATAACCGGGTACTCATGCACTCCGGCTGATTTCGAATTGGGTTGTTTATTTACGCATCAGTCCTTAGTGTTTTTGAAGCCACCTCAAGCCGAAGTAGCCAAGGACCGCACTGAGGCAGAGTGTGAGAAAGGCGGCAGACCACCAGGCGAGACCTTCATTGGAGGTGAGATGCAAAATGTTAATGCCCAGGAAGCCGAGTACCAAACCGGGAACGCCTAGGATGACGGCCAGCAGATTCAACCTTTTCTCTAGTTTCTTGGATTGGGCGACATGCATGTATTCATGCATGTCGCTGACCTCGCTGGAGACCTCGGTAAACTGTCGCTCAATCTCGAAGACCTCATGCAGCTTGCGATAGAAGCGATGTAGATGATCGCGCTGCCCAATCTGCCCGAATAAACCGTGGGCCCGAAAGCTCAAGATCTCTTGGTTGAGCTCTTCGAAGGCTTGCAGGCGATCTGGAATGGAATGCGTGGACCATTGCTGGGCGACGTCTTCGGAGAATTTCAAGAGTTTGAATCTTTGGTGGAGGGCCATCAATAGCAGCAACATATACTGACGGGCCAGATGCCCAGGCAGTGTCGAATTGAAAAAGGGAGTATCGGGTGGATCGAAGGCAACAAAATGGCGCTATCCAACGAGATGACAAACCACTCCCGATCCGCATAAGTTAGCAGACTGCCATGCCTCAGCTCGAGATCCTCCGCAGCCAGCCTAACCTCTTGAGCGGAGTAGAAGAGATTTCGCAGTCGGTAGATGGTCATTGCATCCTCTTCAGCGGGCAAAGATTTCAGGAACAAGCAGCAATAGGGAATGGCCTGTCCCAACACGAATTCCTCTTGCCACCATCGGGACTGATCCGCGTCCAGATTCCCACTGGCGAGGATGCACTTCACCAGATCCAGGGTCGTACCTACGCCTTGCGGATGCTGCTCCAATCCTCCACAAAGATCGGGGAAAAAGTCGAGCTGGCCTCCGGCACTCAACTTGAGGCTGCACTGCAGCTTTGTTCCGCGTCCTTCGAAGAATCGAAAGGCGTGGATAAAATCGAACCAATCGCCCAGGGCGTCTGACTCTGGCACGGCTTCGAAGACCACGAAGCCAACGCCCGCGTGAAACATTAGTAGTTCGACGGACAGCAGTCGAAAACTCACCTGCAATTTTCGCTGCTTCACCCGCCATTGGCAGGTGGCATTCTTTGCTCCGCCACCTAGCCCCTTAGGCGATTGCAAGGCATTGCCGTCCAGTTTCCATATCTTGGCCTGACCTGCTTGCCCAGTCGCACCATTCAAATACCGATCCACAACGGGCAGCAGGTCATCACTCTGAAAGTTAGCCGTGCGCCATATGTTGTTGAGTTCACCCCACTCTGTCCGATCGATCGCAGCCGCTCTAGCCTCAAAGCTTCTTGAGCTGAACGAGAAAGGAAATATGAATTTTGCTGTCGATTGTTTTGCTACGCTCACTTTTATCCGATCGAGCTTCCGGAGTACTCTGGCAAACTGCAGTTGCAGGTCAGGATTCAGGCTGTGTGCCGCACGAGTTGGGTCGCCGCTATGGGGTGGTGCTGGGGCGTATCGAATTCAAAACTTCCGCGAGGTAAGCCTTGAGCTTGGTTTCTCGACGGCTTGCTCCCAATATGTGAATCATGTAGCTCTCCTCGGCCAGCCGGATGATGGCAGCAAAAATCCTGGTCCTGCCATTGGAGTTTGAATTCAATTCAAACAGGGGAATCGGCTTGCCTTGATAATCGATTTGAGAAAACGCGGTCGCCGCACCAACAGCAGTCAGTCTGGATGCATTTTCAACCGTGAACTGTGGCACATCCTCATAGAACTTCATGACGCTGATAAAGTCGACTTCATCAGTTGCCGCATCGAAAAACATGTTCTTGCGTTCTTGACCACGGGGCAGCGAACGAATCTTTTCCGCGCTGAAGAGTTCAGCCGGACGGATGGTAACTCCCTCGGGGATAAAGTAGGTCACTCCCAGCGCGAGATCCATGTAGTCTCCTCCCTGGCTGGAGATGCTCTTCTTGAGGTCTTTGGGAATCGAAAACTCAGCTGGCTCGGGCACCTCGGCAATCCGTTCGGGCTGTACCAAGTCAACCGAGGAATCAAAGGTTGGACCAATTTGATAGTCTGGTCCAGCATCAAGCACCATCAGCTCTGTCAGGGTTTGTACGACCAGATAGCGTCCATCGGCAGTGAATTTGGCTGTCGTGACACCACTGACGGGTAGTTTGAGCATTTCACGGCCGGTGGACGCATGCGCGAATGGATATAGATTCCCCATCAGCGAACATCAGTCGGCTGCCGTCGGCCAGGTAAGCCAGACTGCCGCTGCTGCTCGATTGCATGGCCGAACTGGCGACATTGGCACCATTGTCCAAGTTGCGAACTCCTCCCATGTCCAGATTGAAGATATTGCCCGCCAGGGTAGCCAATTCTCGACTGTCCGGAGAGAACGCAACAAGCTTGGAACGCCCCCAGCTGGTGGGCGTGGTCAGCTCGGCTCCGTTCGTCAGATCCCACACGCGGACCATGCCCGTTGTAACGCCAACCGCGATTTTTGAATTGTCTCTTGCTATGGCGATAGAGGCCATCTGCAATTGGTCAGCGTCGAAACTGAGCTCGCGCATCGATCTTCCACTTGCCGTGTCAAAAACGTGTAGTCGACTGGCCGCGGTCGTTACCGCCAAAAGGGATTGATCATCCGAAAATTGTGCCGCCAGCAGCTGACTGGCAGTGACCCCAGGCAAGGTCACAATGGCCGCTGGAGTCTGTTCAAGGTCAACTAACTGGACCGCAGATACGTCCATGTTTCTTCCTGACACAGGAAGCACAGTCAAGTAGCGGCCAGTACTGCTAACGGCCATGACTCGTCCCGCAGCACTGGGTGGCAGGGACTGTTGAAGTTTGGCTGATGAGATCGACCAGAACCCTTTGGAACTTAAGAATTGATTTCTGTTGGGAATAACATCGACAAAACTACCGATCTGTGTCTTGTCCCATTTCCGATCTGCCCTGCCCCTTCCCGGCGTCGTAGACGGTCGTTTCGAATCGGTAACCAGTTGCCAACTCACTACCATCGGGACTAAACGCAAATTCCGCGTTGCCAGATTGGCTCACTTCAAACATGGGTTTGCCGCTGGCCGTATCGAACACCATTAGCGATTTATCGCCTGGCATGGCGACTTGGCTTCCATCTGGACTAAACGCACATTTCCGCAGCGATAATCGGCTGTCGCAGGTACCAAAACTCAACTCTGATCCATCGATATCAAATACTTGAATGCGGGCCGCGACACTGCTGTTGGCCGACGTGACCGCCAACAGCTGGTTCTTGTTTGGAACAAAGCGGATAAGTGATGGGCGGGTGGGGGATGCGATGGGTTCCGTTCGTCTTTCTCGAGCGATATTGATGATGAGATTGTCGACACGAACCCATTTATGGTTAGAACTGAAATCGATTCGATTCTGTCGTTCAGGCAGCTCATAGCTGGAATGGATCGACTTGGCGATAAAAGCCTGGTGACCATCTCGAACATCCCAAATCTGCAATGTTGCGGCATCCGAGAGCGTAGCCAGCAAAGCTCCATCCGTTGAGAATGCATAGCCGTCTACGCCTTGATCAGCTGGCTGGATCTGCGGGTTCCCATGAGCGATACCGATATGGCTGTGATTGACCAGGATGCCCTTTTCGGTGCGAATTGCGTAGTTGTTCAAGGCTTGATAAAACAACCTCCTGCCAGCTACGATCGCGCGGCAGTTGGATCACAGCCTCGCCAGTGAGTGTGTCGAAGATTTCAAAACCGTAAGCGTTGTTGGTATAGGCTCGGCGTCCATCATCCGAGAGGTGCGCCAGATTGATACCTCCCGAAGCGGAAATATCAGACAGCTTGCGTTCACTGGATACGTCAAGAATCGTCAGTTTGCTGCCTGACTTAAAGGCGGAGAGGCAGCGACCATCGTCGAGAAAGGCCACGTCCACAACGTTACCGAAATCCTGTCGCCCGGTGGCGGCACGAACCTGGTTACTGACTTGAGCACTCGATTTCTCACTGTTCAAGAGTCTATCCAAATAGAACCACTCCCAGTTTCGATCCACTTTCAAATCTCGTCGAGCGCGTTCTGAGCAAGTTCCAAATTCCCGTTTTGCTGCTCTCGGTAGGCGGTCAATAAGCTGGTAGACACGCCGCGACTGGTGGCTAATTCCGCTTGCCTTTCGCGTTCCTTGTCGACCGTTTCCGTCTTTAGATTGGCGGCAGAGACCAGTACGTAGGCGACTAATGCGACGGCTGCCACTGCGACCGCAGCGACTCCCGAGACTCTGGCAGCGAACTGGTTGCGGCGGTAGGCTAGCTGCACGCGCCGCGCGAGACTGGGACGTCGATATTGAATGGGCCGGTCGGAGAGAACGCGTTGCAGATCATCGGCGAGTGCCTGCATACTGGGAACACGATCCGATAATTCAGGCTGCATTCCGCCGATGAGCAGTGTCTCGATCTCCCACGCGAGGGAAGTCGATGCGGCGGTAGGTCGCTCCGGCAAAACGCCGCTAAGTTTCATGCTCCGCACGGTATCCGCGGGCCTGCTATCGTGCCCGAAAACTCGCTTTGCTGTGTAGAGTTCATAGAACGTCGCGCACAGAGAATAGACATCGGTGGCCGGCCCGACTTCGGATTCCGCATCCACGGCCCGAATCTGCTCGGGACTCATATAGGCTGGGGTTCCAAGTGCATGTCCGGTTTGTGTTTGCAGTGTTCGATCCTCATGCGCCGAACGAGCAATGCCGAAATCCATGATTTTCAGCTGCCCAGCCTGAGTGAGCATGAGATTGCTGGGCTTAATATCCCGATGAATTAAACTGGCCGCATGGACGGCTTGGATGGCTCGCGCCGCAGTATAGAAATGCCGCGTAACCGCCGTGTGGTCCAAGCGTTGCTGGCTTTGAAAGGCATCGTCCAGCGTCTGGCCATCAACCCACTCCAGGGCAATGAAGGTCTTGACCGGCGCCGACTTTTTGAATTTCTCCTCAAACCAGGCTTCGTCCAGCTTGAAGGATCGCGGTGGCGACCAGGTACCCTCACCATAGGAAATGGCAGCAACGATATTCGGATGCTGCAGCTTCGCCAAGAACGCCGCCTCTTGCTGAAATCGCAGTTTGGAATCTTCCGGCATCGCGTCGCGCAAAATTTTGACCGCTACCTGTCGACCAGTGCTTAACTGGCGACCGACGTGAACCGTGGCGAATCCACCTTCACCCACCGGCTTGCCCACCAGATAGTCGTCCAGCAAAACGCCTTTGAGTTCTTGCGGCGCAAGTCGCCCCATCAACTTGCGATAGTCCGACTCTTGCATGTCCGCTTTACCCATCAGGCCTTGAAGAACTTGCAAGACCTGACCACCTCCCTTCTCCGATGTAAGGGATACGCCTTTGTCATTGACATAAATGGGCACGAGTTCGTATCGATCCCGTTAAAGCTGAGTACTTGTCCTTTTTGCGTTCCAAACCAGGGGCCCACGTACCTACCATTCGAAGGCCTGATTTGCGCGAAAGGATTTTTCTCGGCAAGCCTGAGGATCAATGGAGATAGCTGCGCGACAGGTTTCGCTCCACCAGGCGGGATCCGTGGGATTGTCGTGAGCGATCCTGTTCCGCAGGGTGATAGGCATGGTGATTGCCTTACCCCATTTGATTCCACCCTTTGCCGAATTCCCCGTCATCTCGACCAGAGGCAACAGTTCATTGGCCAAGGCTTGATCGACCGATTTGGTCAACCAGACGCAGCAGCTCGGACAAGGTGTGCGTCTGCTCTGCCAGCCTGCGAGTATCAGCCGTTCCATCGCGAATGGCTTCTTTGCGGCGTTGCGCAGATTGGAAATCAATCCATTCCAAGTCCCCCACGCAGGCCGTTGCAGCGAGCATAGCGATTGAAAATCGCGGGCGACACGATCTGCGTGCGCGACCAATCCTGTAGTCCCAGAAGAGCCACGCGGCGAAGTTCTGTTTCCAACGCAGCCAAGACTTGACGTGAAAAATCTTGCGGATCCTTGGATCTCGCCGCCCGTTCAAAAAGCTTGGTCATGGCAGAGGTTTCGGGGGA
>CAVPPY010000017.1:0-168967 GCA_963707245.1 Pirellulaceae bacterium
GCAGGACCCTTGGGAACGAATACCTCGCAACCCAGGCGTTGAAGCAGATCAGCTTCAAACTCCATTAGGGTCGTATGGTTGAGAATCCAGGCGACGCGCACCGGCCTATTAAGGGAGTTGGACATAATCTTGTAACGGGTTCCAGAGAATCGGATTCGCAATGTTAAGCCGCCTTGCTGGTCGGCGTCTGCAATTCTTCGAACAGCGGTATGGCTTCGTCTTCGTTCCCAAACGCGATAGAATGTCGTGAAGATTCGCTCCGCCAAACCGTCGTAATCCAACTTCTTCGCGAACGACATGTTGAGCTCGGGCAGCGCGTTCCGCGTCAGGCATGGCCAAACTTCTCCTTGCCGCATCCAACGCACTTAACAAGTCCACAGGATCTTGCACGCCGAGAAGGTGCTTCGACTCCGAAGCGGCGATCTAGATACTCCGCCCCCGGATATCGACTAGACACCACCGGTTTGCCGAACCAGGTGCCCTCGATCATGGAGAATGACCCGTTATCGTAGCGTGCCGCGTTAACCACGATGCTTGACCGCTGAAAGAGGTCTTTGAGTTGCTGGTCGTCGATATAATCCAAGAATACGACGTTGGCCCTTCCACCAGTCCCAGGTCTCTTGCCAATTGTCGCATTTGGGGCACATGTTTTCCTTGATACTCTTCGACGCTTTCAGGGGAGAATAAGCCTGTGCCAAAGCCACAGATTGCTAACATCCAACCTTGCCATTCCGGCTGCTGCTTCCACAGACCAACTGCTCGTAACAATACTTCCGCTCCTTTGTGCGAGGCATGATTGGCAACATTCAGCACAAAGGGTTCTCGGACTTTTGTTACTCGCTCAATTGGGAGCTTCGCAAACCGCCTTACGGGATCATGTGCCAGAGGGACGACTCGCATTTGTGGCGACGGGATTTGGTACTCGTCCATTACTTCATAAGCTGTGGCTGCGGTCGTTGTGAGCACCACGTGCGCATCGCGTGCAGGAGGAGACACATGCCGTCGGAAACCATCGCGTGCCAGGCCGGCCAATCAAACTGGTCGTGGTACTGCCCGCTGAATCATATCGTGAATAAGGACGCTGTAGGGGGACGAATTGGCGCGGCCAAGGCATTTTGTGAAGCGATCAATTAACGCTAGCCAAGCGCGGCTTCCAGCAGTTCGCCATTTTCGCCCTCGAAGAAAAGGTAATGATCATATTTCAGTGGTGGCAGCGGCCGTTTGTACTGTTGTGCGAGCTGTAGAACGGTGTTCGGGGAACTTCCACCGGATTGACGCGAATGATCCGTACGTCCGGAACATGGAGTGGAAATCTTCACAGCCGGTCTGCTCGGGCGATACCGCGAGGACAATTTCCAGTTCACCCCTCTCGCGGTTAATCTCGGCCAAACTTTGGACCAGATTGCGAGTTGCCTGCCAAACACCGCCAACAAAAGCCATGTGCTGCAAGAGGACAATACGTTTGCGAGGCGGCCGAACCACCGCGGGCGCGTCGGCCGCTTCTTGGCAGGCGTGCAGAATTCGCTGACAACTAAGGTCATGAGCGAATTGGCCCGCGCAGGGGCGCTCTCCGACCATTGAAGATTTGCCAGCGAGTCGGGGCAATTTAACAAGTTTAAGAACCGCTGTGGTGACCGAGTCGGAGTCCTCGGGATTGAATGGTGACAACACATCGCTTAGGGAGCCCAATTGTGGGACTGCCGAGACAGCCTTTGTCGTGCTCACGGCGCGTTTGTGTGGGCAGGGCTTGAAAGATCGGTGCCTCGGTTCCGATTCCTTCCAGGCAGACTACGGCCACCGAATGACGAATCAGGGCCGCGAGTTGAATTGTCGAATGGAGGCGAATCACATTCATGCGGCCATTCATGGCATAGTCGGCGGCTAACCGAGTTAAAGCTTCCATCTTCGCATCAGCAGTCACCGCCAGCACCACTTCGAAATCATCGATGCGGTGCTCGTTCGCGCAGTTTCGCGATGCCCTCTAAGACTGCGTTCGGAAATGGGCTCTCCGCGTCGCAGCTCGTCACCAGTAGGTAGCGACGCTCGCCAAGTTCGTGACCCACCAATCGTCTGCTGCCAGCCAAGCTCAACGCTGAAAGTTGCGAAAAGACTGGCCAAGCGGCATCAAGTTGGGGTTCGGCCGACGGCTGGCTAGTATTACCATCCCAGGAAAGCACGCACGCGGCCTCTGCCTTACGGGCGTCGATGACCTGTTCGCCCGCCGTTGATTCGACGTCAAAGAGAGGGGGAATGAGGAGCACCGAACGCTCCGGCAAGGGGGAATTAAGCAGTGGATGCGGGATGATCCACGCGTCACAATGGTGTGCTGAGGCACGTTCCCCTGGCGTGCTCTCAACAGCAAGAGAAAAACAATAGCGTGCAACTTTGCGGGCAAGTTCAGTTCGCAATGCCAAAAGCAGCAACTGAAAGTGGCATCGAGCGGACGCATTCAGGCTAGCCAATAGGACATTTAGCTTCGCGAATTGCCCACTGATTCGGCCACTGATTCCACCGACTTGCAATATGGCTGCGCGCGCTCTTGCAATGCCGCCACGCGTTCCCGTTTTGCTGCCCTCTTCGCGTAAATCCGCTCGCGC
Organism: Pirellulaceae bacterium; assembly: GCA_963707245.1. GTDB lineage: Bacteria > Planctomycetota > Planctomycetia > Pirellulales > Pirellulaceae > Aureliella. The sequence continues at coordinate 2,598 of CAVPPY010000017.1, forward strand.
TTTGCTTGCTTGCGTTCAAGCAAACTACATGCCTTGGTTCCCCAATGGGCAAGGCTTAACCTGTTCCGCGACAGTGGTGCATCTATTTTCGGCTCTTGAGAGTCAACGATTAAACGTCGAGGATACTGCGCGAGCAGGGCCCCAAAGGCCTCTGCGTTTCCCTTACGGGTCAGTATGACCACCTCCCCAACGTCCTGTTGCCGCAACAAGAATCCAGCCAACTCAACTATGCTGGTAAAATCTGTGCTAGCGCCCATAGAGCGATTTTCGAGCCAAATGCCAACCTTGAGGCACTTAATATCGCTGCCATGTCTATTGAGCGTTTGAGCATCTTGCTTCCCCCAAAAGTCCATTTCGCATTCGCGCAGAATCGTAGTTGATTTCGCACGGCTGGGTCAACACCAGTCCCTACCCCCCGGAAATTCGGGTTCAGATCGGGGTTTGCAAGTTAGGCGGCTTTAGCGATTCTCCCGATGCCGAGTTGTGTTCGATGCGGACATTGGGACGGAGGTTGGAGGTGATGCAGCGTGAAAGGAACTATCGTAGGTTTCAATTAATCCCGCGGCCCCCCGCTGGCTCGCCCAGCCGGAGCCAAAGTTTTTTAGTTAGGGCCGTCGCCCAATTGACACCGCCTGCCTCACCTCCCCGGCCCGCTTGTCCAACCGGGAGGCAAGTATCGAGCCAAGTGCGATTCGAGGTGGGAATGAAACTTCGCTTCCTGCCGGGCAAGCCGGCAAGGGGAGCTGTCTTGAAATGGCTCGTTAGCTAACCTCAAAACTGGCGCTCACGTCGGACGAGCCGACATGGGGCGGAGGCGGTCAGGTTGTGGGGTGTTCCTGGGGGGCTCTGCTCAATTTACCCCACCTCTAGATTAAATTGCGATAGCAGTCCGCAAACCCCAATCTGCACCCGGAAATTCCTAGGAGAAGTTCGTTATGCCGCCTTCTGCGAGCTTGTTGGCAAAGGCAAAAGCGAGAGTTCTTGAACATCGGTGTCCGCATTTTGCCGTACCCGGGCGCCTCTGTTCCTGGAGATCCACCACAGGCTGAGCAACGCCGCCAACCCAAGCACGCCCAGCAGTTGCCCAAGTCTCAAGAAGAAATGATCGATCACATCCGGGCTTTGCGCGACAATTTCGGCCGTTCGCTCCTGGGTGATCGTGTCCGCTGCCTGAAGTGCCTGGTTTAGTTCCCTGCTCAGTTGCTGCGTAACGGCGATGCGCTCACCTTGTAGGGCGCCAAGCACCTCCCTGCGTTCTTGTCGCAGAGCATCCAAAACGATGGCCCGCTCACCTTCCAGTTGCTCCACGGTGTTTTCACGCATGCGCTCGATAGCTAGCAGAACCGCCGTGCGCTCGCCTTCCGCTAGCTCTTGCATAGCACGATGTTCGTTGGCAACCACCTGCGGCAGGGTCTGAACCGCTGAGGCAATGCCGGCGACCGCATAGGACACACGTGAAAAATCCTGTAGAGGGCCCCGGACTACTTCTAGTTGGGTTGAATCGAGGACAAACAGCTCGGCCTCCCAGCGGGCCTGTTTGGGTAAATGGGCTGCGTACTGAGTCGACAGCTTCTTGAGTTCAACCAGGTTGGCATCCAGGTTGGCAACGACCTGCAGCAATTCACGCTTGGGTTCTTTGACGTGTTCCAGGTACCTGGATGCCATAGGCTCACGCACGAGATACAAATTAGCAACTGGGAATTCTGCAGCAAAGTTAGCCACAAAATCCTCACCAACCCATAGATCTCCTAGCGCCAGCTCGGTACCTACAATTTGGTTAATGCGCTGCAGTCGCAAATCCAGCTCATGGCACTCATCCACGACGATGGGTTGCCACTGCCAAAATAGCTGATAGCCGCTGGGAGACGCGATCAGCCCTAGCATCTGCCGATTGAGGATCCATACGTCCAAGTAGGCAGCCAAGGCGTCGTTCCGCGACGCGGCCTGGTAACATGCGGAGATTCCGTTGATCTTCCACAACAGAGCGTTCTTGCGAACCTCAGGCTCTTGAGTTTCACTCAGGATCTGATCAGCCCGCTGCTCAATGCTCTGTGCCGCGTGGCTCGCAAATTCGTTTACGAGCACCCTCAGTTGCTGCGATGAGACGTGCGCGTTGACAGCCTGGCTTTCGAGCAGGCCGTCATTGGGCCGCAGCGATTCACACGCTGATAGCAGGCAGCACATCAGTGCCAGAGGCAAGCAGTATTTACCAGAATCATGCCCGCCGCGGTCATAGCTAGCGGTTTTGAAAACGCTGTTTGAGATTGGAAATGGGACCGTTTCCAAACAGAGAGTTCTTTTCGGGTTCGGCAGCCGGTTTTGACGGGGCGTCTGCATGCGTCAGTTCTCCAAAGAACTTGCCTGGGGCCTCGGCGATTCGCTCCGCCACATTTGCATCCAGCAGCGGATTGCCTGCTGGCTGGTTAAAGAAACCCGAATCATGATTGTTATCACCGAAAGACCTGAGCGGATTGATCTGCATGCCATGTTCGGCTTGTCCCTCGTGGCGGTATTGGTCGATGCGTACGGCGGCCTCTTGCTTGACCTCGGCAACTTTTTCACGATTCACGGAGAATGATGGAAAGCCATTTTCCCAATTCAGGTTTAGCAAGCCGCAAGCAAACAGTACAGGTATCACCAGGATGACCAACTTTGACATTAGTCGGCCTCGCAGAACTTTTTGTACCGGTGCCGGCATGCCCGTGGTCCCCACGCCCACCAATTGTTGCGACAGCGATGACTTCTTTGCCCTGGCCATGGAACTGACTCCTGTAGATCTCAAGAGAGAGGGTGCCGCGCCGACACACGAGGCAAACAGCAGTGCATTTCATTTGTGGTATGACTTGTAGCAGCCCCAAGAGAAGTGCGTAAAGTCCATTTTTCTCTGCCCCAGCCCGCGGGTGCAGATTGGGGTTTGCGGACTGCTATCGCAATTTAATTTAGAGGTGGGGTAAATTGAGCAGAGCCCCCCAGGAACACCCCACAACCTGACCGCCTCCGCCCCATGTCGGCTCGTCCGACGTAGATGCAAGTTTTGAGGTTAGCTAACGAGCCATTTCAAGACAGCTCCCCTTGCCGGCTTGCCCGGCAGGAAGCGAAGTTTCATTCCCACCTCGAATCGCACTTACATTACGCCAGCTACTGAATGGTTGCACAGGCTTCGTGACGAGTGTCGCGTCACGAATACTCCTCTTTCCCTGGTGCGTGTGTTTCAGTTCAATGCGCTGTGTGGGTGCTGTGCTATCCAACTTGTTCGGTGTCTGTAAAACCAAGCATTGCGCAGACTTTCACTTACACACCAAGGATGGTGCAATCCCATGCTCATGACTGTCAGCAACCGTCGATGGTGCCAGTGGCTAGTTCCGACGCATATCATTCGAATTCTATGCCAGGTTGGCTTGGCGTTGGTCGCGGATGCTGCCTTGCTATGCCAAGGCTATGGGCAGCAGCCGCACCCGGACCAACATGAAATTTCCCAGCTAAGGTCGTTGGAGCTGGAATGCAAAGAAAATTTGGAGCGCGTCAACGCGGCTCTGACTGCCGAGCAGCAGCCTGGCGCTTCAATCTCTACCTATTTGAGTCGTGAGCTATCGCTTTGGCAGCAGCTGGAGTTGGTTGTTGCCCGAAGGCTCGCGGCCTATGAAGACCGTGGCTTCTCACAGCAGTCGATGGATGGTAACCGCGCGGCAGCTGCTGCGTTCCCAGCTCCCAGCACATTCTTGGAATTGGATGAAACGAGGGAACTCCTGGAAGCGGCGGAGCGATCGCTGGAATCCCGAGCACTCGAACTAGCGTCGGCCAAGGCGCTTGCCCAGGATACAAGACGCAAACTGGAAGAAGTTGAGCAACTGCTGCGCAGATTAACTAGCGAATTCAAACGAAGCCGCTTGAATCCACCTCCCATGCAACGGCAAGAGCAGACTTTGCTCAAGCTACAGCGCCGCTTGTTCACAAATCAGCTGGCTCTCGAGCACGAACAAATCGAACTACTCGAAGCGCTCAAAGCCAGTGCGCTGCGTGACGTGGCCGATCTCGAGCAGCTGGTAGCGTCATACGCAAATAGATTTCAGCTGACGCGGGAAGAATTAAATAAACGTCTGGCACTCATCGATGAGACCGAGGCCAAAATAAGCCTGCAGATGGCGCATGCTCAAGCTCGACTTCACGAAATGCTGCAGCAGGACAACGCGAAATCGCAGTTTGCCTACACGGCCGCCTACGAAGAGTCGCAATTGCTGCAGCAGCTGGCAGCCGAGATAGGCGATGTCAAGGAATGCTGGCGTCGGCGCTACGCCTTGTCAAACAGCACCCTGCAGTCCTCGGATGTGGATGTCTGGTTGCAGGAGGCTCAACTCGCTCAGCAACAGCTCACCAGGATTGCGGAACAACTTCGTCTGCGAACCGAGCAACACCAACAACAACTTGCCGCCTCCTATCGCGCCCGGATTCTCAAAATCAAATGCAAGAGTCCTTGCGGGAGAGGACCAGCAACAACAGGCAAGTGAGCATCAGGTGGAAGTTTATGGCGAACTGCAGGTTCTCATTAATAGTGGCGTCCGACTGTACCAGCGTTTTATAGAGGAGCTTAAGAGCTCGCCAGGCCAATTTCTCGTTTAACGACTGGCTGGGGGTGGTTCAGCGCTCTGCGATTTCCGCTTGGGAGTACGAGATTATTGCGATCGATGACGAACCGATCACAGTCAATAAGCTCGCCTGTGGTGTGGTGCTCCTGTGCATTGGTTTCTTCCTAAGCAGGATGATTGCTTCAGTCACCGCTTTTCGCGTGCTGCCCAAGTTTGGCGTGAGCCATGCGGCAGCGAGCGCATTGAGAACCGTTGTTTTCTATTGCCTTTTGGCCGCAGTTTCGCTGGTGTCACTGGATATGGTCCATGTTCCGTTGACCGTTTTTGCGTTCATGGGAGGTGCTATTGCGATTGGCGTGGGTTTTGGCAGCCAAAACTTAGTGAACAATTTTATGAGCGGCTTGATTTTGTTGGTGGAACGGCCGATCCGTGTCGGGGATCTGGTGAACGTCGATGGCATCGATGCTAACGTCGAGCATATCGGCACACGCAGCACGCGTGTTAAGACCCGAGAGAACCTGGAGATCTTGATTCCAAACAGCAAGTTCCTCGAGAATAACGTTACCAATTGGACTTTTTCCGATACCCGTGTGCAGACTTCGGTGAGTGTTGGCGTGGCTTATGGCTCGCCCGTGCAAGAGGTGATAGCCGTTCTGCAGCAAGTCGTGTGTGAGCACCCAGGCGTTCACCAAAGCCCGAAACCCGTCGTTCTATTCGAGGACTTTGCCGATAGTGCTCTGACCTTTGAGGTCCATTTTTGGATCGAACAAAAACGCATTATGGATGGCGCCATCCTGCGCAGCGAAATACGCGCGAGCATTGACGCGGCCTTTCGCCGATCGAAGATCTGCATCGCCTTTCCCCAGAGCGACGTGCACATTGACATGCACAAACCACTCGAAATTCGGCTGGCCGACTCGCCTGCGGCGGCACGCATCGCCGCTCATACTCGCCAGGCGGGATAGCCCTGCGGAAGGGTACGCAACCTTTCTCAAGTCGAGCTGGATTGGTGGCTGCAGGCGAGCCCGCAGGCTGATACAATCCCGACAGCGGTGTTGCGGTCGCCTTTTTCGACTAAGTTGATATGGGGAACTGTGGACTATGTACACAACTCATTTGTCGATACACAACTCCAGGACGGAACGCCCTTCACGCTCTCATGACTGTCTGCTGGGTGGGTTGCTATGGATAGCGGTTTTCAGCCTTGGTTGCGACGCTTCTCGAGATCAAGGGTCACTCAACGCTCGGCAGCCCAAGGCAGAATTGCTCGAAGCCCATGTTGAACCATTTTGCTTTGCGGCGACCGGGAAAATGGGGCAAGAGGTCAGCGTCACCTGGAAGAACATAGGTGAGATACCCGTCCGTGTTGTGCATGCAGAAATCATGCCCAAGGACACTGCCGGACGCGAGTTGGGTAAATTCACATACACCATTTACGTCGAATACGACGCGGAAACCGGCGTGATGCCCGGCGAGGCATATACCACCCAGCCAGGCTACGGTTTCAAACTGCCCGGCTTCCACGGATTGCTGGGCTATGTGCCAGCAGAGTCCGTCGACGTCAGAATCACCAAAGTCGCCACGAGTTCCGGTTTGTAGCAAGTTCCGGCATGCAGCGAGTTCCCGTAGCGCAGCTTCGCGCCCATTGACTGGTGTTCTACGTTGCCAAGTGTTCATTGCCAAGTGTTCTAAGTTGACTGGGAAGGCAAAGAAGAAGCAGGGTGGATGATGGGACTCGAACCCACGACAGCTGGAACCACAATCCAGAGCTCTACCGACTGAGCTACATCCACCGGGTTGGGCTAGCGATTTTATTGTCGACTCGGAAGCAAGTCAATGAGCGATGGAGCTTGAATTCTCGATTCGCGCTCGGCGGCCTGAGCTAGCACCCAGAGTCAGAGTTTTGACGCCGCGGATGGAGCATTTTTCCAGCGTTTTTCGTAAGCCGGATGTGAGGGCGGTTGTAGTTTCAGGCCAGAATCCGTGGCTTAGGCTTCGCTTGTGAAGAATGTGAAACTTCCAAAGTCGTGGGCCAGAGTAAGCCCTATGCCAAATACTGGGTAGCGTGGATAATTCAGGAATAGCCTTAAAGGAAGACACTATGCCAGTTTCAGAGTTATCCGCCATCGAGCTGCTCGCACCGGCGGGGAATTGGGAGTGTGCGCGGGCGGCGGTCGAGAATGGTGCGGATGCGATTTATTTCGGGCTGAGACGTGGGTTTCAATGCCCGGGCCCGTGCTGCCAATTTCCATGTCGCCGAATTGCGCACAGCTAATGGATTTCTTGCATCGGCAGGCTGTTCGCGGTTACGTAACGTTGAACACGCTGGTGTTCACCGACGAACTGCCGTCTTTGGAGGAGAATGTTCGCCGCCTGGCGGATGCAGGTGTGGACGCCGTGCTGGTCCAAGACCTTGGCGTGGCGCGTTTGATACGCGAACTTTGTCCGCAATTGGTGGTACATGCCAGCACACAGATGACTCTGACCCATGCGCGAGCTATCGAATTGGCGGGTCAAGTGGGCGTCAGACGCGTGGTGCTGGCTCGCGAATTGTCGCTGGCCGAAATCAGGCGGATACGTCAGCAGACGAGTATGCCGCTGGAGGTCTTTGTGCATGGCGCACTGTGCGTGGCCTATAGCGGTCAATGTTTAACGAGCGAGTCGTTCGGTGGCCGCAGTGCCAATCGCGGACAGTGTGCCCAAGCCTGCCGTCTTGCCCTATCAGCTGCTGTGCGATGATCAGCCGCGCGACCTGGGCGATGTTCAATACTTGCTCAGTCCCCAGGATCTGGCGGCACATGATCTGGTACCGCAACTGCTAGAAGCGGGCGTGTGCTCCTTGAAAATCGAGGGCAGACTAAAGACTGCCGAGTATGTGGCCAACGTCTGCCAACATTATCGGGCAGCCATCGATGCAGGCGCTTGCCGGCGGCGGCCGCGTATTCTGCAGGAAGATCAACGGCGAGAATTAGAATTGAGCTTTTCGAGGGGCTTTTCACCGGGCTGGTTGGAGGGCTGTGACCACAAGCGATTGGTACCAGGCCTGAGCAGCGCCAAGCGGGGCGTCGAACTGGGAATGGTCGAAGCTCTGCGCGGAGAGTCGTTGCTGGTCAATGTCGTTGCTCCCTTGGCCTGCGGCGATGGTATTGTGATCGCCGGCGATCGCTTGGCGGGTACCGAAGTTGGAGGACGAGTTTTCGAATTGCATCAGCATGGTCAACGTGTCGAGCGGGTTGAGCAGCGGGCCGACCTTTATCGGCCTGCAGCATGGCATCCTTCGCGACAAGTCAATCGCCGAGGGGGCTCGAGGTCTTTAAGACAGACGATCCCCAGTTGACCAAACGACTGCGACGTTCCTTTGATACAGCGGATCCCCAGAAAAAGGTGCTGCGTGAATCTGCACGTCGACGTCGCCGTCGGTACTCCTATGCAGATCACGGCGCGACCAGCCACGCACCACCTGCCCGACGAGGCTCCTCGCACAGGCCCTGGAGGTTCGGTTCAGCAGTGAACACCTACCCGAAGCGGCCCGCAAGCATAGCCTCAGTCTGGAAACGCTCCAGCAGCAATTGGGGCGACTGGGAGGAACCGTCTACCAATTGGGAGAATTGACGGCCAATATCCAAGGCAGCCCGATGCTACCCTTGAGCGTGTTGGGGAAACTTCGACACGAATTGGTGCAGCGGCTGGATGAAGCTCGACAAACACTGCCGTTGTCTTGTGCCACGCACGCGGTCGCCCAGCGCATGCTGGCCGCAGTGGCTGAGGTTCCGGCTGCCACTGTCTGCCAGCGGTACCAGTTCTGCGGGTTCTATGTCGCTCATTAGAACAACTGCAGCAGGCACTGGCCTGTGGAGTCAAGCAGGTGATCGCCGACTTTCATGATATTCGTCAATATCGCCAGGCCGTCGAGTTGTCCCACCAGCAGCAAGCCAGAATCGAATTGGCGACCTTGAGGATCCACAAGCCCGGCGAAGATGGTTTGTTCAGCGCGATGAGCCGGCGGGGCGCCGATGGCTGGCTGGTTCGTAGTCTGGCCGCAGTGCATTATTGCATCCAACATTCTATCCCCTTTGCTGGCGATTTTTCGCTGAACGTGACCAATCCACTAACAGCTGAACAACTCAAGCAATGGGGGGCAACGCGTCTAACGGCTTCCTATGACTTGAACCGCGATCAGCTCATTGAACTCGCCAAGGCCGCGCCAGCCGATTGGTTGGAAGTAGTGATCCATCAGCACATGCCCATGTTCCACATGGAGCACTGCGTCTTCTGTAGTGTTCTCAGCCCAGGTCGCAGTAAGTCGGATTGCGGCCGCCCCTGCGATCGGCACGATGTCAAACTGGTCGATCGCACCGGTGCCGCCCACGTTCTGCATGCGGATATCGGCTGCCGCAATACGCTCTTTAATGCCACGCCGCAGAGCGGCGCCGAGGCCGTTCAACCGCTGTTGGCATGCGGCGTTCGTCAATTTCGCATCGAGCTGCTGCGGGATGCCACCCGCGATGAAACCCAGCGGCTGATTGATCTGTACCGCTCGCTGATTGCGGGCACGGCGAGTGGCCCTGCCGTATGGCAACAATTGAAAGCTGATAATCGCGTCGGTGTGACCCGCGGTACGCTGGAACACCCCAGGAACCCACTGGCGATTTTGTAGCGGCAGGTTGTAACCGGCCTGACTGTCGTCTCGGCAATTACCTGACCAGGGCGCGGGAACGCCAGGGCCTGACGAATCGGTGTTCAGCAGCGAGTTAAGCTTGGCTCGCCCATCCGCAATGCTCGTCGAACATGACAGGTATGGAAAGTGGGGTCCACCCGTCCATCCGGATGGACGGATGTAAATGGAAAAGCTTCGAATTGAAGGCTTTGCTTGCGATTTTTCCCCTCCGCCCCTGCCCTGCACTGCCCTGACGTGTCGAAGCGCTGTTAAGCAGTAAAAAAATCGTGGTCGGGTTGAGTTCCCAAACACCACCTTTATCGATCTGGCTCCCTTCTCCCGGCGGTACTCCGCTGAATGAAGCCATGTTTCATAGAAATGCGCCAATTTCAACGCTTTCCGCGCGATCTTGCCCCTCACCCCCCATCCCCCTCTCCCTGAGTACAGTGTGCGAGGGGGAGCCATTGCATTCATTTCGCCCCGAGCCTGGAAATGGAGTGCCATTTTCCAACTCAGAAACTTCGCTTGCCTATGCTTGCGGCGCGGGGTAGTCTTGGCACCTCTGATTCGTAGCTCTGAGCGGAGTTTGAAGGAGGAAACCATCCAGCATTCTTTTTCCTGGGCTTTATAACCCGACGCGTCAGCGAGGACGTATGGCCTCCGAACACATCGCTCGTCTTGCGGAGGGTTGTGATAAAGTGGAGGACGACAGACTACTTATCAAAGAGCGTGAGCGAGGAAGTAGATTTCCATGCAAGAATTCCGTCGCTGACGCGTCGGACGTTTTGAAACGCGAGAATCCGCCTGCATCAAAGAGTCCGCGAGGTGGAATTTGTGTGGTACAACGAGCTGAGTACAGGGCGAGGGGGAGCCATTTTTCTTCGCCACGAGTCTGGAAATGGAGTGCCATTTTCCAACTCAGAAACTCGTCCCTGCTTGCCTGGTTTCCCTCCGTTTCGTGCCGAGAGCGTGAGCTATCCGCAAACCGCTGCGCCGAGCGCTTCATCCGGTCAAAGCAGGCTGCGGTGGATTTCTTGCCCAGTCTCATACCGATTCGTCAGCCCAGGCCGGGGCTGGGAGTAAAGAAGCAGTGCCCAACCTGAAAACAGACTTGCCGGCCCATCGTCTGGTATCATTGTAGGCCCCCGAACCATGAACCAATGAGAAAGCATGAGAACCCTAATCAGACAACTCAGCCGTTGCACGGCTTGCGTCCTGCTGTGGCTCACGCAGGGTCAGGTGCAGGCTCAGCCGCCGAATATTATTTTGATTCTGGCAGACGATCTTGGCTATTCCGATCTAGGTTGCTACGGGGGCGAAATTTCGACTCCCAACATTGATGCGCTGGCGGCTAGCGGCGTCAGGCTGACCCAACTGTACAATTCGGCGCGTTGTTGTCCGAGCCGTGCATCCCTAATGACGGGCTTGTATCCGACTCAGGCCGGTATTGGAGATTTCACCACCGGCAAACCGCATCCAACACGAGGTAAGGGATATTTGGGACGGCTCCGAGATGATTGCGTGACCATCGCCGAAGTTCTGAAGCCGGCTGGCTATGGGTGCTTTTATGTCGGCAAGTGGCACCTGCATGACGAGACAGGTCCAATCCAACGCGGCTTTGACGAATTCTATGGCTACACATTTGATCATTCGCATGACCAATACGATGCGGACTACTATCTACGACTACCGAAAGAACGAAGCAAGGAAATCGATCCTTCGCCAGACGAGTACTATGCGACCGATGTGTTCAATGCACTATGCCATCGAGTTCATCAAGCAGGGCCAGCGATCGAACAAGCCGTGGTTTCTTTTCCTGGGGCATTCTTCGCCCCACTTCCCCTTGCAGGCACCTGCCGAACGTGCGGACAAGTACGACAGAGACATATTTACGCGGATGGGACGCCCTCCGCGAAGAACGTTTTGAACGTATGCAACGACTCGGTCTGGTGGACGGAACACATTGGAGTTTGACGCCTCGTGAGCTGGTGCCTGTCGATCGTGATGACATTGCCAATGGATTTTCAGGACAGCAAAATCCAGCTTGGGATTCGCTCGACCCGAGCCGACGGCGTGACCTGGCTCGACGAATGTCTGTATTTGCCGCGATGGTAGAGGGCGTCGACGCTGGCGTCGGTCAGATCACGGAACATTTGCGCAAAACTGACGATCTGCAGAATACTCTTATTGTATTTCTGAGTGACAACGGGGCCTGCTATGAATGGGGGCCGTTTGGATTTGATGGACAGTCTCGTCGAGGTGAGACTTTGTTGCGAACCGGTGACGATCTGAGAGAAATTGGTGGTCGCGGCACGCATTTGTCCTATGGCAGTGGTTGGGCAAATCTCGGTAACACACCGCTGCGGATGTATAAGCACTTTACCTACGAGGGTGGAATCAGCACGCCGTGCATTGTAACTTGGCCCAAGGGAATAGAACGGCAAGAGAATTGGCTACGTGAATCTGCTCACGTGATGGATGTCTTGCCGACGCTGATGGATGCTGCCGGAGCCAAGTATCCCGAACAGTTCGCTGGCGTCGATATACAACCGCTGGAGGGCCGCAGTTTACTGCCGGCCATGCGCGGTCAACCGCTGGCCGAGCGTTCGATCGGCTTTGATCATCAAGCCGCTCACGCACTCCGCACCGGCGACTGGAAGATCGTCTACTCCAAGCGTATGCCTGAGCCGCTGAAGTGGGAACTGTACAACCTGGCCGAGGATCGCTGCGAGACAACAGACCTGGCAGAATCTCATCCCGCCCGAGTTCGAGCCATGGTCGCAGATTGGGAGAGCTGGGCTCGTCGCGTTGGCGTCAGCTGGGATGCCTATGAAACACATCGACCACAAAGGTAAAACCATGAAGACCCCGCTGACAATTCTCGGAATATTGACACTAATCGCTTCGGCAGGTTTCGGTCAGGAAATCTCCGATGAATGGCGATACACGCTTCGTCGACCGGCAGAAGGCTGGCGTCAGCCAAAGTTTGATGATGCCGATTGGACGACTGGCTTTGGTGGTTTTGGTACGCGCGAAACGCCGGGAGCACGCGTTGGCACGACCTGGGCAACCAACGGCATTTGGCTCCGCAAGTCCTTTGAATTGAATTCCGTTCCCGAGAAGCCGGCATTGCTGGTTCACCATGACGAAGACGCTGTGATCACCATCAATGGTATGCCAGTCGCCGTCTGTCGAATTTTACGACGGACTACGTTGTCGTGCCGTTGAATGCAGAACAGCGTGGGAGCCTGCGGGCTGGCGAGAACATGCTGGCGGTCCACTGTCGTCAAACTTCGGGCGGACAGTTCATAGATGTGCATGTGATCGACGCCGAAAATGTGCCCGTTCTTCCGCCGGCCAAGCGTGACACCCGGCCCTTTGCCTCACAGCTCGTTACCACCTGGGGAGAAGCCGTTACCCCGGAGAACGCCTGGCGGGAATATCCTCGGCCGCAACTCAAGCGAGAGAACTGGTCCAATCTGAATGGACAGTGGGACTATGCCATTAGTTCCATCGAGCAGCGCACTCCGCCAACAGCGTGGGACGGAAAAATACTGGTGCCCTACTGTCTGGAATCAAGACTGGGGGGCGTGCAGCGGTTGCTCGACACCACCGAGGCACTTTGGTACCACCGCAATTTCGAAGCGACACCGTCCGAAGGTCAGCGACAGATACTCAACTTTGAAGCCGTCGACTATCGCTGCGAAGTCTTCGTCAATGGCCAGCCCGTTGGAAAACACACGGGCGGCAATGTTCCTTTTTCTCTGGACATCACCCAGGCAGTCCGAAAAGGCGCCAACCAGCTGATCGTGCGCGTCGAAGATGCGACCGAGGAATATCAGTTGCGTGGCAAGCAGGTGCTGAATCCTCGTGGCATCTGGTACACGCAGGTGTCGGGAATCTGGCAAACGGTTTGGCTAGAGGATGTTCCAGAAAATTACATCCGCGATCTGAAGATCACGACTTCCGCGGAAATGGGTACGATTACGGTGGAGCCCTCCATCGACGGTGATGGTGAATGCCTGGTGGTCGCTAAAGAGGGCGATAGAGTTCTCGCACGTGGACGCGGTAGCGAGCAGATTGTATTGACCATCGACAACCCCAGGCTGTGGACACCTTCCGACCCGCATCTGGTTGACCTGCAAGTATTCCTGCTGGGCCCTGCAGATCAGCCGCTTGATAGCGTCTCATCCTATGCCGGTATTCGGACGGTTGGCAAAGTTCAAGATGGAGATGGGCATTGGCGATTTACGCTCAACGGCGACATCATCTTTCACTGGGGACCTCTCGACCAAGGCTGGTGGCCGGACGGATTGCTGACTCCTCCTGCCGACGAGGCCATGCTGTTCGACATCGAGTGGCTGAAACAAGCGGGCTTCAACATGATCCGCAAGCACATTAAAGTCGAGCCGCGTCGCTACTATTACCACTGCGATCGCCTGGGCATGCTGGTCTGGCAGGATCAAGTCAGCGGCGGCACGGGCAGAAACCAGGGCTGGCCAGAGTGGACCAGACTGCAGCCGGACCCTGTCGACGCAACTTGGCCCGCCGACCAGCATCAGCAGTTTATGTTGGAATTCGAGGAGATGATCGACACGCTAGAGAATCACCCGTGCATCGTATGCTGGGTGCCATTCAATGAAGCCTGGGGCCAGCATCAATCTGTGCAAGTTGCAAAGTGGACCGCGGAACGCGACCCTTCGAGGCTCGTTAACGTCGCCAGCGGGGGAAATTTCTGGCCAGTGGGTGATATCGTGGATGAACACCGCTACCCGCATCCAGGATTTCCCTTTGAGCTGAATCAAGGCGGCCGTTTCGATGATTACATCAAAGTCATGGGGGAATTCGGCGGCCACGGCTTTCCGGTTCAAGACCATCTGTGGGATGCGAATCGACGCAATTGGGGCTATGGTGACCTGCCCAAGAGCGAAGCAGAGTACAAGCAACGCTACGTTAAATCCCTGGAACTGTTGAATGAACTGCGCGGCCAAGGCATCTCGGCGGGCGTCTACACGCAGACTACGGATGTCGAAGGCGAGATCAATGGATTGATGACCTACGATCGACGGGTAATCAAGATTCCAGCCAAGGAATTAGCAGAGCTGCACCAGCTGCTGTTTTCGACGCCGGACAATTAGAGGCACAGCGAATCAAGCAAAATCGTCGAGTGCACTGGCAGCAACTGGGGAGACAAAGGAGAAGCTACCATGGAACCAGTGATGCCGTTCCGATGCAGCATGTGGTTTGCACATGCAACATTATCTCTTTGTCTTGGCTGCAGCGGGTTACCCGCCTTTGCTCTTTCCGAAACCGGCGATCGCATCATTGCACTGCTAGCTTTTAATAAGCTCGACTTGGAGCTGCAGGCCAATCTAATTGGCGTACTGCAGTCTCACCCAAGATTTACGGAAGACATTTCTGCGCCAGGACTGCATCAGGTACTTCGGGATCGTGAAGTGATTGGAAGAGCCGCGCACTGGCCAGAGACGGTGCGAGGTACCCAATGGGACCGACCAAAGTGGCACTATCAGCCGGGTGCTGTCGACGTGCTCGGAGATGTCGCCAATGTCCCGGCCATTCCAGGGATGCTGCCAGAAAACGCAAGTCTCAATAGCCAAGACTTGCATATCGGCCAGGCAATTCAACTGTGCCGACAGATTCTTGCAGACCCGACGGAAAGCAATCCTAACAAGGCGATTGCCGTTTGCTGGTTGTGTCATCTGCTAGCCGAGGCCCACCAGCCCTGTCACGCTGGTAGTTTGTATGTGCAGCACGTCTTTCCGAATGGTGATCGTAACGCCAGATCAATTAATCTCGAACAAGGGGGCAACCTGCATGACTATTGGGACGGCGTGCTCGGCCGTGAAATGAAAGCCGATGGCATACAGCTCAAGATGAGAAGTATCGAAATGCGTGGCAGGAAAATGCCCTATTTCTTTAACCTCAAGCCAGCTCTTGCACCCGAAACATGGCTTGCTGAAAGTCGTCAGTTTGCACGCGAGGCAGTCTATGCACCAGAGATTCTGGAACAAATCAAGAAAGCGATGCAAGACGAAAGCGGCGACCTACCGGCTGTGCGTTTATCGGAACAGTATGTCGCGACCAGTATGGAAGTTGCAGAGAAGCGCCGCTTTTCTATGCCTCGAGGCGGCTCGCAGAGCTTCTTAAAGAATTGCGAGTCGGACCTATTACAGAGGTACGTGTTATGGCTGATCTTGACCAAAATCTGCAACCTCTGGCGTGGCTAATTGGCAAATACGAAGATAGCTTTCAGAATTCGCTACAAATAAAAGGCCTCGAGATAAGGCCAGGCCCCGATGGCGATAAGTTGCTCGTAGAATACACCACAGACTGGGATTACTGTGAAGGAAAGTTGTACCTGCGCATGGATGAGGTCGTCAAATGGGATGATGCATCGAAGGCAATTGAAGCGACCTATCGCGAAGGTGATTGAGTCTAGCGGCATGGCTAAACCTGAAAAATATGCGGGTGTGGGAAGCTACCGATTAACGGTTAGCCAAAGCGATCGGGATGCCTGGCAGGCTGAAGGGGAATTTCAGGGCAGCATTGCGCTGCGGTTCACCATCACCAAGACCACTTACGGCTTTCAAATTGAAAAGCCGGGGAATCGGCAAAGTGTTTACCGATTTCGTTTAGCAAAAGAATGAGAATTCAAGTTAACATTAACTTCGGTGTCAGAAAATGTTTTCATCTCGGTTCCTCGCTTCGGCCCAATTTCTCGCGTTGCTGGTATGTCTGACTTGCGTGCCCATTGCCGGTCCGCTGATTCACCTCCCAACTTTCTGATCATCATCGCCGACGATATGGGTTTCTCGGATGCAGGTTGCTACGGGGGAGAAATCGCAACGCCGAACTTGGATTCGCTGGCCGCCGGCGGTCTGCGATTTACTCAGTTCTATAACACCGCCCGCTGCTGGCCGACGCGTTCAGCTCTTATCACAGGTTACTATCCGCAACAAATACGACGCGACTCGATGCCTGGGGCACCCAGCGGCTTTGGTGCTGGCGGAAAGAGACCCGCATGGGCGCGAACTATCGCGGAGATTTTGCGTCCGGCGGGCTATCGAAGCTACCATTCCGGCAAGTGGCACATTGACGGCGAGCCGACGCAGAATGGATTTGATCGCTCCGACGAAACCAGCCGCGCTCACGGGTTCTTTGATTCACTCAAACGCCCAGATCGTGATCCAAACTATTACCGAACCACGGCGACAGCCGAACATGCAATTGAATGTTTAAAAGAGCATGCCGCGAATTTTCCCGATCAACCCTTCTTCCAGTATGTGGCTTTCCACGCCCCGCACTTTCCGCTGCATGCCTTGCCAGCGGACATCGCCCTTTATCAGGATCGTTATCTTCCAGGTTGGGATGCACTCCGCAGGGAACGCCATGCTCGTCAGGCAGAACTCGGAATTACGTCTACCGCACTTTCGCTATTGGAGGAACAGGTGGGGCCTCCCTATGCATTTCCGGACCAGATCGCACTGCTGGGGGAGGGTGAGGTCAATCGGCCTGTACCCTGGAAAAATCTAACCGAAGAACAGCAGCGGTTTCAGGCCAGCAAAATGTCCATCCATGCGGCCATGATTGATCGCATGGATCGCGAAATTGGTCGCATCCTGGAACAATTGCGCAGCATGCAGGCATTCGAAAATACGCTGGTCTGTTTCCTTTCGGACAATGGTGCAAGCACCGAAATTATGGTCCGCGGCGAGGGGCATGACCCGGCGGCTGCTCCCGGCTCGGCGGCGACTTACTTGTGCCTCGGTCCAGGATTCTCGAGTGCCGCAAACACGCCCTTTCGCCGTCACAAGACTTGGGTCCACGAAGGCGGTATTTCCACCCCATTCATCGTCCATTGGCCGGACGGCATCGCGGCCAAGAACGAGTTGCGATCAACGGTGGCTCACGTTATCGACATAGTGCCGACTATCTTGGATCTTGCCAGCGTGGAAATTGCAGCGGGTCCTGCACCGTCGATGAGCGGCAAGAGCCTAAAATCCACATTTATGAAAGATAGTGAGGATAACCAGGTGGAACTTTGGTTCTATCACGAAGGCAATCGAGCTCTGCGCCAGGCTGACTGGAAGCTTGTGCATGCAGTGCCGTCCGAGGAGGCTCGGAAACGTCGAGGCAACTCTGCGCAAGTTGGCCAGGACGACGTGACCTGGTCGTTGTATGACCTGTCCGTGGACCGCGCGGAACAACACGACTTGTCGAGCCAGCAGCCTGAACGTGTTCGAGCCATGACGGATCGCTGGTCGCAGATACGCGATCAATTCCTGCGCGACTCGATGCAATGAACCAGCCACGTCGGGTTAGGATGATAGCCCTACATCAAAACTTGGGTGTCGTGCTGGTACTGTGGACGTTACTGAGGTGGTGTCCAGCTGGGAAATGGTCTTATACCTCGTGCGACTTGCCGTCTTCGTTGTAGACGACTCGGTAGAGATCGCGTGCGGCGATCGTTCCAATTCTGTACCGAACCGGAATCGCGATGTCGACGCAGTTGCTCAAAGTCAAAGTCGTGAATGATGACGGTTTCTACATTGGGATTGCATTCGGCCGCCACCGCGTCGCGAGCGAATTCGACATCGGCTGGCGTGAAGATACCGGACTGGGCATAGTGGATGTCGGCGTTTTCCACAAAGGGCAAGTTGCCGGTGCATCCCGAAATGGCCACGTATAGATGATTTTCAACGCACCGCGCCTGGCGCATTCGCGAACACGCAGGTAGCCGTGACGCGTATCGGTGTTGAAGGGAACGAAGATGATTTGCGCCTTTTTGAGCTGCGATTCGGGTGAGTTCAGGGAATTCGATGTCATAACAAATCTGAATGGCGACGACGCCACAGTCGGTGTCAAACACTTCGACGCGATTTCCCGGGCTGACACCCCACCACTTGCGTTCGCTGGGGGTGATGTGAATCTTGTACTGTTTGCCGATCGAACCATCGCGACCAAACAAATAGGCGATGTTGTACAGCGTGTCGTGCTCGACCACGAACTGCGAGCCGCCGACGACGTTAATGTGATACTTGACGGCCATTTCGGTAAAGAAGTCAAGATACTGCGGGGTGAATTCTGCCAGGCGTCGGGCAGCCGCCCCACGACGCGTGGCTTCCACGCAAGACAGCAACTGCGTCGTGAACAGCTCGGGGAACAGCACGAAGTCGCATTTATAGTCCGAGGCTGTGTCGAGAAAGAACTCGCATTGCTGTGCAAATTCTTCGAAACTGCGGATGGCCCGCATTTGATACTGGACGACGCATATGCGAATGGGTTCAACCACATTATGAAATCGCCGTTTGGCCCCGCGAATATATTCCAGGTTGGTCCATTCTAAATAGGTCGCGTAGCCACGGGATTCTCAGTCGCTGGGCAGATAGTTGGGAATCAGGCCTTTGACCGCAAAACCATTGGAGAGCTGCGCCGTCAGAACCGGATCGTAGATGTCTTTCTGGAGCACGCGTTCGATGTATTGCCTGGCCGAGATCCGATCGGCGTATTTATGGTAGTTGGGAATGCGACCGGCAATAATAAACCGCGCCAGATTGCGTTCATGACACAATTGTTTGCGCGCATCATAGAGCCGCCGCGAAAGTTTCATGCCCCGAAAGTCAGGATGCACCATGATCTCGATGCCGTACAGCGTATCACCCCGAGGCAGGTGGTTGCGGATGTAACCCCCGTCGGCAATGGCCTTCCAATTATGCCACTCCAGGTTCGCGTTGTACTCCAGAATAAGGCTCGACGAGGAGGCCGCCAAACGACCGTCAATCTCGACTCCCAACTGTCCCTCTGGAAAGACAGCCAGCTGGCTTGCTAGCTGATCGCGTGAAATGGGAGGAATACCCGGAAAGCATATTTCCGCCATAGATACCAGAGCGTCGAAGTCGTCCATGGTCAGCTGGCGAACCTCGATATTCCACTCAAAATCCTTTAGATCCAGGGGCTCCGTCATGCGTCTCTCAATGGGATAGGTGTTGTACTCAGATCTGACTGGGCACGCCGAAACCCCATTCGTTGTGATTGGCGGCGGCGAACGCCCGTCATTCTTCGTGAACTGGACCAGCGTTTCCATGGGGCAAGGAATTCCAGCCATCTCGCGACATTGTAGCGTTCAGCCCATGCAACACTAGCGTAGCGGCAAGCCTGGAATTGGTCATGAGGCGGCGTGCCGCTGTTACAAGTTAGCCAAACACTGCCTGTGAATGGCTGCACGGCACCATGCGTGCACTCAATTAAACCTCACCCGATCACGGGTTTTTTCGGCTCGTGCTTCGTCAGCTGGATTGTTTACAACCCATGCGTGAAACGAAGAGGACCGCGGCGGGCAGCGAAGCGGCTCATGGTTTTCCGGTGGGTTGTTGGGTTCTCGGCTAGCCGGAGTCGCCTGACTTCGAGGAAGCATGGACAGAACCGAATTCCGGCCAATCCGCTGTTCCCATGAGAAATCAGGCGTACAGGGCGGTCAGGGCGTCGGCCTTCACCAACTCGCGCGGTTGATTGAGGTGATTGTAGACGATGGTCTGCGGATCGATGCCGAAGCCATGATAGATCGAGGCCAGCAATTCGATGGGATGCACGGGATCTTCCAGCGGCGCCGAGGCGGTCTTGTCGCTCTTGCCATGCACGTAGCCGCGTTTGACTCCGGCTCCAGCGACAACTGCCGTGTAGCAATATGGCCAGTGGTCGCGTCCATCGGACGTATTGTTGTTGCCCGACGTGCTGACGCCGCGCTGTGGCGAGCGACCGAACTCGCCGATGGCCACGACCATGCGTCTCTTCGAGCATGCCGCGATCGTCCAGGTCTTCGATCAAGGTACTCAGACCGGCATCCAGCATGGGGGCCGACGATTCTTCATGCGTTCGGTCAGGCCACTGTGATGATCCCACGAATGATTGTCGGAATTGGCGACTTTGGGCCAAATCACCTCGACCACTCGCGTGCCGGCCTCGACCAAGTCGTCGGGCCAGCAGACAGCTTTGGCCAAAGGTATTGCGTCCGTACTGGTCGCGAAGTACGTCCGGCTCGCTGGACAGACTGAATGCATCGCGGGCTCGGCCGGAAACGATCAGGTTTAAGGCTTGATCGTAGTAGCTATCGAGCTGAAAATCCTTGACCGCACTGTTAATCTCGGGCATCTGGGCATTGACCAGGTCTCGTAGTTTGGCGCGACGTTCGAGTCGGACGGCGAACACATCTGGGCGCAATTGCAAGATCGTCGATCTTGATGCGTTCCATCTTGTTCATATCCATGTCGTCGCCGTCCGGATAGAGCGTATACGGATCATAGGCCTTGCCCAGAAATCCCGCCGAGCCTCCTTTGCCGATCACGTTGCTTTCCTGCAAGGGTCGCGGCAACATGACAAACGGCAGCATGGGTTCATCGGTCGGACGCAAGCCGAACGATGTTCGAGCCGAAAGTTGGGAAAATCCTTGGGGCTCGGAGGCTCCAGCTGACCCGAGGGGCTGACTTTGTCGGTCGTGTAGCCAGTCATCAATTGGTAGATCGCCGCCGTATGATTGAACAGTCCGTTGGGCGTGTAGCTCATGGATCGAATCATGCGTAAAGCGATCGTTGATCTGAGCCAGCCGCGGCAGATTCTCGGTGAACTTGATCCCTGGAATCTTGGTCGAAATATTGCTAAAGGGGCTGCGCACATTGTCCGGTACCAGTTTCCTTTGGATCCCACAAATCCAAGATGGCTCGGACCGCCTTGCAGGTAGACCATGATGATGCGTTTGGCTTTGCCCCAACCCGGAGCAACCAGCGGCGTGCTCGCTCGCTGGGCCTGCAGCTTCAACATGCTGCCCAGCGATAGACCGAGCAGCCCCGAGCCGCCCACGCGCAGTACATCGCGGCGGTTGACTCCGCAGATGCGAATCGCACAGGTCTTTCCTGGTGCACCTTCCATTCGAAACATGGTCGACTCCTTTAGGTTCGATAGTGACGGTATCGAGAAATCTTCGACTGGATGGATGGTCGAGCGGTCAGGGGCGAGTGCTAAATTCCGGCACAGGTCGTCAGTGATTAAACAAAAATGCGGGGCTGTTGATCAAAGCCCAAGTCAAGTCCTGAGCCAGCGTCAAACGTCGGTTGTCCAGTTGCTGCTTGCTGGATTCGAAGTCGCTGCGGAGTCGCACCAGTGCGGAGCATCCGGCGTTTCCTCTTCCAGGGACTTCGCCAGCGTCTGCAGGCTCGTCAGTTGCTCATCGGCTGGCAAGGGCTTGTTGGCCGTGGCCACCGCCTGCCTCAAGTTCATTCCATTTGGCGTCGCTCTTCTCCAGATAACTCACCAGGCCAGCCACTGGTGCGCCGTTCGTGCTGCCTCGGGCAAGCTGCAGGGCCGCAAATTCCTCTGGCAAACCTAGGGGCAGTTCGCCTTCGTCGGTGGTGACCGAGATGCGGAAATGGGCCAGGCGATGATCGGCCGCATTGTGAAATTGATGGATGGTGAAGGTCAATTCCGTACCCTCTTCGAAATCGATGGCCTCTTTGGTCTGGAAGACTAGCCCAGTGCACCGTGCCCCCACGGGGACTGACCGCCCAACCGCCTTGATCATTTGTATTGCCATCAAAGGTGGCTTCTAGCGGAAAAGCCGTCCTGTGAAAAGTCAGCTTTGCCGGCTGCGATGGCAATCCGCTGCTTTTCTTTTGGCTTGCCAAGCGGGGCTGCGTCCACTTCGATTTCGGTAACGACAAAATTGCCGTTGGCGGCAGCCCCGGACCATCCGCCGGGAATCCCGGCTGCGGCAACACTTCGAGTCGAAATCCTCGAATGCCGCGCAGCGGAGTGCGGTAGGTGATGGTGTAGGTTCCCTTGTCGCCTTGCCGCGGCCACAATGGAGCGGTCCGCCTGGGCTAGCAAAGCTCGCTTGGTTGGAGGCAGCTGGCGTGAGGCGGCGCAGGGGAACCAGTTGGTCGTGTGCGGATGTCGCGGCCAAGTACTGATTGGCCAGCCCCAACGGGCTGTCCTGTATTCACTTGAGCGGCTTCTTCGGCCGCAGCAATCTTGGCCTGTCGCTCTTGCTTCCAGTCCTGTCCCGCTCCGGTGCAATTTCTGGTTCTCGGGCGGCGATCGCCTGCTTGGTTTCATCTAGACGCTTGCAGTCGCTGGATTCTCCGTCGCTTGCGTTCGCCTACCCACCAGGCCTCCCGGTCGGCCAAGGTGTCCTGCGAGATGTCCGTGGTCGGTTTCAATCTCCTTGGCGGCTTCAGATCGACGTGGCGACTTCTTGCTCGGTCGCATCGCGACTGAGCACGCGCAGGTAGATATCACGAATCAAGTTCTCGCTCGCTGAGCTTCGCCGGCGCGAGTCTTCGGCAGGGCGCACTGCGGATCGCTAATGGCCTTGCCGACCGTCGGACCACTCACCAGTGCCATGACCGGCCCCAATTGCAGCTCTTGCGAGCGTTCGCATTCGCAGGCACTCTCTCGCACCGGTCGCCCAAGATTGTTCAAGAAACCGTCGGTCAATTGCACGGCCACATCGGGCAGAGCTGCGGCGCGTGTCCCGGGCCACTCCGGGGATTGCCGATACCGCTCCGGTCACGCGGTAGACTGCATCGTAGAGCACTTCGGCAGGCAAACGCCGCGCGGTGGCATGCGAATAATTGAGTCGTGTCGTCCGCGTTCCACGAGTTGGTGGCAACGGACAGTTGATAGGTTCGCGAGTTACATATCAGTCGCAGGACGTGCTGCGACATCGAAGTCCGTGCGGACAAATTCGTCGGTCAAATGCTCGAGCAATTCGGGATTGGTCGGCGGGTTGCCGGCCCGAATATCGTCCAGCGGTTCGACCAAGCCCGAACCCGTTCAGAGTAGCCCCACAGTCGATTCACAAAACTCTTGGCGAAGTAGGGATTGTTCTTCGAGGTGATCCAGGCCGCCAGTTGTTCTCGACGGGTGGCTTCGTCCTGGACTTCGTAATCGCAGTCGAAGGGGAACGGCGGCAGCGACTTGCTTGCCTGTGCGGACGTGGGTCATTTCGCCCGCTTCTTTGTCAAACACCTCTTCGTAGAGAGGTTTGGCACCTTCGACGGCCGTGCCACCAATCTTGGCTCCCTTGCCACTGGCCGGATCTTCCTTGAGTCCGGTTTGAGCGAAGAAGGCAGCCAGCTCGTAGTACTGATCTTGCGTCCAGCGTTCGAAGGGATGGTCGTGGCACTTGTTGCAGTTGAAGCGCACGGCCAGGAACAGATGCGTCGTGTTCTCCATGATCAGGTCGGGATCGCGCAGGATCTTGTAGTACGAGGCTGCCGGATTCTCTTTATTGGATCCACTGGCGGTCAGGATCTGAGTCACAATCTGATCGTAGGGCCGATTTTCGGCGACGGCTGTGCGAATCCAATCGCGGAAGGCCTTTGCGCCTTCGCCGCCCAGAGAACTTCGAGTTGACCTGCAGCAAGTCCGCCCATTTGTTGGTCCAGTGCTCGACATAGTCTGGGCTACCGATGAGTTCGTCGATTTTGGCTTGACGCTTGATGCGCGTCGGGCGTTGGTCGCTCAAGAAAGCCTGCAGCTCTTCGGCGGTTGGAGGCAGGCCGGTCAGATCCAACCGCACTCGTCGCAGGAATTCGTGCTCATCGCACAACTCCGAAGGCAGGATCTTCATCCGCTCCCACTTCTCCGCAACCAGTTCGTCGATGGTATTAAAGCTGGGGCTCGGCTGCCACGCAAAGTCATCTCGATCGCCCATGACGGTCACGGTGGCTGCGGCATAGGCACCCTCGTAGCGCGCCAGAATCGGTGGCCTCGCCCCGCCGCAGGGCCTGCACGCGTCCGCCGACATGGCTCTTGCAGATCTCAGCATTTCCAGACTCGATAAAGGCTTCTTGCGTAACATCTCGCTGCAGCCCATCCGGATAGTGGGCCACCACGCGGAATTGCTGCCAGCCACCTTCGCGATCAATCACCGGCTTGCTGGGGAAAACCTCAATTCGCGCGACCTTGGTCGAATCGCGATCCAGTTTGGCCCCGTCGGCAATCCACTTCTTCAACGTGGCATAGTGTACAGAGTCAGGGGACATCAGCACGCCGCCCTCGTGCGGAACCATGCCGATCGGCTTGAGCAACATCAGGCTGGCATCGGGGGCTGCCGTGTTGAGACGCCTGGAACGCAGATCGTCACTGAGCGCGCGGATGTCCTCGATGGGATCGTAGCCGCGTAGCGAGAGTTTGAAACCGTTCTTGCCTTTTTGGGCTCCATGACAGGTACCCGCATTGCAGCCCAAGCGTGACAAAAGGGGATTGACGTCGCGTTTGAAGTCGATGCTCGTGGGTCCCGACAAATCCTGGACGTTGATGCCCACCACTTGCTTGCTGGTCTGGAATTCGACGATCAACTCTCCGCTACCGGCAGCCAGCGGCCGCACGAGTCCCAAGGAACTAACGGAGATGTTGGGGCTAGGATGGAACTTTGCCAAACGCGTCACGTCCACGCGATGCCCTTCGGCATAGACGGCCGTGACCACGCACTGGGCATATTCGGCGGTCGAATGCAGATGAATGTCCGTTGGCTGAACTTCGATTTCCAATAGTTTGCCGCGAGGCAGGTTCGTTGCTTCTTGACTGCTATCGGGCAAGGACGGACTGGGCACCGGCAGTCCATCGGCGGCCAGCAATTCTTGTTGGGCGATGGCTTGTTGCTGGTCGGGCTCGGAAATGGGGACCGGAACCCATTGGGCAGTAACCTGTCCGGAATCCGCATCGACCAAACGGATTTGTCCGTCGCTGCCTCCGGTAGCCACGAGCTTGCCCGAAGGCGCAAAGGCAATGGCATACAGGCTGGTCTCGGGCAGATCCAGTTTACTAATCGCGGCGCGAGGTTTGGCTGGTAAAGTCCGCGACCAGCTTCTTCTCTTCGTCACTGCGTTCGGCGACGCGTTTGGCCATCGCGGCCTTGACGGCTTCTGGCAGCTCACCGGTAAAGTCGTAGGGATACACGTGCAACTGGCTGACGCCGTCAAGGGTGCTGGCAGCGGCAAAACGCGCACCATCGGCGGAGACATCCACGCTGAATACGCGACCCGTCATGGCGGGGAATTGTCGGATCAAATTGGCATCGTCGCCAATTCGGCGTTCGGTTTCGCGGAAGATGCGATAGATTTTTGGAATGCCATCGGCTCCCCCAACCAGAATCTCGTCCCGCTGCGGATGACTGGCCAAAGCACTAATGCCTCCGCGTAGGGCTCCAGGGGTAATCGAGGTGATATTGTCGACAAAACGCTCGGTCGCCACTTCCGTCAACTTGACCGTCATGTCACGCCCGGCGGACATCAAATGCGTACCGCTGGGATTAAAGACACAGGCCAGCACCCAATCATCGTGTGCCCCCTGATGCAATTTCTTTTCACCCGTCTGTACATCGATGGCGCGGACCACATTGTCGGAGGCCCCAAATCCAACCAGCTGGCCATCCGGCGAGAAGCAACCGCCGTACAAGGTGTCGTAGGTTACCTGATGGCTGAGCATCAGTTCGCCACTCTCGATATCCCACACTTGAACTTCACCCAGCCGCCCTGGAGAGCCGCCGGTCACCGCCAGCTTTTTCGAATCCGGAGAGAAGCTAACCGACTCGATTCGCTCGCTCAGTCCCACCAAACGCTTTTGTGTCTGCCGACTTTCAACGTCGACCAAGAGCACTTCCTGAAATCCGCTGACAGCCAGCCATTTGCCATCAGCTGAATAGTCGAGAGCGGTAATCACCGGTGGCCTGGTGTAGGTGGGCGGATGGTCACGATCGAACTTGGAGGCCTCGGGGAGCGAGTCGTCTACGGCTCCCTCCGTGATCCACCGCCGAATAAGATCGATCTCGCTGGCATGCAGCGCCTTGGCCTTCTTGGGCATTGCCGCTTGGCCATCAACCGGAGTGATTTGAGCGAGCAAGGCACTGCTATCCGGTTGGCCAGGAACGATCGCCTGGCTCGCCGCTCTCGCCCGCCTTCAACAGATCCGCATAACTAACGAGCGCAAAACTCCCCTGGGCCTTGGCGGGTTGGTGGCAGCCCTGGCAATGGGTGCGCAAAATCGGCTCGATGTCTTTGGAGTAACTGACCGTCTGAGCCTGGTTGTCTTCCGCTGCCCGGCCGGGCTTAGCCACTCCTAGACAAACGCTGAGGAAAACCAGAAGGGATAGGGTGACATCATGACGGAGGCTACGCTTCATCGTGAGCATCTCTTTTTAGGGGAGGCTGGTTAGAACCGCTGTGTGAGGATCGCAAATCTGGAACCAACAGTCATCTTCTGGTTCACCCGAATGCGGTGGGGGGCGGAGGAGTCCCTCGGCCAAGCGGTAGGGGGCTTGAGGACTACATTCACAGGTGGGTTAGGGGGCTCAGCCCGACTCTTATCATACTCCCTTTGCGCCGAGTTTTGCAACTGTCCGGGTCGATTAAGCAGGGTTAAACAGAGTTTCCATTTGAGAAGGTGAGCCGCGACGCGTCAGCGGCCGGGTTTGCAAGCCCACCCGAGGCCTGACGGCCATGCGGCTCACGGATCCGAGAACCTAACTTGAAACTCTGATTTGCCCTGGTCGATTTAGTCGAACCCAGCCCCCCCGATAACCCCCGTAGGCGACAGTAGCCTCGTACTTCCTGCGATGTGTTTCTTGCCTCTACCTCAGGCCGCAGGGCTTGAGCAGCGTTTTGCCCGGCAAGAATTCTCAACTGAAGGCTGGGACGCCTCACTCGATGGGGCAACCAAGTCGTTGATCGGCCAGCGGGAAGATTACCATTCCCGGGCGAATTACTTGCTAAAGGAAGCGTCAAAAACGTTGGCTTCCCCGCCTTCGTCCAGCAACGGCACACTACCAGCCTGCTGGCGATCGTCTCGAATCATGCAATCAGAAAACCGGCTGTGGGTTACATTCTCGAGTTTCAAGCCAATATCGCAGTCGAGAATGGTGAGCCCCGAGACGTGCAGCCTCGAGCAATCGAGCAGTTCGAGAGCAGCCTGCCCGGCGGCGACATGGGCGATGTGTAGCCCCGCCAAGCTGCTATCGCGGCAGTTGCGAAAGACCAGCCGATTGAGGGTGCTGGCAGCAGTACCGTAGTTGTAACGTGGATTTCGATCAAAATTATTGCCAGCCATGACGATATGCGATGAATTCTCGACGAGTAGGTTGTGCTGGCTGCCCATCCAAAAAGTGTTGCCGGTCAGCGTAACGCCGCGACAACCGTCTAGCCAAATATTGTGCTGCACATCACTGAGTACGTTTCCGGTGATGGTCACGTGGCCCTCGGCAATCTGCAGTGGGCCCTGTGGATTACTACGCCCGATAACGCGAATATTGGCGGAGTCAGGAGCATCGCTCCGGTGTTGGATAGTGCAACCGCTGATGGCCACTTCCGCAGTCCCATAATCACTATCACGGCAGTCGATAAACACGTTTGCGGTAGGAGGCCTGTCGGCGCCCATATTGCTCTCGATATCGCAGCCGCTGATGTGGATATTGCGCACATTACCGCCGCGAGAGACTACGCCGCCTCCCGCGCAGTAGCTGATGTGGCAACCCACGATGTTCGATTGATGCAGATTTACCTGGTCATAGAACACGCCAATCCCAGAATTCTCGTAGATGTGGCAGGCATCGATAATGACATTGCGATTGTTCTCCGCCAGATGGATCGCGTGCCTTAGTTTGCGAAAGTGCACGCGCGAGATCGTCAATTGCATGGTACCCAGGGCTTGGATGCCGTCGGCCTGTGGGTGCTCGCCCGCGATGGCGAGATCGATGAGTGTCGGCATGCGTTCGGAGTCCCACACATTTGCCTTGAACCCCCCCGGGTCGGCAGATTGATAATGGGACCCGCGAAAGCGAAAGGCAGGCCCAGCACCCGCCATCACGATTTTCGTGGCCGAAGAACCTCGCAGGGCACAGTAACCCTGGGCAGTCAAATCGATGTCGATCGTCTTTTGGATGCGGAATTCCCCAGCGGGAAGGTCGACAAGCCCACGCCGTTGATCGACGAGCGACTGCAGGACCTGTGTTGCATCGCGAGAACCATCCGCGTAGTCCTGCAGGTCCTGAGCCGAATAAATCTCCACGCCGCACTGGTTAAGAACCATGGCGAACAGCAGGAACCTGAGTCTACTCATGTCGGCGGCTTTCAGAGAGAACATCAAAAGGAATCGACCTGCGACGGAGCATGCACATCAAAAAAACAAAGCCGCTCTGTTGAGCGGCTCGTTTAAGAACGGAATTTGGTGAGGATTAGTTGACCTTCACTTTGGAGCGTGCCTCTCGTAGTCCTCGGCTGAGGATATCACGCAGCATGGGCGAATAATCCTCGTATTTTGACTGATCGGGCGCTCCGGCGGCAAACTGGAAAATGGCATCGCGAGGTTTGGGGCACAGGGCCAGCAGCGTGCTACTGACCGTTCCGTAGTCCGCACCTCGCACAATCATGCTTGGGCGCCCCTGAGGTGTTGGGCTTCGAGCGAATACCTTGCTGGCAACGGCTAGAAATTTCACCGGCGAGTCCAACATCTGCAATGTCAACAGGCGGTGGGCCAAGCGCACTCGCTCATCCTGCGGATCATTCAAGTTTTGATTGCCGATGATATTCAGGCCGTCCTCGAGTGGAACGACCTCCTGCTCCTCATCACTATGGATGACCCAACCGCTCTCCGCGTCGCAAACTACCAGGTTCAGTCCCTCGTAGCGGTGCGTCATCAGCTCTTCCATGGCTTTGTCCACTCCCTTGCGAGCGCTGGCACTGCGTAGGACTTCTCTGGCCAGCAGGCCGCGACTGCGGGCACCAAAGGGCTCACCTCCAGCGCTGCGGCGGTTGCAAAGTCCTACAAACATTCCATGCTGGTTGACGCCTAGCCAAGTACCGCCGGCGCGCTGATCCATGCCACACAGAACACGTGGCTTACCAGATTGTATCGAAGGAGACTGTGACGGGCGGTCGTAATATTCTTCGCGGTTGGCAGCAACCAGGATGGGACTCTCGGGAACAAGGCGATAGAGAACAGCCAGTAAACACATTGATATGTGGTACTCTCTCTTCGAGTAGATTTCGGACTGCAATAAGGAAGGAGGGATCGCCAGGTGGGAATCGCCTCCGTCACGATGCAAACAATCTACCGCTGAGCCACCATTCAAAACACCCCCCGACGGGTGGCGTATCGCGATATTTGGACGATGTCGCCCTTTTGCGGCAGGGTACAGGAGAGCTCGGGCACCGCTGGTCCGCCAATCGCCTGCAATTACGAACAGCTTGGGCCGGCGACCAAGCTAGACGGCCCTCCAATTCCACTTGCGGCCCGGCGGCAGCCTCATGATCCACAGAATCCCGAGAAAGGCGCTGCCACCGAGGGCCATGGAGACCAATTGAGCGATGCTAAAACGCGATCCCAACTGGCCGGGTTCGTCGCTGCGGACGCCCTCGAGCAGATAACGTGAAACGGCATACATCAGCACTGCCATGAGAAAAGTCAGCCCGTCGCGATTGGGCAGGGGTTGCAACAGCCACACCAAGACGCACAGCAGGAGCGCGTTGATGGCTGCATAAATTTGTGAGGGATGCACGGGCAGACTGGCAGAGGGAAGTTGGTCTGGCAAAAAGCTACTTTTCTGCAGCGCCCCGTCGCGCTCAGAAACAACCTCCACGATCAGCGGCGGAGGGGCCGTGGGCAGCTCGCGCTCAGGCGGCCCCTGCATCAGCTCGATGGCTAGCACACGGTCGCCGACCTGGATACCGCTGTTATCCGCCAGGCTGGCTGGGGTTACCTGCGACACGCGGGCGGGCAAACTCGTCGCATCCAATTTCAGTCCCAACAGCTCGCCATCCGCAATTTGAAATTGATAGGGTCCCGAGCCTTGGGGGAAGCGAATGGTGGGTAAATCGCTGGTGCACACGCCACCGAAACAGCAGCCGTGCAGCAGGCAGCCAATACGTCCTAAAGCAAGTCCGATCAAGAATCCGGGGGCTACCAGATCGGCAGTCGAAAGCCAATCCAAGCGATGCTTGTAACCATACCAGCCTCCGGCCAATAAACCGCCAATCACGCCCCCATATATCACCAAACCCCCTTCGGTGAGTTTTACGATGGCGACCAGTTGCTGGATGAGGCTTTCTTGCTGGGCAAAGTCCTCGTTCCATTTCTGCACTACATAGAACAAGCGAGCGCCCAGCACGCCACCAAGCATCATCCAGAACCCCAGGCCGACGATGACATCCGCCGAAAGTCCCAATTGTTGTCCACGCCACGCGGACAAGCCGATGCCGCACATCAGTCCCAGCAGGACCATGACCCCATAGCCGCGAATGGGCAAGCCGATGGCCGTCCCATCCGGCCACCGTTGCTCAACGGCCGGAAGAACGAAAACGACGATGGCCGCGCTCAGCAACCAGAAGGGCAAACTGCCAAGAGCTTCGCTGGCGGGCCGTTTGCGCCAGAATTGCCAGGCAGACCAGGCCGCAAAACTCAGGCAGAGCAGCAGCAGAATCAATCCGAAGCCAAACAACGGCCAGCCAGCGAGTTGGTGGGGAACGAAAAAAAGTGTACTACGCACTCCACGAATCTCGTTAAGTGTGCCAGGGATTGAAGAAGTCCAAGACGAGTCTATAGCAGTTTTGGCGACGAAAGTACATGCTACCCCGCGGTCGCCAATATCGGGGGAGTTTGGTAGAATCCGAGGCGAGGAACCATTCGCAATTGGATTATGTTTTGGTAATGGTTCTGCGATTTTCTTCAATGGACTCGACCGGGCGTACAGGTATTCGCCCTTAGGAAAGAATTCCCAACAATGGCTATCGATCACTATTCGCCTTGTCCCTGCGGTAGCGGCAAAAAACTAAAGTTCTGCAAGTGCTTGGAGAATCCTCAGGAGTTCGAGAAAATTGTGAGGCTGCTTGAGGGAGGGCAGGAGGTCGCCGCCCTGGACCGCATCAATCAGCTGTTAAAGAAAACACCCAATGCGGCTTGGCTGCTGGCGCTCAAGGGCGAACTGACGCTCGGAATGCGGGAGCTCGATAGCTTCCGCGATACGGCAAATCGCTTTCTAAAGCTCAAGCCGGACAATCCCTTGGCGCTCATCATGACTTCCATTGCAAAGTTGATCGATGGTGAACCCATTGAAATTGCGGCTCGCTATCTGCTTCAGGGCTTTGGAGAATCGCGCGAGAGTCTACCTTCGCTGGCGCTGGCCGCGGTTGATTTATTGCTCAACTCCATGGGAAATCGTGGCCGCCTGGCCATGGTCGGCTTTTGGGCCGAGCTGCTGGCTTCGCTGCAGTCACCCGAGAACCGCACCGAGTCGGTGCTGATGAATGCCGACTTGAATTTAATTGCCAAATCACCATCAGCTATCATCGATTCGACCACGGGAGTCCCCTGGAAGGAAAGACTGGCAGAAGTTGTTGCCTTGGCTCGATCGTTCCGCTACGAACAGGCAGAGACGAAGCTGCATGCCATCCTGCGAGATTTCCCTAACCAGCCGGGACCGCTGTCGCACCTGCTGCGCGCAAAATGGCTCAGCTTGATCAGCCGGGTTCCGTTGAGACTGCCCGAAAGCTAGCCGCCCACCCCGAGGTGCCCATCGCGCAGCAGTCCTATTACTCGGCTCTGGCCATGGAACTGGAGCATGACGGGCAGGCCCTGCAGACACCCTTATTGATTCGCTATTGCGAGGTTGAATCTGAAGACCAGGTGTCCTCAGCACTAAATCAACTTGAAAATGTCGTCGCGAACGAGGACGACAACGAAGGCCAGGCAAAGGCCTATTTCGCTCAGATGGTGGGCGACGAATTACCCGCCAAGAGCGTCTATACCATTTTCGATCGCCCGATGGTCGCTGGCGGCGAAAATGAACCACCCACGGTTGCCAGCACCGTCGGAACGATTGCCTTTTTCGGCAAGCAGACCGATCGCCCACCACGCATACTGATGCTGCTGTACAACTTCCCCGCCTATGCCGAGCGCATCGCCGAAGTCCAACAGTGCTTGCAGTTGGGTAAGGACGTCGACCCGCAGCCTTCGGGTTTGCGATGTAGCTACGGCGAGTTCCTCGCTCGGTCACGGACAATTGGCCAAGATGCATCCGTGGGCATCACCCCAGAGCAACTCGGCGAAATCATCGTCGAGGAATTCCTAAATCTTCCGATCGGTTGCCTGGGCTTTCAATCCCCGCTCGATGTCATGCATGATCAGTCGAAACGGACCATACTGCTGGGATTGCTGAGCCATCTAGAAGGCCTGCAAGCTTTGATTATCGATGCCGGGTCTCTCGATACCATCTACTCGCGTTTGGGCTTGGAACGCCCCCAAGTTGCCGTCGATCCACAATCCAATAGCCTCAGGCTGAATCATGTGCTCGATCTGGTGCGCATC
The DNA here is from genome assembly GCA_963707245.1 of Pirellulaceae bacterium. Lineage (GTDB taxonomy): Bacteria > Planctomycetota > Planctomycetia > Pirellulales > Pirellulaceae > Aureliella. The sequence goes on from CAVPPY010000017.1 coordinate 35,208, forward strand.
GATATTGCCAGCCTCAGCCCTACTCAATTGCGGGGATTCCTGCAGCGGGCTCATAGTTATGGCGCTTCGCGAGTAACCTATGAATGTGCTCGGACCATTTCGCAACATCCTGAAATGCAGGATGACGCGCAAGTCCAGGCCTTCGCCCTCTCCTGTCTGTTGCCGCTCACGCAATCCTTTGCTCAAAAGCTGCAGCTGATGGAGAAGTTGGAAGCCTATATGACTGAACTCGAGGTGCCCGTGGGACAATTGATCCTCGAGCGACTGGCGTTGATGCAGTATCTCGGAAAAACAAAAGAGGCTCAGGAGATGTTGCTCGAGGCAGTGAGCAATCATCCCGAAGACCCTTATCTGATGAGTTTCTTGCAATATGCCATGCAGCAGAACTCGGGCGGCCCAGGCGCTGCGGATCCATTAGCAGGTCGACTCAGCGCCATGTCTCGTCCCAAACAGGAGCAGGCGTCCAGCGGCTTGGTTCTTCCCGGTCAAAGTTCCGCTCCCGCTGGCGGTGAAAGTAAACTTTGGTTACCCGGCTCGTAAACCCAATTGCATCTCCATCAGCCCGAGTATTGAGGTCGCAGACACCAACCTACCGACCTGCTCCCTGCTCCCACCGGTACTCCCCGGTACTCCCGGGAGAGAATGGTTTGGGAATGGGGGGGCTTGGGTAGGCGGGCGACTCGGGTTGAAGCAACAACTAAAGCGTCTGCCCAATAACGTCGGTGGGATTAGCTCGTTGAGTTTTCAGCCATGATTCGCGAATCCGCCGACGAAGAATTCTCGACCCAAGATGGACAGTGGATGCAACTGGCGTTGGACATGGCCAGGCAGGGACGCGGCTTCGTCGAACCGAATCCCATGGTCGGCTGCGTACTTGTCGCCAACTCGCAGGTCATTGGCTGCGGAGCCCACATGCGATTCGGAGGTCCGCACGCCGAACGGGTTGCAATTGCCGATGCCGTGGACAAAGGCAACGGTGACAAGCTGGCTGGCTCAACGGCCTATGTTTCCTTGGAACCGTGTTGCCATCACGGCAAGACACCTCCATGTACCGACGCATTGCTAGAATGTAGAGTCGCACGCGTCGTCATGGCCATGCTAGATCCTTTTGTGGACGTTCGTGGTCGTGGGGCACAATGCCTTGCCGATGCGGGACTGCAGGTTCAAATCGGCTTGAAGGCTCCCGCAGCCCTGGCACTGAACGCCCCCTATCTAAAATGCATCCATGCCCGGCGTCCGTGGGTTATCGGCAAATGGGCCATGAGCCTGGATGGAAAACTGGCTACGCGGACCGGGCATAGCCAGTGGATCTCTTCGGCAACTAGCCGCGAGACCGTGCACCACCTGCGTTCTCGCGTCGATGCCATCCTGGTGGGCGCGCTACGGCCCTGAGCGATGATCCATTGCTCACCGCGAGGATCGATGGACCGCTGCCACGGCAAGCTCTGCGCGTTGTGGTGGATTCACAGCTGTCCCTTCCAACTCATAGCCGGCTGGCCCAGTCGGCCAGACAACATCCGACTCTATTGTGGGCCGGGCCTAAGGTCGAACCCAAACGAGTCGAGTCGCTGCGTGAATTGGGCTGTCAGGTCGAAGTTTCGACCAGCCAGGATCCCAACTCGCGACTCGATGAACTGCTGGTGTACCTGGTCGATCAGCAGCGAGTAACCAACTTGCTGGTCGAGGGAGGAGGTCAACTGTTAGGTTCACTTTTGCAGATGGGACAAATCGATGAATGTGAAGTGTTCGTTGCACCAAAACTCATTGGCGGTAGCGGTGCACCCTCTCCGATTGCGGGGCTGGGATTTGCCAAGCTGGGAGATGGACCCTCCTGCCAGTCGCTAGAATTTTTTCCCTCCGGAGCGGATCTCCACCTTCGCTGTCGCTTGAATTGGGAGACCCATCAACCCCGATCTTGAGGCCGCTCGACTATACTCAGCTACACCTCAATTCATTCCTCCACCCCGTCCCATGGAAACTCACCCCAGAGGAATTCCCACTATGCTCGCTCTGTACCGCAACACCTTGTGGATCTGCATCTCGTGCTTCGCCATTGCACAAGCTTCCGTCCCGGCGCTGGCTCAGCAGTCGTCCAGCGAACTCGCGGCATCCAAGGCCAAGATCGTATTCGTAGCCGGCAAGCCGTCGCATCCGCCGGGTATGCATGAGTTCAATGCCGGCGTGCAACTGCTGTGCAATTGTCTGGAGAAACAGCCCGGTGTCGAGGCTCAGTTCGTGCTTAATGGCTGGCCCGAGGACGAAGCCATTTTTGACGACGCCGCGGCGGTCATTTTCTACATGGACGGGAACAAGAAACACGAAGTGGTGCAGGGAGACGGGACGTCGTCTACGATCATCGATGAATGGACCAAGCGGGGCGTTGGAATTGGCTGCATGCACTACGGCGTTGAGGTCGTCCCGGAACAGGCGGGGACGATTTCAAGCGTTGGATCGGCGGTTATTACGAACACCTGTTCTCATGCAATCCGATCTGGGAACCAGAATTTACCTCGTTCCCGAGATCATCCCGTGACTGCGCGGCGTGCAGCCCTTTCAGATTCAGGACGAATGGTATTTCAATATGCGTTTCGTGGCTGATCTTCCCGGAAATACTGCGGCCCAGGTGCAAGGCATGCAATTCGTTCCCATTCTGGTGGCAACGCCAGGCGATGATGTGCGCGATGGAGACTACGTCTATCCCAAGGGTCCCTACGAACACATCGTGGCCAATGCGTGCCCGAGCAGAAGCCATGATGTGGGTCGTGCAGCGGCCCGATGGCGGACGCGGAATGGGCTTTACCGGCGGCCATTTTCACAAGAATTGGTCGAACGACAATTTCCGTAAAGTGGTACTCAACGCGTGCCTGTGGTTGGCAAAAGTGGAGGTGCCTGAAACGGGGGTCTTGTCCTCGGTCAGCCAACGCGAATTAGAAGCCAATTTGGATCCGAAATAGATGGACCTAACTGCCGCAGTCGGCAAGACTCAGGGGCGTTGGTTCTTGGCTGGCTTCAGGACTTAGGAATTGATGCTCGAGCTGGAAGCGTTGCAGCATCAATCTACTGGTGATACGCGCCGATTCGTAGATTACCGGCAGGCCACTACCGGGGTGCGTTCCTCCACCCACCAAGTACACGCTATCCAAGTCTTCAAAGCGGTTATGCGGGCGTCGATGAAGCATCTGCCCCAGGTTGTGGGCCAAGTTAAAAGTGGCACCACGGTAGAGTCCAAACTGCTGTTCCCAAACCAGCGGCGTACACGAGCGCTCGCTGACAATTCTGTGGCGGATGTCTCCCAATCCAACGCGAGCCAGTTGATCCAGAGTCAGCTCGCGGAATTGCTGCGTTGTCGCTGCATCCCAGACGATGTTTCGGTGTGCATGCGGTACAGGTACCAGAATGTATAGCGTACTCTTGCCTGCTGGTGCCAAGCTGTCATCGGTTATCGATGCGTTCTGCACGTAAAAACTAGGCGACTTGGGCAATACGAAATCTTCCTCAATCTCCCTCAGGTTTCGCGCGTAATCCTCGGCAATGTGAATCGTGTGGTGCGGTAGGTCGTCGTAGCGGCCGTCGATGCCCAAATACATCATGAACGTCGAACACGAGAATCGCTTTTTGCCGATTTTTTCATCGGTCCAACGGCGACGGAGCTTATTGGGAATCAACTCGCGCATGGCTTGTGAAAAATCAGCATTGATGACGATCGCGTCCGCCGGGTAGCTGCCAGCATGTGTGTGGGCTACCGTCGGCCGCTTGCCCTCAAAGGTAAATCCGGTGACTGGCTCCTCGAGTCGGATTTCAACGCCCATCTGCGCGGCCAGTTCCGCCATGCGCGAGCTGACCTGGCCACAGCCGCCCATGGGGTGGAATACGCCGTGCTCGTACTCCAGAAACGAGAGGATCGAAAATAGGCTCGGGCATTTAAAGGGAGACATGCCTAGATATTTCGACTGAAACGAAAAGGCAATGGCCAGCCGTGGATCCTTGAAGTAACTCGCCAACTCCTGGCCCAGCGAGCGCCAAGGTTTCAAACTAGGAAGTGCCGCGAGCAGATCCGGCGAAAACAGGTCCAGTGGACCATTGAAAGCAGACTCCAGAATGGGTCGGAAACGCTTCAATTTCTCTCGGTTATCGTTCATGTAGCGTGTTACCGCGCCCCGATCGGCCGGGGAGAATTCGCCAACACGCTGCTCCATCCGTGTCAGATCCGGAGTGGCATCCAGGTAGCGACCATCTCCAAAGCTGATACGATACTGGGGATCCAATTTGCGCATTGGAACTTCAGCCGCTAAATCGAAACCGGCGGAAGCAAAGATTTCCTTGAGGACGCGCGGGTAGAGGAAGAATGTTGGGCCGATATCGAAGCGAAAGCCATCCTGATCGAAAGTAGCCGTTCGGCCGCCAACCCAGGCTTGCTTCTCCAAAATGGTCACTCGCACACCGGCTTTGGCCAGCAACATGGCCGAGGCGAGGCCTCCCGGTCCGGCCCCGACGATGATCACCTTTGGCGTTTTCATTTAATTCCTTTTTTCGTAGCAATAGCTTCCCTGCCCCGCCTCTCCATCAGCAAGCAGCGTGAACAGAATGCCAATGCGGCTGACGGCAAATTGGACTCCAAAACCGTTCAAACGCAACCTAGGATTGTAGCCAAGCGGCAATATTAAGAGGAAAAGCCGCGTGCCAACGCCCCAAGGTCCTGTCTGGGCATCTGCCAACTGTCCGTGTGACCGAGCCGTGGCAATTCAAGTTAAAATAATGCAATATCAGTTGTTAACCCGTGAACGGGTACGATTTGCGTATGTCAAAGAGCACGAACGTCAGCCACTGGATTGATTTGGTGAAGGGGGGAGATTCGGTCGCCGCGACTCGTATTTGGCAGCATTATTTCGACCGTCTTGTGCGTTCAGTTCGAGCCCGGCTGTCAGGGCAGAACCGAGCTGTCTCGGACGAGGAGGATATCGTGTTGAGCGTCTTCGACAGCTTTTATAATGCGGCCGCCGACGGGCGGTTCCCCGACTTGACGGATCGAGACGATCTTTGGCGGCTGCTGCTGCGAATGGCAGCCAGGAAAGTGGTCGACAAGCGAAGACACGACCTGAGACACAGACGCGGCGGGAACGTCAGGCTGCATCCTTTGGGCCATGATCTGGGCAACGTAGCTGGCGACAACGAAAGGGTTATAGAAGCCATCGGCGACGAACCCTCCCCGGAAATGGTGCTGATGATGCAGGAAACTGTGGAATTGCTTTTTTCTCATTTGGGTGTCGGGCAACTCCGTAGATTTAGCGGGTGCCAAATTAGAAGGGCATTCCAACGCGGAACTAGCACGGCGTTTTGGCTGCTCTGAGCGGACGATAGAACGTCCGTCTGCACTTGATTCGCCAAAAATGCAAACAGGAATTGGTCGATCTTTATGAGCAGCCGACAGAAAAACCTACCGATTGCAGCCCTGGAACGGATTGATGATCTGTGCGCCGATTTTGAACGCAGGTGGCAGTCTGACAGTCCACCGGCAATCGAATCGGTGATTAGCGAGGATATCTCTCCGAATGAGCGAGAGGTCTTACTGGCCGAGCTCATCGCACTGGACGTCGACTACCGGCGACAGCGGGGTGAAACGCCCAAAATGCAGGAATACCTCGACCGGTTTCCGCATGCGTCTATAGCGATCCGCGATGCGCTGAGCGAAAGCCACAAACGGACCAGCGCTTTTGAAGCCCCGACCGTAGGCCAATTGGCGGAGTCTTTCCCCGCATTGGAAATCATCGAGCTCATTGGCGCCGGTGGCATGGGCACCGTTTACAAGGCTCGCCAGGCAGGACTCGACCGCTTCGTCGCGCTGAAGATTCTGCCTGAGGAATTTGGGCAGGATGTCAAGTTCGCACTGCGTTTTACCCGGGAAGCCCGGACGCTGGCAAAACTGAGCCACCCCAACATTGTGTCTGTTTATGAATTCGGAAAGCTGGAAGACACCTATTATTTCCTCATGGAATTCGTCGACGGTTCGACGCTACGAGACGTGATACGGGCTGGTCAACTGAAGCCACAACACGCGCTGGCCATTGTGCCTCATCTGTGCGATGCACTGGAATACGCCGCACGAAAAGGGAGTGATCCACCGGGACATCAAGCCTGAGAACATCCTGATGGCCCTAGACGGTTCGGTCAAGATCGCAGATTTTGGACTGTCGCGGATACTCGGAAACGAAAGTCAACAGGAGGTGCTAACCGGCACGCATCAAGTCATGGGAACGCCGCAGTACATGGCCCCCGAACAGCTGGAAGGTTCGCGCGGCGTCGATCACCGTGCCGACATCTATTCTCTGGGCGTTGTATTCTATGAGATGCTAACAGGCGAACTTCCAATTGGACGCTTCGCAGCCCCGTCGAAGAAAGTCGAAATTGATGTTCGCCTGGACGATGTCGTGCTACGTACACTCGAGAAGGAGCCGCAACGTCGCTACCAGTGTGCAAGTCAGATCAAGTCGGACGTGCAATCGATTACCTCGACCAGCGATCCAGCTTTCGCGCGGACTATTGCAAGTGATGCTAAACCTCGGGACAAAGAAGAAACCGCAAAGGTGGATTTGGCACAGCAGGAACTCGCCGGACGGATGTTGTTGACGCGACGCCAACTGATGGAACGACTGGAAAGTTCGCTGCGGCCCTTGTACCGCGGACAAGTGCTGCAGGTACTAATCGGCGTTGCACTGATTGCTTTAGGAGTGTACTGCTGGGCTCCAAATCCGCAGATTCCACATCGCCTGGTATGCGGAATTATTTTGCATGTTTACGGCGTGCTGGTGATATCTCAATCGTTGCTGGTGTGCACCAGAATCAGAAGAATCGACTATTCGAAATCGGTTGTCGACATACGCAAGAAACTGGACAGCCTGCGTTCCGGGTACTTGCGCGCGGCGTCATCATTGGGTTTGTGTGGTGGCTGATGTGGATTCCCGTGGTGGTTGCCATAGGCTTCGACGCTGTTCTGTACCCGAAATCTTTGAATATCTCACTAGTGGTCGGGATCGTCGGTTTCGTCATTTCGCTGTGGCTGTACTGGCGGGCATTGAAAACTGGTGATGCGTCGGCTGAAGCTTGGAAAAGGAAACTTGCTGGTGAGAGCATTGCCGCCGCATATCTCGGACTCGAGGAAATCGAGAATGCCCAAATTCGCTGACGCAGGCGTTCCTTGACTGCGGGTCGGGGATCATGGCGCAGTTTACTATTCTTCCGGCAAAACAAAGGCGACGAGGCTTCCGCCACGGGGCCGACCGCTTTTGCCGCCGCCGGCGGAGATGACTACATATTGTCTTCCGCCGACCATGTAGGTGCTTGGACTAGCGTTGCCTCCGAATGGTAACTGAGCTTTCCATAGAATTTCGCCCGTCTCTTTGTCGAAGGCGCGGAAGGTTTCGTCCGCAGTCGCTCCGATGAAGATCAAACCGCCAGCCGTTACCAGCGGACCGCCATAGTTCTCTGTACCCGTCGGCGGAATTCCGCGGGCAGTCAATTCGGGATACTCGCCCAATACGACTTTCCATTTGATTTCGCCTGAATTGAGATCAACCGCATTCAAGGTGCCCCAGGGTGGCTTGATCGCCGGGTACCCTTGATCGTCCAACCAACGTCGAAATCCGCCGAATGCATAGACGGGTCTCTGGTCACTACCCACAGCGCCTGTGTCTTGTTTTTCTTTTTCGTCAAGCGACTGGTTGTTTTGTGGAGAACTCTTACCGAGCACGTAATTGAGAATGGCCACTCGCTTTTCCTCTGGCATGGTGTCGTAGGCGGGCATGCGACCCCGACCTTGCCGCGTCATCTGCTCAACCTCGGCGCGTGTTTTTCTTTTGTCAATGTCGAGCAGTGGCGGAAATTTGAGTTCAACATTGCCCTGGAGATCCAGGCCATGACAAACTCCACAGTAAAGCATGTAATCACGTTCGCCCGCCGCCAGTTCCGAACCATCGGCATGACGCGCTTCGATCATTTGCAACAGCCACGGCATCTCGTTAACGTTGACGTAGTAAATGCCTTGGGGATCTGCGGCTCCGCCACCCCACTCCATTCCCCCGTCGAATCCGGGAAACATCACCGTTTCATTCAGGCTTGGCGCAGGAAAAGGACCGAAGTTGGGGGCGGCAAGAATCCGGTCCAAAGTCAGCTGATGAGCTTCTGGGGAGATATTCGATGCATCCTCTTCAGTGTAGCTCTGACGCATCAACGGCGGAGGCTTGGTTGGGAACGGCTGCGTCGGCCAAGCCTGCTCGCCGACCAAAGTGGATTGTGGTACCGGTCGTTCTTCGATCGGCCACAGTGGCTCACCTGTAACGCGGTTGAAAACGAACAGCAGGCCATGTTTGGTTCCTTGAGCAACCGCATCGATCTGCTGACCATTGTGACTCACGGTGAGCAGCACGGGCGCACAGGGCAAATCCTTATCCAGTAGATCGTGATGTACGATTTGATAATGCCAAATGCGTTCACCGCTAGCCGCGTTGAGAGCGACGATGCTGTTGGCGAACAAGTTGCTTCCATGTCGATCACCTCCATAGAAATCCGGCTCAGCCGTCTTGGTTGCCGCGTATACGATGCCACGCTTTTCATCCAACGCCTGCCCGCACCAAGGCATCAAACCGGTGGCTGTCTTATAGGCGTTCTCGGGCCAGGTGTCGTAACCCACTTCGCCAGGTCGAGGAATAAAGTTAAAAATCCAACGCTGTTCGCCAGTGCTGACATCAAAGGCACGAAGTGATCCTTGGCCGCCGAGTCCGCCGAGGATCAACAGGTTCTTGTAAGTGACGCCCGGCGTGTTGAGACCTGAACCAAGATTAATCGAGCCATTATTGCCGAATCCACGTATCGTCTTGCCGGTATTCGGATCTATGGCGAACAGGAAGCCGTTTACGCCAGTGAATAACCGCTGCTGCCCGCCGGTTTCGTCGGCCCAATAGACCAGCCCTCGCTGCCGCGGGCTACCGGCGCCTGTTTCCTCGGTCGCGGGATCCCAGGTCCAAAGTTCTTTGCCCGTGGCTGCGTCAAGTGCGATCACCTTGCGGGTTGCAGTTGGCGTGTAGAGCACTCCGCCCACAATCAAGTTGTTCGCTTGATATTCGGCCTCATTCTTGGTCTCGAATGTCCAGGCAACTTTGAGCCTGGCGACATTGTTTCGGTTGATCTGGTCGAGAGAGGAATACAGATTGCGTTGCTTGCTTCCAAGGTAAGTTGGCCAATCAACGTCCTGCCCATGAGTCACGCCGAGCCAGCAGAAATGTAAGCAAATTAAGGCAAGTTTGAGGGTGATGTTCATATTGGTCACGGAAGAAAGATAGCGATGCGACGAAGCAAAGGTTTTCCTAATTCTAGCGTACGATAGGATGGTTAACTTGCGTTGTCCTTGCAAGCGATGAGGAATTAGTTGGACTGGCCTCGGAGCAGGCCGATTTAGAAGTGGACAGACAGGGTCTTCATTCGAAAGAATCCGCATGCATGAAAGACGATTGGCGATCGTGCCAGGCGGATATGCAGTCTGTGTGTTAGTCTCAACAGCGTAAACTACACGGACTTATGGAGCCAATCTTATGGGAGTGGCTGCCACCTTTAGACATCAGGTGCTGACGATTGTTTGGGTTGCGTTTTTCATCCAAGCCGCCACCATCAGGCCAGTCTCAGCGCAAGCCGACAAACTCTCAAACGATGGCCACAGCGCGACGAACTTGCCCTGCGCGAACTTGATCGAGCTACGTTCTTGGGCCGATCACGAGGGAATTTTTCCGTGGACCGGAGCTCTGCGAGACCGAGCGGGGGTTGTCCAAATCCAGCCTATCTATTTCGGCGAAGTGTTCACCAATACCCGCGGAGGGATCTCGACGAACGACTCAACGCAGTACCTGGGTTTGCTGGATCTGGGCTTCGAGTGGGATTTCGACGAGAACAATTCATTTCTACCGGGAAAATTCTTTCTGCTAGCGCAGAATACACATGGTCGAGGAATCACTACCGACTTCGTCGGCGACTCGCAGTTCGTCAGCAACATTGACTCGTTCAAGAACATCATGCAAGTCAGCGAGTATTGGTGGGAGTTTGAGATGCTGGACAGCTGCGTGACCGTGCGGCTGGGCAAGCAAGATATCAACACCGAGTTTCTCTTCATCGACAAGGCTGCAGACTTCATCCAGTCGACCTTTGGTCTGAGTCCCTCAACGGCTTATCCAACTTATCCGGATCCTTCGATGGCGGCTGTGGTGCTCGATGCAACTCAACGAACATTGGCAGCTAAAAACGGGGCTGTGGGATGCCTTTGCCGCTGGTGGCGGTTGGGGCTTTTCTGGCAACGATTCGGTGGTTGCCATTGGCGAACTGGAACGTACCTATGCGTTGGCTGATGGAACTCTTGCCCGGTATCTTCGCGGTTGGGGCTGTTTACGAATCGGCAGGCATGATCGAAGGCGATCCAATTTCCTCCGTTTACGAATACTTTGTTCAAGTGGAACAACTCATCTACCGAGAGAGCCTAAGCAGACGACGATGCGATTCAGGGGCTGGGTATTTTCGCCGGCTACTACCCACGCTTTCTCGGCTCTCAGATCACTCCCGAGTCGATCGGTGACAGCTTTGTCGCAGGAGCCACCTATACAGGACTCATTCCGTGGCGCGACCGCGATGTGCTTGGCAGCGGGCTGGTGTGGGCCGAGCTGTTCCAGGGGGGGACTAACCAAGAAACGGTCGTCGAGTGCTTTTACAGGGCACAGCTCACGCCCCGCGTTAGGGTCCAGCCGGACCTGCAATACGTTGGTTCTCCTTCGGGGATTTACCGTGACGCGCTGGTGGCTGGTTTTCGCTTCCAGGTGGATTTCTAAATTCGGTGTAAAACCAGGGCTAATTAGACCTTGGTCGTATTCCCGCTAGCCTGACAAGAGTTAACAATCAGCAGACTTAGATTCCTTGTCATGCATGGTATCGCCAGGAGAAAAAAATGTTTGCTGAATCTGCTCGTTGTCAATCTAAGGTAGCTTGGCTGCGTGTCGCCATGCTTTCGATTCTTTCAGCAGCCAGCCAATTCTGCTGTGGCCAGGAATCCAAGTTAGGTCAGCTTTTGAGTAGGACTCCCTCGACGCCCAACTCGGTTGCCTACATTCACGTTCCATCGCTGAACAAGCTGATGTCAACTCAGAATATGAGACCCGAATTCACAGACAATGTGGAGGGAGTTTGGCTTGTGTCCCAGCTGGATATTCAACGACTGAGGCCGGAGTGGGAAGCTGGACAGGTAACACTCCAACGCGAGATTGGTCTGGATGCCATGGCTGCCGGGGTAGGTGGGTACATTGACGTGGTGGCGGACAGGAAAGTGGTTTGGTCGCCGGAGGAGTCGTACTTGCTTCCTCTTCCGTCCAACAGCTTGGGAATCATGCGGCCGGCAAACCGTTCGTTGCTAGCCAAATGGATCAATTCCAAGCCGCAGAGCGATATACCTGCGTATTTGCAATCGCAAGCCAACCAACCGGAGCAGTTTCTGTCTTTGATGATAGCGATTGACTTGAAAGACCTTTTCTCTCTTATCTCTCTCTCAGCGAAACTTCAAAACCTCGAATCGACCAAACAGGTTGATGTGAGTGCGATCGCCAACGTTCTCGCGTCAGTGCAGGGTTTGAGCATTATCGTAGGTCGCCGGGGGCTTTCGGAATGTATCTTGTCAATAGAGTTCGGGGTGGCTCCAACGACCTTGCAGCCGATCGCCAATCAGCTAATAAATGAGGTTCTGAATAACAACGGAACTGCGGCGCCGGAGATACTTTCGTGGAAAACGTCGATCAGCGGCAACACGCTCACCTTTCGAGGGCCCATTTCCGAAGATTCGCTACACGGTCTCGTGGGAATTTTCAGCTTGGCCAGCCAGGCAGAAAATGTCGTCGATGAAGTAGAAACGAGTGCCAAACTCCGTGCAAAATTGAGTGATCAACCGGCGGCCGCCCTGCGCAGCGAGCCACCCCGTTCTTACGCAGCGGATGCTTACGAATCGAAGAAGTACTTTGACCGTGTGAACGCGTTCATTCAGCGCATGCGCAATTACAAGGCTCAAACAACAGGATTCCGGGCCCAGTGGAACCAGCAGAATGCACGTCGCATGGACGAGCTGCCCACCTTGGGAGTGGATACTGAATTGGTCGAGTTCGGTGGAGACGTGGCAAATCTTCTGCGTGGCAATGCTAAAGAGATTAGAGGGATCAACGTTGAGGCGGGGAGAGATCAGGCGGATTTCCAGCAACAAGGCTTCTTTGGCGATGGCTATGGGATGGGCGGAGTGAATAACAATTTCCGTATGTCAAACGCAGCACGCGCCACCGGGGCTGGTTTTCTAAGCTATCAGGACGCGATGATCGAAATCGAATCCATGACCGCCGACATTCGGCGTGCGATGACTACCAAATACAAGGTTCAGTTCTGAGCAACTGCGGAATTGCCGAAATATCGTCTGCAATCGATGCTATTTAGAAAGCGAATTGAATCTGAGTTCGCATCAGCCATCCGGTGGTTCCCGGTGAGACATCCAAGGCGGAAGAACTGATTGGTGCGCCATTGAAATAGCTTGCGTCTATTGTCAGCTTGGCGTTCTGTTGGCGGAAGTACCACACGCCACCACCAGCAAATTCGTCCGAGCTCTCCTGTTCCACGCCCAAGGTGCCAGATCGTCCCACAACCCGCGACCAACGCGAGAGTAGCTCGAATTTGCCTGGAATGATAAACTTGCCGGCCTGCATCCAGAACCCATGATCGAAAAGATCTGGGATGCTACCGCCCTGAAATCCGCTGATATTACGAAAGTAGTACTCGCTCGTCCAAGACCATCCATGAAACTTGCAGGAGGCGTCGACACAAAATGTATTGACGTTGTACTCGTCAACCTCTGGGGGCAGCAAATTACCAAGGCGTTCACCCGAGTCAACGACGCGAATCTGGTTAAATTCCGTCGAGCCCAGGCGACCTATTACGGTCGTCGCATATCCCGCCCCGACGCGTGTTGCCAAGCTCTCGTGCCAATCGAAATCGGACATCGCACCCGTGCCCCAGTCTCCAGTCGGGTAAAGGAAGACGCGGGCCGAATAGGCCAGATTATTGTCCAAGGAGCCAGAGCTGCCGGTTTCCGCGCCGCCCGTTACCAAGCCATTGAATACGCTGGTTTCCCATTCACAGGGCATTCCCAGAACTTCGGTCTCACCCTCCAAACCCCAAGCCATGCTTCGGTTCAGATCGAAAAACATACTGGCCATCGATCGATCCGCGAACTGAAAATCCCGAGCCGAAAGATAGCGCGAAAAACTAAAGGGAACTTTGTAACGGCCCGTCTTGAACACAAATCGTCCGCGGGCCAAGTCAAGCCATTTCCGGCCAATATCAAATTCCATAAAGTAGTCGAGCAGTCTGAATTCGTCTCCCGCGCTACTGCGCCCATCTAGCTGCACGAAATAGCGGAAGTCAGGGGTGAAGGCGCTGCCCGAGAATGTCAAACGCCCCCGAATAAGCTGGAATTGATTCAAATCAGGATGATCATTTTGCGATTCGAATCGGGTCTCCCTGAGTTGTCCCCAGCCGTTGAGACGCAACAAAAAGGGTGCTTCCGAGCGACTCACCCCCACATTCGGTCCACTGGCGATGACAAATCCACGATCGTAGCCGGCAAAGTTCGAGTCGAGCCAGGCCGGCCAAGGTTGAGCCGCGTAGCTGTAGTTTCCAGACTGTGCCCCAATGCTAGCTTCCCGCTCTTGCTCGGGCTCGAGCAGGATACTGGGTGCAATATCCGGAACGGTGGGTGGCACCGATGGGACGGTATCCCATACCGCCGGTTCGTGCGTTGCACTCCCTGGCGGCTTGTCTAGAACAAGTGTTGAACGATCACCTTGAGCTTCCACCCACGAAGGCAGCTCCACTTTATCCTGAGCCTGTGCAAGGTTAGAGAAGCTGAGAGCGATCGTGCACAGCCAAATTGACCAGACGCTACGCAGTCGCTTTCGCCGAGCAGGCAGGCAGCCGAAAGGAAGTTGCACTACTTTCAGAGGATCTAAGCGCATCCTGTCTACCGACCGCACCTTTGTCGTCACATTCGAGACTTCCACTGATGAGGGATGCATGCGAGAAGTATCCCAGCATTAGAAACCTTCCGTTTTCCGGCGGTCACTCGGCTAGCACATCCGGGTAGCGAGCGCGGGTACGCACCCGCACATTCGTTATTATCGTCACATCTTGACAGCCAAGATGAGGCAATTTTTAGGATCTGGGGACCATAACGGGCTGCTGGGGCCGCGAAGGAGAAGCTTTTGATGTTGCGCCATGATCCTAACCCGACGCGTAAGCGAGGAATTCTTACGTTGATCTACTTCCTCGCTCACGCTCTTTGAAGTTGCGCCATGATCCTAACCCGACGCGTAAGCGAGGAATTCTTACAAGGATTTACGTCCTCGCTCACGCTTCGGGTTATGAAAAACGTTGGGGAAATGCTCAATGCGCAACTTCAAAACTCACGCTTCGGGTTATGAAAGTCCTGGGGAAATGTGCTGTGCGCAACATCAAAAGGAAACGCGGCGACCGAGCTTATGCCATTTCAGCGATCACGACTTGCTGCGTGGATTTGCTGCGACGGAAGAGAATCAAGAACATGGCGATGGAAATGATCACGCTGATGGCAGCCCAGGCGGGCTGATAGGACCACCCATCCGCATCGGCTCGAATGGCCCAATGCAAGGCTGCGGGCAGATCAATGTGATTGGCCGCACACCAGGCGAAAACTAGCCCCAGCGAGTTGTTGCACAGATGCACGATGATCGTGCAGATCACACCGCCGGTTCTCCAGGCAATCAGGCCCAGCACGATCCCCATCAGACAGGCGGCGATCGACTGCTGCAGCAAAGTATGCGTGAATCCAAAGAACAAAGCGGACACGACAATGGCCCGCAGTGCGCCCTGTTGCCGCAGCAAGCCACCGAAAATAAAGCCTCGGAAGGCTAATTCCTCGCAGATGGCCGGCAGTAATGCCATCAATAGCAGCACACTCCACAGAGGTTGCTGGGTAACCATATCCTGAAAATATTTGAGAACCATCGCCGTTTCTGGGCCGAGTGCGTAAACCTTCTGAATGCCCGCGGCGAGACTCATATAGGTTGGGTGCATGGCAACGCCAATCACCATAGCGGCAATGATATGCGATGGTTGCGTACGATGAATGCGCAGCGCAGAGCGCGGCGAGCGGGTGAGGAAGCCGGCCATAAGCAAGCATGGTGCCAGGATAATTCCCAGCTGAACGAGTAGTGTTGACTTGACCACATCCCCCCAGCCAGAGATGCTCGAGCCGGCTACGAACTGGGCAAAGAACATGCATACCAGAATCAATGCTCCACACAGGAGGGCTTCCGCCGGAGATGCGGTGTCCCCGCGGTCCCGCCAGAGGTGGTTAACCCACAGCTTAAGATTCCATCTTTCCGACTCGCGGAACATGACCGCTTCACTTTCGAACTGACGTATGGCCCAGCGAATTGCCAGCCAGCAGCAACCGGCGGTTACCAGCATCACAATAGGCAAATGGATCATGGCCTCCGCATAGCGACCTTCGATGAGCGAGCGCACCAGGAAGATCGCACCGGACACCGGCACCAGACTGGTCCCCAAATTAAGCTCGAGGCTGGGCAGCATCGGCAACGATACCAGCGGCAGCGTGACCAAGAGCAGCGGCATGAGGTAATACTGGCCTTCTTTGGTACTGCGGGCGAGCGCGGCCACGGCCAAAGCCAAAGCGCTGAAAAAAGCGGCCATGGGTAGTAGTAGCAGCACCAGCCAGCCCAGGGCTTGCAGGGGCATTGGCCCCAGCGCCTCGGCCAGCTGGGGACTACCCGCGCTGGCCAACTTATTAACGATGATGCCCGCCGTCAAATGCATGCTCATTAAGTTCAGAAGAGCGCTGCCAGTGCTAAATACGGAGATGGTCAGTAGCTTGCCCCACACGATCTCGCGCCGCCGCGCCGGGCTGGAGAGCAAGGTCTCCAGCGTGCCTCGCTCCTTCTCGCCTGCACAAAGATCGATGGCTGGATAGAATGCACCCGTCAGGGCCCACACGAGCATGACAAAGGGCAATATCTTTGACCACATCATCGCCCGCCGGACCGACGACGGTGCCGTGTCGGTTTGCGTCAAACGCAAGGGGTCGACCAATTGGGGATTCACACCGGCCGACGACAGTTGGGCTGCAACCCACTGCTGTTGCCAGCGATCGAGTATCAGATTCATCCGCTGCTGGGCGATTTGCGAATGGTCGCGAGCCAGATTGGCAATCAACTGCAATCCGTCCACTCCCACAGACTGGGCTGGATGTTCGGCAGTGGACACCGCTTCGTGAACCTGACCGGATGGGTCGTCGCCAGGGACCATCTCGCTAGTTGGAGGTAAGGATTCATCCGCTGGCTTAGCTACGGCAGCAAGTCGCGAGCTTAATTGATCTTCGAAGTCGGGACCAACCACCAGCACTGCGTCAACTTCGTCCAACGCCAAGGCCGCGCGGGACTGCCGTTCCACCTCTTCCAGCGCAAGCTCACTGCCATCTACGGTCGCCGACTTGGGCCAGGCGCTGGATTCGAATTCGACCAGACGGGACATGTTCTCCAGTCCAAGATTGGCAGCCAGCCCATTCTCGTCATCGAGTAGCCGCAATTGCTGTGGCCAGTGTTCCATGCCCACAACGCGAATGCGAACGGTATGTTCGCGGCTGAATTGGGCGATTTGCATCATCAGCAAACCCAATAGCGGGTAAAGCAGAATAGGCAGAATGGTAATGGTAAATAGCGTGCGACGATCGCGCAGCTGGTCATTCATCTCGCGCAAGAAAATCAGCTGGACATGCTTCCAATTCATAAGGCAGCCGCCGCCCCTCGTTCAAAGTGATCACGGTCCTGTAATCTGCCGCTTGAGTCGAGCCGCTCCTGGTCCGAGCGTTTCAGCAGTTTGAAAAACAGCTCCTCAAAGTCACCTTCAGCGAACTGCTCGGCTAAATCCGGCAAGCTCCCACTGGCCAGCATCTTTCCGCGATAGAGGATCCCCACGCGATCGCACAGACGTTCAACCTCACGCATGATATGAGTCGAAAAAATTATGCACTTGCCCTGGTCACGTAGGCCGGCAATGATCTCCAGCAGAGCTCGGGCGACAAGCACATCCAGGCCCAACGAGGCCTCGTCGAAGACCAGCACGGGAGGATCGTGTACGATAGCCCGCGCAATGGACACCTTCTGCTTCATGCCAGTCGACATTCGCGCCCCGGCTACGTCGCGAATCTCTTGCATCTGCAATTGTTCAAAGACGCGATGCATCCTCTCTGCTAGCCGCCCGGGCTCGATCCCATACAGTTTACCGAAATATTCGACCATCTCCCAAGCCGTCATGCGGTCGTAAATGGCGGTGTTGCTGGAGACAAATCCAATGCTGTGCCGGACCTCATAGGGATGCGATGTAACGTCAAAGCCATTCACTCGCGCATAACCACTCGACGGCTTCAACACCGTACTCAAAATTCGCAGCGCGGTCGTTTTTCCTGCGCCATTTGGACCGAGCAAGCCAAATATCTCTCCCTCGGCTACCTCAAAACTTACATGATCGAGAGCGGTGAACTTACCAGTTTGTAAGTCCGGGTAGGTTTTGGTCAACTGATCTACTTCGACCATTAGCTTTCCTTGGCTGAACGCAGGTTTCCCCACATGGTAATTTCTTGCCGAGAACCTGCCTCGCGCAGGAGGCGGCTATCCTCTTCGAACATATTCTTTCATAACCCGACGCGTAAGTTTTGAGGTTGCGCATTGAGCATTTTCCCAACTTTTTTCATAACCCGAAGCGTGAGCGAGGAAATAAGTCATTGTAAGAATTCCTCGCTTACGCGTCGGGTTAGGAAAAAAACGCAACTTCAAAACTTACGCGTCGGGTTATGAAATAGGCTGGAAAAGTGGTCAATCCGCAAAGTCAAAAATCGCGTCCGATTACGCTGCACCACGAAGTGCCGCTGTTCCAATTAGCCTGGCGTGGGAGATCCTGGCGGACTCGACAGTGGCGCGTCTCCCGAGGGATTCAGAGCCTGCAGAATAACAGTATGCACATTCGCTTGGGAGTTTACATTGGGGGCAATGGCCACCTTGCGAACCCCAGGGGTGGCGTGTCTGGACTCCGGTGGCGTGGACTCAACAGCCTGTGAAAATTCGCTCAACTTTTTTTCAAGCACTTCATGAGTGGGCTGGACGCGGTTCCGGGATCGCGCCCGCCATCTGCGAATCCATCTGCGGGTGGTTCTCCAAGCCGTAAAGGTCATAACCGTCTGGAGACCGAGCCGAAGCGCATGGACCATCGCCCGCTGAACGCCTGCCCACGTTCGTTGCACAACTAACGGCAATTTGAACTCGGGTCGCGACCAGGGAGTCTGAGCTGCTTGAACGGCAATTTGCGGTAACCTATCTTGAGTCACCGCGTCTTGAGTCAGCGCGTCGTGAAGCACCGGGTCGTGAAGCACCGCGTCGTGAAGCACCGGGTCGTGGGAGACCTGTCGATTGAAATCGGGAATCGACTCGGGGCTAGACGCGTCCGTAGTCACAGGCAGTGGCGGGTCGGTTTTCCGCCGACCAAGCTTTGCAACATCGCTCCGCCTGCGGCCGTATCGGATGTAGCCATCTATGGGTGTGAGTAGAAAGACGATGCCCAGTCCGAACAACAAGCCGCCGAGCGTCGCGCCCAGCACAATGGTCGAGCGACCAGGTCCAATCGGCCGCTCGCCAATGATGGCTTGATCCACGCGAGTCAACAGGCTGGAAGTGCTGGCAGAATTCCGTGAAGCCACCACCTGACCCAACTCGCGCTCGATATCTTGTAGCTCTTGATTGCGGGCCCGCACGGCAACGACGATATTCGAATACTCCGCTCGTACCGCTGCCAGCGAGGACAAACGATTGTCGAGCAACTGTTCTTGCATCTGCAGCTTGCTACGCTGCTGTTCGGTAACTTCAATGTCTTTGACTAGCGTCTGAATGGCCAGGCCCAATTCTTCGCGCAGTTGCTCACGGATGCTCTCCTCGGTTTGCATGGCTACGATGACAATGGCATTAGCCTCAGTAAAGCGGCCCTTCAGACCCGAGGTAGCAATTTTTGCATCGGCCAACCCCTCGCGCAGCTTTTTCAGGCCTGGCTGGTTCGTCACCAGACGCGAGGGAGTCAGCAGCAGATGGTCGGGATCCTCAAAGGACTCCTTGGCCAGCCCCAGATCGAGTTGTAGTTGGTGCAATTGCAATTCAACTTGTCGCAACTCAGACTTGATGGTTTCCAGCTCCAGACGCGTGGTGCTGCCGCCTGTATTCGAATCGGTCAGACCTCGCAAGTCGCTCAAATCTGCTCCGGCTTGTGCCTCGACCTCCTGCAGTTGATGCGTGACTTCCGCCAGGGCAATGCGAGCTGCATCACGTGCAGTGGTCAATTCGGCAATCACTCCATCAGCTCGGGACTGCCGCACCGATTTGAGTTGCAATTCCAGCTCATCGCACACAGCTTGGTTCAGTTTGGCCGCGCGGTCTCGCGAGCTATCGCGAACATCCAGGTAGATGACTTCGGTGGTCCCCAACTCGGCACCCCGCGGCGCTCGCACTTCGATGCCGTTGCGGGCCAGTTCTTCGACTTCTGCAGGTGTGGGTTCTTGCCGATCCTGCACATAGCCAAACCACTGTGGGCTACGTCCAACGACCAGCAATGCGCGCTGTAGAACCTGGGTATTGCGGGCCATCTCTAGCACGGTTTCCTGCGCGGCCTTCATATCCGTTTGGCTCTCAAAGCGTCCCAAACGAACTAACGAGCCATTGGCTTCGTCTCGCACAATCAGTCCCTGGGAGGCAACCCACACATCAGACTTTAGGAACAGTACATAGAACAGGCCTAAACCGGCAAAGGCGATGGTCGTGGCGATCCACACCCAGCGCCATTGCCAATAGGCTTTTGCAAGCTGGACCAGTTGTTGGTTTGCTATTCGGGGAGAATTCATGACTCACAGGCTTGCACACGGGGAATGTGGACGTCAAGGCTACCGCTGCTGTTGCATCGCTAGTCTTGCGGGCTTACGAACCGTAGCCCATGACAACCAGCAGGGTGGGTCCGAAATTGACCATGCGTTACACAAAACGAAGACTTCAGCCGCAGTCTGGCAGCGCGATAACGCCTATACCAATCATGCAGCCTGTAAGGCCCGGCGGATTGTTTTCAATACTCGGCCCCTCACCCCCCCAACCCCCTCTCCCCTTCGTGCCTCAGGGGCGAGGGGGAGTCGGGAGCTTCCCAACCCCCTCTCTGCTTCGTGCCTCAGGGGCGAGGGGGAGTCGGGAGTTTGTTGTGGCTCTCTGACAAATCGCAGAGTTTCAATAGCAGCTGTTGTCCGTTGCGCTGGCCAAAATGGATCTGGTTACCCTGCAAGTGGCGGCAGGTGTTATCCTCGGCGTCGCTTGGCTTCTTCCTCTAGCGCGGTGAAAGCGGCAAGCCAAAGCTGTCCGCCACCACCCGGGCTGGCTGCCGGAGCTTCACCCTCGCCAGGTGGATTTGCATTGACATAGTTGACAACCAACAAGGCATCCAAGGCTGTCAATATATTGTCTCCGCTGACATCGATGTCCGGTTCCGAGTATTCCGCTAGAGTACGAGGTCGTGATAGCACGCGATCTTGGCCATTGGAAAAATTAATGGCATTCACTACGGCCAGCACATCCGAAGCGGTCACGCCTCCCACGCGATTGACATCAAAACGTAAGATCGGATTCTGCCAAGGTGACGGATTGGCAACGATGTCTACCTGGACTGGCAATTCGGTTGTGCTGAGATCATCCGCATCGGTGAGTGTTACCATCACCTGCGTACTGGAGCCTGCCAAGGTATCCTCGAAGAAGAAGTTTGGGCTGAGGGCAAGCGCACCGTCGCGGATTTCGAAACGAGGATCGTTCGTCGCCAAACTGTATCCCGACGCTGGATCCTGATCTTCGACCGTAAATCCGCTGGTTGTGGGATAGCCCATTTGCGCGGTGGGAATCTGGTACGAGGAAATAGCGGTTGGGGGATCATTGACGTTGGTAATTTGCAGGCTCACATTTCCCAACGCGGTCCTGAAGGGAGCGTTGCTTTCGGTAACGCTTACCGAGATGCGATGTTCCTGGGGAGTCTCGAAATCATAGGCAGCCAGGGCAGTGGTTCGCAGTTCGCCTGTCGATGCATTCAGGGACAGCCAACCCTCTTGACCCGGTATTTCCGAGACAATCCGGTAGACCAGTGGCTCACCGTCCAAATCCTGGGCGGAAACCAGTCCGACAGAAGTGCCGGCGGCAACGTTCTCGGCAACGCTGAATAACTGGCTGGCTGGGATGCTGGGTGGAAATTTATTCAACGGTACGACATTGATCTTGAACTGCGAGGTGAGCGATTTAGTTGGCTTGCCGTCGTCGTAGGCTTCCACAAAGACGAGGTAGGCATCGTCAACTGAAGCGCGGCTTCTTCGGCCAGGCTCAATTCGCCACTTACCTCATCCAGATGAAAGGCAGCGGTGTTTCCACTCTTGAGGCGGTAGCGTACCGTTTGAAAAATATCATTGTCGGGGGCACTCAGCGTGCGCAACAGAGTTCCAGCTGGCGTGCCTTCGCTAACTGAAAACGTCGCACCGCTCAGCTGCGGAAAGAATTCATTCTCATCCACGACGGTGAGATTGACGACCAACTGGGTTGCAGCTTGGCCGGTATCCGTTGCGGTCAGCAGCAGGGTCACGCTCTGCTCAAGCTCATAATTCAAAGCCGTAGTCAGAACGAGCGAGTTGTCACGAACGATGAAGCGTGGATCGGATGTCGACCAAAAAACCAAATCGCCGGGATCGGGATCGCTGGCGAATAATTCGCCTAGCACTACGTTGGATCGATTTTCCTGCACTGCGCTGCCAGTGAATCTCAGATTGGTTGGCGGATCATTGACATTGATGACTGTCAGCACCACGGGGATTTGTGCGGAAGCATTTGCGGAATCGGTGGCCACCAGTCGCAAGTTATAATCGCCTACATCGCGATTCTGTGGCGTGCCCGAAAGCATGCGCGTGCTTGGATCAAAGTTCAACCAGGCTGGTAGTGGCTGGCCATTGGCGGAGGCCATGCTGTAGCTGAGGCTCGCCGAATCGATGTCGCTGAACAGCGTGGTCTCAAAGACGCGGTCAACCGGTTGGTCCTGCAATACAAAAATGGAGATCAGCGTTTCGTTGGCCACCGGTGGGTCATTGACATTCTGCACTTCAATGGCAACATCGCCAATATTGGCTGACAGCGGTCCATCGGGGATTCGGTATGCAGCAGCCAGGTATACCGAACTGGCCGTACTCGCGCTCGAGAATCCACCGCCGTAGGTATTGTCCAATGCGCGTACTTGCAGGGCGGCTGGTCGGCCAAAGTAGTTTGCCTGCGGACGGAAGCCTAGAAAGGCTGTGTGGCGCAGAACCAGACTGGCATCAGTATCATTCACACTGCCGATGGGCAACCACTGATTGCCATTGTCCGAGTAGTACCAACTGCCCTCGGGGGATTGAGGATTGCCGACGATAGCCAATCCAGCAAGCGATGAGCCTTGATCCGGATCGGTTACCCTGCCTGCCATGATGGTCGAAATCCGGCGCTCCAGACGGAAGCGGGCTATCCTCGAGCATCGTGGGAATCTCGGCATTGGCTACGGTTGGAGAGTCATTGACCGGGATTACGTCCACTTGTCTGGCATGGATGATCGTGCTGCCAAACACGAATTCGACCGATCGCGGCTGACTGCTGGGTGAGTCCGTGCTATTGGCAAAACCCACCGCTCGCACAAAGGCCTGGGTCGATTCGGCTGTCGCGGTTGAATTCAGCCGCACGGAGATCGCGTCGTTCGCAAAGGCGATGGTCCCCATATCTACGCCGTTGTAGAGTAGTGAGCCGCCGCTGGTAGAGATCCCGCCGGTGCTCAACACAGACAGCACGTCGCCCAATTCTTGACCTTGAACCACGGCCACGTCAATGGACAATCCGGCCAGATTGCCACTGGAGCTGACAAGTGCCCCAGGAGAGACGGCGATGGCCGCCGCGTTTTCCGTGTACACCGCCGCGCCTGGGTCGAGTTGAACGTCGATGGGTATCGCGTTGATGGTGAGGTCCACGTCGGAAATATCAAAGAACACATTGTCCGCCCCACGAACCATAACGCGGCCAGTAGTCGTTGCCACATTGGGTGCGAATACCGTGGCGCTGCCCACATTGGGCACCCTGTCCACAATCATGTAGGGGTAGGTCAAGCCTCCATCAGCCGAAAAGTAAATGGAAACTTCGGGACTCGAAATAGGAGCCACCGCAGTTCCGGCCACATCCCAGGTAATCGTCTGTTGCGAGAGCCCTTCCCAAGTAACCGCCGTGCTGGGTTCGAGAACGCGGAAGGGCGTTCCTGTATCGACAACCTGCAACTGCATATCATCCGAATTGACGCCACCGCCGCCCACATTGTTGTCGCGAATGGACACGCGAAAGTTCATCAGGCGATTGGTGGTCGGTAGGGTTTCACCGACCGTCTTCGTACCGCTAGCCAGGTCCACCAGACGAGGAAAATAGCGGGTGTTATCAACCGACGGATTCCATGAACGGAAAAGAGGACTCCGCCCATTGTCTCCAGCATTGACATCTTGGGCTGGACCCACGTCGCGCTGCTCCCAGTTGTAAGTCAACTGCTGACCCGAATTGGCGTCGGTACCCGTGGCCGTCAACAGAAAGGGGGTGTTGGCTGGAATGACGTGGTCCGCTCCAGCCGAGACCACAGGTATTGAATTGCCCGTCGGCCGTCGCATGCCCACATTGGGTATGACTTGATCCACATGCACGATCATTTCGTCAAAGCTGACCGAATGAAAATAGGGATCACTATTGGTTTGCAAATCATCATTGCCACAAATGCCCGCATAGGCCTGAATCGTCGAGCCACTGCCGGGCTCCATGGCCGTGCTGGGGTTGGCGTTGCCCTGACAAGCCCCGGAGTCACCATTGAAGGTGTGATTGCCGCCAAACTGGTGTCCCATCTCGTGGGACACATAGTCGACATAGAAGACGTCATTGACCGGCGCGGGCAATCCCGTCACGCCTTGAGCCTTGATTCCGTCCACGCCTACCGAACCCAATCGCGCGACCCCACCGCCGCCGGTCGAAAAGACGTGGCCTATGTCATAGTTGGCGCTACCAATTCGCGCGTCGATGACGGCCTGATTTTCACCTAACATTGCGCCGCCATTGTTGTTGCTGTACGGATCGGTATTCGGATCCGTAAAGACGAGGCTACTGTTGTTAGCCACCAACTCAAAGGCGATGGAGAGTTCGTTTTCGTAGATGCCCGTCACCCGATTCATTGCGGTCACGATCGCGGCCTGTCCAGCTACAACCGTTCCTCCATGAAAGGCCGTGTATTCGCCGGTCGCTGCCACGGCGGTTCGGTATGTTCTCAACTCCGTTCCGCTTCGCCCGGATAATCGGTTTCCAGTGCCAGAACCCGAGCCCATGGCCGGCGGCGGGCCACCACGTGCAACTGCATCGTCAAACAACTGCTCATCGACCAGGCCATGCACATCGGAGACATCGAAGGACCCACTCACGAAATAGGAAGCATACAGGTCACTGCCGCGCTGTGCAGGGTCAATATAGAAGCTGCCTTGAGGAGACAGCACTTGGGCATGAAAACCGGCGGGAGTCAAATCAAAGCGCAACGTGGCACCAGGATTGTCCAAACCTTGCCCGGCATAGGTGGTGATCTGCGGGAACTGGGCAGCCAGTTCGGGTGCCATGATGGGAGAAGCTCCAAAGCGAAATGTTTGGAAACTTCCATCCGGTAATGGAATGGCAATGGTCGGTTGCGCGCTCTCCGGAGTGGATCGCAGCAAGGGGGCTTGTTCAGCCAAGGCCTGCAGTGTCCCGCGATCGAGTTGATAGAGGTCGTAATTGATGGCCCGAATATCCAGCTGCTCCCGAGCGACGGCATCTTCGGCGATGTCCAGCCAAACCGTGCTATCGATCGCCGCCGCCAAAACTCGGCGCAGCTCCAAGCTTTCCGCTGCTAATAATCTTCGATGGCGTGTATTTTTAGGCTTGCGCGTCATGGTTAACCTCTTGGTTTTAGGCAACTTGGGAGTAGCCAATAAAAATAATCCTCCCCAGAAAGTCCCCTCATTTTAACCACCCAAGGGTGGGCTCGCCCGACGATGGCCCGCAGGTCTGTGAGAATTTGCGGAATTACAAACGAACCGATGGCCCGAGAGTCCATCTAGGCCTTGGTCGGCCTGCTGCGCACCAATTTGAATTCGCGACCGTGACTCGCGAAGTAATAGACCAGACCGATACCGGCGATCGCTGAGCGTGATAAAGCGGAAGACGGTTGCCACGATCATCCCAGAAAAGTCTGGGGGCAGGTTGGGCAACAAGCGAAACAGGCCGGCCAGGGCGCCTTCCTGGACGCCAATTCCACCCGGTGCCAAAGGGATGGCCCCAGCAGCCATGCCTGGTGGCACAACCATCAAGTGCTCGCGCAAGTCGGGTGCGACGCGATAAATACCGTGAGAAACCAGGAAGACGGTCGCAACCAGCAAGGCATGTACCACAACTGCGATCGCCAACAGCAATGGAATCGTCAGAGGCTTGCCACTTAATAAGCGCACCGCGCGGGCCATACGAGCGAGGGCTTGGCCCACCCAGGGCAACCGTTCAACACTCAGGATTAGTTTCTCAAACCAGGCTCCCGCGAACACGGCTGTCAACAACCCGGCCAGCGACACCAGCAGCAACACGCCTGCTCCGCGCCGAATGCCAAGCAGGATACCAGGAAGTTCTTGACTGGGAAAAAAAGACAAACTAGCCCAAGCCAGCAACACCAGGCCGAGCAAGCCGATGGCTCGATCCACCAGCACCGAAGCCACCGCCTCGGGCCGTTTTTCAGGCTTATTCCGCGCGACCAAGACCGCCTTGAACAAATCGCCACCGACACTGCCGAAGGATACAAAATTTAACAGGTATCCCAGAAAGCCCAGGCGCATGGCCTCGGTGGGAGTAAAGGGAATGCCAAAGGCAAGAACGAGCAATCTCCATCGCAAGAAACTCAAGACCACCGAGATCAGGGCCGTAACTTGGGCGAGTACCAGCAGGTTCCAGCGTTTGGGCTGTTGCAGAAATGCTTGGTAGTCAGCCCGATCCACGCTCCACAGCAAATAAGCGAAGAGGGCCAAGGGCAACCCGAGCTTGAGCGTCAACGTAAGATAAGTTCTGATTGGCTGCTTCACCGAGCATCGATCCGGTATGGCGATCGCGAACATTCCATCATCGGAGCGCCAGCAGCTCTACGCAACGAGTAGACCTTTACCGGGAAGTCACAAATTGGTGTAGCGTCGATCTGGACCATGGAATGAGCGTTAACGATCGAAGATTTTCTTAATCGAATTCAGCGTGGCTGCACGCCCGGCCCGGCCGATCGAGGTGGTCAGCGGAATCTCCTTGGGACACACCGCCACGCAATTCTGGGCATTGCCGCAGGCTTGAATACCGCCTGGGGCAGTCAAAGCTGCCAGCCGTTCATCCGCCAGGCTTTTGCCTGTGGGATGCGAATTGAACAATACGGCTTGGCTGATTGCAGCCGCTCCGATGAAGCCTTGGTCGTATGCTTCTTGCTTCCGCTCGGCGAATTGTTCATCCGTTTCACCCGGACGGCGGTGAACCTCGATTTTGGTGTACTGTGGGCAGGCCTCAAGACAGCAACCGCAACTCATGCACTGGCTGAGCGGGTAGTTCTGCTCCTGCTGCGAGCGCGAGACGCGCGGACCTGAGCCCATGTCGTTATAACTGTCAACAGGCACCCAAGCTTCGACACGCTGTAAACTGCGAAACAGGCGCGAGCGGTCAACTTGCAGATCGCGCACCACGGGGAATTTCGTCATTGGCCGCAATTCAATCTCGGTTGCATCGTCTTCCAACAGGCGATCGACCAATGCGGAGCAACTTTGACGAACACGACCGTTGATAACCATCGTGCAAGATCCGCATACCTCTTCCAAGCATCCACAATCCCAGGCCACGGGGGCAACGCCGCGGCCTTCGACGGTGGTGGCTTGGGTAGCGATCTTCTGCAGAACGCTGATGACATTCATATTCTCCTCGTAGGCAACCTGGTGACGTTCCCAATACGAGGGTTGCCCAGGCCCATCCTGACGCAATACGCGCACATTGATTCGCTTTGAATGGCTGTCGGCACCGTTTGCTTGCGAAGTATTCATAACCCTGTCCATATTCGGGAATTGCTCTCAAAAAATAAACCGTCCGGCCTGTTTAGTGGGTTGCAGCTGGAGTCTTATCCTTTGCGGCGACGCGTTCCTTCCACACCTGATCAATGACTTCGGCACCCACCAAGCCGTACAATCTTGGCCGCGGAAGAATGCTGCCGGTATCGACATCTTCATACGTTATTTGCGGATCGCGATCGGTATAGACTGCGATCGACGACTTGAGGAACTTTCTATTGTTTTCCTCAAAACGATCGCACCACCTCTCGGCTTCTTCTCGTCGCGACTGGGGATCGCCCTCGCTGATACTGGGCATGGCGAATTCTGGTTTGTAATGAGCCCCGCGGCATTCGTCTCGCATACGAGCGCCCTTGAGAATCGCTTTGGCAATGGGAAACATATCTTGCAGTGATTTGGTAAAGATCACATTTTGGTTGGTCCAGCTGCCCGTATCTGCCATGGAGCACTTGTCCGCGCGGCTATGCAAATCATCCACGGTCGCATAGGCCTCGTCCAATTGCCGATTGTCGCGCACCACGGTGGCCGCTCGCGTCATGATGTCTCCCAGCTCCTGATGGATCAAATAGGGGTTTTCACCACCAACGCCAGTCAGCACCTGGTTGTGACGCAACTCCTGTTTGCCCACGGCTGCCTCGAAGACTTTGTTTGAAATATCGGCCGCAGCGACCTTTTGATTCTTGATAAAGTTTTCGATGCACGGCCCGACGAACAGCCCGGTGAAGATGCAGCTCAACAGTGAATTGGCACCCAGCCGATTCGCTCCATGGTATTGATAGTCGCATTCACCCATGGCGTATAAGCCAGGGATATTGGTCATATGGTTAAGTGGGTTGCCGACGGCCAACCCCCCCTCTGCATTCTTGCAGTAGTCGGCCCACAAGCCACCCATGGAATAATGCACCGCGGGAAAGATCTTCATGGGTACTTCGCGTGGATCGACGCCTTGAAATTTCTCGTAAATCTCCAGAATTCCACTCAGCTTGCGATCTAACTCGGCACGCGGAATGTGCGTTAAATCCAGGTAAACACACATCCGCTTGGCTTCAACACTCAGGCCCTCGTTGACGCAGATGTTGAAGATTTCTCGCGTAGCGATATCGCGCGGTACAAGATTGCCATAGGCCGGGTAGCGTTCTTCCAAGAAGTAATATCGCTCCGACTCGGGAATGGACTTGGGAGGCCGTGGATCCTGGGGCTTCCGCGGTACCCACACGCGACCACCTTCGCCACGCGCGGACTCGCTCATCAGACGCAGTTTGTCGGCGCCTGGGATGGCGGTGGGATGCACTTGAATGAATTCAGCGTTGGCATACTTGGCACCTGCCTGCATACAGCGACTGGCAGCACTACCGGTACAAAACACCGACATGGTGGAGCGACCGTAGATCAAGCCGCCTCCGCCGGTGGCGACGATGGTGGCGTCGGCGGGGAAGGCGCGAATCTGCATGGATACCATATCCTGCCCGATCGCCCCCACGCAACGGCCCGTGTCATCGCACACAGGTCCCAAGAAATCCCAGAACTCGAACTTGCGAACCAGCCCCTCGCCCTCCCAACGCCGCACCTGTTCGTCCAGCGCGTAGAGCAACTGTTGTCCGGTGGTCGCTCCGGCAAAGGCGGTTCTCTTGAACAGGGTGCCACCGAAGCGGCGACGGTCGAGAAAGCCCTCTTGCGTACGATTGAAGGTAACGCCCAAGCGATCCATCAGATCGATGATCTTGGGAGCCCAGAAGGACATCTCCTTGACCGGTGGCTGATGTTGAAGGAAGTCGCCACCATAGACCGTATCGTCGAAGTGCTTCCACTCCGAATCTCCCAGCTGCCGTGTTTGATCATTGCAGCTGTTGATACCGCCTTGGGCACAGACACTGTGCGAACGCTTGACGGGCGTGAGGCTCATCAGGTCCACGGGAATTCCCAATTCTGCCAACTTCATGGTCGCGGCCAGTCCCGCCAAACCACCACCTACGACTACAACGCGTTGAGCGGCCATCAAATCTCTCTTGAAAAACCTGTGCTGTTAAACGAGCAAGCAACCAAACGCCTCAAGTAGGGCCTAACCCACTCCGGCAAGGCAAAAACAATAGTAAAATCGTCTTGCCTGCTTGGGCTCAGAACCCTTGTCGGGCAAAGTTTAGTGGTTGCCTTCAATATCCACCTCTTCGGACACCGGTGGTGGAGCGTGATGTTCGACATCCGCCCGCTTGTGCGGGCTGGGCTGAATCTCGCCGGAGGTCACTTTTGCTTTATACATGGCATCTTCCACCAGCCGAGCGTCGCTTGGATTGACTCGGGTTGCTGCAACGAGAGCGCTGACACCTACCAGCAACAATCCCAAGCCGCCAAACACACATGCATACAAGGCGCGATGCTGGGCACGAGGACTGATCCACACACCCCAGGTAATACCCATGGTCCACACGCCGTTGGCCAAGTGGAATACGCATGCCACCACGCCTATCAGATAGAACAGTGGCCAAACATATCCCGAAAGAGCCATGGCCAAAGTACTGGCCGCATTAAAGGGACGAAAGCGGGCCATCCCCAAGGGTTCCGCGACGTTGCTCAACCACCAATCCCCATGGAACCAACCATGCAAGTGAAACACGTGCGTGAAAATGAAAACGATGGCTATGACTCCCGTCCAACGCTGAAGACGGTAACGCCAGTTGGCTTCGTAGCGATAGTGGTCGGTATTAGACCGGCCAGTGCGAATAATCCACACACCGATGACTGCGTGAAAAATGATGGGCAAGAAAATGAATAGCCACTCCACCGCAGGCAATAACTTTCCTAACGCGTGGATCTGATTGACATTGGCCTGGAAAGAGCCGACGCCATTGAGCAGCGATGCGTTGACCAGCAGGTGTACCGTCATGTAGGCACCAACAGGGATCAAGCCACACAGCGAATGCAGGCGACGGATCAAGAACTCGTGCCGCATAAAGAAATCTGGGTTTGAAGTGCTCATCGAGGTCCAGCGCGAACTGTTGGAGTGGATGATCGTTAATCCGTAAAATTGTACGAATCCGGCAACGTTACACTATATCGCATTCCGCAGGCCACGTAGAGACGACTTGTGCGAAATGGAGCCCTCAACCAGCCGATTCTGTTTGGTGTTCACATGACGTTAGGACTCGCGTGAAAATGAATTACCGAATCAGCCGCAACGCGTTAGCGTCCGGTTCTCGCAAAAACCGGGTGCTAACGCACTCCGGCTGATTTTGAATCC
The DNA here is from genome assembly GCA_963707245.1 of Pirellulaceae bacterium. Taxonomy (GTDB): domain Bacteria; phylum Planctomycetota; class Planctomycetia; order Pirellulales; family Pirellulaceae; genus Aureliella. The sequence continues at coordinate 65,807 of CAVPPY010000017.1, forward strand.
GGTAACGTATTTAAACGCGAGTACTTAAGAAAAACGCAGTGCTCTGGGTCGCCAAGGCAATTTACCGCGGCGGAGTCTGCGCGACGCATTGAACCGGGAATCGTCGGCCCGTGCGGTAGCGACTCGCTCGCACATGTGCTTCACCCGCCAAAGTGTGTTCGTGCGCAACGCTGTCTAGCTGGCGGAGGCTGGCTGCATTAGCAGGCCACGGACGTGGCGTTTCGACGCATGCACTCTTAGAATCCAAAGCTCTCAACATCTTCGGCGGGCGCGGGCTGGTAGCCGTGTGGTTCCATGGAGCAGCCTGCCCGACCCTGGCTGAGGGAGCGGATGGCCGATGAGTAGCCGAAGAGCTCTTTGAGCGGAGCGAAAGCGATAACCGCGGTCATGGCACCGCGGGATTCGGTGGCATCGATAATGGCCCGTCGCTGCTGCAGATCGCCCACGATCTCTCCCATGTAATCTTCAGGCGTGACGATATCCAAGCGCATGACGGGTTCTAACAGCGTCGGCTGGCCCTGCTGCAGCCCCTGGTCAAAGGCATCGTTGGCTGCGATGCGAAAGGCAACTTCTTCCGACCCAACCTCGCGCAGTTCACCGCCAATCAAGCTGATCTTGATGCCTGTCAACGGGAAGCTGCCGATCACCCCACCGCCCTGAGCGCGGCCGCGGAGCTCTTCCATGACCGCAGATTTCAAGTGCTCGGGTAGCGCATGGTCGCCGAAGAATCGATCGAGCACGATGGGTTGGGCGGCCCGATCCTCCAAGGGCTCAAATAGCAGCTTGACTCGGGCAAACATCTGGGTCGCCCCAATTTGACGATTGCACTGTCCGGTTATCTCCGCCTTGGCAGAAATCGTTTCGCGATAGTTAACTCGCGGCTTATAGAACTTTACATTCAGGTTGAAATCACGCGTTAGTCGATGCTTGATGACATCCAAATGCAACTCCCCCATGCCACTGATCAGCGTCTGCCCTGACTCCTCGTTCTCGAGCGCGTTGAAGGTCGGGTCTTGGCGTTTGAGCATGTCCAACACCTCCGATAGCTTCTTGCGCTCGGTGGTATTCTCAGGTTCAATGGCCATGGAAAGTACGGTCTGGGCGAATTGAATACTGGGCAGCTCGATAATCTCTCGCGTGTCGCACAGTGTATCCCCCGTGATGGAATATCGCGGTCCAATGGCGCAGGCTATATCCCCACACTCAAGTCTTTCGACCTGGCCGTGGCGCTCTTTTTTAGTAGCGTGGATTTGCCACAGTTGGGCCACGTTCTCCTTCTTATCTCGGTTGGGGTTGTAGACCCGCGAGTTGGACCCTAAAGATCCGGAATACACGCGAATCCAATACAAATCGCCGGTTTTTGCCGGCAAGATCTTGAATACCAGAGCGCAGAAAGGCTCCTCCGCGCTGGGCTTCCTGCTCAGGCTCTTATTGCGGTTCTTGGGGTCGACTCCAGTCACCGGGGGGCGGTCCAAGGGACAAGGCAGGTAATTACCCACCGCATCCAGCAGCGGCTGGACGCCCATGCCATGCAGAGCCGAACCACATAACAGCGGCTGGATTTTTCGCGCGACGCATGCCTCGCGCAACGTCTTGTGAATCAATTCGGGCGGAATGGGCCGTTCCTCTAATGCCAACTCCATCATTTCGCTGCTGTGGGAATAGAGGGCTTCGAGCATGACATCCCGCCAGCCCTGTGCATCATCCAGCAGCTCGGCGGGAATCTCCTCGCGAATGGCCTCCTTGCCGTCGTCCTCCATGGAGAAGCGAATCAGTTTCATCTCTACCAGGTCAATCACACCCCGAAAGGGATCCGACATATGGGGCGGCCCCATCCCAACCGGAATTTGAATGGCCACCGGCGTCGCATTCAGACGCGGGGCGATTTCTTCGTACACACGATAAAAATCCGCTCCCTCGCGATCGAGTTTGTTAATGAACACGATCCGCGGCACTTCGTATTTGTCCGCCTGTCGCCAGACCGTTTCACTTTGCGCTTCGACACCCTCGCGGGCAGAAAAGACGACGACCGCCCCATCCAGAACGCGCAAACAACGCTCGACTTCCGCGGTAAAATCGACGTGACCCGGGGTATCGAGCAGGTTGATTACATGCTGCTTCCAGCGAAAAGTCACGCAAGCAGCGTATATCGTTATTCCCCGCTCTTGCTCCTCCGGGTCGTCGTCCGTCTCGGTGGTTCCGGAATCAACGCCGCCGGCGCGGTGCTTGGCTCCGCTGACATACAGCATCCGCTCGGTAACGGTCGTCTTGCCCGCATCGATGTGCGCAATAATGCCAATATTCCGAATGGACTCAAGTTCGCGAGCCATGATCTAGCTGCCTACAGATGGCGGGGAGAATGAGTGTCTGAAGCCGAAAGGCACAAGTGTACCGATTCAACGCCAGCTGAGAATCACAGCGGCGCCACCGCCTCCGTGGATCTGGCCTCCGTGGATCTGGCCTCCGTGGATCTGGGCGGGGACCCATCAAGAGGCGTCGCTAGGCTCGGAAGATTCCGCCGTCAGAGGCGGTTCGGGAGGCCCGCCCACAATCTGCTCGGCAGTCAGACCAGCCTCCAAGGTGCGGAGCATGCGGCCGATGGGCTCACGCTCGTACTTGAAGTCGTCAAAAACGAAGCGTTTGGTGACGCCATTTTCCTTGTAGGTCGCTTTGGCAATGCCCTTGTCCGCCCACCGCTTTTTGTTCAGCTGCGTGACCTGGGAAAAATCCAGCGTTTGCCCCCAACTGGTCGTCAAGCCATTCGCCGTGGACTCCACCCAGGATCCGCGCGAACGCAGGAACATCAGCAAGGCTGGCAGCCCCACAAGAATGGAAAGTCCTGCCCACACATATTGCCCGATGATTTGCTCTTCAATCTCAGCAGATTTCTTCTCAGGCTGTTCTGAAGACCATCCTCGCTGGGTGCTAATCTCAGCCCATCTGGCGGCTCGAGCCTCGGGTTGCAATTCCGCCAGCGTCTCGTATTCCTGGGCTATGGCCAGCTTATGTGGATACCCGATCAAGCCGTCATACAGAAACCAGGCGCCCATGAAGAGGCACACGCTGGCGATCAATGCATAACGCATCGAGTAGCTTTTTTGAAAATTGGCGCGTTGCTCTACCATACGGCTTGTCTAGAAAAAGTGTTGATTCGTCAGTTCCGCACCTCGCTTATTTTCCGCACAGTATAGTTTCCGGACATCGCCGCTGACAGCGGGGCAATTCAGGATGTCTCGGGACCGCGTTGGCGGCCAGCCCATCGCCCCAGAGTAGAGAATTTCCCAGCGGCGTGTACACTGTTGGGACTGCAAGAAAATGCTGCGGCGTTTATGGCGATCACCATGGCAGTGCTGGAACTATTGCATCTCCCTTAGCTTTTTTCGCAGTTCCGGAACGACGTTAACCCAATCGAAATCCTCCCTCTCGATGGCAGTCGGTCTGCTGCCCGAGTTCCCACCCTTCAACAGGAGTTGTTTACGATGAAACCCATTTATCGACGGACTTTGCTTCGCGGTGCTGCACTGGCCACTGCGGCTTTGGCTGTTACCCGACCTAGTCAAGCTGCAATCGCACAGTCAGACAAGAAGCTATTCGATATCTCGCTGGCACAGTGGTCATTGAACCGCCAGTTTTTTGGGCGTCCAGGCGTTGATAAATTGGACCCGCTAAATTTTGCCAGCATCGCCAAAGAAAAATGCGGCATCGCAGCCGTCGAGTATGTCAATCAGTTCTACAAGGATGTGGCAAACCAGAAGGGATATGTCGAGGAGCTAAAGCAGCGGGCCGATGACAACGGCGTAAAGAGTTTGCTGATCATGTGTGATGGCGAAGGGAACCTGGGGGATCCGGATAGCAAGCGACGGATCACGGCAGTCACCAATCACATCAAGTGGTTGGATTGGGCCAAGGCCCTGGGCTGTCATTCGATTCGCGTGAACGCTGCCTCCGATGGAAAACTGAGCTTTGAGGAGCAACAGAAATTAGCCGCCGATGGCCTGCGTCGCTTGTGTGAAATAGCCGATACCTACGAGCTCAATGTCATCGTGGAGAATCATGGCGGTTTGTCCAGCCACGGGCGGTGGCTGCGCGAAGTCATGCAAATGGTCGATCATCCGCGGGTTGGTACCCTGCCGGACTTCGGCAACTTTCATATCAGTCGCGGTGGCGATATGCCGCTGGAATACGATCGCTACCTGGGAACCTACGAATTGATGCCCTTTGCCAAGGGCGTCAGCGCCAAATCGCATGACTTTAATGCCCAGGGCGAAGAAACAACAACCAATTATGCCCGCATTCTGAAGATCGTCGTCGACTCAGGATTCAAGGGCTATGTGGGCGTCGAATTCGAAGGCGGCGGTGACTCCTTTGAGGGCATCGCCTCGACCAAGAGCTTGCTCGAAAAAGTTCGCGACCAGCTGTCCTAGGCTTGAGGCCCTGAGGGGAGAGGCTGTAGAGAAAGTTTTCTACAATTTGGTTGGCGATCATCACGACGGAGCGTGATGAGTACCTTGTGGGCGGTCATCACGACGGAGCGTGATGAGTACATTGTGGGCGGTCATCACGACGGGATGAGTACATTGTGGGCGGTCATCACGACGGAGCGTGATGAGTACATTGTGGGCGGTCATCACGGCGGAGCGTGATGAGTACATTGTGGGTGGTCATCACGACGGAGCGTGATGAGTACCTTGTGGGCGGTCATCACGACGGAGCGTGATGAGTACCTTGTGGGCGGTCATCACGACGGAGCGTGATGAGTACATTGTGGGCGGTCATCACGACGGAGCGTGATGAGTACATCTTGGGCGCATCACGACGGAGCGTGATGAGTACCTTGTGGGCGGTCATCACGACGGAGCGTGATGAGTACCTTGTGGGCGGTCATCACGACGGAGCGTGATGGCTAGGTTTCCGCAATGATGATCGACGTGCTGAGGGCTTCTCGCAGCGGATCAAAACCCGCCGGCGAGAGTCCAAGATGCACATGTTGACGCCAGCCTTCGGCTAGCGCAAAGCGGCCGCTGAGTTTTCCGACTTGCGCGTTGAGATCCTCCATGGTCTGCAGATAAGAGCTGATCTGTTGGGAATCGTCCAGCCATTGATCTTGGCTGGCATGCGCCGCTAACAACTGCCGCTTGCGCTCCAGCAGCGAGCTCACATCGACGAAATGGGTGGGCACAACCAGTCTGCCCAGCGGATCACAATTTCCATGCGGCTGAGCATGGTAGACGGCGATGGGCTCGCTAAAGCTGGGCAGGGCGGGCGAGGTCATGAAATTGGGCATGGCCCGTGTAAAGGCACCGCCCACGGCCAGGCGCGCCGCGTTCTGATGGTCTTCCATGTAGTCGCTGGGGGCATGCGTCAGCACGATGCGTGGCCTGACTTGCCGCACCACACCAGCCACCTGGGCGAGCAGCTGGCTGTTGTAGAAAATCTCCAAGTCATCGCAGATCGGGGGATGGAACACCGCTGGGATCATGGCCGCCGCCGCACGCGCCTCGTCCAGCCGTCGGGCGGCGCACTGCTCGCGACTGAGAGTCTGCGAGCCGCAGCAGCCGTTGGCGATGTTGAAGTAATGAATCTCCCAGCCAAGAGCCGCCAATTGCAGCAAGCTGCCCGCCATCACGAATTCAATGTCATCGGGATGGGCTGCTATCGCCAGAACGCGGTGTGACATATCGCCTCGCTAAGTGACCGTTCGCAAAAAAATTGTCGAATTAGCCGGCACGCGTTAGCGTCCGGTTCCCGCAAAACCCGGGACGCATCTGCTGGGAAACCCCATCCACGATCTCTTGGCAGGCCAACAGGTTGCATGGCTACTCTCAGGGTGCTCGTTCCAGCGCCCGACGGATTAAGGCGGGACGATTGGTGGTGATGCCGACCGCCCCCAGCGATTGGAAATAGCGAGCATCCTGGGGGCTATCGACCGTCCATACGTGAAATTCACGCATTCCGGAGGCCGTCAACTTGGCGATAAAATCCTCGTTCACGACTTGTCGGTCCGCTTGGGTTCCCAGGCCGTCCGCCTGGCAGGCCTGCAGGGTTCTTGCGATCTCCTCGACCGTGGGATGCATCTGCTGGGTTTGCTTGTCCAGTTTATAGCCCGTCAACCAATGGGCGCGCAGCTCGGGGTGCGCGGCCTTGCAACGCGCAATGCACTCGGCATGAAAGCTGATCACCAGCAAATTGTCGAGCTTGGCGTCCGCCTCAGCGAGTTGCCGTGACAGCACGGGCACGATCTCAGCCGTTGACTTGAGTTCGATGACGAATGTCTTGTCCGCTGGCACGCAGGCCAGCACCTCTTTGAATGTCGGGATGGGTTCACCGTCGAACTTGGCGGCTTTCCATGCGCCAACTTCCAGTTGCCGTAGCTCGGGCAAGCTGCTGCTGGTTACAGGCAAGTTTCTGGCGGCAGTACGCTGCGTATCCTTGTCATGGATACACACGATCTCCTGATCCGCCGTCAAGTAGAAATCGCCTTCGATGCCGTCGGCTTGTTGCACCCATGCCTCGCGAAAGGCGGCCAAGGTGTTCTCCGGCGCATCGAAGGATGCCCCGCGATGGGCTACTATCATTTGAGCATAGCCGAAGTGAGGTACGCAAAGCAGGCTGCAGTGCAACAACACACCGACCGCTGTGGCAATTATCTTGCGCGGTTTCCGAAAAACCATGCTTACTTCCTTTCCGGATGCCTGCGGTCTGCAAGCGGATGGTTGATTTGGCTATGATCTAACAGCCAATGTCGTTTCTACATCATTAGGAAATCGTGTTAACCATGCGAACGATGTTTGTCAGCGTTCTTGCATTCTTGATTGTATTCAGTATTTTCGCAGCCTGGCTCGCACCCTGGTTATTGTGGAGCTGGCTGGTCCTTGGACCGCTGGTTGCCCTGGCAGTCTACGACTATTTCCAGGTCAAACATTCCATTCCACGCAACTTTCCAGCCATTGGCCGCATGCGTTATCTGATGGAATTCATCCGGCCGGAGATTTACCAATACTTTATCGAAAGCGATACCGAGGGAGTGCCCTTTGACCGCGACCAACGCTCGTTGGTTTACCAGCGATCCAAGCTGGTTCGTGATACGATACCATTTGGGACCAAGGAAGATGTGTATGCACAGGGTTATGAATGGGTTAATCATTCGATGGCTCCACTGCACAATCATCCTGCAGACGCGCGGATCACCATCGGCGGTAGCGATTGCTCGCAACCCTATTCGGCCAGCCTGTTGAATATATCCGCCATGAGCTATGGCTCGCTCAGCAAGAACGCCATTCTGGCTTTGAATCGCGGAGCAAAACTTGGGAATTTTGCCCATAACACCGGAGAGGGCGGAATCAGTCCGTACCATTTGGAGGGCGGCGGCGACCTGATCTGGCAGATTGGTACTGGCTATTTTGGATGCCGAACCAAGGACGCACGCTTTTGTGGCGATCTGTTCCGCGAGAACGCGGGCCGTGCCACCGTCAAGATGATTGAGCTCAAGCTATCGCAGGGCGCCAAGCCGGGCCATGGAGGCATTTTGCCGGCGGCTAAACTAACGCCCGAGATTGCCGCCATTCGTCACGTGCCCATGGGGCACGATGTGATCTCTCCTCCAGGCCACTCGGCCTTTGCAACGCCCATCGAAATGTTGGAATTCATCGCTCGCTTGCGGCAACTGAGCGGCGGCAAGCCGGTGGGATTCAAGTTATGTGTTGGCAAGCGTCGTGAGTTCTTGGCCGTTTGCAAGGCCATGGTCAAGACAGGAATTACGCCGGATTACATCGCCGTGGATGGCGGCGAGGGCGGGACCGGCGCGGCTCCATTGGAATTCTCCAACCATGTCGGCGCACCACTCTTCGAAGGCCTGATCTTCGTGCACAATGCACTGGTCGGTTTCAATCTACGCGACAAGGTGAAACTGCTGACCAGTGGCAAGGTCTCCAGCGGCTTCAGCATGCTCAAGCTGCTCGCCCTTGGCGGCGATGCCTGCTATTCGGCGCGTGGGATGATGCTGGCACTGGGCTGCATCCAGGCTTTGAAATGCAACAGTAATCATTGCCCAGTGGGTGTCGCCACCCAGAATCCGAGTCTGATGCGCGGTTTGGTACCTGCCAACAAGTCGCTGCGTGTGAACAACTTTCACAACGAGACGATCGAGAGTTTGTGCGAGTTGTTGGGGGCTATCGGCTTGAGACAGGCCGCCGACCTGCGCCCCTGGCATTTGATGCACCGCGTCTCGCAGACGGAAACCAAGCACTACGGCGAGTTATACGAGTACCTGCAAAACGGGGCGCTGCTGCAGAAGGAATTACCTGGCAGCTATCGCCGAGCGGTCGAGGCCGCCACAGCCGCGAGCTTCTCCCATGTCTAGCGACAGCCTGCGCCCCGCCAGCAATCAGGAGTGGCTAGCTCGGCACCGTCGGGCTTTGGCCACGTGCATGCAGCGCGATCACGACCCCATGTTTGGGCCCGTCTTCACACGCGGCTGCGGAGCGCGACTATGGGATGTGGAGGGCCGCCAGTACATCGATCTTACGTGTGGGTATTCCGCCACCAACTTCGGACATGCTTTCCCTCCCGTGCTGGATGCTGCCAGGCAACAAATTGGAACAGTTGACTCACCTGACAGGCCAGCCACATGTTGGTCGCATTCAAGTTGCCGAACGCTTGCTGAGCATTCTCGGACCAAGTCTAGCTCCCTCGATGGTGGCGACAACAGCCTCGACCGCCAGTGCGAGCCGCACGGGCAAATGGCCTGGGCGACCAATGGAAATCCGGCCTGAGCTCATGGAAAACAGGTCACTTGAAAAGGAAAGACGCTCTAGTCACAAGGTTCTGTTTAACGCCACCGGAGCTCGGGCCATAGAATCCGCGTGGAAGGCTGCGGCCGCTTTTCGCCCAGGAAAATTATTGAGTTTGGCTCCCAGCTTTCACGGACGCTCGATCGCCACCTCGGCTCTGAGTTCCAGCGTAGAAACGCCGCCCGCCATGCCGTTGTCCAGCTTTCATGTTCAATCAGTCAAGAATTATCCCTACTGTGCAGGTTGCCCATTGGGGTTGAGCATCGAGGATTGCGGCTTGCGCTGCGGCGGTGAATTGTTTGAATTGTTGGAGGACCGCGCCGGTGAATTCTCGGCCGTACTCGTTGAACCGGCCTTGGGTGCGCGGGGCTATGTCTTTCCACCCGCAGAGTACTTGCGTCGCATTCGCCAGCTGACACAACAGGCCGGTGTGCTCATGATTGCCGATGAGATTCAGACCGGTTTGGGTCGTTGCGGCGATTGGCTGCTGTCCAGCCAGCAAGGCTGGCAAGCGGATTTGGTGGTCCTGGGCAAGAGTCTTGGTGGCGGTATTGCTCCCCTGTCCGCCGTCGTTGGGCGGGCAGAAATCCTGGATGCGATTCCAGCGGGTGGCGAATCGGAAACATTTGCCGCGACGCCGCTGGCATGCGCGATTGCAATGCGTGTCCTGGACGCTTTGGAGCAGGAAGCCTGGATGGATCGCGGTCAGCAGATCGGCGAGCAATTGCGGCAGTGTTTTCGCAGAATGCTCAGCTCCAGCAATGCACTGTACAGCGTCGAAGGCCAGGCCGCCTGTTGCGTACTGGAATTCATGCGCCCTGACAACAAGAGCGGCCTGGCGACAACCAGCGAGCAGGCCGCCGCCCGCTCCTTTGCCCTAGGGCTATTCGAGGCTGGAATTCTGGTACATCTCAGTGGCCCGCAGTGGACGCGCATTGTGATGCTGCCCACGCTAACCATGACCGACCAGGAATTCGAGCAACTGCAATCTCGGCTAGTGCTGCGTCCAAATTGGAATTTAGCGTAGCCGGATTCGCCAGAATTCGGTTCTTCAAGATTAGCGTAGCCGGATTCGCCAGAATTCGGTTCTTCAAGATTACCGTAGCCGGATTCGCCAGAATTCGGTTTTTTCCGCGATTCCCCGAAGTCTGGCGACTCCGGCTACCACGATTCCCCGAAGTCTGGCGACTCCGGCTACCGTGATCCCCCGGTGTTATGACTATTGACTAAGCGCTTCGACTAACATGTCGAGCGTCGTGTCTAACTCGTCCAGCATGGCTGCATCAATGGACATGTGCCCAACGCTGTCGCGATAGGGATGGCAGGTGCGGTTCGCCAACCGGAGCAACCTGAGGCGCTAGCTGCACCTGCTTGTCCACCCTTTTCCAGTCGCCCCACGTTCTAGCGGCGACTTGTCCAACTAGTGTCTGAGCCTGGCCGAATCCTTCATCCTTGGCCGGTGCCAGGATAGGACTCTGCGGCTGAGCATGAGGCGAAATCAATCCACGCGAAGCAGTCGCCCCGCGATCGAGTGCTCCTGCCAGCCCTAGAACGTCAGGTTGCTCACTGACCGAAAGCACATACTCTCCCGTGGCGAAGCCAGCATCCATGACTTCGATAAAGTAGGTGCCCGCTGCCAGTGTTATCGTCAACTGGGCATTCCTGCCGTCAAGGCTGTTATCGTCTTCGCCAATCGGATTGCCGACGTCGTCCAGGACTCGCAGCAGTGGATCGAGCACGTTCACGGGCTCGCCAGCACCCACGGCTGGAATGAACGTCGAGATGAGAATGGTCTTCTCGCTATCGATGTCCAGCCTGTAAAGATCGTGTTTGGGCACAATCGCAGGCGAGAAATCTCCGCCGTAGGGACCTGCCACGCCTATGCGGCCAATTGGCGTTACCATGCCTGACAGGGTGTCCACGCGGAAAAGGGTTTCGCTCTCCCGAATAAGTCGTGGTAATGACCAGCGAACCGTCAGCGGGGTCGACCATGATCGCGCTGGGATCGCTAGTCAATGGACCATTCAAATAAACAGTGCTCAGGAGTTGGGCCGTTATCGGATCCAGCTCGGCAAGCAGGTAACCGGTAATGCACCACAGTCGGCCCTGGTTGTCGAATGCAAGATCGACGCCGTAGTAGAGGTAGGTCTCTCCGATAAAGCTGGCTTGGCCCGTACTTTGGTCCAACTTGAACAATTGGCCATTCACGTTGAGTGCAAACAGCTCGGACGAGGCATTTGCCTCGATGGCCAGGATGGGAACACCCGTCCAAAATACCTCGCCGACCGGACTGACCTCACCAGTCGCAGGGTCAATGGTGGCCAGTTGCGCCGAGTACTCATCGTACGCATTGACAATGGTCCACAGCGTGCCATCGGATGTAACGGCAATCGTGTTTACCGTGTAAGGACTGAGCGAGGCAATGACCGTACCCAGACCGGTCGAACCATCGATGCTAATCAGATCGGCACCAAAATTACCTGTTGCGTAGGCTGTTGTTTGCGGGCGTTCCACATAGCCCAGGACACTCGTCCCCAAACTCACGCCCTGCGCTGGATAGATCGTCGTTGCCTTCCTGTTCCAGGATCATTCCACGTGTCACCACCAGGTTGTAATTCCCCTTGATTGCGGATGCGGCGATGCCAAGGGTATAGGTTCCGGACTCGGGTGCGATGAATTCCGACAGCAAACTGTCGAAACCGCCAGCGGCATCCGCTGAGCTAACCAGCAATGATCCATCTGGTCCATACAGACTGAGCACCAGCTCTGCTGTCGAGATATTCACGAGGATTTCAATAGCGGAGGAGTTGACGGATGCTACCGCAATGTCCAGCAAGCCGTCGCCATCGAAGTCGCCAGGTTGTACAGCATTGCGCGCCGTAAAGACTGCCGTACTTCGAAGGCTGGCCGAAATTGCCAAGACCTTCATTCAACAGCAGAACGACCGGCTCGGGCTCATAGTCAACACCGGCAATAATATCCTCAGCGCCGTCGCCGTTGAGATCTGCCAGCGCGACGGAGGTTACGTAGGTTCCAATGCCACCCAAGTCGGTGGGCGGGCTCAATTCGCCGAGACCATTACCCAGTAGCAAATGGACGTAGCCGATGCTGGTGGTGACCACGTCCACCAGTCCGTCACCATTGGCGTCGCCCACAGCCAGTGACGATTCGTTACCATATTGCTGGCCAGCGGGAAATGCAGTGGGCGGCACCATAGCTGCCCCCGCCGAGGTTCAAGAATACAGCGACAACTTGAGACATAATATGTATTCATCCGGCATCACGGCCACGATGTCCAAGCCAAGACTGCCATCCAAATCCGCCAAAGCTAAAGCGTGGATGTTGTTCGGGCTCTGGTAGATCTCCGCACTGCCAAAGCTACCGTCGCCAAGATTGCGCAGCACGTACAGTTGATTGGCATAGGTATCCATATCGAGGGCTGCAGTGACGATATCAGGCAATCCATCACCATCCACATCGCCGAGGGCCAAGGCTGAGTTGTAAAACCCGGCCGCATAGCCCACAGCATCTGCGAAGCTTCCGTCTCCCTGCCCGAGCAAGACATTCAGGCTGAACCCTGCGTATTCCACATAGGGATCGGCATAGATGATGTCCAGATTGCCGTCAGCATTGACGTCTTGCATCACCAGGGCGGATACGGAATTGGCAGAATGTAGATAGAGTGTCTCGCCCAGAGTTCCATCACCCCCACCCAGCCTCAGCTCCAAGGTGCTGCCGTAATATTCGGTGGCTGAAAGGACGTCCAGCCGGCCGTCATTATCTACATCTCCAGCCACGAGATGATGAGGGTAGTACGAGTAGACCACGTTTCCACTAGCCAGAATGCCCGGGCCAGAACCTTGCAGCTCGAAGCCGGCATTCACCTCTTGGCCCTCAGACAATTCAAAAGTGAAAAAATCATCGGTGCCGTCCAGGGAAGCGCTGACAGCACCTCGCTCACCCTGTCCGGCCAGCGCGATAAAGCTGCCTTCTATCGACTGGGCCGATGCGAGTTCATCGTTTGCGGGCCCATAGATATTTTTCTTCCTCCAAGGCTGCGTTGACCGTTGCTTCCAAGCTGTAATAACTGTAATTGAAATCACTCCCCTCGCCACCGGACACGCGAATGGTGTATAAGCCAGCGGCGTCCACGGGTACGGAATTCAAGACCAACGGGTAGTAGGCGTCCACGCCGGTGGCGGACGCAATTTCGCCATTGGGTCCAAAGACTTGTAGTGAACCCAGTAACGGGCCCTGTGGCGTGAGCAATATGGACAGAGTCTGACCCGCATCCAATTCAATAGTCCAATCGTCCTGATCCAACTCAGAATTGATCCATCCAAAGACGGCTTGAGGGGGAGTGCTGTAGATCAGGCTGCCCAGCGGCTGTTGGGCGAGCAGCGGCACAGGCAGTGGGAGCGGCCCTTCATCGAGGGTGATTTGAAGCGTATACGTGCCGCCTTCGAGTCCATTCATGTCGCCGTCGAGGGCGAGACCGATCTGATCCTCAAACGATCCGGGCCAACTCTGGATCTGCAACTCGTAGTCGCCTTCTCCTAAACCATAATAAACGAGGGACAAAGCGCTGAAGTCTGTGTTCCAAGACACTTCAGCGGGGTAGTTGTAGTTACCGCCGCCGATCAATGGCAGTTGGTAATAATTCACCGACGCAGGGTTCATCGGCTCCGAGAACTGCAGCTCCACGTTAACAGTCGTCCCTATTACCAGCGCTCCATTCTCGGGTGTGGCGGAGACGATGACCGGCGGTGTGGTGTCAATGTGGAACTCGCCCACATAGGCGGTGTTGGGGGTGCCGAGGGTATCGCTGAGCGAGCCCGCATTCACGCTGAACGTATTCACACCTTCGTTGGCCAGTCCAATACTCGGCGGCAGGTTGGCAAGTTCGATAATGCCGTAGTAAGAACGGCTAAGCGTGTCGTCGTTCCAGGCGCCCTGGTCGGCTCCCCAGTTAGTTACCGTTCCGTCCTCGTTGCCCAGATAGTCATTAGGTTCACCCGGATACCAATTGGTGTACTCGACCGGTTCTCCACTCGCCCATTCGAAGACGCCCTCTTCGCGCACATCATTCAATCCAATCCAAAATAAACGTTCTCTGGCTGGACCAGAAAAGAACTTGCGCTGTAGGAAATCCTGCTCCGCCTGGTCGTTGATGGTTACCAGGTTTCCGCCCAAACCGACCGCCTCCGCCTGGCTGGCCGTCCATGATGCGAGACCTGAGGTCAGCAGGTAGTAGTGATTGTTGCCGCCGAGTTCCTCAGTCCATTGAAAGGCGAGGGGAACGTCCAACCGTACGCTATCACCATCCAAGGGAGTTAAGTCCCAGAGGGGGCACTTGATTTAATCCAAAGTCGCTAGCCTGTAGCGTTGGCTGTAGAATCGAATGATTAAAGTTGACGTCGAATTGGCTTGGCAAGCCGAAGACTTTGTCGCCATGGGCGGGCAGGGTTGAAGCAACCTCGAAGGGCAATGCGTCGGGTGAGGCACCTGCCACCGAAATCGCGTACTGGCCTTGCATCCGCTCAGCCGAACCGCCGGCGGTGACTTCAATAAAGTATCTGCCGCCCAGTCCAGCCGGGACCGGATACTCAAGCGATCCCCAATAATTCGTTCCATCCTGAGTGGCCTCCGAGCTGGCCACGATCTCGCCCAGATCATTGTAAAGCCTGAGGATCGGTGCCAGGTCGTTTTGGAATTCACCGGCACTCGTGCCCAGGGCAGCAATTTGTACTTTGAGTTTAGCGCCATCGGCCGCGGAAATCTGATAGTAGTCCGCGCCGTAGACCCTCCAGATAGCCCAACGCCGATCCCCAGCCTGTATTGCTGATCACCAGGTCCTGAGCCTCGCCTGGGAAATTGTTGGCTTCGCTTTCGAGATCTGCGGCCAAGGTCGCGACCAAACTGTACTTCACCCCTTGCGAGGAAATGACCTGCAGATAGTAGGTGCCACTCGAATCTGAAACAAAGTTGGAGATCAGTTGATCGGCCCGGCCAGACAGGTCCGTACTGCCTAGCGCCAGTACTGTACCTGCCGAGTCGGTCAATACCAGCTGCGCACTACGGCCCTCCAAGACGTCGAGCGCAATGCTGGCACTCTGATTGGATTTAAGATTCAGGGAATACCAATCCGTGGTGTCCAAGCTCGCCCTGTCGAATCCGAATTCGGTTACCAAGCCATAGGGTAGGCTATCGCCATAGAAGTAGCCCGTTATCCCGCTTTCGTCACCCAGATTAAAACTATAGATCCGCGTGGTGGCGGCCTCGTCGGCAGGATAGTTGGTCGCGGCAAAGTACGTAAAGGCTGGGAAGTTTGAATCGCGAATAAAGAAATCGACCAACAGATCACCCAGCTCGGGGATCGTATTCAAAGCTGTTATCCACATCGATAACGATATCAAAGGCAGCCAGTGGATTCTGGCCCTGACTCGACAGCACCAGCGGCCCATCGTAAACCGAGATGACTCCCTCGCCGATGTTGTCTGCAAAAACCGACGAGGCATCGTTGACGCTACGGCCTGCGTAGCTCAAGCGAATCTCGACGTCCAGTTCTAAGCCCGAGAAAGGCAGAGAATACTCGAAACGGCGAAACCTGATTTCATCAATGGCGCCTCCACTGGCGAACTGCTCGGCCGAGTAGATCTGTTGGTAACGCATGCTCTCGATCCCAAAGGGATCGAGCACAAATGGATAAGCATTTCCGTTGTAAGTGAATGCGTCTGCATTGTTATTGGGAACAACGGTGGATGTGCCCGATAGTTGTCCCACCACGGCAGCGCGTTGTGGAAGAGCATCCAGGGGTTTCCATTTTCGGTTGCTACCCACAGCAGGTTCAATCGAAATGAAAGAACCATCCAACTGTCTGAGCCGTTGCCAAACTGTCATTGTTTGCGGCGCCCACGGTTTCGGCTTCTAGTGCCACGTTGAGCATGACCTGCAATTGATAGCTGCCCATCGTTTTGTCGGCTCCCGCAACGCTCAGACTGTAGCTCAGCGGCTGGCTGTTTCCATCCGCGAGATATCCCGGCACGCTGTAGGTCTGCAGCCAGGTATCCTTGCCCACTTGCGTTGCAGTCGCCGAACTGAGCGCTTTGCCCTTGGCATCGGCAAGGGTCAACTTGGATCGCAGCGAGGCATCGGAAGTAACCAGTACGCTCAGCTTTTGCCCAGGATCCAGAGTCAAACTGAACTTGTCGACATCGCCAGCAAGATCGATGTTGCCAGCCTGCTGTCCGGTAAAGATCAGCGAGCTATCCATGCTCAGCGGAGTCAGCGGCACCGGAAAGGCGACAGTTCCAAAATCGACACGATAAGACGAGCTGAAGCTCGCGTTCGCATTGCCATAACTGTCCGCAATTGCTCCGGCGGCGAGGCTGACCTGAAGACGTTCCCTCCTGGCTTAGGCCCTCTATCGTGAAACGTAGCCGACTTGTTGTTGCTGGCCACCACGACATTGGAGACGCTCGCAAATGGAATGCCGGACAGTTGTAGATCTGTCGGTTCAATAGAAGCTGGATCCACTGCCTCGTTGAAGGTTAACTTCAAGATCAAAGGGACCAGGCAGCGTGAAGGTGCCTTTGCCTGCGGCCGGCTTGGTGGAGCTGACCTCCAGCAATTTCTTGTCGTAACGGAAGTCGGCAGCGTATCCAAGGAAATCAAGTGAGTAGGCTCGGCAGCTACAATCGAGCCGGCAGCCATGCTGATGCTCTGCAGCCCCTCATTCTTAACTGGCTTCTGCTTGGCAGAAAAGCTGAAAGCGACGGAATCTTCATCCAGCAATTTGAAGCTGGTAGCCGAAATACCATTGACTTGCAAGTCGTTGGCCTGGATCGAACTCGGATCATAGGCCGTCGAGAAATCTACGATATATTCTGTCGGGACTTGAAAGACCGTCGAGTCTTTCGTCGGCGTGGTTGATGAGACGAAGATGGTGAACTGTCGCAGAGTATTCAAGGCGTTCAGGCGACCACCACTGAGCGTGATTCCATCCAGGCTCGGCAGTGGATCCACGCCGGCCAGGAGTGCGTCCTTAATCTGTTGGTAACTGGCATCGGGCGCCAAGCTCCATGCCAGAGCTGCAACACCTGTAACTTGGGGTGCCGCCATTGACGTCCCCCAGAAATACGCATAGCCGCTGGGGTTCAGGAAAGTCGGAACCGTGCTCAGGATCGCACTGCCGGGCGCTGCTAGATCGACGCTGGTCGCTCCGTAGTTTGAAAACCAGGAACGATTGTCTCGATTATCCGTCGAGGCGACGGAAACAATGTTGGGCAGCGGATAGCTGGCCGGGTATGCAGAGTAATAGGAAAAATCGTTGTTTATCGAGTTATTTCCGGAGGCGGCTACAAACAGGATGCCGGCTTGCTCTTGGGCGTCAATGGCATCGGCCACTGGCGGGTACTCGAATCCACTCCAGGCCCAGCTGTTATTCGTTACCTTCAAATTGACGCCGTCCAAACGCATCATGGTCGCGTAGTTGATGGCCGCGACCGCGGCGGACAGATAGCCCCAATTGCCCGGCCCGAGGAAGCGAATGGGCATGATGGAAACCTGCCAATTCACGCCGCTGATACCTAGCGCGTTATTACCTTCGGCGCCGATGATCCCCGACACGTGCGTACCGTGACCATTTTCGTCACTTGGATTGTTATCGAATTCAGAGGGATCGTCATAGTAGGACCAGAAATCCCAGCCATGGATATCGTCTACGAAACCATTGTTATCATCGTCGATGCCGTTATCGGCGATTTCATTGGGATTCGTCCAAATGTTGTTGACCAGATCCGGATGGGAAAAATCGATTCCACTATCGATCACGCCAACCACAATTTCGGAACTGCCCGTAGTTAGGTCCCATGCCTGGGTGGCCTGGATGTCGGCACCCGCAAGGCCGATGAGTCCCCTCGGCGAAGTTGATACTGCCCCGTGTTCTCTAGTGCATACTGTTCGGCAAAGCGAAGATCATTGGGGGTTAACGAACTGCCAAACACAATCTGATCCTGGATCACATAGCGGAAACCAGGAATCTGGGCCAATGCGGATGATAATTCATCCTGCGACATATCGCTTGGCGCATCGAGCGCAAACATGCCGGGCAACCCGAGCGACTTTCTGACTTGGATCCCCAATGATTCCAGTTGGGCCATTTCGGTTTGCATGCCAGCAACCTGCTGCTGGGGTGCTAAGCCATCGAGGCTGTCGAATTGGCTAATCCAACGACCAGCCGCACTCGGCTGGCCGCTCTCTGGCAGTTGGCCGCCAGAGAAGGCCAATTCGGGATTTCCAGCCAGGGAAAGGCGACTCGGGTGCGCCCGGGCCGAACTGCAAGGGAGCGATATCCGCCGTGCCCAACAGGCGACCCTCGCTTTGGATGAGAGGTGCAGCCGCAATAGCCAGCGGAGAGCCGCAAGAGTGGGGCACCGCCCCGGGCCAAATATCGGCCGCTAGCAAATAGCGCTTCTCCAAACACTCCAGAACCGCCCCCAAAGTCCTCGCTCGCACCCGCCTGCGATCGCTTCGCAGTTCGTTGCGGCCGCGTTCTCCAGAATGAATCTTGCCTGTGCTTATTCTCATGTGCTTCTCGGCCCCACTAATGACGCATTGACTGCCACCACGGCGAGTCGTTTAGTACCTCACTGGTATTGGTTGCGCTCTGCGCGAATTGGCAACACAGTTTTTCAAAACTCTGGGATATGCTCTTTGATCGGATGCTCCGCGAACAGGACGGCGAACCGGGAGACGTCCATCCATGTATCCGGATGGACGGATGCAAGAACGAGCAGGCTGCATGGAGCTGCGGCGAGATGCTTTTCTTGGGAGAATTCAGTAGCTACGCTCGCCAGAGCGTGGGAGAAGCCCCCACCGTCTGGCGACGGTAGCTACGCGTGGGAGAAGCCCCCACCGTCTGGCGACGGTAGCGACGCGTGGGAGAAGCCCCCACCGTCTGGCGACGGTAGCTACGCGTGGGAGTAGCGCCCACCGTCTGGCGACGGTAGCTACGCGTGGGAGAAGCCCCACCGTCTGGCGACGGTAGCTACGCGTGGGAGAAGCGCCCACCGTCTGGCGACGGTAGCTACGCGTGGGAGAAGCCCCACCGTCTGGCGACGGTAGCTACGCGTGGGAGAAGCGCCCACCGTCTGGCGACGGTAGCTACGCGTGGGAGAAGCCCCCACCGTCTGGCGACGGTAGCTACGCGTGGGAGTAGCGCCCACCGTCTGGCGACGGTAGCTACGCGTGGGAGAAGCCCCACCGTCTGGCGACGGTAGCTACGCGTGGGAGAAGCCCCCACCGTCTGGCGACGGGTAGCTACGCGTGGGAGAAGCGCCGCACCGTCTGGCGACGGTAGCTACGCGTGGGAGAAGCGCCCACCGTCTGGCGACGGTAGCTACGCGTGGGAGAAGCCCACCGTCTGGCGACGGTAGCAGCGGAGAGCCCACCGTCTGGCGACGGTAGCGACGCGCGGGAGTAGCGCCCACCGTCTGGCGACGTAGCTACGCGTGGAAGTTTTGAGACAAGCCGTATGGCGCAAAACCATTTGCACAAAACACTTTTCGACGCAAACGTAAATTCGAAGAATCATCCTGGTTCGACCTTGGGCACAAAGGGGGATGTCAGTTGACCTACCCGACCACCCCGAAAACCCCTATCATGCCTGTTATACGGAGTCTCTTGTGGAGGCCGGGAAAGCCGCGTCGCTTGCATAAACTGCGGGCCGGACCCTCTGGTTTTCCTAGAGTTTGCAATGTGCCCCATCTACACGTTGGAGAATCACCTCGATGGCGGGTGAAAATAAGCTCAGTCCGGTTGAACTGATCAAGTCCGAGAGCCAGCATTTGCGGGGCACGATTGGTGAAGACTTGGCCAGTGACAGCGACCAATTTGCAAAGCCAAATACGCAATTGCTGAAGTTTCACGGAACCTACCAGCAGGACGATCGGGATTCACGCGCCAAGAAGGACGGCAAGTCGGGCAAGCAATTCAGCATGATGACGCGCACGCGCATTCCTGGCGGGCGGTTAACGGCCGCACAGCTGTTGGCGCATCTGGATTTATGCGACACACTGGGAAATGCGACGCTCAAATGCACCACGCGCCAGGCTTTACAATTGCATGGAATCGTCAAGAGTGACTTGCGGGAAACGATTCGCCGCATCAACGAGGTCCAGCTGAGCACGCTGGCGGCCTGCGGCGACGTGAATCGCAACGTCATGTGTTGCCCGGCGCCCCTGCAGAATGCCGTGCACAGCGAAATGCATCGCTTGACGGAGGCGCTCAAGGACCACTTAGCCCCGCGTACCCGAGCCTACTATGAGCTGTGGTTACAGGACGACCAAACGGGGGAGAAGACGTTGGTCGGCGGAGGTGCCCCGGAGTCACGCAGGATGACGAGCCGATTTACGGTCCAACCTACCTGCCTCGCAAATTCAAGATTGCCATTGCCCTACCGCATGACAATTGCGTCGACATCTACACCAATGACCTGGGTTTTCTTGGCGGTAGTCCGCGACGAGAAGATTGTCGGCTACAACGTGCCGGTGGGAGGTGGCTTGGGAACGACGCCCAGCGCCAAAAAACCTTTCCGGCGCTCGCCAAACGCATGGCCTTTGTCACGCCCGAACAGGCGGTGGGCGTTGCCGAGGCGGTTGTCAAAGTCCAGCGCGACCACGGCAATCGCGAGGATCGCAAGGTCGCGCGTCTGAAGTACTTGATCGCTGACAAGGGAATCGATTGGTTTCGAGCCGAGGTCGAGAAATACTACGGTTCAGCCGCTGCCAGATTGCACCGAGGATGAAGTGCATGCCGTCGACGATCACATGGGCTGGTATCCCCAGGGCGACGGCAAGTTCTTTTATGGTTGGAATGTGGAGAACGGCCGCCTGTTCGATAACCAGGAGCGACGTTGGAAATCTGCCATTCGCGAGATTTGCGACGAATTGAATCCTGGCATTCGCCTGACCGCACATCAGAGCATTCTGTTCACCGACCTGCTGGAGAGCGATCGCCCGAAGCTGGAAGAAATGATCCGCCAGCACGGTCTACCTCTGACCGAAGAATTTCGATGGTTCGTCGCTGGTCGATGGCCTGCGTTGCCCTGCCAACCTGTGGATTGGCGGTCACGGAGAGCGAGCGCGTGTTGCCCGAGCTGATGGATGAATTGGAAGCCGAACTGGCCAAACTGGGCCTCGAACAGGAAGCGTTCACCGTGCGCATGACCGGTTGCCCCAACGGTTGTGCTCGACCCTATAACGCGGACATCGGCTTGGTGGGCAAGACGAAGGGCAAGTACACCGTCTTCTTGGGTGGACAATTGCTGGGCAAGCGTCTGAATACGATCTACAAAGACCTGGTGCCCTTCGAAGAGATCACGGCAACGCTATTGCCCGTTTTCGTTGCCTTCAAGCAGCATCGCTTGGACGCAGAGAGTTTCGGCGATTTTTGCCATCGAGTGGGCAACGAGCAATTGTCCGCTTGGGCCGAGCAGCAAGCCGACCCCAGCTCGGTGTATTAGGGAAGCCCTGCGAGAACGCCCAGATCAGCTCTTCGCGTAGCCGGATTCGCCAGAATTCGGGTCTTTGATACTGCCCCGAAGTCTGGCGACTCCGGCTACGGCAGTTTTTCGGTTGTTTGATACTTTCCCCAAGTCTGGCGACTCAGGCTACGGGACTCTACCAGCCCATGACCATATTGCTTTCGATCACCTTGCGGGCTTTCTCCAGATCGCTGCCCGTCTCGTGCATGTACAGGCGAATCGCATGCACCTTATCGCCGGCCGACTTGGACAGGCAATCGCGGGCGACACCGCAGATATCCATTCGAGAGGTCAGGCCCAAGACGCCCTTGGAAATGACCCAAGTGTCGCGTGGGCGGCGCGTTAGTCTAATGATTCGATCGCCCGAATACGCTTCATCGACAACCAATTTGGCAGCGTCTTCGTCGGCAGCCCAGGTGATAATGATGTGCGAGTCGGTTTCGATTTCGTACAACGGCATTGTGCGACGTCCTGATTCAGGTTCGAAACAACGAGTCCGTTATAGCATAGCTTAAGTGGCAAGTTTGTGCGCTACATTTGCTTCCTGATGGGGAGAGGTTTCAAATTCTGTTACAGTGAGCGATAGCCTGTGCACCCAGGAGTGATGAATGGGCAGGATATGTGGGATTCTCCGCATGAGGAGTGGTAAAACGTGAAAAAATTCTCCACCTGGTTGATCATTTTGGCGACGATCGCCTTGGCTGCCGGTCCAGTGTTGGCTAGCCAGTTGCGAGCCGAGTTGGCCAGATGGCATATCGCTGCGGCGACCAATGCCGTCGAGCTACGTCAGGGCTCTGCGGAACAGCATTTGCAATCGGCCCGGGAGGTCTACGCCGACGTAGAGCAACTGCGAGATTATTGGCTGCACAAGCTTAAACGCACTCTGCTGGAAGAACCGACGCAGGCGGTCAGCGTCCTGCAGCAAGCTATCGCGGCCTCGCCACTGAATCGTAGCCTGATTCCCATGACGGCGGCCGGCCTTTGGAAGCAGGAGAAGTTTGAGGAACAGATCCAAGTATGGGAGTTGCTACGTTCGGACCAACAGCCGCTGCCGCCTGGTGTCTTGAACGAACTGGCCTATGCCCGGGCCCTGACTGCCATGGAGTTGGATCAAGCTCTGGAGGATATCAATCAAGCCCTGCGCAACGCTCCCAACCAGCCAGCCTACCGCGACACGCGGGCCTGGGTGTTGTTTCAAATGGGAAGGGCGTCAGAAGCCTTGGAGGATGCTGATTTCGCCGTCAAGGCCTTTGAAAGTAGCCAGCAGGACGGTCTCATCAACCGCACCTTGGTCGCCTTGGGGGAGCAGCTGGCTCCGCTGGCGGATGATTCTTTGGCTCCCGGGCAAGTCCTCACCCGCCAACAGGCTGGAGAAGCACTGTGGGGCGCGGGTGCATTGTACTACCACCGTGCCCGGATCCTGGAGGGTCTGCTCAGGCAGGAGGAAGCCCAAGCAGATTGGAATTGGTTAGCCGAGCATCACTTGCCCCAAGATGATAGACTGTTCTAGGTCGGCAACATTCCAAGGGAGCTGGTATATGTTTCGCATGGGATCCCGAAGATGATCAAGATGTTATTGCTTTTGGCCACGCTCACCCAGTTGGCGAGCGACAACGTGGCAACCGAGGATGTAATTGCCAAGTATCGTCGAGATGCGGTAGAGCGTTGGGAGGCGGACATCAAGCAACTGGAAGCCTTGGATGCACAGCAAGCCGACCCTGAGCACGCGGTGCTGTTTGTTGGCAGTTCCAGCATTCGGCTGTGGGAAACCATGGCCCAGGATTTGCATCCCTGGCCAACGATTCGTCGAGGCTATGGTGGAGCCAAATTTTCCGATCTGGCCGTGTTTATCGAGCGCCTGACGTCGCCCCACGATTTTGATGCCCTGGTCATTTTCGTGGGCAACGATATCTCGAATTCGGAGCAAGACAAGTCGCCCGAAGAGATCCTGCAACTCTGCAAATTCATCGTTTCCAAGGTCCGGCAAAAGCACCCCGAACAACCTATCTTTTTCATTGGCGTGACTCCCACGCCCGTGCGCTTTGCGGTTTGGGAAAAGATCAATCGGGCCAACGCCTTGATCGAGCAATACTGCGGTGCCGAGCCACGGTTGCATTTTATCGCCACCGCCAAGAGTTATCTCAATGCCGATGGGACTCCCAAAGCAGCGTTGTTTAGGGACGACCGCCTGCACCTGAATCGCGAAGGCTATAAGCTGTGGTCTCAGTTGATTTCCGCCGAACTGTCTCAAGTTCTGGGTAGTCCCACTCCGGCAGCCGGCAACTAGTTCCAGGAGTCGGCAACACATGCGCTGGTCTACCCGCTACACTGACACAAACGCCGAAAAGAGGTTGCCCAATTAGTCGCCACGCGTTGGCCTCCGGCTCCATCAAGAACGGTGTGCTAACGCACTTCGGCTCTAGCAAATGCGGTGCTTTCATAAAGAACGTGCGCCAATTGCGTAAAGTCGATGCGCCGATTTAGAAGTTGGCGGTGGAGAGGTCGGTGGCGTTTTCCTGATCGCAAAATCGAATGAGCCGCACGAAACTTACGCGAAACTTTTGCCAGTCCTGGGTGTTTTGGAGAGAAGGGGCGTTGCGCTCAGAACGTCCGAAAATAGCACAGGTCGATCCGTTTGTAGTTTCCTGGCATGCTCGTAGTTGGCCTGACAATTACTAGGGCGGCCTGACAATTACTAGGCTTTTTCCTCGATCGGTGCAGCCATGGTGCGAACGCTGATTGCAGGTGAAGGCTAGACCGAAATGCGTGATCCTGTTAGGCCATGTTGTAGTGGGCCATGTTATATTAGGCTACATTGCGTTCGACTCTACCTTTAGAAATTTGCTTTGACGAGAGGGGAAGTCACCAAACCTTTTGTCTACCAGTACTTTAGTCTGCAGGAGTTGAACTGCGGAGAGCGTCTGACCGGCAAGGGTTGACTGGCAGATGTAACTGCGAGGTGACAACTGCCAGGTGAACAACAGGGACGCGACTGGCGGCGCGGTTCCAACAGCGTTGGAAGAACATTAACTGTTTCAGGGATTCGTCGCTACGGATATTGGATGACGTTTAACTCATGTGTCTGCCGCATTTCCGCTACCACCCTGGCGTGGCAAGTCTGCGGTCTATGGCTGTTGGTGCTAGGCAATCCTTCCGGTTTGCGAGCAGCCGATTTTGCCGAAGCGAGATCGGCAGGCTACCGTGGTGAGTACGAGCTCAGTATTGCTTTGGCCAAAGCTGAAGTGGACAGGGGCATCTGGAACGATTCCTGGTCGCGGCAGTTGGTCGAGTCGCTCAATACGCTTGGTCGCTACCCCGAGGCCTGTGCGGTCTACGAGCAAGTTGCTTCCAAGTTTTCCAACAGTATTCCCCTGCGCGTGTTAGCTGCCCACAGCTACCGCATGTCCGGTAAACGCGAAGTGGGTGACAAGCTGCTGGACGAAATTCCGGATCTGGTGCAGGCTGCGCCTTGGCGATTCTCGGATCGCGACAATTTACTGGCCATAGGCAAGTACCTGCTAGCTGAGGGCGAAGATGCCCGGGCCGTGTTGGATGCTTTTTTCGATCGCAGTCTCAAGGTCGACCCCAAGTTCGTCGAGGCACATCTGGCGATCGCCGAGCTGGCTTTGGACAAGGCGGACTTTCAAGAGGCGGTCAAGTCGCTGGAGGCAGCCAAGGCATTGCGGCCCGAAGACCCCAACATCCACTACCTGCTGGCCAAGGCATGGGCTCCTTCGGATGCTGAGCGAGCCACGGCAGAATTGCAGCAGGCCCTGGATTTGAATCCGCGGCACGTGGATAGCTTGTTGTTTCAGAGTATGAATTTGATCGACGCCGAGGACTATGAAGCCGCCGAAGAATTGCTCGAGCGGGCGTTGGCTGTCAACCCGGCGTTGCCCACGGCCTGGGCCTTGCGGGCTGCCATCGCTCATCTGCGAGGCGACTACAAGTCGGAGGGGGAATGTCGCGGCCGGGCGCTGGACAAGTGGGATTTAAATCCTGAAGTGGATTTCCTGATCGGCAAGACGCTGTCGAAGCATTATCGCTTTCAAGAGGCGGTCAACTATTCGCGTCGTTCGCTGAAAATGCGTCCCGATTTCTTGCCCGCTCGCTTCCAACTTGCACAGGACCTGCTGCGGGTCGGTGCGGATGCCGAGGCCTGGACGATCGTCGATCAAGTTGCGGCCAGCGATAGTTACAACGTGGTGGCCTTTAATCTCAAGACGCTGCAACAGCGTTTGGCGCAGTTCACTACCCTGGAAGCCCCCGGTTTTATCATTCGTATGGATGCCCGTGAGGCCAAGGTTTACGGGCCGCAGGTCGTCGAATTGCTGCAAGCCGCCCGGGCCAAGCTAGCTGCCAAGTACCAGGTGGAGCTCAAGCAACCAGTCACGGTGGAGATATTTCCAGAACAAAGTGATTTTGCTATCCGCACCTTTGGCCTACCTGGCGGCGCAGGCTTTCTGGGAGTCTGTTTTGGCAGTCTGATCACGGCCAATAGCCCAGCCTCTCAGGGCGATTCTCCAGCGAACTGGGAGAGTGTGCTGTGGCATGAGTTCTGTCACGTGATCACTCTCAACAAGACCCAAAATCGCATGCCACGTTGGCTGAGCGAGGGCATTTCCGTTTACGAGGAAGTACAGCGCAATCCAGCCTGGGGGCAGCAGCTGAATCCGCAGTACAAACAGATGCTCCTGAGCGATGACTTTGTGCCGCTATCGGAGCTCAGCCGGGCTTTCATGCAGCCCAAGAGCCCCATGCACTTGCAATTCGCCTACTTCGAATCGTCGCTGGCCGTGGGCTACTTGATTGAAGTGCATGGCCTTGAACTGTTGTTGAAATTGCTTGACGACCTGGGAATGGGAGTTCCCCTGGACGAGGCCTTTGCCCGTCGCTACGGCGACACACGGGCGTTGGATGATAGCTTTGCGGCCTACGCCAAAGGAATGGCGAATGCATTCTTGGAGGACACCGAGTTCGATCGAGAGAGTCTACCCAAACTTCCAAGCTTGCAGGAATTGCAGCAGCTGGTTCAAGAGCAGCCCGCAAACTACTATGCGCAGCGACTGTTGGTAGATCAATGGATGCGCGGTAAGCAGTGGCCTCAGGCACTCGAGGCGGCTCAACGACTGGTCGAGTTGTACCCAACCGACGCTGAGCCCGATGGGGGACTGGCCCTGGTGGCGTCCATCGCTCGCGAGCTGCAAAAGACAGAGCTGGAGACCCGCAGCCTGCAACAGTTGGTCGCTTTGTCGGGTGACAATGTGGAGGCACTCAAGCGATTGAGCGAATTGTCGCTGGCTGCCGAGCGTTGGGGCGATTTGCGGTTGTATTCGCAACAACTGCTGGCGGTGCAGCCGCTGGTTGCCACGGGCCACGAGAATCTGGTGCTGGCCAATCGCAGATTGGGAAGAACTCATGATTCGGTTGAACCGCTGCGGGCACTGATGGAACTAGAGCCTATCGATGTGGCTCAACTACAATATCAGTTGGCCGAAGCCCTGCAGGACGCAGGCGATTTGAAGGCAGCCAAACGCGAGGTGTTGAAGGCGCTCGAACTGTCGCCACGTTACCGAGATGCCCACAGCTTACTATTGTCCATTCACCGATCAGCCGCAGGCGATGGTCCTGCCGCGGTGTCCATGCGTGCTCGCCTGCCGGATGCTGGTCGTCCTCCAACCCCCTGAAACATGATGCAGCGAATAACGAAACTTGCCGTCTTGCTGCCGATGATCTTGACCGTGGGCCTGGTCTCGCTGCTGGCCGCCACGCAGCGCGGTTGGCCGGGACGCGATCAAGACGCGGGTTATTCCGGCGGAAGCCCGTTGTGGAGCACCGACGAAAACTTCAAACATGATACCTTTACCTTTGCCCGCGTGCGTTACTCGGACGGATACAGTGGCCGCGGTTGGGGACGCGGTGGTAAATGGAGGACGGACTACCCAGACAGCGACCAGAATTTTTCTCTGCGGTTGCAACAACTGACCTCTCTCAAGGTGAATCCCAAGCATGAAGTCGTCGAGTTGGATGATCCAAGGTTGTTTGATTATCCCTTTCTATACATGATCGAACCGGGCAACATGTCGCTATCGCCGCAAGAAATTGCAGGCTTGCGAAAGTACTGCCTGAACGGCGGTTTCATGATGGTCGACGATTTCTGGGGCGAGGATGAATACCTGAATTTCTATTTTGAAATCAAGAAAGTCTTTCCCGAATTTGAGCCGCGCGATGTGCCTTTGGAGCATGAGATTTTCCAGTGCGTCTACCCACTGAAGGAACGCCCGCAAGTACCCTCCATTCATGCCTTTTACGGCGGCTACAGCAACGAAGGGCGCTATGGTAGTGATACCAGCCAAGCAAACTACAGGGCCATCTATGACGCCAACGATCGCATGATGATTTTCATTTGCCACAATACCGACCTGGGTGATGGCTGGGAACGCGAGGGGGAAAATCACGAATATTTTCAAAAGTACGCTGTCGAGAGATCCTATCCGCTGGGGATCAACATCGTGACCTATGCCATGACGCATTAATTCCATTCTGACCGAATACTGGAAGACCAACGTGAGCGCAGAATTACTGAATGAGGTTGACGAACAGGCCGTTGTCGAGCATCTCCGCGAAAGCCGCGCCAAGATTGACTCCGAACTCTCCAAGACGATTGTTGGACAAAAGGATGTGGTACAGCAGTTGTTGATCAGTTTGCTCGCGGGCGGGCACTGTCTGATTACTGGTGCTCCAGGTCTGGCCAAGACTTTGCTGGTTCGAAGCGTGGCCCAAATCTTCCACCTGAAATTCCAACGCATCCAGTTCACACCGGACCTGATGCCTTCGGACATCACCGGTACGGAGATTTTGGAGCAACGCGACGATGGTCGCCGCGAACTGCAGTTCATCCAGGGAGCCGTGTTTGCAAATGTGATTCTGGCTGACGAGATCAATCGCACACCGCCAAAAACTCAGGCCGCGTTGCTCGAAGCCATGCAAGAACATCAGGTGACCGTGGCCGGAAAGCGGTATGTGCTCGAAGAGCCGTTTTTCGTTTTGGCCACGCAGAATCCGATCGAAATGGAAGGCACCTATCCCTTGCCCGAAGCCCAGCTCGATCGCTTTATGTTCAATGTATTGATCGACTATCTGCCGCATGCACAGGAATTGGACGTGGTGTTGCAGACGACCGCAAAGCGGGCCGATCCCATTGAACAACTGTTTACCGGCGAGGACGTGCTGAAGTTTCAAGAAGTCGTCCGCCGCGTTCCTATCGCCCGAGAGACGGCCGACTATGCCGTTCGCCTGGTGGAGGCCACGCGTCCCGGCCGCCCAGAGTCGACGCCCTTTGTGAATGACTGGGTCAGTTGGGGGGCTGGCTTGAGGGCCGCTCAGACGCTGGTACTCGGCTCGAAAGCCCGCGCCCTGCTGGAGGGACGCTCTCACGCATCGGTCGATGACATTCAGGCTCTGGCTGCGCCGGCTTTAAGGCATCGCGTGTTGTTGAATTACAAGGCCGAAGCGGAGGGGGTTAGCGTGGAAGATTGCATCGCCTCCTTGCTCAAGAGTATTCCCCGCTAAGCAGCTTTCCATGAATAACTGTCGCGTCTCCAATAATGCATTCGCCGTCGTGATGATGTTCTTTGAAAGACAGCACGGGATATACCGAACGCTGCAAAGCAGACTGAGGCCTTGGGAATTGCGTAAATGAATTTCCGCATCAGCCGCAACGCGTTGGCGTCCGGTTCCCGCAAAAACCGGGTGCTACGCACACCGGCTGATTTTGAATCCGGTAACTTTTTTGAGCGGGTACTTAGGATCGAGCGGAAATAAGTGTCGCCTTTCGCTCCGCGAAAGATGGAAAACGCTTCTTTCGCGGAGCGAAAGGCGACAATAAAACACCGAACGATCCTTAACGAACAATCATGGTGGAAATGACGACAAAACGAAGCGAGGCTGGTACGGTCGCGGCAGCAGTCCACGCGCGATCAGGACGGTGAGCGTCGGCGGTGGTTCATCGATCCCACCGCGGTTATGCAAATCAAGAATCTGACCTTGCGAGCCAAGACGATCGCCGAGGGTTTTGCTTCCGGCCTGCACCGCAGTCCCTTGCACGGCTTCTCCGTCGAGTTCGCCGAGTATCGGCCCTATGTTCTCGGTGACGATCCTCGCAACCTGGATTGGAAATTGCTGGCACGCACGGATCGCTATTACATCAAGCAGTACGAAGATGAAACCAATCGTCGCTGTTATATCGCTATCGACCAAAGCAAATCCATGGCCTACGGCAGTGGCAGCTACAGCAAAGCCGAGTACGCACGCACGCTCGCCGCTACCCTGGCCTATTACTTGACACTGCAGCGCGACGCGGTTGGCATCATGACCTGCGGTACTTCGCAGGAGGAGTTCTTGCCGCCACGGCATCGCAAGGGGCACTTGCAGCAAATCATGCGCATCTTGTCCGCGGACAGCCACGGTGTGGATTCCAATTTAGAGAGCTCGCTCAATCAACTGGCCGGGTTATCCAAGCGACGAGGATTGGTGATTCTGGTTTCGGATCTTTTGACCGAGCCAGAATCTGTCTTTCAACCTTTGGGATACTTGCGCGGTAGGGGACATGAGATCTTGCTGATCCGCGTGTTGGATCGCAGCGAGGTCGACCTGTCGATTGAGAAGAGTTCCATGTTCCAAGACTTGGAGACGGGTCGAGAAATCTATATCGATCCGGATGCGGCCCGCGCGGAGTACGTGCGACGTTTCGAGGCTCATCAGGCTCAGTTGATCGACATTTGCCATCGCCGTGGCGCTCGGCTGGTGACGGTGACCACAGATCAACCGCTGGACATTGCCTTGATCGAGATGATTCGAAACTCTGGTAGTTTGTCGGCTTCAGCCGGATTGCCTTCGTTGAAGCGAGGTGGTTCCGCTGCGCGGCCAGCGAAGGAGGTCGTGTAGAGCATGGGACTTCTCGCACCGCTGTACGCCCTGGCTGCATTGGCAATTGTTGGGCCCATTATATTTCACCTTATCAAACGCCAACCGCAGGGACAAATGCCCTTTGGCTCGTTGATGTTCCTGTCGCCCTCGCCGCCCAAGCTGACTCGTCGCAGTCGCTTGGATAACATCCTCTTATTGTTGCTGCGAGCTGCCGCGTTGGGCGCCATTGCCTTTGCTTTTGCGAGGCCCTATTTTCGACAGACGAGTTTTCTGAATTCCAGTTTGAGTAGCCGTAATATTGTGCTGCTGCTGGACACGAGCGCCAGCATGCAGCGACCCGATGTGTGGGAGCAAGCCCTGGAAACGTTGCGTGAACTGTCCGGCGCGATGTCTCCGGAGGATCGCCTGGCCTTGTACACGGTGGACGCAACGCTAAAGCCAATCGTTCCTTTAGATTTCGAGACGCCGGTCAATCCGGAGTCCACCATTCAGTCCGTTCAAGCGGCTCTGCCCGCCTTGAAGCCCTCGTGGCAGAAGTCGGACTTGGCACAAGGCCTGCAATCCTTGGCGGATATGTTTAATGCCGCAGCCATTGCAGGCAAAGTTGAGGCGGGGACCGAGAATCAAATTGTGCTGGTCAGCGACCTGCATGAGGGGAGTGGACTCGACGCCTTGCAGGGTTTTCCCTGGCCGGCGTCGGTTCAATTGGATGTTAGGCAAATACTACCCCAGGCGCTTGGCAATGCCCGGGCGAGCCTCATGCTGCCTGATGCGGACGATGGTGATGATGCACAGCAAGAGGCAGAACAAGCGATCAGGATTCGCATTGAAAACAACCCCGATGCGCCTCAACAGGCCTTTGAATTGGGCTGGGTGGACGCTGCTAACGCCCGGCAGGCCAGCGTTACTACGGTCCAAGTACCTGCCGGGCAAACTCGTGTGGTGCCACTCGGGCCGCGACCGGCCGGCGCTACCCACATTGAACTGTTCGGAGATACCTGGCCGGCTGACAACCGAGTCTATGTGCCTACCGCCAAGGCCGTGCGGCAGGTCATCGGCTTCGTCGGTCCGAGTGACGTAGCTGATGATGCCAACCTGAGTTCTTCCTGCGCAAGGCCCCTCTCGATACCCCACTCGTACGGCGCGAAATCATATCGCTCGATCCGCAAGCGATCGATTTCGGTGACAGCGCACTGAAGGCGATTATCCTGGAGCCCATCGCGGGCACTGAGTCCCTGGCCCCAGAGCTACGCAGCTTTGCCCAGGCCGGCGGCACGGTAGTCGTCTGTTTGGCACGACCCATCGTGAATCCATCGGCGGAATGGGATCGTGCGACGGTCTTGCTCAAGACACTGTGCGCAATCCAGGAGTTTCAGCTGGGTGAAGCCGATGTCAAGCAGTATGATTTGTTGGCCAAAGTCGACTATACCCATCCGGTGTTTGCTCCCTTTGCCGATCCTCGCTTCAACGATTTCAGCAAGTTGAGATTTTGGCAGCATCGAATATTAGAGTTTCCCGCGGACCAGCCAGCCATGCGCGTTCTGGCCAGTCTTGATGACCAGAGTCCGCTGTTGATCGAGCAGGTCGCGGGGAACGGACGCATTTGGATAATGTCAACGGGTTGGCAACCCCAAGCGAGTACTTTGGCGCTGTCCAGCAAGTTTGTACCCATCTTGATGGGTATTCTTGATCCCCGACGGCGACTCCGTTCCCAGACGGTCAGCGTCGATGTTGGCCAGCCGATCGACGTTAGCGACCTGGTCGAAGCCGACCCGGAACTGCCTCCCCTGTCCGAAGTGCTCGCCAGCCGCGCCGAAGATGGTTGGTCGGATTCCATACCGGTCGATACGCGGACCGCAGGTGGGGATGGTGCGAGTATAAAATTGTTGGAGCCTGGTTTATACACGCTGCAGGCGGGGGTTATGGAACGACAGGTGGCCGTTCAAGTTCCTAGAACGGAGAGCCAGCACGCGGCTTTGGATCGGGAAGTCTTTTCGCAGCTAGGCATCCGCTTGGGGGTGGTTGCCAGCGATGTTCAACGCCGCGATAGTCAACGGCAATTGCAGATTGAAGAGTTGGAAGGCAAGCAGAAATTGTGGCAGTGGTTAATTGCATTGGGAATCGTCATCCTGGTGATCGAAACTTGGTTGGCCGGATTCTTGGCGCGTTGCGCGTAACGTACTCATCACGCTCCGCCGTGATGCTGCATAAATAACCTACTCATCACGCTCCGCCGTGATGTTGAATAAACAACGTACTCATCACGCTCCGCCGTGATGTTGAATAAACAATGTACTCATCACGCTCCGCCGTGATGTTGAATAAACAACGTACTCATCACGCTCCGCCGTGATGTTGAATAAACAACGTACTCATCACGCTCCGCCGTGGTGTTGAATAAACCGTCGTTTGGAATTTGATAAGAATCTTGGGCAATCATTAGGTAAAATCCAATGGAAGCGAGAATTCAGCGGAGACTGGCGTCGGTGGCACGTCGAACGGCCTGGCTGAGACTGGGGTGGTCCCTGGCTCTGCTGTGGGTTGTGGCCGCTCTGCTGGGAGTTGGATTGCTGGCAGCGGCCCGGACAGGAGTGGCCGTACCCCGCAGTGCAATTTGGTTTTTACTTGGATTGACGTTTTTGGGGGCGGTGGCTGTGTGGAGCTTGATCAGCGCCCGGGCCCGAGATCTGAAGAGGACTGCCACTCGTGTAGAGCGGCGTTTTCCGGGGCTCAAGCAATCGTTGTTAACCGCAACGGAGATCATTCCCCAGCACGCCGATGGAAGCTACGGATATTTACAACGCGGAGTTATTTCGGAGGCTATTCGCCACGACATAGCCCATCGCTGGCGCTCGTTGGTATCCCCAACGCAGTTGAGTCTGGCCTGGATGTGCAATGTGCCGGCTCTAGCGGCTTTGTCGCTTGTGGCCATGGCGTTGTGGAAGGCGCCCAGCATGCCTGGTTTTGCCGCTGCCAGTTTGCCGGACAGCCGAACGAGCAGTTTGCCATCGATCACCCCTGGTAATACAGAGGTCGAACGCGGCAGCGGTTTGTTGGTTACCGCCCGATTCGATGCTCAGTTGCCCGATGAGATTGAGCTGGTTAGCCAAGTCAATGGAGAAAATGAAACGCGCATGAGCATGCGGCGTTCCTTGAACGACCCCATTTTCGCTGCCTACTTGGTCGACATCCAGCAGCCGCTGCGCTATCGGATCGAATACGACGGAGCCACGACTCCGGCATATGAAGTTGCCGTTTTTGAATATCCTGCCTTGGTTCGCGCGGATGCCAGTTTGGAGTATCCGGTTTATACGCAGCTTGAGAAACGGACGATTGTGGATACGCGTCGCGTGAGCGCTCCGGTCGGCAGTCAGCTGACTTGGGAGTTGTGGCTCAACAAGCTCGTCGCCTCGGCCAGTTTGATCGACAAAGATGGTGAAGAGCCACCCATTGAACTGACACAGCAATCTGAACTCGAACCGCTGTACACTGCCCATATCACCTTGGACGCCACCCGCAGCTGGCTGGTGCGCTTGGTCGATGCGGAGGGCCGCGAAAACCAAACGGAGTTGACGCTCAAGGCTACGGCCTTGCCCAATAAAGAGGTGGACATCAAATTGACCAGCGGTGGTGATGCCCAGGTCTCGCCTCTGGAAGAAATGGAGGTCGCCGCCAAGATTTCGGATGATTTTTCGGTGGTTAGAGCTGGCTTGGCCTATCAATTGGCAGGCAGTGATGCGGTCGAGGTTGAAGCCCCCGGGGCGGCCTCTGCGAAGCGTCTGGAGCTCGCTGAGTTGATTGATTTCGAGAGCCTGGGCACCAGCCCAGGGCAGTTGCTGTCTTATTATTTTTGGGCCGAAGACTTGGACCAGGATGGCCAGCCGCGGCAGGTTTTTAGCGATATTTACTTTGCCGAGGTGCGACCCTTCGATGAAATCTACCGGCAAGGTCAGCAGCCAACCGAGGCTCAGCAGCAACAACAGCAACAGCAGCAACAGCAGGGGAACCAAGAGACGGAAGAGCTGTTGGCTCTGCAGAAACAAATCATGGTCGGCAGCTGGAATGTAATGCGATCGGCCACCGCGGCCGCCTTACCCGAAAAAGCCAGAGACGATCTGCAACTGCTGTCGGAGTCGCAAGCATCCGCGTTGGAGTTATTGGCGGAAAAGGCAGCCGAGGCCGATGTGCCCGGTGCGGAGCGGATCATCGCTGCGGCTGCGGAGAATATGCAATCCTCCATGAAGTGGTTGGATGCTGCAGCCAGTTCCCTGCGCAAATCCGATTTGAACCAGGCCCTCGCACCCCAACAGGCTGCCTATCAGGAACTCTTGCGATTGCAAAGCGCAGAACATGAGGTCGTGCGTACGCAGAGCTCTCAGAGTTCCCAACGAGGGTCTTCGGCCAGACAACAACAAATCGATCAATTGGATCTCAAGCAACAGGAAAATCGGTATCAGGAAGAGCGTCTGGCGCAGGACCAGCAGGAAGAGCAGCAGTCGGAATTGAGACAGGTCATCAGCCGCTTGCGCGAATTGTCAGCTCGACAAGAGGATATCAACAAGCAATTGCGTGAAATTGAGGCAGCCCTGCAAGCCGCCGATAGCGAGCAGCAACGCGCAGAGTTGGAAAATCAATTGCAGCGACTGCGCGAGCAGCAGCAACAGATGCTGCAAGATGCCGATGAATTGCAGGAGCGATTGGAAAGTCAGACCGACGAGTCGATGCAGCAGACCCAGTCGCAAATGGAGCAGGTCAGGAACAGTCTGCAGCAGTCGAGCGAAGCACTGCGGCAAGGCGAAACAAGCCAGTCGCTGGCGGCCGGTACGCGGGCGGAACAGGAGTTGAATGAGTTGCAGGATGACGTGCGACAACAGGCGGCCAATCAATTTTCGGAGGATATGCAGAATATGCGCTCGCAGGCACAAGCACTCGAGCAACGGCAGGATGAAATCGTGGAGCAGATGAGTCGCAACCGGGCAGAGAATGTCTCGCCGGTTGCGATCATCGGCCGAAGAGCATCGACGCCGCAGACAACTTGCGGACCCAACAAGCCGGTTTGAACGAGCTGCTGGAGCAGATGCAGGAGACGGTGGAACTTGCCGAAGAGACCGAACCCCTACTGGCACAGAAGCTGTACGATAGCTACCGCCGCACGCAACAGGAACAGGCAGTAGAGCGATTGAAGGTTACCGAGCAATTGTTAGAACGCAATCTCTCGACCCCAGGCACGGGATTTCGCCGGACAATCTCGAAGATGACTCTGTCTAAGCTGAGCGCGGAAATCGACGATGCCGCTGAGGCGGTTCTGGGTAGTGAAATTGATGCCATTCGTCGCGCCTATGAACAGTTGGATTCTCTCAGCAATCGAGCTCGATAGCGAGATTGCGAATGCCACCGGACAAAGCATGCAGGCCCTCGACCCCTCGCGTCTGGTTGAGCCATCGAAGCGGCTGAAGGGCAAACCGTTCGCCAGGGCAGACCCAGCCACAATGGCGGCCAGCAAGGACAAAGCGACTTCCTCGCCTGCGGACGGCAGCCGGACAAGCAGGCAGTCAACCACAACAAGGCCAGCCAGGCCAGCCAGGACAAGCAGGAACCAAGGCAAGGGCAGCAGCCGGGCCAGCAAGGCCAGCAAGGACAGCAAGGACAACAAGGACAGCCAGGACAGCCAGGACAGCCAGGACAGCCAGGACAGCAGGAACCAGGGCAAGGGCAGCAGCCGGGGCAAGGCGGCCAGCAAGGCGAACCAAGGCCAGCACAGGCCAGCAGGGCCAAGGAGCTCACCAAGCGGGCGCGTCGGCGCAGGGCGGGCAGCCTGGAGGTCGATCGGCGGCAGGTCGCACTGGCGGTGGCGACAATCAGGCATCCGCGGCCAGCGTTTGGGCGGAGCGTTGGGATGCAGTTGAACAGCGCGTGGACAATCCCCTCACCGGCGCAGGCTATAGCGACTGGTCCGATCGCCTGCGCGATGTCGAGGAACTAGTTCCGACGCGGAACTTCGATGGCAAGCTACTCAAATTCGCCAGGCGGCGCGCGATGTGCGCATTGATGTGAACAAACACGCGGCGGACCCTCAGTGGTCCGAAGTCGAAGAGCTGATTGCTGGACCGTTGCGCGATTTAAAACGCAAGGTAGCAGACGAATTGATTCGTCGGGCGGCCAAGAAGACGGAGATCGTTCCAGTTGATCGCGACCCAGTACCCAGCGAATTCAGTCGTAGCGTCCGCGAGTACTACGAGAACTTAGGGAGTGCACGTTAGTGACGAACTGGTTCACACAATCCGAAAACCTGGTTCTCGGAGCCCGAGACTGGATGCTGGTGGCAATTGTCTTGACGCTTGTCGCGATCTCGCTTGCCGTCTGGAGCTATGCCGCTCGGGGACCGCGATCGGCCATGGGTCTTCTCGCCTTTTTGCTGAAGGTGCTGGCCGTGCGCCGCTTTGGCATTCTGCTTGCTCGAGCCCATGCGGCGCAGCGAACGTCCGCGACCAGGCGCGAATCTGATGGCTTTGGTTGTAGACAACAGCCGCAGCATGGAAATGCGACCGCCTGGTCAAGTCTCAGTCGCGAGTCGATCGATTGCGAGCCCGACTGGAGTCGACGAGCGAATGGCAATCGCGTTTGGCACAGGACTTTGAAGTCAGACGTTATGCATTCGACGACCGCCTGCGTCCGGTAGAAGAGTTCAGTCAACTGGACTTTCAGGGAAATAGTTCCTTGCTGGCCGACTCTGTGGAGACTCTTCGCAGCAGGTTTTCGACGCGAGCCGTGGCTGGTTTGATGCTGTTTACCGATGGCCTGGCCACCGACTCGATCGCCGCTGCTGACCGCTAGCGGGGAGTTTCCGTTTCCGATCTATCCGGTTGTCCAACGGACCGACAGCCAGCTAAAGGATATTTCTCTCGCTGATGCCAGTTTGTCCAGCTCCTCCTTTGAATTGGCACCGGTAACCATCGAAACATTGGTCAGGGCCCAGGGATTATCTGGCAGGGATATCACGGTCCGCATCTTTGACGCAGCCGGCCTTCGCTTGCAGGAGCAGGAGCTTGCCTGCAACAGCGATCCTTTCGAGCAGCGTGTGCGATTCCAATGCCAGCCGACTACGGCCGGCCTGCAATTCCTCACGGCGCGGGCCATGCTTTCTAGCGAGGATCGCGCAGAGCTGGAAGTCGAGAGTCGCCTTGAGGTCACTCTGGCCAACAACACGCGGATACTGGCCGTAGATCGTGGCGGCGGACCCTATCGCATTCTCTATGTGGCGGGTCGGCCAAACTGGGAATTTAAATTTCTACGACGAGCCTTGGAAGAAGATCTCGAATTGAGCTTGGTCGGATTGATTCGGATTGCCCCCAAGGAACCGAAATTCAGTTTCCGCGAAAAAGGGGTCGATACCACCAATCCTCTGTTGGCGGGCTTCGATGAGGATCAGGAGACGGCGGAACAATACGATGAACCTGTGCTCAAGGCATTTGGTGTGGAACCAGGCGAGGATCTGGCTGCCTTTCCGTCTACCGCCGAAAGTCTGTACAAGTATCATGCGGTGATTCTGGATGACATCGAAGCTGGTTTTTTTTCTCAGCAGCAGATGTTGCTGTTGCGAGAATTCGTTTCGGCTCGCGGTGGCGGGCTGATGATGCTGGGTGGACAGGAGAGTTTCCTGGGAGGAGGCTATCGCGACACTCCGTTGGGCGATGTGTTGCCGGTCTACTTGCGCGGTCGCGAGGATGCTGCCGACAAAGACCAGATCGCACGCTATCGCCTGTCACGCGAGGGAAGTTTGGAACCCTGGCTGAGACTGCGTGCCAACCAAGCCGAAGAGCAAACACGGGTCTCGGAAATGCCCGATTTTCTAAATTGGAATGTGGTGACCGACGCCAAACCTGGCGCTGCCGTGCTGGCCGAGATCACGACGGGCAACGACCGTCGGCCGGGCCTGGTTACGCAGCGGTTTGGCAAGGGCCGTTCCATTGCTTTGATGCTGGGCGATTTCTGGCGGTGGAGCATGCGACGCAACAATCAGGAAACGGATGACTTGGCCCAAAGTTGGCGGCAAATGGCTCGCTGGCTGACCAACGACGTTCCCCAACGCGTACAGGTGGTCGTGCAGCCACCCGACGCTGCCTTGCAACCCCATCGCATTCAAATCTCCCTGCGCGACCCGAGCTTTAAGCCGATGGACAATGCGACGGTCAACCTCAAGATCACCGACCCCAAGGGTCAACAGGTTGCGGCCACGGCCACGCCCGATCCCACACAGCGCGGCCTTTATGTTGCTCAATATTGGTCCCAGCATGACGGTGGTTATCGTTGTGAGGTCGAGGCCAGCTCGTCCGACGGAGAGGTGTTGGAAACTCGCAGCAGTGGTTGGGCCGCGCAACCCAGCGCCGCTGAATTCGCCAAGGTCAATATCGATACCGAGGCCCTCGAGCGATTGGCCGAAGCCTCCGGTGGCGAGGTCATCTCTCTAGAGAACTTGGAGTCCTTTGTGGAAGATCTACCAGCCAAACGCGTGCCAATCACCGAGGTGCGAATTGAACCACTGTGGCATCGCCCCTGGCTGTTGCTGTTTGCCCTGGGGTGTCTGTGCGCCGAATGGGGCATTCGCCGCTTGAAAGGACTGCCCTGATGCTGCGCTCACATGATCATTTTTTCATAGGCCGAGTGGTAAGTCTGTGCCTGCTGGCAGCGGCTGTGCAACTGGCCGTGGGCATGCCCGCGTTGGCTGCCGAGGGCGATGAATTCCCACAAGCTATGATCGTGGTCATCGGCGCGGCAGGTGCTGGTGAGTTCGAGGGACAGTTCCAGCAGTGGGCCCAAGCCTGGGAACAATTGGCGGCCGCTCATTCCTGGCCGGTGCAGGTTATCCACCAAGCCACCGCCGATGACCTCTCGCCCCGCGAACAATTACAACGGGCGATCGCCGGGGAGCAAGTCGCCAACAGTCAGCGATTATGGATGATCCTGTTGGGACATGGGACTTATGCCAAAGGAGCCGCCAAGTTTAATCTGACCGGCCCCGATTTCTCCGCCACGGAAATGCGGCAGTGGTTGCAACCCCTGGAGGCCGAGATCGTCGTCGTCAACTGCTCATCGGCCAGCGCGCCATTCTTGACCGAATTGTCTGCCCAGCGGCGCGTGGTGTTGACCGCCACGCGCAGCGGAACCGAAATTAATTTTTCACGCTTCGGTGAGTACTTGTCGCAGTCGATTACAGATCTATCTGCCGATCTCGATCACGATGAGAGCGTATCGCTGTTGGAAGCCTTCCTGGCCGCCAACGCGCAGACACAGCGCTACTACACAGAGAATGCTCGTTTGGCTACTGAGCATGCCCTGCTGGAGGATAATGGCGACCGAGCCGGTACGCCGGCTGACTTTTACTCCGGCCTGCAGGCCGCCAAATCGGCCAAGGATGGCAAGCCCGCCGATGGGGCTCTTGCGGCCAGAATCATTCTGTTTTCATCGCCAACTGCGCTGCAATTCACTCCAGCCCAGACGCAGCAGCGCGATCAAATCGAACAGCAGATCAGGGATTTACAAATGCGGAAAGCCAATCTCCAAACTGAGGATTACTTTGCGCAACTAGAGAAATTGCTTCTCCAACTGTCGCTGCTGTACGAAACGGCAAGCAATCAACCTAGCCTGTCAGAATGAATGCACGCTCCTGCGGGCTCTGCCGCCGCCTTGCTGGGTATTCCCATGCTGCCGTCCGCAGCCGGGGCCGGCTATAATGATTTTCTCTTCGGCCAACTCAGGTAGCCAGGCAGGTTCACTGCATAGTCCCATGGCTCCTGTCTGGCTCGACAGCTGAAAATCCATTGCAGGAGTCCAACATGAATACGCCCGGCGATTGCAATCGACGCAACTTTTGTGGCCAATCGTTGTCCATGGGGGTTGCGGCCTTGGCCGCTCCACACATCGTTTCAGCGGCTGCCCTGGGAGCGGCTGGCGGCGTGGCCGCCAGCGAGCGATTGAGCCTGGGAGTGATTGGTATTGGCCCGCGTTGTACCTATGACTTGAAAGCCATCCTGCAATTGCCCGATGTGCAATGTATCGCCATTGCCGATGTGCAGCAGTCGCGCCGCGACGCTGGAAAGCAACTCGTCGACGGTCATTACGGCAACCAGGACTGCCAGTTGTATTCAGACTTTCGGGAGCTGCTGGCCCGTGACGACTTGGACACGGTCATCATTGCGACCGGCGATCGCTGGCATGCCGCAGCGTCCATTCTGGCAGCCGAGGCTGGCAAGGATGTGTATAGTGAGAAGCCGTGTGGCATTACGATTGCAGATTGTCAGAATATTGCAGACACCTTTGAACGCACACAGCGTATTTTCCAAGCTGGCACTCAACGTCGCAGCGTGCCCAATTTTGTGCAAGCTGTACAAATGGCTCAGTCTGGAAAGTTGGGGTCTTGCGCGAGCTGCAGGCAACGGTGTATGTACCCACGCTGGATAACACCTGGTTGCCTGCCGAACCGACGCCAGACGCCGAGGTTTGCGATTGGAACTTGTGGTTAGGGCCGGCTCCATGGCGTCCATACAATCAACAATATGTGCAGGGTAAATGGCGTGGTCAGTATGACTTTGACAGCGGCGCCCGTCTGCTGGATTGGGGTGCCCACACGCTTGACCTTTGCCAATGGGCCAATTCGTCGGATGATACGTTGCCCATTGAGTACATCCCCAGTGATCGCAACATCATTTGCCGCTATGCCAATGGAGTTCAATTGTTAGTGGACTTCCTGGAGCAGCCCTTTGGCGATCGCGGGCCCCGCTGGCTCACGCGTCTGGGCACTTGTCCGGTCCGTTTTATTGGTGATGAAGCTACGGTCGAAACGGGCGACGAAGGAGAAATTGTGGCTTCCAGTTCGGCATTGCAGCAGGAGCTGGCACAGGTGGAGCGCGTGCGCGGTTTAGACGTGTCCGCACATGCCCGCAACTTTTTTGATTGCGTCAAGAGCCGGCAGCCGACCGTCTGCAATCCAACTATCATGCGGCGTTCGCATATTGCTTGTCACGCAGCCGCGCTAGCCTGGATCTTGCGGCGACCGTTGAAGATCGATCCTCTTACGGAGAAGTTCATCGACGATGACGAAGCCAATCGACTTTGCAGCCGCCCCCAACGAGATTGGGCCTAATGGAAGGTCTAAAGTTCAGCGTATGACGCACTCGGTCGATCTGTTGTGCCGCAGCCGCTTGGTGGCCATTTTGAGGCTGGATGATCTTGCCTGCCGCCTGCCTTGTCGCAAGCGCTGTTCGAGGCTGGCGTCAGTGTTCAAGAATTTACGCTGACCAATCCTCGGGCACTGGAGGCTGTACGCAGTGTGTTGGGCGAAATCGCGGCCTTTTCCGATGGTCGGGCGGCGATGGGCGTTGGTTCTGTTCGCAATCGCCAACAGGCCCTGGAAGCCATGGCCGCCGGTGCCCATTTTTTGGTTTCGCCAGTATTCTGCCCATCCGTGGTGGCTTGCTGCGTTGAGAACCAGGTTCCAATTTTCTGCGGCGCCATGACGCCAACCGAAATTTCCGCAGCCTGGCAAGCGGGCGCCTCGGTGGTCAAGGTGTTTCCGGCGCGTGGTTTGGGCCCGGACTATATCAAAGATGTTCTGGCTCCACTGCCTGAAATCAAGTTAATGCCCACCGGCGGCGTCGAGCTAAAGAACATGCGCCAGTACTATGCCGCGGGTGCTGTCGCCGTGGGCGTTGGCGGTCATCTACTCGATTTACAAGCTATTGCCTGCGGGGACTGGGCGCGGTCGCGGCCCGCGCGCGGAGTATCGCGCATGCAGCCATGCAAGGGCCTGATGTTGACTGACGCTACCTCACGTTTTGATGTCGTTACCCTCGGGGAAACGATGCTCCGCTTTACGCCGCCGGCCTTTGAGCGGTTTGGACAATCGAGAATGGTCGAGGTTCATGTGGGCGGCAGCGAGTCCAATACGGCCGTCGGCCTGTCTCGACTTGGGCATCGCGTGAGCTGGATATCGCGTTTGACTGATAATCCTCTCGGTCGTTGGATTGCCAGTGAATTGAGCGCCCAAGGCGTTGATGTTTCGTTGGTTGTATGGACGGCCGAACAGCGTGTCGGAACCTACTATATGGAACGCGGCCGCCAGCCACGTCCCTCGCAGATATACTACGATCGTGCTGGCTCCGCCATGTGTTCGATCCAACCCGACGATTTACCGATCGGCCTATTCTCCTTGGCAACAGCTCGAGTCTTCCATCTGAGTGGCATCACCTGTGGCCTCTCCGACTCGGCTGCCATGACAGCGACTTTCGCAGTGGAGCAAGCCAAGCAAGCCGGTCAGCACGTGAGTTTTGACCTGAACTTTCGTGGAAGATTGTGGGATGCCGAGGATGCCTATCGAGTCTGCAAACCGCTGATGGCGCAGGCCGATACCATTTTCCTCGCGATTCGCGACGCCCACGCCGTATGTGGCGTCCCAGCTGATCATGATGCCGAGCAAACCTGTCGCGAATTGCATGCGCGCTGGCCAAAGGCTACCATCGT
Organism: Pirellulaceae bacterium; assembly: GCA_963707245.1. GTDB lineage: Bacteria > Planctomycetota > Planctomycetia > Pirellulales > Pirellulaceae > Aureliella. The sequence continues at coordinate 108,584 of CAVPPY010000017.1, forward strand.
CCAAACGCTGGGTAGTCAAGGAGCCATGGCCATCGAGCCCGACGGAAAGCTGTACTCGCAGCCCGCTTTTCAGGTGGAACAGGTGGAGAGACTCGGTTCGGGTGATGCTTTTTCGGCCGGCTATCTTGCCGCCATTTTGCAGGGACAGTCCTTACCCACGGCCCTGGCTTGGGCATGTGCGGCCGCCGCGCTCAAATACACCATCGCAGGGGACTTGCCTTTGTTTGATCGCAGTATGCTGTCTCAACTGCTAGCCGACTGCGGTCCACCGGGCGACGCACTGCAACGCTAAGGAGCGTGTCAAAAGTAACTTCCGCAATCTCAGAGTAGCCATCAAGCTCCGCGTGATGATGGCCAAGAAAAACAGGGAAGTTGTTTTTGACTCATCGCTTAGGAGTTTGGACTGCTAACGGACGGCAGGAAGAATTTAAACACAGAGGCGCAGAGGACACAGAGTCGCGGCGCGTCATTCTCTGTGAACTCTGTGCCTCTGTGTTTCAAAAATACGAGCTGCGAGGTAGTGAACAGCCAAGCGGGAACTGGAAGTGCGGATGGCCCTGGCTTAGGCATGTGCGGCCGCCGCGCTCAAATACACCATCGCAGGGGACTTGCCTTTGTTTGATCGCAGCATGCTGTCTCAACTGCTAGCCGACTGCGGTCCACCGGGCGACGCACTGCAACGCTAAGGAGCGTGTCAAAAGTAACTTCCGCAATCTCAGAGTAGCCATCAAGCTCCGCGTGATGATTGCCAAGAAAAACAGGGAAGTTGTTTTTGACTCATCGCTTAGGAGTTTGGACTGCTAACGGACGGCAGGAAGAATTTAAACACAGAGGCACAGAGGACACAGAGTCGCGGCGCGTCATTCTCTGTGAACTCTGTGCCTCTGTGTTTCAAAAATACGAGCTGCGAGGTAGTGAACAGCCAAGCGGGAACTGGAAGCGCGGATGGCCCTGGCTTAGGCATGTGCGGCCGCCGCGCTCAAATACACCATCGCAGGGGACTTGCCTTTGTTTGATCGCAGCATGCTGTCTCAACTGCTAGCCGACTGCGGTCCACCGGGCGACGCACTGCAACGCTAAGGAGCGTGTCAAAAGTAACTTCCGCAATCTCAAAGTAGCCATCAAGCTCCGCGTGATGATGGCCAAGAAAAACAGGGAAGTTGTTTTTGACTCATCGCTTAGGAGTTTGGACTGCTAACGGACGGCAGGAAGAATTTAAACACAGAGGCACAGAGGACACAGAGTCGCGGCGCGTCATTCTCTGTGAACTCTGTGCCTCTGTGTTTCAAAAATACGAGCTGCGAGGTAGTGAACAGCCAAGCGGGAACTGGAAGTGCGGATGGCCCTGGCTTAGGCATGTGCGGCCGCCGCGCTTAAATACACCATCGCAGGGGACTTGCCTTTGTTTGATCGCAGCATGCTTTCTCAACTGCTAGCCGACTGCGGTCCACCAGGCGACGCACTGCAACGCTAAGGAGCGTGTCAAAAGTAACTTCCGCAATTTCAGAGTAGCCATCAAGCTCCGCGTGATGATTGCCAAGAAAAACAGGGAAGTTGTTTTTGACTCATTCCTAAGAGTCTTCGACTTCGGCAACTGCAGAGGGTTTGGGGGGCGCCGGCTTGAATCCAATGCTCAGCGCGGCACCTAGGACTGCGGCCGAAGCGCAGATCCACACAATGCGTTCGACGGTCTTCTCAGGCATGAGGTAGATCAAATTGGATTTACTGAAGGCAATCGACCCGACAAGATTCCAGGCGAGCGACACGAAGATGCCGGACAATAGTCCAATCAACCCACCTGTTACTGCTAGTTTGAATCCCCCATGGATGAAACCGATTACGAATGCGATGCAGGCCGCCAGAGCCGCCCACACGACGAAATGCCAAATACCGCTCTGTACCAACGACTGGTTCTCACCGGAGCTGAGGATGCCCGCTACCGCGGTGCCAGCGAAGTAGCCAGCTATGGCACCGGCCAGGCTACCTGCCAAGCCTCCGGCGAGCGCCGATGGCAAGCGTTTTCCTTGACTGGTTGCCATGCCGCAGGCAACTCCCATCAGCAGTCCCAGCATGCCAAAAACAACGGCATAGTTGCGCGAGCGAAAGGCAAGCTGTGCGTCACTATGCAGTTTCAGGACTTCAGCCGAAGGACTTAGCCCAAGCTCGGGCAGGTCGGGTAGGGGAAATACCGGAAAGGTCGCCAATAGACCAACCAGCGTTAGGATTCCTGCAGCCAGGCAGAAAGCGACGCTGGGAGTTGGCCTTAGAATCCAATGTGCGGCTTGAGCATCTCGCGCTTCGGTTTCAAGGCTGTTTTCCATGATAGTAAATCCAGTTAGGTTCCGGCGCGTAGATCGGTAAGAAGGCTCTTGTCAAACTTAAAAGAAACAACCTTGGATTGCTGCCAAGCGAACCAAGGTTGTTGCAGGTGAAATGACTTGCACATCACGCGGTGGCCGGTTACTTCTCGGTCACGGCGATATCGATCAGATCCATGCCCTCCTGGACGTCCACTTGAATCCCCGAAGTATCCGGATTGCCAAAACGCTCGGCGACCAAGTGCGGCGAGCTGCGTGCTTGCAGTTGTTGGACCTCTTGCTCCGTGCCCATCAACTGATCTTCTTCGGGCATACTGGCCCATTCCTCAGCGCGGGTCGTGTCAATCTTGCTGACCGTAACCTTGTTCTTACCCGGAGCGGCCCGCAATGTAAAATTGCCTTCCGCATCGGTAATGCCCGTGCCTATACTACCCCCGCCGTTACCGACAAAGGCAATGCTGGCTCCATCGAGCGGCTTTCCATCGCGGGTGACAGTTCCGGAAACAGCGATACGCGAATCCTTGCTCGAGCAACCCGAGAAAGCCAGCATGCAAAGCGTCAAACCAAGTACGATTCTTGTAGCTCTATACATTCAAATTACTCCAAAGTGGCGGGGGTGCCTTCGCCCTTCGACCCCAAGCGATTGTAATTGATCATGTCGATGTTCTCGGACATGAATTGTACCGATCCATCTCCCATCAGCATGTGGGCACCGCCCGTGTGCCGCGACTTGAAGCCCACTTCGGTATTCCAGTTACAGCGTGCTTCGCAACCGGTTTTCCCATTGGCCTGAGCCTCCGCCAGGCTGACATACTTCGTTTGCCAATTGATGGGAATCTGAGTAAAGATACCCCATTTATTCGAGTGGCTCCAGCCGGCTCGCGCGTGGTTCGAATAATCGGCAATTACCTCTCCAATGAAAATTGTGTTGGACAAACCGTCGGTGACGTCTTGAAACTTGCCATCATAGCCCTTGTTCCCTGTGACCGAGGTTGGCATCACGCCGCCACGACGAGTGAAGGGACCTGCTGGCACATTGACATTCGTACCAGGCAAGCTGCGGACCGCAAAAGTAGCAACCAGCGGGCAACTGCAGGTTGGCGAATCGGACAGGGAATTCGTCGGGCCCATGCTGAAGGCATAGTTCGCCGGTTGAATAGTCGACGCCCGACCGCCAACGGTAGCACTGTAGCCGTCGTTGACGTCCGAGGGGCAGATGTAGGCAGAGATCTTCTGGCCGCGGAACAGTTCGCCACCCTGCGTGTTGTTGGGATCAAAGACCCGCGCGTCGTCGGTCGGATAACGGTCGCCTTCAAATTGCGTATACAGAGCGTCTTGCTCCATAAATGGCAAAATGCGGACAAGCAAGTGACTGCGATTATGCTGTGCTCCCGAAAATCGCTCGTAGGGCGCCGGCATGGTAACGACATTACCACCGTAAAAAGCCGAACCCGGCGGCAGACGCTTGTAGGAACCTTCATAGTTGTGAATGGCAAGTCCAATCTGCTTCAGATTATTGCTACACGACATTCGACGCGCCGCTTCGCGGGCAGCCTGCACGGCGGGCAAGAGCAGTCCCACCAAAATGCCAATGATCGCGATGACCACCAACAGCTCAACCAGCGTGAAACCAACACGAACCGTTTTTCGCATGATTAGTTCCCTAAAAGAAACGAATAAGAAGAGAAAGTTGAACTCGCCACAAATAAGCTTGTGGACTGCTCGCTATTCTTTCAAATCTTATGGTATCGGCCGAAAAACGGGAATTGGAATTCCGCTCTTTTGTCGCGTAATTTTCCTTTAGCTAGGGTCTAAGGTTAGATTAGCGAACCTTAAGGTTTTGAGCCCTGGCGGTTGCTCGTCGCCGCCAGAGCACTAGCTTGCGAAGTCGCAAGGCATGCAAAGTCAGTCCAAAGTGGCAGGAGTGCCCTCACCCTTCGACCCCAGGCGATTGTAATTGATCATGTCGATATTCTCCGACAGGAACTGCACGGATCCATCGCCCATCAGCATATGGCAACCGCCGGTGTGGCGCGATTTGAAACCCACCTCGGTATTCCAATTACAGCGGGCTTCGCAGCCGGTTTTTCCATTCGCCTGAGCCTGGGCGAGATTGACGTACTTCGTCTCCCAATTGATGGGGATCTGGGTGTAGATGCCCCATTTATTCGAGTGGCTCCAACCCACGCGCGCGTGGTTCGAATAATCGGCGATCACCTCTCCGATGAAAATCGTATTGGAGAGACCGTCGGTAACGTCTTGCATCTTGCCGTTATAGCCTCTGTTTCCCCCAACAGAAGTTGGCTTGACTCCACCGCGACGGGTAAAGGGACCCGCGGGCGCGTTCACATTAGTGCCAGGCAAACTTCGGACCCGAAAGGTCCCGATCAAAGGGCAACCGCAGCTAGGCGAATCGGACATGGAATTGGTGGGACCCATGCTGAAGGCATAGTTCGCCGGTTGAATGAAGGAGGCTCGACCGCCAACGGTTGCGTTATAGCCGTCATTGACGTCCGAGGGACAAATATAGGCAGGGATCTTTTGACCACGAAACAGTTCGCCGCCCTGCGTATTGTTCGGATCAAACACACGGGCGTCGTCGGTCGGGTAACGGTCGCCTTCGAACTGCGCGTACAACGCGTCCTGCTCCATGTAAGGCAAGATGCGCACGAGCAAGGTGGTGCGATTGTGCTGTGCTCCCGAGAATCGCTCAAAGGGAGCAGGCATGGTAACCACAGGCCCACCGTAAAAAGCTGAACCTGGCGGCAACCGCTTGTTGGAGATTTCATAGTTGTGAATCGCCAAACCAATCTGTTTTAGATTGTTGCTGCACGACATCCGCCGTGCCGCTTCACGCGCAGCCTGTACGGCCGGTAAGAGTAGCCCCACCAAAATGCCAATGATGGCGATAACTACCAACAGTTCCACCAGCGTGAAACCCAGGCGACTAGAGTTTCGCATGACAAGTTCCTAATGAAAAGAAAGTAAGCAACCTACAGAAAAGACAAACAATTTAAGGCGTGTCTTGCAATTTCGGAATCTTAAGGCATCGGCTGCCTGGCTGGAATCCAGATTCCTGAATTTTTGTTATTATTTTTCCCGTTAGCCAAGGGCTAAGGCGCATGCTAGTTGGCCTTGGGTTGAAACGGCGTTTGGGTCCTAGAAAACGCCATAAGAAGCCAAGCTTACAAAGACGCAAGGTTGGTGGGGTGCCAGAGTGCACGCGTAGAAAAAGCGAGAGAGCGAGGGCGGTGAAGCAAGAGCAGCTAACAATCGCACTAAGAAATCCATGGAATGGCGGATTTTTCGTGGTGAGTAGCCTGCGGTTTGGTTATCGGAGTGGCCGACAAGCCTGCGGTCGCCGACCGGATTGCTTTCCAAGTCTTTATGAACGGCGGGTCAGTGGCTGTGGATAAGTTCAGCTCCCGCGCGCGTTCCCATTCGACGCCAAATTTCGCGTTCGACAGAGTTAGAAATACTGCGAACAGAGCCATCCATCCACGCGGCCTGGACCAAGCCGGTGTGATAGCTGCGCGCAGTGATAGCCGCATAGGTAATGCGACTGGGAACTGGTGCCCTCCTGTTGCGAGGTGAAATCGATATCGAGTTCGACACCGGCGGACAGGTAGGCCACGCGCGCATTGGGTGTGAAAACCGTGGTCATGCCTGCATGATGAACTCGTCCATCAGGCCAAACGGTATGCCCGGTCGCTTTGAACTGGCCCGCCAGGCCCGACAGTTCGCTGGGCCAGTTGGGTACCGCCGGGCCAGGGTCATTCGTATTGCGAATGTAGCCTTGGTAGGCTTTAACATCGGTCACGGCCAGGGTGTTCGACAGTCCATCGCTGATGTCGGCGGCCCGTGTCCCCCGATTCACGACGAATGCTCCGTCCCCCCTGGCTTCGTTGGCAGGGTTATACACCATCCACGTGCCGAGATTGAATCCATAGGTGATGGGGGCAACGTAGGGACTGCCGTCCAACGTACGGGCCTGATCATTCGGGTCGCTTGGGCACAGGTAGATTGGTAGACGCATGTGCGTTACGCCACTGGCCAGTTGCTCATGCCAGTCCACATTCAAGTCAATTTGCGCATAGGGGTTTCCCTGCTCGATAAAGGGCAGAAGCCTGGCATGGATAGACCACGAATCGCCCGTGCCTAAAGCGTTCTTATATCGCGTCGTGCAGAAGCTGGGCGGGAAGGCTTTGCAAGTGGCTTCGTAATGTTGCAGCGCCAGTCCGATCTGCTTCAAGTTGTTGCTACAGCTGATGCGACGTGCCGCACTGCGAGCTGCCTGCACGGCGGGCAGCAACAGAGACATGAGCATTCCAATGATGCCAATCGTTACCAGCAATTCGACTAAAGTAAATCCGGCTGGATGAGCGTTTCGCATGCGTTTCAAACTGCATTCGCCTCATGGTATTGGGAATCATGCTCAGACCTTAGCTTGGCTGATCCCCGGCAAAAGTCAAGGTTTCTGGCTGACGGCTTGGGTCGGTAGACCAGTTTTCAGCGAGGGTTCGGCTGGTCAAGCAAGTGTCGTCGAAAAAATTCATTGCGTTGGCGATTGCCATAGCGCCCACCGTCGCTATGACCCACTCCTGGTAGCACCAGCATCTGAAAGTCCTTATCAGCCTGAACCAGGGCATGGGCGAACTTGAGCGTCGAGGCGGGCGGGACATTACTGTCCATCTCTCCAACCAGCAGCATCAAGTGACCCTCGAGTTGCGCGGCGTGCTCGATATTCGAGGAGGCGGCGTATTGTGGACCGACCGGATACCCCATCCACTGCTCATTCCACGAGGCCTTGTCCATGCGATTATCATGGCACCCACAGGCCGCAAATGCGGCCCGGTAAAAGTCGGCATGGAAGAGTAGTGCACCCGCGGCGCTTTGACCACCGGCGGAGGTTCCAAAGATGCCAACCCGAGAGGTATCCATGCCTGAAAAGGCTCTCGGCCGCCGCCCGAATCCAGGCAATGCGATCCGGAAAGCCAGCGTCTTTCAAATTGTGCCAACACACGTCGTGGAATGCTTTGGATCGCCCGGCGGTGCCCATGCCATCGAGCTTGACTACCACGAAGCCCATCTCGGTCAACTGCCCATAACGCGGCCTGGAACTGAAACGCTTTGGGGTAAAGTATCCATGAGGGCCGGCATAAATATCCTCCAAGATGGGAAACTGCTGGGAGGGGTTAAAATCTTTGGGGAATTCGATGATTCCCCAGATATCCGTCTGACCATCGCGGCCTTTGGCAACGAATACGGTCGGCGGCGTCCAACTACTGTGACTCGTATCTGCCCTCTCGAGCTCACAGATTTTCTTGCCATCGGACATCTGTCGCAATTCATGGATAGGCGGCAGATCCACGCGCGAGTAGCTATCCACCGCATAGCTGCGATCGGGGGAAAATTGCAATGTGTGGGTTCCGTTGCCATCGGTCAAGCATACCAAATCAGTGCCATCCAAATTGACGCGAAAGTAATGGTTCAGATAGGGATCCTGCTGGGGATGGTAGCCAGCAGCCTGAAACCAAACCTGCCGCTGCAGTTCATCAATCTCCTCAATCGCAGTGACCACGTAATCGCCCGTGGTAACGCTGTTGCGAATGGTGCCGGACGCCACGTCGACCAAGTACAGATGGCGGTAGCCGTCCATCTCCGAGACAAACAGGATTTCCGTGTCGTCCGCTAGCCAAGTGATCTTGGGAACCCCCATTGCCTCGCGGTGAGCCGTCCAAATGAAGCTCTCGCTGCGTTCGTCGATGATGTTCCGGCTGGCACCGGTCAGGGCGTCAATCTCTACCAAGCGGAATCGCTGGTGGCCGCGATCAACCTGCTGGTACGTCAAGTTGTGGTCTCCGTACCAGCGAATCGACGGCTCTCCAAAGTCAATCGGGTCGACCTCAGGCACTAACTCCGCATCTTGCTGTACATCGAAAATACGAGGCGCGTACTCGGTGAACTCGTCGCCGGGCAAGGCATAGCCCTGCTCGACATAGCTCGCGCGAAATTCATTGTCATCCAAGGCCGAGTTAATCCGAACCACAGGCTTGGCAGGAACCGGACGGATTTTGAAGGCCGCCAGAATTCGTGAATCGGGAGACCAAGAGAGTTTGCCGTAAGTGTGTTGCGGGCTGCCATCTTCGGTCAAAACTTTTTCATCTTGCGTCTCGACGTCGAACAGCACAATGTTGTGTTCTCGAATCTCGGCGGACCATTTTCCATCGGGTGAACTGACGCGACCCTCGGTCCGGCGCCGTCGACCCTCTCGACGGCGTTCGCCCGAAATGGGGCTGGCAGATTGATTGTCGATAACCACTTCGGCTTCGTTGTCCGTCGCCTGCACATAGCCCAGCGACCTTCCAGACGATCCCAGCACGTGCCAGATATGCCCCGAGTAGGTATGCTGTCGGCGAGATTCTCCGGCAGCCAGGTCTCCGTAGCTGGTTTCTTGATCTGCATCGGCACTCCACAGCAGCTGCACGGGGTGCTCGGTCTGATTGCGAAACGTCAAGAATGTCTCTTCGCCACCGGTCTGGGGTCGGGGACGGGAGGCCTGCAGGTCAGACGTGGACGTTTTCTTGGTTGGCAACTCGCTGGGGGTCAGCGTTTGGTCGCGTTGGTCAAACAGCCAATCCTGGCCGCCACATCGAAAACGCAGTTTTTCAGCCCCCAATTCCGCACTTACCCCTTCCAACCTGAGGTCTTCCAGGGGCAGGTCGAGAGCGGTGGCTGGGACGCCAGCTTGCGTTAATGCCGTGGCCAATCGCTGGTGATCGAAGGCTAAGCGGCGAACACCGCTCTTGCAGTCAACAAAAATAAATTCCGACTCTCCATCAGGCAGCAGATTCTTGTACCACAAGCTCGCTCCATCCACACTCCAATGAGGCCGGACAGAAGTCTTGTAGACGCGTTCTTCGGGGGACTGAGCATTGGACAGACTGCACGCGCCTAGGCATAACAGACTGCTGCCCAGCAATATGGAAATTCTCACCTGCCTCGGCTCCCTATAAATGCCGTCACTAAGTAAACCCGCTCAGCGGCTGGGATACTGTGGAATGGATGCGAATAGAATACACTGAGGCAGATGTTGGGTGGGTGCCAAATTTGGCTTTGCGAGCTTGATGTCCTCGGTGGGACAAATACTCCAGCGACTTCCATCCCAGGGCGCTGCCAATTGTGCAGCTTGTCATAGTCACCGCCAGCATTTCTCAACCGTGGAATAGGTCCCGATGGAAAGATATTTGATTGCTCGCGGGGTCGCCCATTTGCGGCCATGGACTTCGAGAGCCCGGTCAGGCGTGGGAAGGAAGATGGCTGGGCTAACTCACCAGTTTCGTTTCTTTCTTCCATGGGCGAGCGCATGGGCTGTACTGACTGCGGCTGTACTGACGCGGCTATTGCTGGCCAGGGGATGGGCTTGCCTGCCATGGCGGCCACTGGCGGCCAAGCGTCTGCCGAGTCCACGAGTCGACCCGTGCAATTGAATTCGAGGGTGACGCATGTGCAACCCATGACGGGCATCGTGCTGTGGGATGACAACGAGCATGTGAAAACGGATGCAATCGCCCTCGAGTACCGTTATTGTGGCTACGATGAAGTGGTCGGCCAGGATGGCCGCTACGATTGGTCATTGATCGAGCGGGTGCTGGACGCTATCGCCGGGCGTGGGCATCAGGCCATCTTGCGATTTTATTTCGTCTACCCCGGACGCGAGACCACTGTCCCCTTGTCGATCAAAAAGCTGGCTGACTACCAAGAGACTATTGGAACCAGCGAGGGTCAGGAAACCCACTTCTGCGACTGGAGGCATCCAGCTCTGCAAGAATTCGTTTTGGATTTCACCACCCAATTCTCCCGACGTTATGATCGCGATCCACGCTTGGCTTTTCTGCAAGTTGGATTTGGATTGTGGGCCGAGTATCACATCTACGATGGCCCGCTGAGCATGGGGCAGACTTTTCCCAGTAAGGCATTTCAAATCCGATTTCTTCAGCATTTGAACCAGAGTTGTGCAAGTCTACCTTGGTCTATCAGCGTGGATGCGGCCGATAGCGAGTACACACCGCTGGCTGACAGCCCCGAACTCTTGCGTCTCAACTTTGGACTTTTTGATGATTCCTTCTTGTGCAAGGAGCACGCCAAAGTCAATGCGCTGAACTGGCGAGCCTTGGGGGAAAACCGCTGGCAGCGGGCACCGGCCGGCGGGGAATTCAGCTACTACACCAAGCGAGACCAGAAGCAAGCGCTATCCGACCAGGGGCCCAACGGAGAGAAATTTGAGTCTGCCGCAGCACGCTTTCACTTGTCCTATATCATCGGCAGCGATCAACCCGATTACCAGCCCATGCAGCGGATTGCCGCTGCAGGGCAAGCCCTCGGCTATCGTTTTCGGGTTACCGAAGCGCTGCTCGACCCCCCGTTGCTAAAGTTACGTGTGGAGAACGTGGGAATTGCCCCCATCTATCGCGATGCATATTTCGAATACTCTGGCAAGCGATCCGCACAATCGTTGCGCAGTTTATTGCCTGGAAGCAGCCTGGATACTGAGATCCACATCCCAGCCGACAAAGAGTGGGATCCCACCGCCCTGCGCATCCAATGCGAACACTTAGTAGCCGGCCAAGAGATTCAGTTCGAAGCAGCCCTCCAAGTTCGAGAGTGACGAACGCTTCGTGCAGATTCGATTCCAGGTAGCCGGATTCGCCAGAATTCGGTTCTTTCCTGAGAGCTAGGCTTCGTCCCCCAAGGGGGCAGACCCTCTCCGGCGAGGCCCAAAACAGGTGTAAATTCGACTCCCTTGAAAAAGCCGTCTCCACCGCGCATCGGCTGACATCTCCCAAGCCCAACATCTAAAATGGTCGAAGCGTGCTTTGTCGGGAATAAAAATTGGGTTGGACAGGCGTTGGGAAAAAGGGGTCGGACAGCAAAAGTGCGAAGCACCCCAAGGGCCGTTCCGGCTTTTGGTGCCCGACCCCTTTTTCCCTTCCACTCCCAAATTAATTGTGGACAAAGCGCTAGTAACTTATCTACCAGCAGTTAGCAGATGCCTGCAGACGATAGGTTGGGTCAAAATTATTTAGCGTTAGGAATGGCTTGATGCAAATCGATCGTCTTATTTTCGTTTGTCTGTGCCTCCTGACGTGGAATATGCCGGCTAGTTGGGCGCAGTTCACCATCGACATTGATTTGGACGCGGCTCCATTTCAGTATGTCGAGACTCAGGATGACAATCGAGTCAGCCGCTTGATCGCCGACTTGAAAGCCGGCAAGAACCGGTTGGAATATTCGGAACAGCGTGGCTACCTGACTGCTCTAATCAAGGCCCTGGATATCCCAGCTTCATCTCAGACGCTGGTGTTTTCCAAGACTAGCATGCAGGTGCGTCACATCTCTCCTCGCAATCCTCGCGCAATTTACTTCAACGACGATACTTATCTCGGTTGGATCCATGGCAGTTCCCTGGTGGAGATCTCCACGGTGGATCCCAAGTTGGGCGCCGCCTTCTATACGGTGGACATGATGCCCTGGCGTGCCAAAATTCAACGCGTGAATTACGATTGCCTGGCTTGCCACGCGACATCCATGACTCAGGGTATCCCCGGCCATACCGTAAGGAGCGTCATGCCCGGCTACGATGGTCAGGTTGAGATCCAACAGCAGTCCTATGTAACCACAGACAGCAGTCCCTTTTCTGAACGCTGGGGCGGGTGGTATGTGACTGGCTATCATGGCGAGATGCGGCATATGGGAAATAGTTACTTGCGTGGCGGCCAATTGGATACACTGCACAACGGCAATCGTGGTTCATTGCGCGATGAGTTCGAAACCGAGAATTACCTTCTGCCAACCAGCGACATTGTCGCCCTGTTGGTCCTGGAGCATCAAACCCAGATGCAAAACAGTTTTACCAAGGCAGATTTCTTCGTGCGGCAATTGCTGCACGAGGAACCATCGCAGACGCTGGTCGACTCTGAGGAGCGGAGATGGCAATTAAGTTCGATTGCACGCGAAGTGGTCGAGCGACTGTTGTTTTGCCAAGAGACGCAACTTACCAGCCCCATCCGCGGCTCGAACGCATTTGCCGAGGAGTTTGTGGCCCGCGGTCCCATGGATGCTCGCGGCCGTTCACTGCGTGAGTTTGATCTCCAAACCAGGTTGTTCAAGCTGCCCTGTAGTTATCTCATCTACACTCCCAGCTTTGATGCTCTAACGCCCTGTCTGCGCGAGGAGATCCTCAGGCAACTGTTGGCCGTTTTGAGCGATCAGGACCAAAGTCCGAGCTATAGCCACTTGAGTACGGAAACGCGCCGTGAGATTCTCCATATTCTCCTGCAAACCAAAAACGATCTGCCTGCCGAATGGGTGCATTTCAAGCAGCCGTCTGGATGATTGCCAGCTGGGGCGCTGCAGCTGGGAAATATGGCCCAAAAAGGGGCAACCGCGCCCTTCCAGGATTTGCAAATTTTTTTATTCTCTGAGGACGATCGGCAGTGCTGCGGCTAGCCGGCTGCGTTTGGAGTTTGCACTCAATCTCAGAGAGTCCGAATTATGCTCGCCACTGCCGTGCTGCTATACCTGTTGTTCACGGTTGCTATCGGGGTAATCGCTTCCCGGCGGGTCCAAGGTGCCAAGGACTTTATGGTAGCCGGGCGGTCTTTGCCGCTGTACATGAACTTTACATGTGTGTTTGCCACATGGTTTGGTGCGGAGACCGTACTGTCGGTGTCGGCGACGTTTGCCAAAGATGGGCTGCGCGAGATACCCGGCGACCCTTTCGGAGCGGCGGTCTGCCTGATCTTGGTGGCTGTCTTTTTTGCCCGTGCTTTCTATCGCATGGACCTGCTGACCATTGGCGACTTTTACCACAAACGCTTTGGGAAAACGGTTGAAATTTTCACTTCCGTTTCGATCACACTGTCCTATCTGGGCTGGACTGCCGCCCAGCTAACGGCGCTTGGCTTGGTGATGTCCGTGCTCGCCAGCGGCATCGGCATCGATTGGCTAACCACAGATCGGTGCATTGTGATCGGTGCGTGCATCGTCATGTTCTATACGGTGTTGGGTGGAATGTGGTCGGTGGCCTTGACGGATATGCTGCAGACGGCGGTGATCATCGTGGGGTTGTCGGTAATTGCCTACCTGATGGCGGGCATGGCCGGTGGGGCAGACCGCGTGTTGGAAGCCGCCCAGGCAAGCGGGAAACTGCATTTGTTTCCCGAGGGTGGGTCTCGCGAATGGCTCGCCTTTATCGCCGGTTTCCTGACGGTGGCTCTAGGGTCCATTCCACAGCAGGATGTTTTTCAGCGCGTAACCAGCGCCAAAGACGAAAAGACCGCCGTGCGAGGTACGCTGCTCGGTGGCACGTTCTACTTTGTTTTCGCCTTTGTGCCCATGTTCATCGCCTTTGCGGCCGTGGTTATCGATCCGAGTTTTACCGATCTGTTCGCCAGCGAAGACGAGCGCGAAGTCCAAAGAATTCTGCCACAGTTGATCCTCGACAAGACGCCATTCTGGGCGCAGGTCATCTTCTTTGGTGCACTTCTGTCCGCAATTCTGTCAACCGCCAGCGGTACTCTGCTGGCTCCGTCGAGCCTGTTTACCGAAAACGTGCTGCGGCCGCTGGTGCCTGAAATCAACGAAAAGAACATGCTTTGGATCATGCGGGTGGTGTTGGTGGTGTTTGCCTGCGCGGCTGACATGGTATGCCGTCACCAGCAATTCAACCATGTATCAGATGGTGCAGGGCGCTTATAGCGTGACGCTCGTGGGGGCATTGGTACCGCTGGCGCTAGGGATTTATTGGTCAAGGGCCACAACGCAAGGCGCTCTGCTGGCAATCGTGTTTGGAATGGGAGTTTGGGGACTGTGCCTTTACCTGAATTGGAATGAAGCCCTGCACGCGCGATACGAGATTCTGACTGTTATCCCAGCACAATTATGTGGACTGCTGGCCAGTTTGGTGGGTATGCTGATCGGATCGCTTTGTCCACAATGGATTGGAGACCTGACGGCCGAAGTGGCCGCATCCGAACCCGTTGCATAACTCGCCATGGCGTGCCATTTGCGAAAGAAGACCGAGCTGACGCATCGCATGTCAAGGCGCGTTTGGGCAATGCGCCTGGCCGCTATGGTGGTTGGTCTGTTGCCTATCCTAATCGCGGAAATGCTATTGCGCGCCTGGGGCTTGCCGCATCCAAGTGCCACCGCAGATCCCTTTGTCGACCTACACCAGCTGCGGCCACTGTTCCGGCCGGCCAAGCAGGCAGAGTTCATGGAACTCGACCCATCCCGGCTGAATCTCTTCCAGCCCGTTTCTTTCCGTCGCAAAAAGCCCTCGGGCTGCTTTCGCGTTTTCGCTCTGGGCGGCTCAACCACCTACGGAGAGCCCTATCAGGCAGCCACCGCGTTCCCCAAGTGGACGGAGTTGAGTTTGCAGGCTGCGGCCCCAGAACAAGAAATTGAGGTCATCAATTGCGGCGGTTTGTCCTATGCCAGCTACCGGGTGTTGGCCATTTTGCGGGAAGTCTTGCAATACGAGCCCGATTTGATCGTTGTTTACACCGGGCAGAATGAGTACTTGGAGCGGCGGACTTACGAAGATACGGCAGAGTCGCCGCTTTTCGGCCGGCTCTCCCACTTGAGGATCGTCCAGTGTGTGCAGCAGCTCTTGGGCAATTCCGTTGCGGCTCCGCGCGATCAATTCAAGAATCGTACGGCTATGCAAGCCGAGGTGGATGCGCTGCTGGATTATTCGGGGGGCTTGCAGGAGTATCATCGCTACGCGGCTTGGCGTGAGCCTGTGATTGAACATTTTCGCTGGAATATAGAGCAGATGTGCCAGCTGTGTCGCGTGGCGGATGTAGGCCTGTTGCTGGTCAATCCCGTCACCAATCTGCTGGACTGCCCGCCCATCAAGTTCGAGTCGGACGCCAAGCTGAGCCCCGCAGAACTAGCCAGGTTTGAAGAATTGTGGGACGAGGGCCGCACCACGCCGCAGCCACAAACCGCCAAAGAGCTGCTCGAACAAGCCCATCGTTTGGACCCACGGCACGCCGGTGTAAACTATGCGCTCGGTCGCTTGGCTTACGCCCGGGGCGAGGATGTCCTGGCCAAAGAATATCTGGTGCAGGCGAAGGATACCGACGTTTGTCCTTTGCGAGCTACCAGCCAACTGCAGCAGACGCTGCTCAACTGTGCGGTGGAGAATGGCGTAGCGCTAGTCGATGCCGACCGTCTCTTTAGCGATTTGAGCGACCGCGGTATAGTTGGCCAGCGATGGCTGGTCGACCATATCCATCCCTCGGTCGAAGGTCATCAGCGGCTGGGGCAAGCCATAGCCGAAAGAACCATCGACAGCGACCTGTTTCCTGCAGCCATCGATCGAGACGCATGGCGAGCGGAGCAGCAACGCCTGTTCCAACAACATTTGGATTCCCTTGGAGAAGAGTACTACCAACGCGGCAAGCAAAGGCTGCGGGGGCTGCTGCTGTGGACTCAAGGCAGAGCCAAGAAGGTTCGGCCAGAGGCGGAGAACATCCGTCCGCAGGGAAATGAACTACAATAGAACTTTTGCACTCACATGAATGCTTATGGACGCTATGGATACTGAACTTGCATCACAGTCGACTTTGGAGCGGATTGCCTTTAGCCGTCGTGCGGGTCTTTCGAGCGGGCAACCCATTGGGAAGTTGATGGCTCAGGCACTCAAGTTTCCCAACCTGGTTTCGTTGGCAGCCGGATTTGTGGACAATGCGACCTTGCCATGCGAGGCTGTCGCGCGGTGCATGCAGCGCTTGGGAGAAGATCATGCAGACTCTGCGACGGGCTCTGCAGTACGATGCGGCTGCAGGCAATGAGGACTTTCGCCAGGCTCTGATGGAGTGGAGCTACCGCGATTGTCCACAGGCTACCCCCGAGGTAAGCCGCGTAATCCTCACCGCCGGGAGCAACCAGTTCCTGCACCTGCTGGCCGAAGCCCTGGTCGATCCCGGAGATATCGTGCTAGCCGCAGCGCCGACCTACTTCGTTTTCATGGGCACCCTGCGCGGTATGGAAGCTCGCGTGCTGGGCGTGCAGGCCGACGAAGAGGGATTATGCATGGATGCGCTAGAATCGCAGCTGGCCGATCTCGCCGCGGCCGGAGATGCGGGCCGTGTCAAAGCGATCTATACGGTCACCGACTTTGATAATCCAGCTGGCAGTACCCTGTCGCTGGAACGTCGTCGACGTCTGCTGGATATCGTCGGGCGATGGCGGTCCGTACACGGACCACTGATGATCATCTCGGATAACGCCTATCAAGCCTTGCGCTACGAAGGCCAGTCGCTGCCGCCCCTGTTGGCTATGGGCCAGGGAGTCGAAGAATTTGTCATTGAACTAGGAACATTCTCAAAGTCATTTTCGCCAGGCATCCGCGTGGGTTGGGGCGTCGTACCGGAGGCGCTCGCCGAACGCTTGTTGGAGATCAAATCCAATATGGATTTCGGATCGCCGCATTTCAGCCAAATTCTGATGCACGAAGCACTCATCACGGGTGAACTGGATCGTCATCTACCGGTGATTCACGCGGGCTACCAAGCCAAACGCGACGCAATGCTGGCAGCCCTGGAATGCTATGGCAGCGACATCCCTGAATTGCACTGGCGCAAGCCGGCGGGCGGGTTATACGTCTGGCTGACGCTGCCCCCGACGATTGACGCATCGGAGCAGGGAGAACTGTGGGCTGCAGCCACGGCCAGCGGCGTGCTCTACGTTCCGGGCCACTACTGCTTTCCGAGCGAAGGACAGCCCACACAACGCAATACCATCCGACTCAGCTTTGGAGTTCAAACCGCCGCCAACATAGATGCTGGCATCCAGAGACTATGCGCGGCGATTCGCAGCGTTAGCTGAGGGTGAGCCAATGGTCCCCTTCAACCATTTTGCTGAACTCCACTCTGCGATTACCAGTCGTCCCCGAGAATGATCGATCCCGATTCGTATTCTGGTACGATCTCGATACCAGAATCCAGACTGGGATCATATTCCTCCACAATGGTTTGCGACACACCCCCCGTGCTCCGAGGCGGTAGGGGCGCAATCGCGTCTAAATTGCCAACGCCGGCGAAAGGGTCGCTCATGGGAGAGCCAACCCGGCCTTCGGTTGGATTGTTTCTGGTCCATTTCCCACCCACCGTGGCATAGTCATCCATGAATCCCGGTGAGCACAACGAGCAGCCACTGCTAGCTAGCATCGCCAGTGCAGCGCAGTGCAAGACCATCCACTTTGGCTGCCTGTCTCGAATTGAGCTTCGCATGTCACAGTCCTTTTCAAACCCGATCTTCGGCGCCCTAGCGAGTACCCTCTGCATTCATCGGCCATCCGCAATCCGTCTGCTTAGGCAAAGTTTATGGGTTAAGGCGAGTTTTCCGACTGCGTTGGCCTTAACCTAGCGGAACTCGCTCGAGCCATTGCTGGCAATGCGATTTTCATGTTGTATGATTCAGGACTTCGGGCCGCTTGGCCCATGCATCGTCCCTGAATCTGTGGAGAGCCAAATGATTCGACGCTCACTTGTCATGTTGACGCTGCTGGTTGCCGCAGGGGCAGTCGGCCCAGCCGAACTCGCCAACGCGAAACAAAAACAGGTCCATGTCGGCGGGCGGGAGTTGGTGGTCCACTCGCGCACATTGCCGGTCTTGGTGCATCGCGCACTGCCGCCATTCTGGGGAAAGCACGTATCGCAACGACAATTGAACGCAGGCCGTTTACCGCCTGGGGCAAAACGTTAGGGCTTCCCTCGAGAACCCGAATTTCAAATTGGGGCCGAGTCTAGGTGGATGGTCTCGCGCGGCCAAAACCCTGCACAAAGTTACCTTCGCCGGGAGTCAGTGCGAAGAGCACGAAATCCGGCAAGCTGGCCAGCATATCCACCACGGGGCCACAGCGCTGGCGGAAGAGCGCGATCATGGCAGTGAATTCTGGCAGGTCCCTTTCGACCACGCGTACTCGGCAATGAAAGCTCAAGCGATGCCTGGCGAACAAATTGGGTGAGTCTTGTTCGTCACGGATCAGCAGCAAGTGGCATTTTCTTTGGCTGGTAAGATTCTTGGTATGCGCGGCCAGTTGGCTTAGGAGTACGAAGAACTCGCCGCCTGCAAAGACGAAGGGTGCGTAGCTTGCCAGAGGTTCCGCTTGGCTATTCACGCTAGCCAATATCGCCGTCCGCTGCTGCTGTATGAACTGCAGTACGTCGTCGTTTGCATTCTTGTCCGACATGGATTCGCTCACATGTAGTCTATCAGTTCAAGGCTGCGTCCAAGGCGGCTATGGTTTCAGGCGAAGGCTTTACGCTGCCGGGGCGTTTTCCAGCGGCAATATCATGAGGAGTCCAGCCGCGTTGGTTCTTGTTGTTCCAGACTCGTGGATCGGCGCCTAGCTCGTCCAGCACAGCCACCGAGCTGGGAAAGTTACGCAACGCGGCACCATGCATGGCTGTCTCTCGATTGGAATCTACGGCGTTGGGGTCGAGACCCAAACTGACCAACCTGCGCAGGGCGGCATCCACCTCTTCGGGCGTTCCGGGTTCTTCGCCTACGGCAACGACTCCGACGCCGGCGGCGGCCATCAGTGCGGTTGTCCCATCAGCATTAGGGATCGACGGATCCGCGCCGAGTTCCAGCAGGAGATCCATCAGCGGCAGGTCTGCCCCCCGGGCCGCCAGCAAGAAGGGTGTAGCCCCTTGAGGCTGCAAACGGCCTTTGGAACTACCGCGCTCAAGTCGTAGATTGACGTCTGCGCCGGCCTTTACCATCTCGGCGACGAAAGCCAGGCTGTGCAAGCCACCGGTAATCCTTGGCGCAGGGTCACCGTCGGGGTTATCACCCAGTTCCGTCTTGCGGACCCAGGAAATTGCGTGGAGTGGTGCGTAGCCACTGCGCTGATCGTTGGGGTCGGCTCCGCGCTGCACCAGTTTGAGCGCCAATTCCAGATGACCACTTTCAACGGCCAGCAGCAACAGCGACATGCCCTCACGTGGGGCTCGTTCTCCGCCGCGTTTGGGATGGATGTTCGTGTTGACATCCAGACCAGCATCCAGCAATCGCATGACTGCCCCACTCTGCCCTTCGCGAGCGGCCAGAGCAAGTGCCGAGAAGTCCGAGCCTGGCAGACGATAATCTAACTCCGCTCCAGCATCAATCAACACATCGATGACCTGGACATTACCGGCGGCGGATGCCCACATCAGCGCAGTCTGTTTACCAACCTCCTTGGCATCGATCTTTGCGCCACATTCAATCAAACGTCGAACAATCTCTGGATTCGCGCTACGCGCCGCCAGCATCAGCGGCGTTTCCTTGCCAAGTCGCGGCGCGTTGGCATCAGCATCTAAAGCCAAAAGGGCCATGGCTGCATCCGCATTCCCCACCTCGCAGGCCAAGCTGAGAGGCCGAACCTGGTAATCATTGGGTTGATCGATATCTGCGCCGGCCGCTGCCAAACGCCGAATCACATCGGCACGATTGTGGAATGCAGCCCAATGTACGGCCGTCGTGCCGTCGGCCTGAGGCATAGTCCACATCGGCGCCCTCCGCCACCTGCTGCGCTAGCTCATCCCAGCATTGTCGCTCGGCAAGATCGGCAACGGGGGCTTCCGCTGCGGGCTGCGGGGCACACAACAGGCCAAGAACAAGAATGAATTGCAGCATGGCGATTTACAAAGTGACGGGATCGAACAGGGACTCGACTCTACCGGTGCTATCGGCGAATGTTTCCAAGGGCACGCCGACCTTGTTGAGCAACGTCAAGTGAAGGTTGGAAAGAGGAGTCGTTTGCTCGAATGCAATGTGGCGATTACCGCGCATGCCACCAGCTGCTCCGCCCGCAACCAGGATAGGCAGATTGGTGTGGTCATGAGCATCAGGGTCGCCCATGCCGCTACCGTACATGTACAGCGAGTGGTCCAGCAAGCTGCCGTTGCCCTCTGGGGTTTCCGCCAGACGTTTCAAGAAATCTGCGAATAGCGAAACATGGAAACGGTTGATCTTGGCGACCTTTTCCAGTTTTTCGGGATTGTTGCCATGATGGGTTACCGGATGATGTGGGTCCGGCACGCCAATCTCGGGATAGGTTCTGGTGCTTGCTTCCCGGGCTAATTGGAAGGTTACCACGCGTGTAATATCGCCTTGAAAGGCCAGTAGCTGCAGATCGAACATCAGCCTGGCATGTTCGGCGTAGGATGCCGGCACCCCCACTGGGCGATCTAAGTCTGGCAGGGGATTGTCTTGGGCATTGGCTTCGGCCGTTTGAATGCGTCTTTCGACCTCGCGAATACTCTCCAAATAGCCGTCGATCTTATTGCGATCGCTTGGACCGACGCGCTGCTTGATACGTCGAATCTCGAGGGTCACCAAATCCAGCAAACTCGCACGCTTCAGCCGCGCATCCCGCATTTGCTCAGGCGTGCCGCCCTCGCCGAATAGACTTTCAAACACCAGACGCGGATGCGCTTCGGACGGCAGTGGCTGGGTGGGCGAAGACCAGGACAGGCTGTTTTGATAAACACAGGCATAGCCGTTGTCACACTGACCCACCGTGGACAGCAGATCCATCGATAGCTCCAAGGACGGCAGTTGCGAATTCTGACCGATGCTGCGGGCGGCTATTTGGTCTACGGTTGTACCACTGCGGTAATCGCTGCTCTCGGTGCGCTTGGCTCGGGCGGCGCTGAGGAATGTCGAATTGGAAGTAGCGTGCGATCCGGGGTAAGCGTTTTTCAAGTCGGTGTTGCTGATGACTGTCAAATGCTGCTTTACCGATTCGAGCGGCTGCAAACTGGACGGCAGCACATCAAGCGATTCGCCGGCTGGGATCCAGTGGGCGGGATTGTAGCCCATCGGGATATAAATGTAGCCAATCCGTTTGAGTCTCTCGGGGGCAGCCGCTGTCGCCGCGGTCGCGGTCAAGGCGGGAACCATCGCGTCCAGCAGAGGCAGCGCACCGCTGCGCCGGCTCCACGCAACACCGTGCGGCGTGAGAGGGATTGTCGTCTAATCATTAGCGGGACTCCATTTGCGGAAGGGATCGCTGAATACGATACCATGGATTATCGATGAAAACTTGAAGTCTTGCACAGCCGATTCATGCACAATGCGCCGAATTGCGGGCCCGTCGTCCGCGACCAGGGCGCGACCCAGCGCATAGGTCATCAGTTTTTCGGTTAGCGTGCGCACAAATATCGAAGGCCGAGCCAGGATGCCTTGCTCCAACTCATCAACGGAGTTCAATTCCGTCCCGTCGGGCAGACTGCCACGCGAGTCAATCGCCAGCGTATCGTCGAACTCCCGATAGCGTCCCACAGCATCAAAATTCTCCAATGCAAAACCAATGGGATCGATCAGATCATGACAGCTGGCACAAGCCGGGTTATCCCGGTGCTGCGCCAGACGCTGGCGGACCGTGGCAGGGGCTAGCGTGTTGGACTCCTTCAGATTGGGCACATTCGGTGGCGGAGGAGGCGTCGGTGTACCAAAAATGTTGACCAGCATCCAATTGCCACGAATCGTAGGAGAGGTTCTGGTTGCATAGGAGGTAACCATCAAGACGCTGCCGTGCCGCAGAATTCCACCTCGATGGCTGTCCTCCGGAAGGGCAACCGGTCTGAAATGGCTGCCCCTGACCCCTGCGATGCCGTAGTGAGTCGCCAGCCGCTCATTGAGGTAGGAAATCTTGGAACCGATCAGATCCAGGATACTACGATCTCGATCGAGAATGTCCTGAAACAAGAGCTGTGTTTCGGATTTGAAGGCCTGGCGTAGATTATCGTCAAAGTCTGGGAATAGTCGCAGGTCGGGGGTAATCGAGTCCAAGTTACGCAAGTAGAGCCACTGGCTGGCAAAGTTCTCCACCAAGGCCTGCGAGCGTTCGTCGGCCAACATCCGCTGAATCTCCTGCTCCAGCACATGGTCTTTATGCAACTCACCTTGCTCAGCCAACTCCAGTAATCTGTCATCGGGTAGGCTGCTCCACAGAAAAAAGGACAGCCGTGAAGCCAGTTCAACATCTCCCACAGGCTGGGCGGCAATCGCTGAAGTTTCGTCACTACGCTCTTCGATCCGGAAAAGAAAGTTGGGATTGACCAGGATAGCGGTTAGGGCCAACTCGACGCCGTGTTCAAAGCCGCCCTCCGCCTGGCCCGCATCAAAGAAGGCCATCAGTTGCTGCAGATCATGTTCATCTACTGGTCGTCGGTATGCGCGCAAGGCCAGTCGTGCGAGCATTCGCTGGGCATCAGACCGTTGTGCGGTTGTCGGGTCATAAGCCGATCCAAAGATTGCGCGTCGCGTGGCCGTGTCCCCTGTGCCTTGGGCGTCAAAGGGCCCAACGATCGAGACCTGATAAATGGCCGGGGTGCGGCGCGGATGCCGGTGTCGGTTGAAATTGGTATCGAATGGCTTGCGTTTTATTTCAGCCAGGGACGAAGCGTTCTGGGGAAAGGTCACACCGAGTTTGTGTTCTCCTGCGGCGATGTGGATCTTGGTTCGCAGGTGAGAATCGGCGTGCGTGTAGTCGTTACCTTCCCAACCCGCTTGCCCCTTGAGCGGCTGTACCACGAATTCATGCACCTTTTCGCGATCCACCAAGACATCGATCGAGTGCTTGTGATCTAGACCCTCGACCTTTTCGTCGCGATCCCGAGTCAATTTGATTTCAATCTCGTATTGGCCACTTTGCGGAAAGTGCTGGTGGATTAACAGACCACCCCGGGTGCCGAAGGGCAATCCGGCCACATGCTGCTCTTGCGAACGATCGGCGGGCTGGCGAATGGTTACGCCGAACTGTCCATTGCCAATCCCGCCCACGGCCATGCGGCTAATGCTCTGTGCCGCCGAGAGATAACGATTCAGGTGCGTTGGCGAAAGCTCCTCTACGGTAATATTATCGAAGCCGTGACTGGCTTCATCCTTGGGCAAGAAATCCGCTGCATCGATGTGAATCCCCAGCAGATCGCGGATCGCGTTTTGGTATTCCACGCGGGTCAGACGCCGCAGGGCAGCAACCCGCCCCGGTCGTGGGAATTGCCGCGAACGCTCATCCAGTAGCGCATCCAGGCTGGCAGTAATCCGCTGGTACTCGGCCTCGTCCGGACGCCCGGCGGTGGGCGGTGGCATCTGCCGTGTATCCAGACGCAAGAACATTCGCTCCCAGTGTTCCGTTTGCATCCCAGGATCTGAAAACTGCTTCCCGTCGAAATCAAACTTCTGTAGATCAAATCCGCCAGCCGGGTCATCGGATGTGTGACAATCCAAGCAGTGCGTGGATACAAAATTCTCAACTTGCTGCAAGTGTTCTGTCCGCCTGCTTGCGTCTTCACCTGTCTGGCCCAGGCCAGTTCGCGGCACGCACATCGCTGCCCCCATGACCAGCCACGCAAGGCTTCGAACAAGGCTTTTTCCTGTTTCGTGTATTCTCATGGGATCCAGCAAGAATGATTTTTAGAAGTTGAGCAAAGGTCGACGATGAACCCAGGGCGGTAACAAGCCAAGCGTTACTTATACTCTTGCACCTGAGACCGGTTAATAGCCGTCGGCCGGGTCCTGTCCCTCAAGCCATGGGCCAGCAAATTGCATGTAGTCCGGTTCCATGAGCTTACTTCCGTAATCACCTGCCGTCCAACCTGGGATATGACGAACCGAGCCGCGGGCAGCGGAGAGTTGCTCCCACTGCTTGGCCCAGCCCGGATCTTCCGTGCTGATTTCGCGAGTCTCCGTGTTGACGAAGAAGACCTTGCCCTGACGATAACTTTGGGCGCCCAGATTCACCACCGCCATGGCTGCCGCTCCTAAGTCCGGTGGGTTATTGCATTGTAGCGGCGCATCGGCCTCGCAGGCATCGAGCCAGTTAGCGAAATGGGCCAGGGTCGTGTTCTTGACCGTTTGTGTTTGAATCCGCTCCGCTTGTTGCTTGACATGCGTCACCGGCCCGCGTTCCGGAATAAACTCGAAACCATCAAACTGTTCGCCATTTCCAAAAGTGAAAGTTCCAAAGTGTCCGCGAATGAGTTGATTGACACGCGATTCTTGATTGCACATGGTGGCGGTCACTAGCCCCTGAACGCCCTCATTGAAATCGGCGACGACCGTGGCCACGTCGGGCACATCCCGCCCGTCGTATTCTAGATAGATTCCACCAGCGCCAGTGACGCGAGCGGGTAGACGCAGTCCGGTTGCCTTGAGCATGGCCGTCGTTCGATGCACAAACAAATCCGTGAACATGCCACTGCCAAAGGGCCAAAATCGGCGCCACTGTTTGTACACAGCCCGATCGAAAGGCAAATCGGCAGGCGCCAGGCCCTCATTGGCTCCCAACCAGCGTTGCCAGTCGATGGTGGAGGGATTCATATCCCTGACGAGTTTGTAGTAACGCCATTGTCCCACATCGCTGTTTCGAAAATACTCGGTCTGGAATCCGAGTACTTTTCCTAATTTGCCTTGCTGTAGCAAGGCACGCACTTCGTCCCACACCGGCAGACTGGTCGACTGTACGCCGACCTGCATGACTTTAGCGCTGAGCCGCCATTGGCGCTCGACGGCAAAGGCCTCTTCGACCGTTTTAGTCATTGGTTTTTCGCAATAAACGTTCAGCCCGGACTGCAGGGCGTCCAGGGTCTGCTTGTGGTGCCAATGATCGGGTGTGGCAATGCATACCGCGTCCAGATTCTCTTTTTCAAACATGTCGCGGTAGTCGACGTATCGGCCCGGATCCGTGCCCGTCTTGTCCTTGATATAGTCGGCCACCATCTCGCGTTGCGTTTGATAAACCTCGGCCACTCCAACCAAATCGATATTGCGTCCCGACTGATGCAATTCACAGAGAGATTTGACGTGAGCCCCAAAGCCACGCCCGCCTGGACCAATGAAGCCGATCCGCATGCGCGCATTGGCCCGCCCTGTAGCCCTTGCCTTACGCGTTGAAACTCGCAATGCGCCAGCCAAGGCGGCCGCACCCGCGGTCTGCTTGAGAAAGTTTCGTCTCTGGCTCGAGGGATGGTTCGGTTGCATCGAATGCGTGCTCGCTATCTGTAGGGGGACAGAAGTCGTGTCGATGTTTGCAGCTCGCTAGGATGGTCTGCATGCCTGTGATTCTAACATGCTGAGCTGGCTTGCAGACCGTTGACACCTTAGTTTTCGCGGGGCTTCTGCGAATATCAGGAGTTACGCTTTTTCATGTAGACGCGTATTTCCGAGACGAGTGTCTCGCCCATGGCCTCGATGCAATGTCACTTGTGGGATGGACATCACAGGGAGTGGGATGAAACCATTTCTAAGGTAGACATCACACGGAGTGTGATGAGTACAGTTTTAAGGTAGACATCACACGGAGTGTGATGAGTACAGTCTGGGTGGGCATCACACGGAGTGTGATGAGAACATTTTAAGGTAGACATCACACGGAGTGTGATGAGTACAGTCTGGGATGGACATCACAGGGAGTGGGATGAGTACAGTCTGGGATCCAGCGCTCTTGCTTGAGGGCGTGGCGGCTTATTAGAATGGAGGCCTCCCACCCGTATCTTCTCACCTGGAAGTCGTTATGTACCGCCGACGCGAAAAATCCTCCATGGCCCGCCGATCCGTCCAGCCCTGCCGCTCCACGGGCCAAACAGCCACTCGCCGCCATTTCCTCGCCACCACTCTGGCAGGTACCGCGGCCGGTGTGGGCTATTTCAGCAGTGCATCCCTGGCACAGTCCAACTCGCCAAACGAGAGTCTGAACATCGCCTGCATCGGGACGGCCAATCGCGCCGAAGCCGATATTCAGGGCGTCATGCACGAAAGTGTTGTAGCCTTGTGCGATGTCGATCAGACCTATCTCGATCGCAAGTTGAAGCAGATTCCCGATGCACGCAGCTACGAAGATTATCGTGAAATGCTGGACAAGGAGGGAGACAAGATCGATGCGGTGGTCATTGGAGTAACCGATCACCACCACGCGCCGGCCGCCATTCGAGCCATTCGCGCTGGCAAGCATGTGTATTGTGAGAAGCCTCTCACGCATACGGTTGCCGAGGCGCGGATCATTACCGAAGCAGCCCGTCAGGCTGGCGTGGCCACACAATTAGGCACTCAAATTCATGCCGAACAGAACTACCGCAGGGCAGTTGAAGTCGTGCAAGCGGGAGTGCTGGGCGACATCACCGAAGTACATGTTTGGGTTGGGGGTAAAGGCTGGGGCGGAGGAGATCGACCCGAGATAGCCGAGCAACCGCCGAAGCACTTGAATTGGGATTTATGGTTGGGGCCTGCGCCGGAACGCCCTTATGCAGTTGGCCGCTATCACCCGGGCCAATGGCGGCGTTGGTGGGATTTTGGACAAGGCACGTTGGGCGACATGGGCTGCCACTATATGGACTTGCCCTTTTGGGCTCTGGATCTGAAATATCCCACGTCCGTTTCCGCCGAGGGCCCTCAGGTTCACCCGGAAACGGCGCCCTTGGGATTGATCGTCCGCTACGATTTTCCAGCCCGTCCCACCGGTCCCGCTTTGAAGTTCACCTGGTATGGCGATCAGGCCGTGCCCGCAGAAATCGCCGGCCAGAAGATGCCGGGCAGCGGCGTGATGTTCATTGGCAGCCAGGGCATGATGTTCGCCGACTATGGAAGAATTAAATTATTCCCCACGGAAAAATTCAGCGACTTCCAGCCACCGCCAAAGACGATTCCAGACTCGATTGGACATCACCGCGAATGGCTCAAGGCCTGCCGCGACGGATCGCCAACCACCTGCAACTTTGATTACTCAGGCCCGTTGACCGAAGCGGTACTACTGGGGAATGTGGCCTACCGTAGCGGCCAAAGTTTCAAATGGGATGGTCTGCAGATGACGACCGATAGCCCCGCGGCCAATCAGTTCCTCAGCAAGTCCTACCGCAGTGGCTGGGAGGTTGCTTAGCATCGTTCGATAAATAAGGCGAGCGGCAGTGTCCGACCCCTTTTTCCCAACGCATGTCTAACCCGATTTTTAGCCTGGTGAATGCCAACTGGTTCTAAATCCGCCTTTGGCTAATCGTAGTCCTCGTATTCCGCATCGTCGTCGTAGCTTTCATAGACTTCATCTTCATCCTGCTCATGGCTGACGTAGGAAGCGTTGTCCTGCTCGTCCTGCTGAGCCAGGTCCTCCGGGTAGTGTTCCCGAGGTTGTGGCGAGATCTTCAAACTACGGGATGGCTTGAGTGCTTCCTGGCTTGTGGGCCGATCCCTTGAGGGCTCATCCCTTGCGCGGTTGGCTCTTGGCTGAGTTTTCGGCCGGAGGATTGTCTTGAGGTCGGATCTTGTTGGAGCGTTGGGGGGATTCGTCGGCGGTTTCCTGGCCGCGCATGGACTCCCATTCCGCGATGGATATTTGTACTTCGCGGGCTTGCGAGCCGGCATATTCTCCGACAATTCCATCCTCGGCCATGTAATCGATCAGCCGCGCGGCGCGCCCATAGCCAATACCCAAGGCGCGTTGCAACAGGGAACAGCTGCCACGTCCTTCGCGTACGACAACGTCTACCGCCGACTCGTACAGGTCGTCGCGCTTCTTCAGGGCCAAGAGACTCGGCTCGTCGCTGCCCTCTTCCTTGATCTTGAGATTGACCAGTTCGTTAACAAAATTCTGTTCACCGGTCGAGCAGTGATCGACGATGGCATTCAGTTCTTCATCACTCAGGTAGGTGCCCTGGCCGCGCAAGAGCATGCTGGTTCCAGGCCACAGGAAGAGCATGTCACCGTTTCCGAGCAGCTTGTTGGCGCCCATTTCATCCAACACCACTCGGCTGTCGGTCTGACTGGCGACCTGAAAGGCGATGCGGGCTGGCAAATTGCTTTTGATCAATCCAGTGATCACATCCACGGTTGGTTTCTGGGTAGCCAGAATCAAATGGATTCCAACGGCGCGACTCTTCTGTGCCAGGCGAATGATATGCTGTTCCACTTCCTTGCCAGCGGTCATCATGAGATCCGCCATCTCGTCGGCCACGATGACGATAAAGGGCAAGTGATCCGGAATCGACTCGGCCTCCTCACTGGATTCAGGCTTCAAGCGATCTCGGAGTTCCTCGCGCCCCAGTTCGTTGTAACTGGTAATGTGTCGAACTCCCGCTCTGGCCAAGAGCCCGTAACGCTCCTCCATCTTGTCGACCGCCCAAGCCAGGATGGCTTCCGCTTTCTTCATATCGGTCACGACCGGATGCATCAAATGCGGCAGTCGCCCATAGCCGCTCAATTCAACCATCTTGGGATCGATCATCAGCATCCGCACTTCGTCCGGTCGGCGGGTCATCAGGATCGATGCGATGATGGCGTTGAGGCATACCGATTTTCCCGTGCCCGTGCGCCCGGCGATCAGCAAGTGCGGCAGGGTAGCAAGGTCCGCGGTCAGTGCGTTACCGGAAACGTCCTTGCCCAAGAACAAGGGGATCTTGGCTTTCTTGCCTTTGGCGCCCTGCTCTTCAATGACTTCACGCAGCCGCACGACCTGCCGCGTTTCGTTGGGAACCTCGATGCCAACGGTGTTCTTGCCTGGGATGGGCGCCACGATTCTGACGCCCGGGACGCGCAGGGCAATTGCCAAATCGTCGGCCAGGCTGGTCACCTTGGACAGCCGCAATCCCGCCTCGAGTTCAATTTCATATTGCGCGATCACCGGACCGGTTTCGATCTCCACCACACGGACATTCAATCCGAAGTCGCGAAAGGTGCTTTCCAGTACCTTGGCTTTGCGGCGGACTTCAATGGTCTGAGCCTCGAAGTCAATGTCATCGCCTTCGAGCAGCAGATCCAAACCGGGCAGTACATACTCCTCGGCGCCCAGCGGCAACTTGGTATCGTCCAAGTGCGCCAGCGAATCGCTCAACTCCTGCCTTTCGGCAGCCTTGGACTTGGGCTTGGACTTCGGTGGTTTGATACGTGGTGCATTGGGCTCGGGAGGCTCCTCGTGGGCTGCATCCGCCCTGACATGTACGCTTTCGCCGTCGAGTTCCACTTGGCGACTATCCGGAAACAACTCGCCCTGCTCCTGCTCTTCACCATCCTGCTCTTCCTCGTCCACCTCGTCCTGGCTGTGATCCTCCAGGCTGGCGTCTGGAAATGGCTGCGAGGCTGATACCGGCCGATCGCTGTCTGCTGCTGACCACAGGCTGCTGGCTAGCGATTTTGCCGTCCCGAGAAAACTGTTCCGCGATTGCCCAGCGACTTGAGGCATGGCTGCGTCGGTGGCGGCCAGGCCCTTTCCGCCGATACGAATTGGCGGCAGCAATTCGGCAGGTGGTTCGTCGTCCAGCTGGATAGCTTCATCAACATCACTTCGCCGCTTGGATGGGCCACGCGGCAGCGACAGGGACACACGCGATTTGGTGGCGGCAGCTGCTGTCGCGGTCAGCGCCGCGCCACCCAGCAACAAGCGGCTGGCGGCCTTAATGACCACATAATCCGTGCTCAATAATAATCCTGCCATAAAGACCGTTAAGGTCATGATCAATGCACCGAGCTTGGCAAAGTGTTCGTTCAGCCAAGTCGAGGTCATGGCGCCCACATAGCCACCCGGACCAATCACCGGTGAATAGGGCGTGTCAATTTTCAGCAGCGCAAAAAAAGTAGTCACCGCAACCAATACCAGGGTCCAACCAATTTGCCGCGACGCACGGACCGCATTGCTGTGCACCTGGAACATCCACACGGCCAAGACGCTCAAGCCCAAGGCCCCCAGCAACGAGCCGATGCCCAGACCCTGGATCAATAGCCCAGCAAGCAGTGCACCAAACCATCCGCACCAATTTGCAATCTGCGCGTTAGGGGGATATACGTTGGGCTCGATGGCCAGCAACTTTCCAGCCACGCCCGGCAGCTCCCCTAATGAATCTGCAGGATCATAGCTCAGCAGGCTCAGCCATACAAAAATGCAAATTGCACTCAGCACCAGTGCTTCGATGTCAAATTCGATCTTGCGAGAATCTTCCTTCATCGCCGTGCACGTCACTCCCATGTCCATCTAAGAGCCTATCCAAAAAGGGAGTTGACCCTCTCCGGGGCTTTTTGAAGTTGCGCACTTCTCGTGACCCGACGCGACAGCGAGGAATTCTTGCATGGAATTAGATCCTCGCTCACGCGTCAGCTTATGAAAAACGTTTAAAAATGATCATTGCGAAACTTCAATAGCGGCGTTCGCCGCGGTTCTCTTCGGTTTTCGATTGGTTTTCATTGGACAGCGTCAGCCTGCGTTGAAGGTTTCAAAATACAAGCCCAACGCGCAAGCGAGTGTGTCAAGTGGCGCTGTCCACCTAGGCCTGCCAGGGGGCCCCAGAAGAATCGCGCGTGATCGGTGAGTCCCACCGGTACAGACACTCATCGTGCAATATCGGAAGCCATGCGATTCCTGCTTCAGGCTTGCCGCTGTTGTCGGAAAGTTTAGGATAAGCGCTAAATTCGTTAGTCGACCATTGGGGAGAAACGTGCATTGATGCCATCATCCAAGCCAGACGCGGCGCAGACCAACCTTGTCAGCCGAAATTGGCAGCGCATCCGCGATGCCGTGGCCGAAGCTTGTTTATTGGCGGATCGCCCCCCCAGCCAAGTGAGAATTGTTGGGGTCACTAAATACGTCGGTCCCCAGCTGGCGCAATGCCTGTTGGCCGCCGGTTGCCAGGCATTGGGCGAAAATAGGCCGCAGCAGCTGTGGGAAAAGCAGGCTTGGCTCACCGAGAATTCCCCGACGAGCACGGTCGAGTGGCATTTCATTGGTCATCTCCAACGCAACAAGGTGCGGCGTACGCTGCCGATGCTGGCTGTCTTACATTCCCTGGACAACCTGCGTCTGGCGGAGACCGTCAGTCGCGAGGCGGTGCTGTGTGGCCGGTCAATCAAGACCCTGATTGATGTCAACGTCACCCAAGACGAGAGCAAAACAGGCGTGCCGTCGGCTCAACTGCCCAGCCTGGTTGAGAGCGTCTTAGAGTTGCCAGGGATCCAGCTGAGCGGATTGATGGCCATGTCCAGCTTGCATGCCGAGCCCGAAGATGCACAGCGTGAATTCGCGCAAGTACGAGAGTTGCGAGATGCCATGGCACAGGAATTTTCGCTGCAAGACTCGTTCACGGAATTATCGATGGGCATGAGCGGCGATTTCCGAGAGGCAATCATCGAGGGAGCAACGTTGGTGCGAATTGGTTCAAACCTGTGGGAAGGCATATTGCCTTGAGCCAGAGAATGTGTGGGCGTTTTTCGGTACAGCAGCCGCGTTCGCAGTGCAGAGTCTGCGTTGACAAGCTATGGTTTCCCGCAAGACAATGGGTTCACCGGACCTGTTAAGGCCGAGCAGGGCTTCGCGGTTTCGCTTGCGACTTGAGGCACTTTAGCTTGGCCGCACCTAACAGGTCACACAAGAGAACGAGACAAATCATGCAAAAAACCGCCATCGATACCTTGCTAGAAGCCGGAATGCTAGCCCCATCGGGGGATAACACCCAGCCATGGCACTTTAGTGTAGACCGCTCCAAGCATCGGATCTTTTTGGATATCGACCCCACCCGCGATCCATCACCGATGAATGCTGGAGGTCGTATGGCCCGCATGTCATTGGGGGCAGTGCTCGAGAATATGGTGCGCACGGCCCAGCTTAATGATTGGAGTTTCCAGATCGATCAGCAACCCTCGCTGGGCGTTGCCAGTCTGACGCTGGACCAGGACTGGCCTGCAGGCGAAATCGACACGCTCCTGCGTCAGCGGGTTACCAATCGACGGCAATATCAGGGAGGCGTCATCGCAGCCAGCGCCCTGGCAGGGCTGGCTTCTGCCATTCAGGATGATGCCTGTACGCAGACGGTCTTGATCAGCGATGCGGATCAGTGCAAAGCATTGGTAAAGATGATTGCACGGGCGGATCCCATCATTCTGGGCACCAAAGCAGTCCGCAATGCCTTTCTGGAAAAGGTGCGTTTTGATGCACCGCCAATGTCCGAAGTTGACGAGGGGTTATCGCTCGGCTCGCTGGAGATCTCGGCTATGGATCGGCTTTCGCTGCGGGCGATGTACAATTTCTCGCCCCCCGATCGCCTGATGCAAATGTTTGGCGCGCGGCAGATTTTCTCGCGCGTCGCGGGTCGTCTGGCAGGCAGTGCCGCGGCATTCTGTCTGATCACGCAGAGCGTGCAGGATTCTTGGCACGATCTGCAGGTGGGCCGGGCCTGGCAGAGAATCTGGTTGCAATGCGCCGTCGAGAGCCTGGCGACGCAGCCCATGATGTCCTTACTGGTGCTTCAGAACATGCTCGAGCAAGGGATGGCCGATGTTTTTGCCTCTTCAGATCGCCAGACAGCGCGAGACTTGGTCGAAGAGTTTCATCTTTGGATAACTAAGCACTTGGGCGTCAAGGGTAAGCAACCAGCCGCCTTGATGCGAATCGGCCAAGCCGCCGCACCCTCGACGTCCGTCAAACGACTGCCTGCCGAGAAATTGACGAGTGAGATCTGACCCAGATCTGCCCCTTTGCCCCGCTGTTTTTCATAAACCGAAGCGTTAGGACTGTTCATTTAGGCGTTTAGGGACGCGTCAGCCAATCGGCGAGCTTCAAGCGGGACCCTCTCCATCGCCTCCGGCGATTTCGACAATGGGCAGTTTATTTACGCGACGAATCTTTAGCGAGGAGAAGTTCGACGTAAGAATTCCTCGCTAACGCGTCGGGTTGGGAAGCATGCGCGACAGGGCAACGCAATGGTTCAAACCAGGCAATCTCTTGGTGAGCGAAAGTGCGCTAGCACTCGGTGATTCCAAAACCGGTGGCTAGCGCCAATCCGCTCAGTTTGAGAGACTGCGTGGCCTGGCATGCGCGACTAGCGACTTTTGGGGCGGGGTATTTTCTTTCCGGAATTCCCCTTCTTCCTTCCTTTGCCGCGGGCGCCCGTGGGTTGTCGGTTTTCGACTTCGTACCCCTCGACCGTCTCGCCAATGCGATCGCGCAAGCTGGCCCAGCGATCGCGTAGGGAGGCGGCGCGTTCGAATTCTAGGTCCTCGGCAGCTTGCAGCATCTCTTTTTCGAGTCGGTCCAGGTAGTCCTCGGTCACGATCTGGGCCGCGGGTCCGCCGGAGACCATAGACCGTGCGCGCTTGTGGGCATTGGCTGCAGCTTCAATTCCGGATTTCAGATTCCGCTGAACGGTCAGTGGCGTAATGCCATGCTCCGCATTAAAGTCCTGCTGCAACTGCCGACGTCGGAGTGTTTCGTCGATGGCCGCCCGCATAGCCGCGGTGATCTTATCTGCGTACAGAATCACTTTGGCATTGACGTTACGGGCCGCGCGACCGATGGTCTGGATGAGGGAGGTCTGACTTCGCAGGAAGCCCTCCTTGTCCGCATCCAAGATAGCCACCAGCGATACCTCGGGCAGGTCCAATCCCTCGCGGAGGAGATTCACGCCCACCAGCACATCGAATTTTCCCTGCCGAAGATCGTGCAAGAGTTCAACGCGTTCGAAGGCGTCCAGTTCGCTGTGCAGCCAGCGGCAACGAACGTTTTGCTCCGTCAGGTAGCCGGCCAGGTCTTCCGCCAGTCGCTTGGTCAGCGCGGTTACCAGCGTGCGCTCATCACGCTGCGCTCGTTCACGAACCTGTTCTAACAGATTCGCTACCTGTCCCCGCGCCGGGCTGACTTCGATAACAGGATCCAGCAGTCCGGTGGGCCGAATCACTTGCTCGACAACTTCTCCCCCCGTCTTCTCCAGTTCGTATTCGCTGGGTGTGGCCGAAACGAAGATAACCTGCGGCGTCTTCATTTCCCATTCTTCGAACTTGAGGGGGCGATTGTCCAGAGCGCTCGGCAGGCGGAATCCGTGTTCGACCAGGGTTTTCTTGCGACTCTGATCGCCAGCGAACATGGCACGCACTTGCGGCACCGTTACGTGGGATTCATCGACCAGCAGCAAAAAGTCATCTGGGAAAAAATCGTACAGCGTATCGGGCGTGGCACCAGGCGGCTTGCCGGATAGCGGACGCGAGTAATTCTCAATTCCGGGGCAATGCCCAACCTCCTGCAACATTTCCAAGTCAAAACGTGTGCGAGCATTCAAACGTTGGGCTTCAAGCAGCTTGCCTTGGGCTTCAAATTTCTCGAGCTGCTCCTTCAGTTCGTCGCGAATTAACTTGACTGCCCGCTCAATGCGATCCTCAGTCGTAACAAAGTGCTTGGCCGGATAAATAAATACTTCGTCCAGGCGCGCCAACACTTCGCCCGTTAACGGATTGGTGATCGAGATCTGCTCAATGTCATCACCCCATAATTCGATGCGATAGGCAAACTCTTCATAGGATGGCCAGACCTCAATGCAATCCCCACGAACGCGAAACTTGCTGCGTTCGAAAGCGGTATCGTTGCGCTGGTATTGAATGTCCACCAATTGTAGAAGCACGTCGTCGCGGACAATGCGCGTGCCCACTTTGAGCGGCACCACCATATTCCGATAGTCTTCTGGACTGCCCAAGCCGTAGATGCTCGATACGCTGGCCACGATCACCACATCCTGACGACTGACCAGGGCGCTGGTCGCAGCCAAACGCAGGCGATCGATTTCTTCGTTGATCGAGGCGTCCTTTTCGATGTACACATCGCGCTGCGGAATGTAGGCTTCCGGCTGATAGTAGTCGTAGTAGCTGACGAAATAATGCACGGCATTATTTGGAAAAAAGTCGCGGAACTCCGAATACAGCTGTGCCGCCAAGGTCTTGTTATGGCTCAGCACCAGCGCCGGACGCTGAATTTGCTGAATCACATTGGCCATGGTAAAGGTCTTGCCCGAGCCGGTAACTCCCATCAAACACTGGTGCCTGGTGTTTTCGCGTATCCCGCGCACCAAGGCCTCGATGGCCTTGGGCTGGTCGCCCGCAGGGCCAAAGGGGCTGACGAGTTGAAATTCGGCGCAGGGGACGTGAGTCAATGGACATGCGTGCTTCCGAAAAAATGTTCCAAGAATGAATGCCTCGAGGTCAAGAAACGGTAGTCAGGATCTACCGAGACAGACTGCAGGCAGGCCACGGATCAAGCGTCTCGGAGAGAGGCAACCAGGTGAAAAACGCTTGACCGGCGTTACGCGTTCCATAAAAAACTTGGGGCTCATTAGGGACCATTGATGCTGGGACTCGTCTCGGTCGGCGAGCTGGTTGTCAACATGCTTCGCACCCGTTCAAGCGTTTTGGGACCCAGTCCTGGCACAGCCTGTAACTCTTCAAGCCTCTGGAAATTGCCGTTCTGCTGACGATAGGTCACGATTCTCTCTGCTATCGCGGGACCAATCTCGGGCAGTGCTCGTAGTTCCGCCACGGTCGCTTGATTGATGTTCACCATAAAGGCCGGCGCTTGCTCAGGCATCCGCAGGTCGTCTACTCCAATGGCATCGTCTGGTAACAGCCCCCACCGCAATAACATCAAGGGAAATAGCAAACCGATCAGCAAATTCCAGCCTAGTGCTACCGAGTAGGTTCGATGTGTTGCCGCCCTGACCTGCTCCACGGTCGCCTGACTCCTTGTGCGATTGCGTACCGAATCATCCTGCGCCAACGGGCCATTATAGACTCTTCGCCAGCCGACGGCAGGTTCCAGCAGCGGGCCGTGTCACACAGCGGCATTGGACAGCTTGAACGCTCATCAATCAACGTAAACCCTTCCCTCGCTTGTGCTTCGGGTTGTGAGGGGAGCCGAAATTGCAACTTCAAAGCTTGCCATCTCGAGAAATAAAGAACGTTGCTGCCGACACGCCTGGCGCTGTCTAGCGAGGATCTATTTTGGAGAAACTGAGACTCTAAAGGTCGCGTTTCTTGGACAGATTGCGCATGACAAGCCGGGAAACGGTATCTGTACTGATGGGAGACGGCTTGGGACAGCCTGGGGGACAAGCGACAACTTGCTGTCGGGTGATATGGGTAGACTGGCACCAACAGCTGCATAGATTTGATTTCAAACTGGGTGTTTATGAATGTTGAATTGGTATTTTGGCTGGGGGCTTTTGCTCTCTGCCTTTGCTAGCGGAGCGATCATCGGACTGTTCTTCCATCGCGAGAATTTTCTTGAGGGCTATGCATCGTTTCGTAGACGTTTGCTACGGCTGGGACATATTTCGCAAGCGGCTCTGGGCATGCTGAATGTGCTATTTAGCGTTTCCAGTCCGCCGGTAGACAACTTGGACACGCAAATTGCGGCCTGGGGTTTAATCGTGGGTGGATTGTCCATGCCCATTGTGTGCTTCCTGTCTGCCTGGAGGAAGCAAGCTCGGCATTTGTTTTTCATTCCTGTGACCGCCCTGGTTGTGGCGGTCATTCAAATCATGCGAAATGGACCACCATGAAAATCGGCTTGTTAGCATTGAGTGGCCTCAGGGCGCACGATCCGAAACTGATTGAGCTGGGGCTGACTTTGCCGGGGGTAATCGAACGCGGTAAAGTTATCAGTTCTCTGCCGAGTTTGGGTTTGCTATATCTGGCCGCGTGCACGCCCGCCGAGCATGAGCTGGCTTATTATCAGGCGGAGCGCGATGGCTGCGAACCGGAGGAAATCTACGACTGTGACCTGGTAGCCATCAGCACCTTTTCGGCTCAAGTTTTTGAGGCCTATGCAATCGCAGACCGACTACGGGCGTGTGGTGTCCGTGTAGCCATGGGTGGCTTGCATGTTAGCGTGGAGCCCGAAGAGGCGTTGCAGCACGCGGATTTTGTTTTCCTTGGAGAAGGTGAGCAGATTTGGCCTCAGGCCTTGGCAGCTATTGCCGCGGGCAGTAAGCAACGCATATGGGATGCGCGCGGGCTGCCCGCCTTGGATCTGCGTTCGCTGCCGGTGCCGCGTTACGATCTGCTCGAGGCTCAAGCTGTTCAACCGCTTTCCGGTGCAAACGACCCGCGGTTGCCCCTGGCGATGCGATTTTTGTGCGTCGAATGTGATGCTGAATCACCCATATCGCAAGCGACCAGTGGCAGATGTCATGCGTGATATACGCGCTGTTCAGAGCATTCGCCGTCGGCCGTTCATTGAGTTCGCCGACGATAACACTTTCGTAGATTTTCAATGGGGTAAGCAGTTATGTCGCGAGTTGGCCAAGCTGCGCGTGAGCTGGTTTACCGAAACGGATATTCGCGTCGCCGAGGATCAGGAATTACTCCAGCTGATGCGCCAAGCCCGGTGCAAGCAGGTACTGATTGGTCTGGAGAGCCCTGCACCAAGCGAATTGGAGGGCATTGAACTGCGTTCTAACTTCAAGTCGCGTTATGCGGCTGACATCAAGCAGTCCATTGCCACCATCCAATCCGCGGGCATCACCGTCAATGGTTGCTTCATCCTGGGCCTCGATAGCCAGACGCCAGAAATCTTTGAACAGGTCTATCGCTTTGCCATGGAAGCCGAATTGTGGGATGTGCAAATCACCGTGCTGACACCCTTCCCCGGAACGCCGCTCTATCAGCGGCTATCGGCTGAGGGACGCATCCTACAGCCTGGCCGCTGGGACCTTTGCACGTTATTTGATGTTAATTACCAACCGCTGCGGATGACCGTCGAAGAGCTGCGGAGTGGCATTTACTGGTTGGCGGAGAAACTCTACACGGCCGATGCAATCCAGCGGCGCCGCAAGTCCATGAGTTCCATCTCGGCTGCGGGCTAGCCCCTTGAACTCTTGTCGCTGTTTATAATTCCGCTTTGAGGCGGCGAATGACCTGTTTGAACTGCTCCGCAGGCGGGTCGGCGATTGGCATCTTGGTATAAATCCGGGCTGGGAACGCTCTGTGGTGCTGGCTACAATAGCGACCTCAGGGGGCGGTAGCTCAGTTGGTTAGAGCAGGACACTCATAATGTCTTGGCCGGGGGTTCAAGTCCCTCCCGCCCTATTCTTCAGTCAGGATACTCAGTCAACAGGAAGCATCATGCCCCGGGGAAAAACCTACCTCAATGCGGCTCAGGCCATCGGCGATACGCCCATGATTCAGATCAATCGCCTGGTGCCAGCCGACGGTGCTGTCGTTTTCGCCAAATGCGAATTCTTTCAGCCACTGAATAGCGTCAAGGACCGGATTGGGGCGGCCATGATTGCCGCGGGGGAACGCGACGGAAAGATCAGAGCCGGGACGCATATCATTGAACCCACCAGCGGCAACACCGGCATTGCCTTGGCATTTGTGTGTGCGGCCAAGGGCTACAAATTGACGCTGACGATGCCTGAGTCCATGTCGGTGGAACGCCGTGCGCTGCTCCGAGGTATGGGAGCCAACCTGGTATTGACGCCAGCTGCCGAAGGGATGAAGGGCGCCATTGCCCGCGCCGCCGAGTTGGTCACACAAGATCCGGATGGCTATACGCCACAGCAATTCGAAAACCCGGCTAACCCGGCCATTCATGAACAAACAACCGGACCGGAGATTTGGGAAGACAGCGGCCATGATATCGATGTTCTGGTTGCCGGCGTGGGTACCGGTGGCACCATTACCGGCTGCGCACGATTTCTAAAGAAAGTCAATCCTAACTTCAAAGCCATTGCTGTCGAACCCAAGCACAGCCCCGTGATCAGTGGCGGTGCGCCCGGAAAACATCGCATCCAAGGGATCGGGGCCGGATTCATTCCAGCTAACTTGGATACCTCGATTATCGACGAAGTGATTACCGTTGATGATGAAGACGCCTTTGAGTGGGGACGGCAGCTCGCCAAGCAAGAGGGGATCGTGGCCGGTATCAGCAGTGGTGCCAATATGTGGGCCGCCGCTCAAGTCGCCGCGCGTCCGGAAATGCAAGGCAAGCGTATCGTGACCATCATGTGCAGTTTGGGCGAACGCTACCTTTCCACGCCACTCTTCGCCGAGCCTGGCAGTTGATCAACGCGGCTGGGTGGTCTCAGCCAACTACCAAACGCAGGGCTGCATAGGCTGTGAAGGCTAGCAGCAAGCTATCAAAAAGCTTTTGTGGAATCCGCTTGACCGCCCAACTGCCCAGCAACATGCCCAGCACGATAGCTGGGCAGAACACCAGGTCAATCGTTAGTGAGCCTGCATCGATCAGGCCCAGTCCGTAGCTGAACGGCAATTTGAATAGGTTGACAGCCAGGAACAACCACGCGCTGGTGCCAACCAATTCCAGTTTCGGCAGGGCGACAGCCAGTAGATACAGGGCTACCACCGGTCCAGCCGCATTGGCCAGCATCGTGGTGATACCGGCAAGCAAGCCCAGACTCCAGGCGAACAAGTGGCTGTGCGGCATGCGGTCAAACAATTTAGGCCGCCAAATGCGGGCCAGCTGCACACAGGTCAGACCCAGAATAATTCCGCCTACCACCGGTTTGAAAATCGATTCGTCGATGCGATTCATGAGCATGGTGCCGAGCACGACCCCCATCATCGTCGGTGGCAATAATCGCCCAACATGCTTCCACTGCACTTTCTTGCCAAAAAACCAAATGGCACACAGATCACCGATCACCAGCATGGGCAGCAGCACACCCGTTGAGGCTTTTGCTCCGAATACCATGGCAAAGATGATCACATGCAACATGCTCACACCCGCAAATCCACTCTTCGAAAACCCGATGCCCGCAGCCGCCAGGGTCAACAGTAGGCATTCAGTGGCAGTCAGCTGGTACAGCAAAACGATGCGTTTCTTTGATCTGGAGAGATGCAGAGCCGGAACGATATGGGCTAGTGCAGTCACCAAGCACTCGCGCGCTCGGTAACTCTGTCTACAATGTAGCTTGAGTTGGTGGAATGGTTAAGCGCTATGGATCGTCGAGGCAGGCCGCCTTCATGCATTTTGATTTCTGTATCATCGGCTCGGGATTCGCGGGAAGCCTGCTGGCTTGGATCCTCGCTCGCCATGGCCGTAGTGTGGCTTTGATCGATCGAGGGATGCATCCGAGGTTTGCGGTCGGCGAATCCTCAACACCTCTGGCGGATTACCTGCTGGAGCGAATCGCACTGAAATTCGAATTGCCCGAGTTGAGACCGCTCAGCCGTTGGGGTTCGTGGCAGGCTTGTTATCCCGAATTGCGAGCGGGAAAGAAACGCGGCTTCAGCTATTATGCACATCACCCGGACCGCGAATTTGTCGACCTGGAGGCGCACGCTTCCAGCCTGCTGGTAACGGCCAGCGAGGACGACCAACACAGCGATACACACTGGATGCGGAGCGATGTGGATGCCTGGCTGTGCAGCCAGGCCGTTCAATCGGGCGCCCTGTACTTGGCTAACTTTCGCGAGGCCAGCCTTGCAGGTCAAGCTGGCCATTGGAGTATCGTGGGCTCGGTGCATGAACAGTCCTGTGAACTGAGTTGCGATTTTGTGATCGATGCCAGCGGCGGCAGTTCTGTGTTAGCAAGAGCGCTGGACATCGAAGCTCTCGACCACCGCTTGCAAACGCGCACCGGTCGCTATTTGGCCATTTCAGCGGTGTCGCTTCGATGAGCCGCTGGATGTACACCCATGGCATGTCGCTGGCCGATGATCCCTTTGACGGCGATCAGGCTGCGCAACACCATCTACTGGAAAACGGCTGGATGTGGATGCTCCGCTTTTCCGAAGGCACCACCTCGCTGGGTATCGTACAACCCACTTCCCGTTGGTTGGGCGGTACTCATCCCGGCGCCGTGCAAGACCATTGGAATGCAATGATTTCACGCTACCCGACGCTTGTGGAGCTGCTGCGCAATGCGCGATTAATTGCCCCGTGCCAAGCCGACGGAGTCCCTAGGCTGGGCTGGCTGCCGAGATTAAGCCGCCTGTGGGCTGCAGCCGCTGGAGCGGGTTGGGCCATGTTGCCGGGCACGGCGGGTAATGTGGATGCGTTACACAGTACCGGCATCGCCCACGGATTGAGCGGAGTTTGGCGTCTGGCCACGCTGTTGTTGGAACCGGCGGGCACCCGGGATCTTGCCCTTCAGCTTTACTCGCGAGAGGTGGTGCAAGAGGTGCTGTGGATCGATCGCATCATCTCGACTTGCTATGCCGCCGCCGAAGATTCCTTTGAATTGTTCTGTGCAGCGTGCAGTTTATATTTTGTGTCTGCCGTTCACAGTGAAAGGCAATTGGCTACGAAGGGAAATTTCGAGAGTGGATTTTTGCTCAGCCAAGATAGTCAGCTGCGACAGGTGGCGCACGCTGCCGAATTAAGAATCGTCCAGCACAGCAAGTCGGATGGGAATCTCGCCGACAAGCGGCAGCAGCGCTCGGAATTGATCGATTGGTTGAGAGTGGCCTTACAGCCTTGGAATGACATCGGTTTGCTGGACGCTACAGTGCACAATCGCATTTGGCGTTCGGCCGCCCACAAGTAGATTGCCGCTTGACCTACGGACCAGGCGCTGGATACAGCGTCGAGGAAATGGCAAGCCATGCGAACTGGGCTGCTCAGCGGGTGAGGCTGGGGTTGGTCGCACTGGCAACCAGGGACATGGCATCTCGCATGGCAGCCTTGTCAATGCGATGGACATCGATGGGGCAGCCCACATCGGTCAACATGGTGATCGTCAATTCGCCGCCGAGGTGTTGGCGAAATTCCTCCAGTCCATCAAAGATGACTTCTTCATGCAGGGCTGCATGCCACAAGGGGAGGTTGAGTAAGGCAAGCGTAGCAAAAGTGCGGTCGACGACATCTTGGGGCAGACCGTGGCACAGGTGCGAATAGGCTACATCCACAGCCACACCAATGGATACGGCTTCCCCATGGCGCGTGGCATAATGGGTGATGGCTTCCAACTTGTGCGCCGACCAATGCCCAAAGTCCAGTGGCCGAGCTTGCTGCAGTTCAAAGGGGTCGCCTCCGCGCGTGATGTGGGCCAGGTGCAGCAAGACGGATTCGCGTAGAGCTCGCCGAGCATAGGGTTGTTCGCGGTGTCCGATGGCTTCGGCCGAATCATGCAGAAAGTCAAAGAACTCTGGATCCTTGAGCAATGCCACTTTGACCGCTTCGGAGAAACCACACCGATAATCACGATCGCTCAAGCCCTCCAACAGTTTCTCGTCATTGACCACTGCCCAGGGTGTCGCAAATGTACCCTTCCAATTCTTCTTGCCAAACCAATTCACGGCATTCTTAACCCCAACCCCCGAGTCGGCTTGGGCCAGCGTCGAGGTGGGCAAGCGGACCAGGCGAATACCGCGATGCGCGATGGCCGCCGCATAGCCCACGGCATCCAGCAGTGCCCCGCCGCCAATGGCCAGCACATAGCTGCGGCGATCGAGGTTGTCGTGATGAAAGGCCGCAAGCAATTGATCCACCAGGCGTCGATCGTTCTTGACCGCCTCACCGCCAGGCAGGCAACCTACCGGGGCAACTAGCTCTATTTCTTTGGCGGCCGTCAATCGCTCGGTAACCCGCTGGCATAGGCTTTCATCCCATTCCGCCAGCCCTTGGTCGACCCAGACTTGCACGCGGGCGGCCTCTCCCGCACCGGGCTCGAACAGTTCGCGAATTACCCCAAAGTCATCCCCAAAGCAGTCGCGCGTAAACCGCAAGCGGTGGACCATCGGTACAGAAAATTCAATGTCGTATCGGTCGTGGTCAGCCGACTGGCCAAATGCGTCGTTCATAAATGGCGAGCAGTTCACAGGCGGAGTGAGGTGGGGAATAACCTTGATTTTAACTCAGTCGTCGCGGTAGGGCACGTGCTGGGCGGAGGAAAAAGCAGGGCAGGCAATAATTTGTAATTCCAGTCCAGGCTAAGCGGCAAAGTTTCCCGAGCTTGACGGTCGCCGGGGTGCTTCAGTCGGCCCGGTTGCCTAGAGCTAGTGCTTCAACACAATTTAAGTTTGCGGATTAGCCGTACGGCGTTAGCCGCGGTTCCCTCTGCAGAAACCGGGGCTAACTAACGCCCGTCGGCTGATTTGACTAACCCTAGTTCTCAATTTGGACGAAGCACTAGGTTGCCGGGCTTGCTTCAACAGTTGGCGGGACCTCGGAAGGTGAAGCCGGCGCCTGCTCCTGTGCGGCCTGCTCCTGCGCAGCCTGCTCCTGCGCAGCCTGCTCCTGCAGCGCTCTGCGAGGCTGCTGCAGGCTGCTCCTGCGCAGGCTGATCCTGCGCGGGCTGATCCTCTTCGGGCTGGCTGGCGGCGGCAGCGGGTTCTTCCTGTTCAGCCGCTGTCTCGGTTTCCTCGGATGGTGCTGCGGGCGTAATACCCATGATCGGAAATTCAATGCCGGGCGTTAGTCCGCGGTCGATCAACCAAATGTTGCGGTACACCACCGGATCGCTGTGGTCTTGCAATTTGGTGGGCAGCAGGACGGGCTCCTCGGCTTTGCCGGCTCCGGTTTTGTTCTTCAGCTCGAAATCATCTTGCGTTTTGACGCCATTGTGCCACACGGTGATATGCGCATTGCGCAGTTTCGAGCCGTCGGAAGACCACCGGGGAGCGGTAAAGCGAATATCGTAGGTTTGCCAAACCAGCGGTGGAAAGCACATGTTGACATCTGGACTCTTTGTGCGATACAGGCTGCTGCAGCCGTTGAACTGTGGCAGTTGTGCAAAGGAGTCCAAGACCTGCACTTCGTAGCGGCTCTGCAAGTAGCAGCCGCTA
The DNA here is from genome assembly GCA_963707245.1 of Pirellulaceae bacterium. GTDB lineage: Bacteria > Planctomycetota > Planctomycetia > Pirellulales > Pirellulaceae > Aureliella. The sequence continues at coordinate 152,446 of CAVPPY010000017.1, forward strand.
TTGCCCCGTTGCTGGCCATCGGAATTGGGCATGTAGGGCAAGCGGAATTCGACGTGCATGTCAAAGTCCTGGAACATGGGTTTGAGCTCCGCGCCGGCTTTGAGCAGGCCCTCTTCGGTCATCTCTCCCGATACGAATTGATCGGTGTTGGTCCCATCAAACAGGATGAAAGCCCCCGCGGGTGCCTGTGCATTCATGGTGGGGCTGCCGCGTTGCAGGCGCTCGAGCCGACCGATGGTTTGGCCATCCCGATCGATCAACGTGCAATGCTCGCGGTCTACGAAGATAGCCCAGTGGCCGCCCGAGAGGATCAGCGAATCCTCCAGCCGCCGGCCGATCAGGGACACAGCCTGTTGCTCAAAGCTCTCTTGGCCAGGCAATCCTCCCATGAATTGCAGGGCCTCAAAGCGACCTTGCCCCACGGGTCGAATTTGTAGACCCAAAGGCGCGAATCCGCCGTCGGGCGTGGTGATCGGACCGACAAACTCACCTAGTAATTCAAAATCAATGTCATCGACGGGCGGCGCCGTATGGGCTACCCGCGGCAGCTTGGCCTGCCCCTCTTCCTCTTGAGCCAAAGCGGGGAGCAGTGTGCTGGCCAGTGTGCCCCACAGGGCGATCACACAGGACAAGAGCCTGGCTTTCGACAATTTCATAGAAACCTCAGCTGGGACCGTGCGTGCGTTTGATGGAAAGGGTCATGCAATATCTCGGGTCAGTCCGCATTGTAGTTTGATTGAAGGCCGGGCATCGTGCAAATCAGAGCCAGGGACCTGCGGAAAGCCAAGGGAAACTCCCTGCCTAACCGTCGGGAACCCCGGCAGCAAAGCGCTCAGCGGCGGTCGGCGAGGATGGCTTGGGCGGCATTCTTGCCGCAGGCCCCCAGCACACCACCGCCCGGATGGGAGGCTGCGCCGCACAGGTACAAACCACTCACGGGAGTGCGATGGTCCGACCAGCCTGCGACGGGCCTCAGGCTGAAGAGTTGATTGAGATTCATGGCCCCTTGAAAGATATTTCCCCCGGTCAATCCATAGGTCCGCTCCAGGTCGAGTGGGCTGAGCACTTGGCGGTGCTCGATGGCTTTGCGCATGTTCGGCGCGTATTCGATTAACAGGTCCACGCAACGGTCTGCGAAACTTTCCTTAATGCCATCCCAGTCCTTGCCGCCCGCTAGCCTGTAAGGTGTGTACTGGACGAACATATTGATTACGTGCTTGCCGGGCTGGTGCCAGGCTGTTGTCAACGCTGGTGGGTATGGTGATTTCCAGAATGGGGCGTTCGCTGGGTCTTCCGTACTTGGCATCATCGTAGGCGCGTTCTAACCAATCCATCGATTCGCAAATGTGAATCGTGCCGCGATGCTGCGGTCCAACCTGGGTACCCGGCAGGCAGCGGAAATCAGGCAATTCGGAAACGGCCAAGTTAATTTTGGTGGTTGCGCTGGAATAATCAATATTGCTGACCGCGCGCAAGAAATCCGCTGGAAGATCCTCAGCCGAGAGGAACTTGCGAAATGTCAAATTGGCATCAACGCTGGATGCCACGGCCGCGGTCGCGTAACTATGGCCGTTGGTATCGGTCACGCCTACGACTTGTCCGGACTGTGTTTCAATTCTGGCGACTTCGCACTCGCGGATCAGCTCGACGCCCAAGTCCTGGCAAACCTGCCAAATGGATTCGGCAATTTGCCCCATTCCTCCCTCGACATAACCCCAAACACCGCGTGCCCCGCCCGCGGTACCCATGACGTGATGCAGCAGAACATAGGCTGTGCCGGGAGCGGAGACCGAGGCAAAGGCTCCGATGACCGCATCGGTGGCGAGCGTGGCGCGGACGACATCCGATTCGAACCATCGCTCCAGGATGGGGCGGGCCGCCCCGGTCAGCAACTCGATAGCCTCCGGCAGCCGTGGGCCAAGGGCAGCCATTCGCTGGTGCAGCTGCATGCCACTCCGCAAGTCTTTCAACCTTTTGCCCAGCGAACGCTTGCGCCAGGTTTTGGGCAACGGCAACAGGTCTGGAGCCGTTTGAGACAGGCTGGGCTCGAGCTGCTCCGCGACGGCTTCCAATAGGGCTTCGTACTGCGGATAACGCTCGGCATCCCGAGAGCTGAATTTTGCGAGTTGCGATTGATTAAATGCCTGGTCGGGTCCCAGCATTAGATAACGACCGTCCGACGTGGGCGTAAACGAGGACGGATTGCGCGGCAGAATTCGCAAACCCTTTTCCTTCAGTTTCAGCTCGCTAATAATCTCCGGCAGTAACAGACTGACGACATAGGAGGCGGTTGAAATCTTGTAGCCTGGCCAGAGTGCTTCGGTCACGCTGCAGCCGCCAATCACAGGCCGACGTTCCAAGATGCACACACGTTTGCCCGCACGGGCCAGGTAGGCAGCCGTCAGCAAGCCGTTGTGACCAGCCCCAATTACCACGCAATCGTACTTCATGTTGTCAGCTCAGAGGGACCCGTAATGATCGGCCAGAAAGTGCTAGGCTTTGTCCCCAAAGGGGTCTGTCCCAACAGGGGTCTGACCCTCTCCGGCGAGGCCAAAAACAGGTGGGAATTCGACTCGCCTCCAAAGGGTCAGACCCCTTTGGGGACAAAGCCTAGGCATGAAACTGGCTGCGAATGTCCACCAGTCTAGCTCAAATGCAGGCATTGCCAACGCTGGTTTTTTTCTGAAGTAAATGCCCCAAGAACTTGAACAGTTTGCGGGTTGCGACGCCGGATATGACGATGAAAGGGTGTGGAGCGATTTTCGCTGACATTGCAGGCAACCTTGCGCACGCCATTGGGAACAACCAATTATGTTGGTACTAACCACTCGTTTCGGTCCGGTTGAAGCCAGCCAAGATGAAATCATCATCTTCCCGCAAGGCTTGATCGGCTTTGAGTCCTCGCGGCAATGGCTAATCCTGCCTGATCCGCAGAACGAAGACGTGGCCTGGCTGCAGTCGCTGACGCAGAGTCAAGTTGCACTGCCCCTGGTCAGCCCCAGAAAATATGCCCCGGGCTACAAGTGTGTCATCCCCAGTCGGCAGAGTTTCGCCGCTCAATCTTCGCAATAGCGATCGAATGTACGTGCTGTGCGTGCTCAGCAAATCTGGAAAAACACTGACCATCAATCTGCGCAGTCCCCTGGTGATTAACCTGACCAAGAAAATTGCTTGCCAGGTGATTACCTCCGACGCCTTGCCGCTGGCATTGCCCATAAGCCTGGGGAGCACTCCCGCGATTCGCATGGCAGCCTGACGAGCAGCTTCAGAAAACGCAACAGTTCAGTCCTTCGAGTGGTTTGGCGATGCCGGCCAGAAACTGCCAATGGCTGAACTCGAAAGGCGTGAACTGGCCTACTCCGCAGGGCACAAAGCGAATACAGGCCCTGAGCGTATCTGAAGTCAGCTGTACGCACTGCTCGCCCGCTGCCGCTGCCAGCTGATGATACTCTCCTCGCGCCAGCTGCTCTACCGAACCGCGATCGCCGCTGAGCTGCCCCTGATAGTCCAGGTACACCAGGCGATGGTCGGCGAGGCGTTCCAGCAGCCACGCCATCCCGCCTGACCGGCCACTCGTGTTTTATGGACGCTGGTGGCCAGCCGGTCTCTGGCGGTAGCTCCAATAGGCGAAACGTCAAGAGCAAATCGCCGTTCTCGAGCATGAAATCCCAGTGGGATGCTATGCGAGCTGGCAGACGGCAAGCTCGTGGCGCAGGATCACAAATTGGCCGCGACAAGCATTTAACCGGTCTACATTTTCCACTGGATTTCTTACAATGTTAGGTTTTGCACGCCGCACACGTCTGAAGCCGAGGAATATGGATAACGCGAATATCGAAGTACGAGGCGCTCGCGAACACAACTTGAAAAACGTTAGCGTCGTTCTGCCACGCAATCAACTGATTGTCTTTACCGGCGTGAGCGGCAGCGGCAAGAGTTCCATGGCTTTTGACACGCTGTACGCCGAGGGCCAACGTCGCTACCTGGAAAGTCTTTCGAGCTACGCGCGGCAGTTCATTGGGCAACTGCCGAAACCCAATGTCGATTATATCGGCGGCCTTAGTCCCGCCATTTCGATCAGCCAGAAATCTACCAGTTCGAATCCGCGCAGCACGGTGGGCACGGTCACCGAGATTTACGATTTCCTGCGCGTGCTCTATGCCCGCGTCGCAACGGGCTTCTGTCCGCATTGTGACGTACCCATCGCTTCGCAAACACGCGATCAGATCATTGCCAGGTTGCAGACCCTTGGCGATTCGGAAGAGTACATGATTCTGGCGCCGGTCGTCCGCGGACACAAAGGCGAACATCGCGATTTGTTTGAAACGCTGCAGCGCCAGGGTTACGCCCGGGCGCGGATCGATGGCGAGGTCTATCGCTTGTCGCAAGCCCCGGATCTGCAGCGCCAACAGAAGCATGATATTGAGGTCGTGGTTGCCCGATTCAGCCCCAAGACCACGCCGCGAACCATCATCGCCGATGCGGTCAACGAGTGCTTGAAGATGGGTGAAAATACGCTGATCGTCATGCCCTGGGATGAGGCCGAGGCAGAGAATAGAAAGCAGATCGAGGCTGCCGAGGCCAAGCCCAAATCCGGTTCGCGCAAGGCGGCCAAGCCGAATATGGATTTGGTACTGAGCAGCGAGTATGCCTGCCCCCAATGCGGTTATTCCAGTTTGCCACCCTCTCCGCAGCTGCTGAGTTTCAACAGCCCGGCGGGAATGTGTGGAGTGTGCGAGGGTCTCGGTCAACAGTTCACGTTTGCACCCGAATTGATCGTGCCGGATGCGTCGCGCTCCATTCGCCGGGGTGCCCTGGAATTGCTTGGCACATGGAATGATATGGGGCGTTGGCAGCGGCATCAGCTGATGAGTGTCGGCGAGTCGATCGAGCGCCAACACGCAATGAGTGCCGGCGAAGCGCTGACCCAGCCCTGGGAGGAACTGCCCGCCGAGGTCCGTGACGAATGGTTACAAGGCACCGGCGAGCGGCACATTACTTTCACCTGGCGCGGCGGCAGCAAGCCCATGAAGTACGGCGGGACCTTTGAAGGCCTGGTCGCGCAGTTGATGGAGCAGTATCGCAATGCGAAGAGCCCCAGCCTCGCAAGCGATTCGAAAAATACATGGAGCAGCGGCACTGCAATGCCTGTGGCGGTACGCGACTGAACAAACAGGCGCGGCAATTGCGAATGCGCAGCACGCATTCCCTCACAGGCGTTGCCCCATGGCTGAATCTACCTGAATTGTGTGAGCTGCCCATCGAGCAGGCACTGCACTTCTTGCAGGGACTGGAGCTGAACGAAATCGAGTTGAAGATCGCCTCGGAAGCGATTCGCGAAATCACCAGTCGTTTGCAGTTCTTGCTAAATGTAGGCCTGGATTACCTGAGCCTCAGTCGCTCCGCACCCTCTTTGTCCGGCGGCGAGGCACAGCGCATTCGACTGGCCAGCCAGATTGGTTCGGGGCTGGTGGGCGTGTTGTATGTGCTGGACGAACCCTCGATCGGCTTGCACCCACGCGACAATGATCGCTTGATCGACTCGCTCAAGGCCCTGCGCGATCAGGGCAATTCGCTGTTGGTCGTCGAACACGACGAAGACACCATGCGGGCCGCTGATTTAATCTTGGATTTCGGTCCTGGGCCAGGTGTTCGCGGCGGCGAGATCGTCTGCTGCGGTGATCTTGCGGATTTGGCCGCTAGCCCTCGCAGCCTGACCGGCCAGTTCTTGACCGGCAAGGCAAAAATTCCCGTCCCAGAAACCCGACGACCAGGCAATGGCTAAGACCATTCGCTTGCTCGGCGCAACGCACAACAATCTAAAGAATGTCGATGTGGATATCCCGCTGGGAAAACTGGTGTGCGTGACGGGTGTCAGCGGCTCGGGCAAGAGTTCGTTGATCAACGATATCGTTGTACCCGTGCTTCGCCGACAGTTGCACGCCGCAGAGGATGTGCCTGGCGAGCACCAGTCGGTTGAAGGTATCGAACACTTGGACAAGGTCATCGCCATCGATCAGTCTGCCATCGGCCGCACGCCCCGCAGCAATCCGGCGACCTACGTCAAAGTCTTTGATGAGATCCGAAGTCTATTCGTGGAACTGACCGAGGCCAAACGCCGAGGCTATCAGCCGGGTCGCTTCAGCTTTAATGTTGCTGGAGGCCGCTGCGAGGCCTGTGAGGGCAACGGCTCCAATCGCTTGGAAATGGATTTTCTGGCCGATCTGTGGGTCACCTGTCCGGTGTGCGAGGGCCGCCGCTACAACCACGAAACGCTGCAGGTCAAGTTCAAAGACAAGTCGATCGCGGATGTCCTGGATATGGATATTCAGCAAGCCTTGGAACTGTTTGAAAATGTACCCAGGATCGCCGACAAACTGCGGACGCTACACGACGTAGGGCTAGACTATATCAAGCTCGGGCAACCCTCGCCGACGCTGTCCGGAGGTGAGGCCCAGCGCATCAAGCTGGCCAAGGAGTTGGCGCGCCGCGGTACCGGCAGTACGCTGTATCTGCTGGACGAACCCACCACCGGACTGCACTTTCACGACATTCGACTGCTGCTCAAGGTGCTGCAAGACCTGGTCGACTTGGGCAACACGGTGCTGGTCATCGAACACAATTTGGACGTCATCAAAGCGGCCGATTGGCTGATCGATATCGGCCCAGAGGGCGGCGAGGCTGGCGGTCGACTGGTGTTCACCGGCACTCCCGAAGATATCGTGCACTGCCCGGCATCGCATACCGGAAAATCCCTGGCAAAACACCTCGCCGCTGCTCCTATCAAGCCTGCAAGCAAGAGCAGCAAGACCGCCAAAGCGGCTGGCCAATCTAGGCCGCCCGCACGCCAGGTTCCCACGCTGACGGTGAGCGGAGCGGTCGAGCATAATCTGAAAGAGGTCAAGCTCGAAATTCCGCACAATACGCTGACGGTCTTCTGCGGCCCCAGCGGCAGCGGCAAGAGCTCCATGGCCATGGACACGATTTACGCCGAAGGACAACGCCGCTACGTAGAAAGCCTGTCCTCCTATGCGCGGCAATTCGTCGGACAAATGCCCAAGCCAAGAGTCGAACGCATCGAAGGCCTGGCACCCTCGGTAGCCATCGAACAAAAGAGCGTGGCTCACAATCCGCGCAGTACGGTCGGCACCGTTACTGAAATCTACGATTACCTGCGCGTACTGATGGCCCGCTTGGCCGAACCGCATTGCCCCAATTGCGACAAGCCCGTGTCCAATCAGTCAGCCGACGATATGACCAATCATCTTCTAGGTCTGGAGGAGGGCACGCGACTGGTGCTGACCGCTCCGCTGAAGTGGCAGCCAACTCACGATCCCGAATTGCTGTGGCAAGACCTGCGGACCTCGGGCTTGGTCCGCGTGCGGATCAATGGGCAAACGCATTCACTGGACGAGGTGCCAGCCCTGTCGTCCACGGTCAGCTATGACATCGAGGCGGTGGTCGATCGCGTTACGATTTCCCAGGCCAATCGCAGTCGGATTGCCGAAAGCGTCGAACTGGCGCTTTCACTGGGCAATGGCAACATGTTGGCTCTGGAAGCCGAGTGAAGATCAAGAGGAAGTCCACTGGACGGCGACGCGTCACAGCCAACACCTGGCTTGCCGCGAGTGCGGACACAGCATGTCGCCGCTCACTCCGCATTCCTTTTCCTTTAATTCGCCGCTGGGTTGGTGCCCCGATTGCGAGGGCTTGGGGACGCAGAACGGTACCAGCCCCGCCCTGCTGCTCGACCCGCGACTGAGCCTCAGGCAAGGTGCGATCCGCATGTGGCCAGCTCTCGACGAAAATTCCAAGTCGGAAAACGGTGTTACGGAGTTGGCCGCCCCGATGCTGGAACGATTCTGCAAATCGGTCGGCATTCCGCTGGATACGCCTGTCGAAAAATTGAGCAATGGCCAGCGTCGGGCAATCTTGCACGGCACCGGCAGTCGTTGGTTTGAAGTCGAGACGGCCAAGGGAGTACGTTTGAATTTCAGTGGAAAGGCTTGTTTCCGGCCCTCGAACACGCGGCTCGCCTCAGCCCGCAACTGCGCGCAAGACTCAATCCCTTTGTGGCCGAAGTTGCCTGTTCCGCCTGCGATGGCTCGCGACTGAATGCCGATGCGGCCGCGGCTCGCTTTCGCGGACTGACCATCGGCGACTACACGCAAGGCACGTTGAGGTGGTTGCACGACCAGGTTTCCCAATGGAAATTGAGCAGTCGCGAGCAGGAAATTGCTGGCGAGTTGGTCCGCGAAGTCATTGCTCGCACGGAGTTTCTGTTGGACGTCGGACTGGAGTATCTTTCGCTTTCCCGACCCGCAAACACGCTCAGCGGCGGTGAGTCGCAGCGCATTCGACTGTCGAGCCAGCTGGGCAGTGGCCTGTGCGGCGTGCTGTATGTGTTCGACGAGCCGACGATCGGCTTGCACCCTCGCGATAATCTGCGACTGATCAAAGCCTTGCAGAAACTGCGAGATCTGGGCAATACGCTGCTCGTCGTGGAGCACGATCGCGATGTCATTGAGAACTGTGATCGGCTGTGCGATTTTGGACCAGCTGCGGGTCGCTTTGGCGGCGAGTTGGTAGCCGAGGGCACTCCGAGTCAGGTGGCCAGTTCCCCATCCAGCGTGACCGGTCCCTTCCTATGCGACAAACAGAGCATTCCCGTACCCAAGCAACGGCGGACGGCCGATCATGGCTTGATTCGCTTGCGCGGAGCCCGGGCGCAGAACTTGCAAGAGTTGGATGTCGATTTTCCCTTGGGTTGCCTGACCGTCGTGACCGGCCCGAGCGGTTCGGGCAAGAGTACATTGATCAATGAAGTGCTCTATCCCGCCCTGTCCAAACGCCTGGCCAATCAAGCCACCAAGAAGTCGGCTTTTGAGTCCATCGACGGCGTCAAGCTGATCGACAAAGTCATTCGCGTGGATCAAAGTCCGCTCGGCTCTAACCCCAGTTCCACGCCCGCCACCTACACCGGCGTGTTTGATTTGATTCGCCAACTCTATTCCCAGCTACCCGCCGCCCGAGCACTGGGCTACACGCAACGCCAGTTTTCTTTCAATGTGCCCGGCGGTCGCTGTGAAAAATGTGAAGGCAACGGCCAGCTGCGCATCGAGATGCACTTTCTGCCCGATGTGTGGGTCCAGTGCGACAGCTGCCATGGCCGGCGCTTTACCGAGGATACGCTGTCGGTTAACTACCACGGCTTTTCGATCCACGATGTACTCGAAATGCAGATTGGCCAGGCGCTGGACGTGTTCAGCAATATCCCCAAGATCCGTCGCATCCTGCAGACCTTGGTCGATGTGGGCTTGGATTACATTTCCCTTGGCCAAAGCGCACCGACGCTCTCCGGCGGCGAAGCCCAACGCGTCAAGCTGGCTTCGGAATTAGCCCGCCCCGATACCGGAAAGACATTCTATTTGCTGGATGAACCGACCACCGGTTTGCATTTTACCGACATCATCAAACTGCTCGAAGTCATGCAGCGATTGGTCGATCTGGGAAACACCGTGCTGGTTATCGAGCACAATCTGGATGTGGTCAAAGCTGCCGACTAGGTTATCGATCTTGGGCCGGAAGCTGGTAGCCGTGGCGGGCAATTGGTTTTTGCGGGCACACCGGAAGAGTTGGTGGCCCATGCTACCCAGGAACGCAAGCAGGCCGCCGGTCGCGGCGGTCGCGCAAATCGCAAGAATGCCGCCCCACCACTGCTGCGGAGTCATACCGGCGAGGCACTCATCCCGCTGTTTGAGAATGCGGACTACGTCGATCGGGATCGATTTAGTGCCGAACAATTGAGCCAGCAAGAAGAGGGTGATATCGAACTGGAGCAGATCGGCCGCGATACGTTGTTGCCCTGGCAATCTGATGGTAGACGCTGGCATACGCGCGATAGCGTGGATCGCGCCGGACAGGCCATACGCTGGGATCGCCAGATTCTGATCAAACTGATCGAGCGCATCGAAGACATCGATGGCTTTGCGCCGACCAATTGGGAGAATCGCAGCATCGTCGAGGTATGTGGCCCGGTAAAGAGTCGCGGTTGGTTCCTGCATGCCATCACCGCTGAAACATGGCTGCTGAAATTGAAATTTCGCGTGCCGCGCCGCTCTTTCAGCAAGGCTCAACTGGAATCGATCCTCGATTTGAAGACACTCAATCAATTGGAGGACGTCGAACAGTACGGCAACGAGCCACGCATTCGAGCCAAGGCCGCAGGCGCGTGGATGGAATTGGAAATTCGACCGCATACCCTGGACGAAATCGACACAGCCAAATTTTGGCAATGGATCACCGATGCCAGCGCCGTGTTCCTGGGGAAGACTGCACCCAATTTGGCCGAGCCCGAGAGCACGGATCCCAAAGATCAGAAGCCATGGAAAATTCTCAAGCAACGTTGGCATTCGCTGCGCAAGGGTTTTCCACCCGGGCGCAATGTGGTGTGGCCTGCGGAGACACTGAGCGTGTTTATTCAAGCGGTCCATCAAGCCGCCGGCGGCGGCCGTTGGCGGTGGGATGAACCCACCAACGCGCGCTACGTCCTGCCTGGACACAAGGAACCCTGGATCATTCTGCACACCAAGCGGCCCGAGGGACTGATCGCCGTGCTGAATGGCCCCAAAGGTTTTGATCTCGCGATCCTTCGCGAGACAGCCGCCGTGGATATGCATGTCACGTCTCGCGGAGCCGACGCTGAACAAATCCAGATCGCCTTCACGGAATTGCAACAGCCCCGCGATGCAGCGGTGCGGAAACTGCTCGCAAGCCATATGAAACATGTAAGCCGTATTCAGGTCTAGTGCTTGGTCCAACCTTCGATTTTGAGGTTGATCAGCATTGGCCGCAGGGCTATTCGCCGGCGTTAACCGCTTGTGTCGGGCAGCGATTCGAGCGGCACCCCAATCCCCGGGGTACCATCGTTAGCTGAAACCAGATGGATGGCTTGAATCATTCGGAATATTCGAATGGATCACCAGTCCAGGGCTTTGTTTTCCCCCAGTTCGATCAGCTCGCGATAACGTGCGTCACAGAAGCGATCGGTCATGCCAGCGATGTAGTCGCGCACGGCCGCTTGAGTGCCACATCGCTGTGCGCGATCCAACCAACGGTCGGGCAGGCATTGTGGACGCGAAACCAACCGTTGCACCAACCTGCTCACCCGCTGCGCGGCCCGCTCGCGAACCGCGGTCAACTGTGGATGTCGATAAACATGCTCAAACAGAAATTGCGCCAGTTGCTCGCGTTCGGAAGCCAGGATGGGCGACAGCTCCAACTGAACTCCCAACTGCCGCACGGACAGACTATCCAGCTGGCGAACCTCACTCAATCGCTCTTGGGCCGTTTCCAGTACGTCGGCAACTTGGACATCAATTAGACTGTGAACCAAAGCGTTTCGCTGGGTTTGCTGAGTCAACGTGCTGGCCTGTCGCCCGTCGAACTGGCTGGCCCGCCGCACCAACTCCAGACCTTGCAGCTGGGCGAGTGAGATCAAGCCCAGCGCTAGAGCGTCATCAACATCGTGTGCGGTGTAGGCCAGGCTATCGGCCAAATCCACGACCTGAACTTCCAGCAGAGGAGTTTCCCCAGCATGACTAATGCGGAAGCCTTGCCCCTCGAGCACCTCCAGGCTCAAGTTCAGTCCCGGAAAAATGGTGTAGCGCGTCTCCAGTTCCTCAACCAGCGTCAATGCAAATCGATTGTGCGAGAATCCTCCTTGATCGGCAAAGCAGACATTCAGCGCATCTTCGCCGCTGTGTCCAAAGGGTGGGTGGCCGATATCGTGAACCAGCGCCAATGCTTCGATCAAGTCTTCGTTTAGCCGCAAGACACGGGCAATAGTCCGGGCAATGGTGGCGACTTCATGAGTATGCGTCAGCCGCGTGCGATGGTAGTCGCCCATCTCGCCGGTGAAGACCTGCATCTTGCCGCTCAGTCGCCGGAAAGCGGCTGAATGCAGGATCCGATCGCGATCGCGTTGGAAAGGACTGCGATAAGCGTGCGGCGGCTCGGCGTATTTCCGGCCCCGCGAGTCCTTGGAGAACATGGCGTAAGACGCTAGCAATAACTGCTCGCGACGGATCCAATCGCACGTCAGATTGAGGCTGGAAGCTGAATTCTTGGTTTGGCTGGGGTTCATGGGCACAACTGCTCGCCGGATCCTTCCGTGGCATGGTCAAATAATCTGAAGCCTGTCGAACAAGAATATCGACTGCCGTCCCCTAACACAAGCTCGACAGCCGTCGCCCGGCAAGCCGTCTTGCGGCACGCCGCTGCTGGGTCGAGATATCCGTGGAGACACTTTCGATGCGCACGTCAGCTCTTTGCCCAGAAGTGCGGCTTGCCTAAACAGCTGGCTATTGTTTTCAAGCGGACGGTGTGTTCAACTGCCATGCCTGATGCGGTTCAGGTCGCTCCAGCAGGGCGCAGGGTAGCCAAGGGGCTCGCAGCCGATTATCGTTAGAACAACCTCTACTATCTCGTTTCCGAGCAACACATCATGAATGACGCTGATGCAAATTCGATGCAGGAAGTTGCAGAGCAGCCCACCAAGACGCTGACGCGGCGGGGCGACGTGGATAAGTGCCCGGCTTGCGGTGCGGGAATACACCCCGATGCCTATCACTGTTCCGTTTGCCAAAACGATTTCTGTTACCACTGCCGTGCGCGATTATTGCCATCAGATATACAACTGCAATGCATCAATCAACACTGTGACTACTACGGCAAGCTAGTTTGCAGTGTGTGTGATGTGCTGACCGAAAAGCAGGAAAATCCCTCTGTCTACCAAGAACCAGAGGATGGTTATTGGCCCGGATTGCTGGCCGTATCGTTCGTCTTGTTCTGTGCGTTGTGGTACTTCTATTCGTTCCTCAGCGGCTTGATTTGGGCGGTGCTGTTTTTCGCTGGGCTTGGCTGGTGGTTGCATACCGTAGGCATCAACATTTTCGGGCGACAAAGGGAAGTAGAGCAGACGCGACGGACGTCCAAGTACGACTGCATTTGCTGCGGAGAACCCGTGAAGAAGTTGGTTGTGCCGCATGATTGATCAGATCTGTGTTCCATCGATCACGCTGCAGGCTGGATTCCGCGTTCCAACACCGAAAGCTGCGGTCCCGTTAAATGGAGACCAATAATCATGGCTGACTTCAAAATCCACGAATTGGAAGGTACGCGCTACGTTGAGATTCACCTGAATCATGAAATGGTGCGCGTCGAGTCCGGAGCGTTGAGCTATCTACACGGCGATATTTCCATCCACTCGCAATTGGTGCCCTCTGTGGGCGGCATGCTAAAGTCCATGCTCGCCGATGAGGCCATCTACCGCCCTACATACACCGGAACTGGCGTCATTACGCTGGAGTCCTCCCTGGGTGGATTTCACGTGTTGAATCTGCAGGGCGAATCGTGGATTTTGGAACGCGGCACCTACTGGGCTTCCGATGGTAGCGTCGACGTGGGCTTCTATCGCGAGAAATTAAAGGCCTCCATGTGGGCTGGCGAAGGCCCAATCTACCTGCAAACTCGCGTCCGTGGTGAGGGCCAAGTGGTACTCACCACGCGCGGGCCAGTCGAATTGCTCCAATTGCGTCCCGGTGAGCCGGTCGTTACCGAGGGCTCCTACGTCGTTGCCAGAACCGGCGACGTTTCTTTCAGCGTCCGCCGCTCCACCAAGAATTTTATGGGACGCTTCACCGCCGGCGAAGGCTTGGTTCGCGTGTATGAAGGCAGCGGCAAGGTGCTGATCAACCCCGCACCTTACTGGCGCTATCGTGTCTTCGCGGAACGAGCGGGCCCGTCCGCCGACTCGCCCTCGAAGATGACCAGCTAGCGGTCGCCACCCTGCGTTTGCCAGTGGTTGGTTCGATGGCTGGCTGGGTTCGATGTCCGTCCCTGCGGTGACTGAAACGTTTGCCCGCCGACTCGACTTCTCACGAATCGACTTGTCTATCCGCACGACAGGCCGCCTTGGCGACGGCGATAGCGTCGAGCATTGTACTCCCGCATGGCACGAGGTTAAGGCAATTCTGAGCGGAATGGCGCGTAGCCACCGGTATCGTCGAGCGACGTTTTCCCATTCAAAACCGGCGGCTCGCGCCGTCCCGCTCATTAACCGGTAGCTTAACCTCGTGCCATTCGGGTCTGACCCTTTGGAGGCGAGTCGAATTTACGTGTGTTCTTGACCTCGCCGGAGAGGGTCAGACCCCTTTGGGGACAAAGCCTAGTACTGCCTTAGGCGAGCGGCAGATGAGTTGCTACCCAATCGTAGTGGACGAGGTAACGAGACCTTGCCGCAGGGACTCGTTACCTCATCCACTACAGGTAGATTCCTATCTGCCGCTCGGGTTACAAGCCGAATCAACAGTGGCTAGCGGCGTCCACCGCCGCCAGAGCGTCCGCGTCCGCCGCCACTGCTCCCGCCACCACCGCTTCGACCGCGACCACGCGAGTCGCCGGAACGACCACGGTCACCGCCACGGTCGCCGCGATCACCGCCGCGATCACGGTCGGCGTGCGTGCTGCCGCGTTCGGGGCGTTCATCATCGCCCTCCTGCGAGGCAAATTCGTCCTCGATGCCCAGCTCTTCCAAGGCTCGGCGGCGACTGAGCTTGACGCGATCCTGTTCGTCGATGTCGATGACGATGACCTTCATGGCATCGCCCACTTTGCAAATGTCATCCACGCTGGCCACGTAACCACTGGACAGTTCACTGATGTGCACCAGACCGTCACGGCCTGGCAGGATCTCGACAAAGGCACCGAAATCTCGGCAACTGCTGACCGTGCCATCATAAATTTTGCCGATTTGCGCCGTGGCCGTGCAGGCTTCAACTCGTGCCAAGGCCGCCTTGGCAGCTTCACTGTTGAGCGCGACACGACTACCGTACCGTCATCCTCGACATCGATATTCGCACCGGTATCCTCTTGGATGGCGCGGATGTTCTTGCCGCCTGGTCCAATTAACAAGCCAATCTTGTCGGACCCAATCTTGGTCCGCAGCAATCGCGGTGCAAAGCGACTGGTTTCAGAGCGTGGTCGCGGAATGGTGGTGATCATCTTACGCAGGATTTCCATCCGCGACTCGCGTGCCTGCTTGAGTGTGGCACGCATGATTTCCTCACTGATGCCGTCGATCTTCAGGTCGAGTTGGATACCGGTGATTCCTTCGGGCGTACCGGCAATCTTAAAGTCCATGTCACCAAAGTGGTCTTCGTCGCCGATGATATCCGTCAACAGGACCCAACGATCGTCGTCGCCCTTGACCAACCCAATGCTGATGCCTGCGACCGGGTTGCATAACGGCACGCCAGCCGCCATCAGCCCCAAGGTGGCTCCGCACACGCTGGCCATGGAGGAAGATCCATTGGACTCGAGGATGTCACTGATGACGCGAATCGTATAAGGAAAGTCCTCCGGAGCCGGGATCACCGGAGCAACCGAGCGCTCCGCCAAGGC
Organism: Pirellulaceae bacterium; assembly: GCA_963707245.1. Taxonomy (GTDB): domain Bacteria; phylum Planctomycetota; class Planctomycetia; order Pirellulales; family Pirellulaceae; genus Aureliella. The sequence continues at coordinate 167,908 of CAVPPY010000017.1, forward strand.
ACCCGTGACCAATCTCGCGACGACCGGGTCCACGGATGGGCCGACATTCACCAACCGAATAGGAAGGGAAATTGTGATCAGCATGAATTTCTTGCTGTATTCGTCGATCAAGCCGTCGACGCGTTCTTCATCGCGACTGCGTTGCCAGGGTCACGGTTACCAGGGCCTGTGTTTCGCCGCGCTGAAAAACGGCGAACCGTGGGTCCGTCGCAATGCATCCGTTTCGCGTTCGATATGTCGCAGGCTGCCGTGATCGCGGCCATCGGGCCGAGTACCGGTCAGGATCAACTGGCGGACTACGTTGGCTTCCAAGAAATCGTCCAGAGCGGTGCTGAAGATCGTCCGCAGAGAGGGCTTCCCTCCGCCTTCGGATCCGGGATCAATTCCGACTTGGCCTGCTCTTTGAGAGCCCCAATGGCCCCGCTCTCGGCCTACTTGCCCTCGGTCAGCTTGGCATCGCGGTAACGCTGCCAATAACCTTCCTTCAAGCGGCCGAGGATGCCATTGTCGCCGGTGGCTTCAAAGGCGATCTTGGTGGGCTCGACGCGGGCTCCAGCTCGTTGATCGAGATCCAGTTTCTGTCGCCTACCGTGTGTGCATAGACGATGGCCTCGGCCATTTCGCTCTAGGCATCTCTTCGGCAGAGCCCTCGATCATGAGATCGACCCGATCGCTACCGGAAGTAGTTGATCCAGCTCGGCTCTCTTCTAATTGCTCGTTCGTCGGAAATGCAATTCATTCACCATCGATCTTGGCTACTCGGACGGATGCAATCGGCCCCTGAAAAGGCAGGGGGCTAGTCGCCAGTGCCGCACTGGCTCCGTTCATGGCCAAGATGTCGCCATCATCTGCAAGTCGCTGCTGAGGACAACGCTCTGAATCTGCACTTCGTCGTTGAAGCCCTTCGGGAACAGTGGGCGAATTGGGCGATCCATCAAGCGGCTCGTGAGGGTCTCCTTGGTCGTTGGCCGTCCCTCTCGCTTTGAGGAAGCCACCGGGGAATTTGCCTGCAGCTGCCAAACGCTCTCGGTAATCACATGTCAATGGAAAAAAGTCGGTG
>CAVPPY010000018.1:0-25066 GCA_963707245.1 Pirellulaceae bacterium
CTTACTCTGGTTCAACCTTTCCCCTGGCTGCCTGATGACGTGTAGAATGTGGAACCGTACCATGCACACGAAGGCCGCGAGTCAGCTCAATCGGTTTGGTCTGAGTCCTTCGCGCGGCCTCGGTGATGGCCAGCGTTGAACTAAGCCGGTTCGCGGCTTGGTTTAACGCGCAGGGGCACTCGCAAGACATCTCTCGTATTTACACTTTCTTGGACCGGAGAAATTCTTTTGTGATTTTTCCGGCATTTCGGCTGGCACTGTGCAGATTCTTGCTGCATGCTTCTTGTGAACAGTGGACAGGGTTAGCAAGCTGATTAGCCTGCATCCGCCACATCTCTTTTCTTCACACGCGCTTCCCAGGAGCACACGCAATGACACCCTACCAATTTCGACTCAATCGGTACATCGAGCGGATGGCCAAGGATATGAAGATCCGCAATATGGCCCAGTCGACTATCGACGCCTATACCTGGCATGTGACCAAGTTCTGCGAGTTCTTCGACAGCCCGCCGGAGAATTTGGGCGTGGGGTCAAAAAACTCAGCCGACACATAGACCCTGTAAAAACTGGGGTTTTGATCGAACATTTTGTCAGCATTTAAGCCGAAATCACAGGTTGCTAGATGCCCGCACAGTTTTCCCGATTGTTCGAATCGTAACTTTGGCCACGCTGGTTGACCAGCGGGTTTGCCAACTCGGTTTCATTTGCGACTCATCTCGATGATCGTTAAGGTTTTACCCGCTCACCGAGACACCAATGAATCTCGTATTGCAGCCCTGGCATTTGATGGTCCTGTACCTTGCCAGCTGGATCAACCGCCAGCAGCAGGAAGTCATCGAATACCTGCGTACTGAAAACCAAGTTTTGAAGGAAAAGCTTGGTGAGCAACGAATCCTGCTCAACGATGATCAGCGGCGACGATTGGCAGCGAAGGGAAAGATACTCGGCCGAAAGCTGTTGGATGAAATCGGCACTCTGTTCACGCCAGATACGATTCTAAGATGGCATCGACAGCTCGTCGCCAAAAAGTGGGATTACTCCGACCGTAAAGCGAACAAGCCAGGTCGACCTCGGATTCGGCAGGTGATCGTCGACCTCTGTGTGAAGATTCGCAAAGGAGAATCCAACCTGGGGTTTCGATCGCATCCAAGGAGAGCTCGCCAAGGTTGGCTACACAATCTGTGATTCAACCGTAGCCAACATTTTGAAGGCGCATGGCATTGAGCCAGCACCAACTCGAAAACGCACCGGATCTTGGGAGACATTTTTGAAAGCACATTGGGATGTGATGGCAGCCATCGACTTCACTACCGTGGAAGTCTGGACAGCTCGCGGTCTGACGACATTCTATCTGCTGTTCGTGATGGAACTGAAAACTCGTCGAGTTCATTTCGCCGGTTGCACAACCAGTCCACATGAGTCATGGGTAATCCAATCTGCACGCGAGCTAACCGCCTTCGACGATGGATTTCTCAATGGCAAGCAATACTTGCTGATGGATCGTGACAGCAAGTTTAGTCAGTCTTTTCGTCGTCTACTAAGCGACGAAGGGATCAAGCCAGTTCGATTGCCGCCGCGAGCGCCAAACATGAACGCACATTTCGAGCGTTTCTTCGGATCGCTCAAATCCGAGTGCCTTGATAGTTAATACTCTTCGGCGAGAAAGCTCTTCGCAACGCGGTGTGTCAGTATCTCTGAGCATTATCACTTGGATCGCCCTCATCAGGGTCTAGGTAACGAGTTGATCGTGCCAATGGAACATCCGCCAGACATGGACTGCCAAGATCGAAACGACCGAGCGCCTCGGTGGACTGCTTCGATCCTATCGCCGCGCAGCCTGATTCTTTGCTCTGCAACGCAACACCGAACCGAGGATTCCAACTCGGCCGGTCGATGCTGCGCACAGCTGTGAAATTTGATGAACTACAGCCACAACCAAGCTGATCATCAACTTCGTATCTCGCCTCAAAACCTGGCCTGCAACACAGTAACCGTCAGTAAAATCTGCTACGAACACTCGTTCCAGTATTTTGACTACACGCGCTCACGTCAGCGTCGATTTCGACGGGCCTACAGATGCAATTCGCAAACATAAAGCGTTAGCAAAAGCAATTAAGAAAGCCGGTTATTTGACAATTGTAGGAGTCAAGACAGTTCTGACTGGATATCTATAATCAAGATGCCCAAAGGAAGCGACTAAATGCGAGTACGAGAATTTGCGTTAGCATGATGGCCGCCTGACTGAAATTGCTTCGGTCTGCTCGTCCGACGCTGTATCGGCGTTTCACTCCGACGAAGGCTGCGGCGTCCCACTTTCGCGCTCATGCCACGCCCTCGCCACGCCCTCATGTGAAAGTTGGCCGAAACAGAGAAGTCATTTTTGAGCTCTGCAAACTTGCATGTTCAAGGAACAGAGGTGTCTTGCACCTTCATCGCTATCCACTCCGGCCAGTTTGGATAGGCGGTCGGATTCTGTAATCGCGACTTGAACGCATGTGCCCATACGGTGGACCACCAGTCCATTCTTCCGAGAGATAAGGACGTTTCGAAGTGGCGTAATCGCCTTATCGCGCGCTCCCTGGGACATGGCAACCATTGCGATGAGGTAATGCGCGATGGCTACGGCGATCTCCAAACGGACCCGCGGCTCGATGAGCTCTTTCTCGGCTGCGTCCGATTGTTCTCGCAAGTATCGTAGGCCTTCATTCCTCCAAAAACCTCCTTCGGCCAAGCTTGGCTTTTCTAGCGTCCTTGCTGCTGCATCTTTTGCTAGATTGTGGCTTGCCGAGCAGTAAATAAACGTCTGCGGCTAATTGCTCGTCGTCTGTAGCGAATTCTCGATTGGCAAACGTATCCTCCAAGATCTTGGAAACACGCTTGAATCTTTCTCCATCGGACAACGTGTCAGCCAGATAGTAGGATTTCATGACCTTGGGCCATGCCGTATTCTCAAAAGAGCACTGTTGTAATCAGCTTATCTAGCGCCTGCATTCTCCCTTGGCAAACAGACTAGCCCCGCCAACCCAGTCGTCCGCTCGCTCCACGTTCATCTTTTTCCATAGCTTGCCTAGAGTCGTCTCGATCTTGCAGAAAGGCAAGAAAACTCGTTCGAGCTACAAATGCATCCCCTTGGCAGTCGTTCGATTCACCGAGTGCGTCATAGATTCGGTACGCTTCACGTTGCCAGATCTCCAAGTCGGTCTGTTCTCGATTGATATTCGGCATATTCGCAGGCTTGGACCAACGATATGAGATAACCAGCACGTGTGAATTCACTGGCGGACAGTTCGTCAGCTCGCTGTAGATCGGAGATGGCCAGACTCAAACATTTGGCTTGCAGTGTCGGATTGATAATTGTCCATGGCCAACTCCATCCTTGCTCGACCACGCAACTGATATGCAGCGCCCCACAGCGGCTCTTCTGCAAGAACATCATCAAGTATGTCTATGACCTTCGCAGGTTTGGTTTTGCACCAAACCTGGCAGAAGAAGAGTTTCTCCACGTTTGTTTGTGGCTCCCAATTCAATATGGGACGCAAGGCATTCGCTTTCTCACCGTAGTGTCCTTGATGGTTCAAGGTGATGTAGGACGCCGAACACCCTGCAAAACTCCCTGGCTCCTGTTCTCGAACCCTTTTGAGGATCGCCTCCGCTTTCCCGGGATTATCGGAATACAAAAAGATCATTGCCTCGATTGAGTCCAAAAGACTATTCTTCAGCTCAAAATCGGAGGCTCTTGCGTTCGATAACGCAATCAGGGCCGCCTCTTTTTCGCCGGTGAGTGCCAGGTTCAGTATCTTCCCGGCAATTTGCTCCCCGATCACCGCCATTGCGACCTGAAGACGATCAGCCCTAGCCTTAGCTTCTCTCTCGCTTTTGATGGCCCGCTGGAGGTTTTCATTTGCCCGTGTCCGCTCTGCCTCGGCGGCCTCTGCCTGCTTGTTAGCATCGCTCAAATTGCTCTGGGCAATTCGCTCTGCTCGGGAGGCACGGATTGCCTGCCAAGTCGTGCCAATCAAACCGAGCATTAGGCACGAGCTAACGATAGCCAAAGTACCAATGATCGCTTTGTTTCGGCTCGCAAATTTTCGAAAGCGATAGGCGGCCGACGGAGGACATGCTTCAACTGGTTCATCGTCGAGATAATGTTGAATGTCCTCAGCGAGTTTGTTGGTAGTCTCGTATCGTCGCCCCCGATCCTTTTCCATCGCCTTCAGAACGATCCAGTCGAGTTCTCCCCGAATCATACTGCCAAGCTTTGCTGGTTCGATGCGACGATTAGCGGCAATCGATGGCAGAGATTGGCTGCTGCTAACTTTAGTGCTGGGCTTGGATGGCTCCTCTTCGCGGATAATCCGCAGCATTTCTTCGAAGGCAGCAGACCGCAAACGCTCACGATCAAAGGGCGTCTCGCCGGTGAGCAATTCGTATAGCACGACGCCCAGGGAGTAGATGTCGCTGCGAGTATCGATATCTAACTGATTCCGCTGAGCCTGCTCGGGACTCATGTATTCGAGCGTCCCAACCACTTGGCCCAACTGCGTGAACATCGTCTTGTCAGTCAGCGTCTGGCTGGTTGCTTTGGCCACGCCGAAGTCGATGATTTTGGGCACTGCTTTGTTGTCGTACATCGCAACGAGGATGTTGCTGGGTTTTAGATCTCGGTGAACAACTCCCTTTTGATGGGCGTGCTGTGACGGCTTGGCAAATAGGGACAAACAACTCCAGGCGTTCTTTCGGAGTAAGATGTTGCTCGTCGCAGTACTTGGTCACGGGCAAGCCATTAACCAGTTCCATGACGAAATACGGCCGACCACTCTCTGTCGCCCCGCTTCGAGCACTTTGGCAATATTGGGGTGGTCCATCATCGCTAGAGCTTGCCGCTCGGCCTCAAACCGTGCGATGACCTGTCGGGTGTCCATGCCAGGCTTGATGATTTTCAAGGCCACACGCCGCCTCACAGGCTCCTTCTGCTCGGCCATGTAGACCACGCCCATTCCCCCTTCGCCAATCTGCTCAAGGAGCTTGTAGGGCCCTATCTGCGTGCCTGCTTTTTCTTCGCATAGTGGAAACGTCAATCGTTTCGCCTTCGCAATCGACTCCCCCTAAGAATCGTCCAGCATTTTGGTGCGCCGAAATGAGATGCTCGACTTGCTGCCGTAGTTCAGCGTGTTCACCACACGCTTTGTCGATGTAGGCTTTGAGAGTTTCATGGCTTGTTTGCTCGAGAGCTTCAAGAAAGATCTCTTTTGCCTTTTGCTGCAGGTTGCTCATAATCGCCTCCGAAAACTGTGGGACTCCAATGTCCAGTGCCCCGTTTGGTGCGAAATTGCGCAAGATCCCTGGTAATAAGACTGATTTCTAGTCCGAATTTTCTAGCTGGCCTAAAAAGCCATGCTCTCGCGTAAGCCCATTGGCGATCGGCGGTTCGTCGGGGAATTCCTAAGCTCTGTGCTGCTTCTCGCTGACTTAGTCCTGCAAAAAAACGCAGTTTCACCAATTCAGCGGTCTCCGCGTCATTTTCCTCAAGGAGTTGAAGTGCGTCATTGAGCGCGATGAGTTCGTCATCCGGTGTGTCCAGGGCGATTTCTAGCTGTTCAAGATTCAGTCGACGCTGAGTTCCACCTCGCTTCAGTCGCCCTTTGTCCCGCGCCCGATTGACTCAGAATTCTTCGCATGGCCTCGGCAGCAGCACCGAAGAAGTGACCACGACTACTCCATTCTTGAGCTGCGCTGTTACCAATCAACCGCAGATATGCTTCATGCACCAGTGCGGTAGCTTGAAATGTTTGCCCTGGCTTCTCGTTCGCCAATTTGGTCGCAGCCAGTTTGCGGAGTTCTTCGTAGACCAGCGGTAGCAGCTGCTCGGCTGCGGTTGGATCGCCACACTCAATTTGAGAGAGTAGTTGTGTAACTTCGGTCATGGACCGGGCTTTCATAGATGTTTAGCAAGCAAGACTATGAGTATATCCATGGAATTGACGGGATGCTGAATGCAATCAGCTGTCGCCGAATCGTCCTCATGCGCTGGCCACGGGTGCCGATTGGCACAAATACGTCCATGTGTCAGTGTAAGAGGGCTCGCGAATGTCCCCGTTAGAGCACAAGGACGAACCGACTGGGAGCGTCATGTGCACATGCCACGCCCTCCTTGGTCATGAGGCACATTCGCTATGGAGTTCTGCTGGCGGATGCTATGTTGTCATCAATTCGATCGCTTCGCGTACAGTAGAATTGGACAAAGCTCGTTACGTTTGCGTCAAAGTTCTCGGGAACTGACCACGTCAAGACTGGCGACTTGGCTTCGCGCATGTGGCGAGTCCGCAAAGTTGCTTGCTCGTACGACAGCGAGACTTGCAGTGGTAAACAGGTCCAAGATCGAAACGGGCACGCCAGTAACTGCTGCGATCTCATCACTGGATTGTTCGGCCAGAATCCTGGCCTCAATCTCGGTTCGGAGCGGATTATAGTATGAGTCTAAGGCCAAGCGATGAGCTACAGCCAGGCTCTCCAGATCTGAGGGCAGGCCCATCCCACGCGGAACCGGACAGCGCTGCTGTTTAAGAAAATAAGCGGCGTTAAGCAATGTTATTCTATCGCGCACCCTGTTCTTTATTCGTCGGGCGGTACTGTTGGACAACTCACGCGCCAATTGATATCGCCAGTCAGGCGTATGGTGTCGCTGCAGTTCGCAGAGTGGAGTAGGCATATGAGCGGACCTGTTTAGTTAAACCAGGAGATCCCGTGTGCAGGCCGGCCAGGAAGCGTCGCCAGCGTGGGCATGTGTTTCTGTTCGGTTCCTAAATGTGACGGCTGCCTTGCCCTGGTTGTGCGAGTATTTCGTGCAGCATACCAGGAGCACCAATCTCCAGCTAATTCAGAGGCCGTATTTCCAGCCTTGCAAGCATCGACAGCTCGTGAAAGGTGCAAGGACGCTCGGGCGGGAGGAGACAGACATTAGGTTATCGCCTGAACGACATCGACGAAACTTTCGGGTTTGTGCTCGCCCCTGTATTCCAGGACCACCGATTCTGGTTGAGCTCAACTTTCGGATAATAACGGACGATACTTGTCCAGCTAGAGCGTGTCTTGGACCGGTAAAAGAGCGAGTTTTTTCATGGCAGAAGCCCTTTCAGCGACATGGGCCGGATCTTCAAAAATCGGAATGCTCGATAAAATAAAACGGCAGGCGGAGCTACTGAAGTGGAATTTACGGGGCAAACCGCTACCACCACCGCACTCGGTCAAAGTAGCGGTAGTCACCCAAGCCGTCCAAAATTTCGGTTTTAGGACGTTTGTAGAGACAGGAACCTTTTTGGGTGATATGGTTGCGCGCGCCCGCCATTTATTTGAACATGTTTATACGATCGAAGTGGACCAGCAGCTTCACGCCCGCGCTATGGCTCGATTTGAACACGATCCAGGCGTCTGCGTCTTGCATGGCGACTCCGCGCACGTTTTGCCCGCGGTTCTCGACCGGCTAACCAGCCCCGCCGTGTTTTGGCTGGACGGGCATTATTCAGGTGGTAGCACCGGCAAAGGCGACTTCGAAACTCCTGTCCAGACCGAAGTTGAGTTGATCCTCCGCCATACGGTGAGCGGTCATGCAATTCTCATCGACGACGCCCGCCTGTTTAATGGAACTGGCGACTACCCCACGCTTCACGATTTTCGCAACCAATTGGAGAATCTGAACGGAGACTATCGTTTTGCCGTCGCGCAAGACATTATTCGCTATCTGCCTAAAACTTGACTTGCCTTGACTATGCAGTGAAGTCTTTTAGGCCTGCGCCAGAGCGCTGAAAAGCAGCTTGCTTCAACACACTCAACCAAAGCAGTTGTGTGGCGGTACTGCAACGGATTATGAGTTGTCGTCAGCCAAAAAAATTCCAGCGTGTACTGCACATGGCGAAGCACCTTCATTCCGCACTGCAGAGTCACTTATGCCGACGGCATAGCTAATGAATCCCGAAAGTTAGGTCGCTCAATCAAAGCATCGGCGGTCCTGGCAGCATCTTGGATGCTTATTCCGGATGGCTTTGCCAGCTGCTGATGGGCGATGAGATCATGGAGATCGCTCACAACCAACGTAGGCAAACTTGCCAATTCTCCAATTCGCGACGGCAAATCAGAAGCTCGCAGGACCTGAACTCGGCACGGATGAACGATGGTGGCATCAAGGTGCTTGCCTCCGGCGCCAACTACTCACTCGCCCATGTTGATCGTACACTCGGGGATCAGCTCTTGAAGCTGTTTTAACGCTGATTGATCCTGCTCAATAACTGTGCCGCCCAAATAAAGCGAATTAAGCATAGGGCTGTCTTGGAGGCAGGTCAGCCCCAATGCTGAAACACTGGTATTGCCCAAAGCCAAGAATTCGAGACTAGTGAGTGTGGAGATCACATGCAAATCGGCGTCTCGTACGTTCGAGTTGGATAAGTACAGTTGCGCAAATTAGACAATGCCCCAAGTGGATCAAGGCCGGTTTCGGGCAACTGGCATCCGTACAGGTTAAGTGCCTCCAATTGGGTCATCTTTCCTATTGCTTCCAGGTCAGCTGTGGTGAGACTGTAACGGCGGAGGTGGAGCGTTCGCAAGTTTTGCATTTCACTCAGTCGCAACAAACCTGTCGTCGTCACTGAACCATCCGATAAATCCACGGTCTCTATATTGGGGAAACCCATCAGATAGAAAACAAGATCGTCATTTGCATGGTGACCGATCCGAATCTCCCGGAGGGTCCCACTGAGCTGCGAGACAGATGGCAGAGCAGGTTCGATGTTTTCGAGCTTGCGCAGGTCCACCATGAAAACGCGTGCCTGCGAATCCCGATAACAGCCAACGCGCAACTCAGCTAGCGGTACCATGGCTGCGTGGCTCTCGGGCGACATCAGTCTAGGCGCGCTAAAGGAACCCGAGGGAACAAGCGACTGCAACTGTCTAACTCCGTTTTCGGTCAGCATGGTATTGTCTGCGGACAGCCTGCGCATTTCAGGAAACGGCCTGAACGCTGCAACCGTCGCGTCTGATAAGAAGGTCGAATCTAGATCCAGCTGCGTTAGCGACCTAAGGTCAGCCAAGTGGACCAAGCCTTGGTCGACCAAAACTTCGCGCACGCTTAGCGATTTCAGCTTGTTCAGTCCTCGTAAATGGGCCAATGCAGCGTCTGTAATGCTGGTGCGATCTAGGCTCAGTTCCTCCAGATTGCTTAGAGTTGCAAGATACCGAATCCCCTTGTCTTTGATTTCTGTTCCGTAGCCGCCAAGCCGGAGGGTCTTCAACTTCGAAAGATTTCGCAAGTGAATGAGTCCGGCGTCGGTGACCCTTGTTCGCTGCAAATCAAGCGACTCAAGCTGGCGCAACTCGCTCAAACCCGCCAGATCATCGTCACGAATGCTTGCGCGATAGAAGCTGATTTGCTTAAGAGATGGAAGCTGAGCGAGTGCTGGCACGATGCCATTGATGTTGCGGACGTTGACTACATTCGCGGATTCAATCGTGCGTAATCGCGGCAGCGACTCGATTGCAACCTCGCGAATTCCATCGGAGATCGAAATCGATTCCGCCAACTCGGAAAAAGCGTCACCGTAGATCTCACCCAACTCACTCTCGGCGACCCGCGTTCGCACGGGCCCCATTTCATCCACTCTCCTGGAGCCCTCAGGCAGCCGATCCAATTGCCGCTCGCGTCCTCGTATCGCTTCCAGAGCCAGTCGTTGCGTTAGTAAAACGTCCACGCCCGGATGCTTGTCCCGCCAATTGTTGATCGTTACATCCGACAAGCTGCCGCTATCGACGATCAGCATCTGCAAGCGGGTTAGTTCTCCGAGCGATTCAAGCTCCGTATCGTTCCGCAAGGATCCGCTCAAGTTCAGAATTCGCAAACGCGGAAGCGAGTCGCCAAGCGATGCAAGCGCGTCAGCCTCCAATTCACAATCCGTTAGGAAAAGTTCTTCCAGATTCACAAGGAAAGCTAGTCTACTCATTCCGTGACGCGTTATCTTGCCGCCCGCAATCCACAGCCGTTCGAGCGAATGAAGTTCGCCGAGATACGATAAGCCTTGATCGGAAATCTGCATTGTAGGCAGAAACAAGGATCTGGCTGGCTGGTACTGGCTGATCGTCGCCAAATCCGATTCGTTCAAGCGGAAATCGCGTAGGTCCAAAAATTCTGACTCGCCCTGCGGCAAGCGGACGGGAGGAACCAGAACTTCCGTGATCTGCAAAGCGTCAGGCAACGACTGATGTTGACCTTCGATCAGCATTTCGGTTGTCGCCGCAAACGACAGATCCGAATTACGGATGGGCAGTTTTTCCAGGTTTTTAAGCCCACTAAGCTGACGCAGCCCGTCATCGGTGACCAGCGTGCCGACCAGGTTCAGATACTTGAGCTCGGTCAACCCAGTCAAGTGCCGTAGTCCGGCGTCGCTAACATTCGACTCCCCAAAATTCAACGACTCAAGATGCTCAAATTGGCCCAGCAAAACCAAATCATCCTCTCGCAGTAGCTTCTGTCCGCGGAGATTGAGGTCCACCAAGTGGTTCTGTCGATCCACCCGTCCCAAGCCGGACGCAACCAGAACTTGCTTCAAATCCATCTGTTCGTTGGCGTCAGCAAATGCAACCAGACTGGAGAGAGTGTGTGGATATCCGCTAATGTCAACTTCCTGTAGATTTGGAAAGTCCAGCAGAGCTTCGACGGTTTTCTCGTTCATCCGGTTCAGCGACAGATCCAACTTCCGAAGCGACTGCAGCTCGCGCAGAAGTCGAATACCATCCGGACTGATGTTCGAGACACGTAACTCGAGTTCCTCAAGTGCGGGCAGTTTGGCAATTTGCTTCAACCCCTCATCACTGATGCACACAAAGTTCAGTTGGAGTGACTTTAGCCTTTTCAGTTTGGCCACATACTTGAGTGCTTCATCTGTGATGCCGGTACGACTGAGATCCAGACGCTCCAGTTGGTGAAGCCCCGCCAGTTGTTGAATGCCGGCGTCGGAAACGCGTGTCATCACCAGCGATAGCTCCTGCAACTGGTCAAGTCTGGCTACATGGGACAGCCCTGCGTCTGATATTCCGCCTCTCAATTCACCGAGTGCTCCGTCCGAATGCGCTCTCCGATACAGGCCATCCGTATTGACTTGAATGTAGTGCCGCCAGAAATCGTCGCTAGACCACCGATTGCTGGTTGCATCTAGACGCAAACAACGGACCTGCTTGAGTTTTTCGAGATACTTGGCGGCATCATCGGTCAGCCAATGACACCGGGAGAGGTTGAGCGTTTGCAATTTGGAAAGTGCGCTCAGATAACCTAACCCAAACCCCTTGAGGGAAGTTCGCGAAAGATCCAGTTCAACCAGACTCTCGATGCCCGCAATATATCGCAACCCTGCATCGGACATCGCCGGGCGGTTTTCGAGTGTCAAGCTCTGTAGATACGGCAAGCCGTTGAGACGTTTCAAATCCCTGTCGACTAATGAGTCCAGAGTGAAGCCGGGGTCGATCCCACGGGTGCGGTCCAGTCTCACCACCACAACCGGCTCACCCGGTAGATTCAAATCTACATCAAATTCGCCGCCTTGCTCGAGTATCCATTGCTTGATTTCCGTGCCGCTGGTGTCGCTTTGCCCGCAAGCTGTGGCGGCAAATGCGAGCAACCAGCAGATCGTTAGTAGCACGGGGACATACTTGTGCGGTCTGTAGACAGACTTCGCGATGACGCACACCGTATCGCTGATTTCGGATTGCACTGTCGAGCGGTTACTTCTACGCATGATTCCACTCCGTGAGATCGCTTTGATTGGGCAGCAGCCATTTTCGCGCAAGTTGCATATCTCGGTCAACTCGGCCTCATCCGGTATGGTCCATGTAAGGGAGTCGTAAAACCACACGGTCTGTCGGCCCGCTTGGTCGACACTGATGTTAATCAAATCGAACCCAAATCATGGCGTAGCGCGGACACCAAATCAGCTTCCGCATCACGGTATGTAAGTTTGCTTCCGAATATGCCTCCAGATGTCGGTGCGGCACGCAATTTCCGGAAGAATTCGACCGCCTGTTCATCAGGGCACTCGCTGTCGGAAATGCTCGAAGACGCTGCAATCGGAAGTCAGATGGGGTTTCTGGGTACGGCAAAGGCGGCACAATAGGGCTCGCGTCTGCTACAAGCTGGTGCCAAGGGTCGCCTACCTCTGGAGCCGTGGGCGCACCCTGGGCGTCTGTAAACGTCCAAAATGCATCGTTCAATCTCGTCGCCCAGGACTGCCCCACGCCACTTACAGTAATGAGGACAAAATTCCGGTACTGCAGTGTCGATTCAGCCGAATCAGGGATATCAAACCCCGCATTGATGGTCTCTGTATTGCCGGACAAAAAGTACTCATTGCCGCGAATCAGAAGTCCTGCCGATGCCGTTTCGGCAAGACAAGAAAAACTCAAAACAAAGATTGCAAACGACGGGGATGTCATTGATCGCATAGGAGCCCCTCGGGACAGGAGAATTTACGGTACACAGGAGGATAGCAGAATACTGCACATCGGGAGGGAACTTGCATCGACATAGCCAAGTTCGCGGATGCCTTCAGGTAGAGGTATGGAACCGAAAGTGCAAAAAAGACCCCCAGTGAACTCAGCAGAACCAGCAGCGGTAGATCTGTATAATCTTGACGACGCGCCGCCAACATTCGAAAACGATCTCAATCGATTAACAGCTGAGACTTCCCCATTCCCAGACCGCTGAACGACGCTACATAGTAAGCGATTCACAACGCTGGTCCAGGGTGTCGGACACCCTGGCAACTGTGGTCCGCGGCCTGCTGAACGGTATGCTCTGGATGGGCAGCGAAATAATCGACCTGATACCTTCGAGCACGCGCACTGGTCGCTTCGCAATTGTTCCTGACCAGTACCGGGCAACACGGCCGCCAATACAGGTTTTTGTTCGAAGAGTCTGTCTTTGTCGTGGAATGCGCCGTCGACGGCGCTTGTCTGCTATCCGACACGGGGGCACTTAAGGTTTTTCCCAATACTAACATGCGGATTCAGTCCAGCCGATGACCTTCCCGGCGCGTCTGCTCGGGGATAGAGTAGGGAGTTGTGAGTCCTTCGCAAAATCGACTTCACGAAATGACTAATGACTTAGCCAATTGAGTTCACTTCACGGCCAAACAAAGCGGTGGGTAGCAGTGCTTGGTTTACAGATTATCATCCTGCAACCGGCAGTTGGCAGGAAAACTGTCTCCATACGACCTGGCCATGCTCTTTCGTTTGGAAGACGCGAGACGGCAGACATATGCTGCGACTTCGACGCATGCATGACTTCAATGCACTTTGAAATAGAGCTTAAGGGCAATTCGGCTGAGATTCGTGATCTACAAAGCAAAAGTGGTACTTACGTAAATGGACAACGTGTTTGCCGGGCTGAGCTGCAAAATGGCGACACAATTCAAGCCGGCAGAACACTTTTTGGAGTTAGCTTGCTAGAGTCCTTGCCTGAAACCGCTTAAATAGTGCACTAGTAATTCAGTTGTCCGGCAGTGCGTCCTTCACACGTTGAGGAGTTCATGAATTGTTCGGCCAAGGGCGAATCAAATGCTGCAGTTCCTTCGCAAGCAAGAGGATTCCTGTGAACACGCCTGAGAACAAAACCAGTTTCGACGAACAGAGTGTCGTGGAGTATCTCGATCGGTTGGGTGACCAACGCGTCCTGGAGATTGTTTTGTTGATGTGTTCAGGGCTTGTTTTTCTGGTTTCCCTTTTTTGTCCTGTTGCGCCAGGTGTTTTTGGTTCCAAATGGATTCTTGGATACCAATTGCTGCTGTTTGTGGGGCTTCCGGCATGGTGGGCGAATCCATGCCTGGTCACCGCGTGGTTCTGCGGCTATTACCGCTTGTATAAGGGGCTGATTTCATGCAGCGTGGCAGCAACAGGATTGGCGTCATCGGTGTTTCTTATCCGCGAACATCCCCCTTTCGAAGCTGGCTACTACGTGTGGCTCGCTAGTTTCGTTCTGGCACTGGCCGCCGGGCTGATCAAGCCAGGAGCCCTTGTTTGGAATCGCCTCCTCGAATTCATCGCAAGGCCGCGTCTTTGACTTAGGCACCTGTTTGTCCTGATATTCTTGGCGAGCATCGCGTCCGCAATTTTAAGTGTCAAATACCACCGAGACTTAGAGAACCAAAGACGGTTGGAGCGAGTCGAAGCCTATACCTCCATTATGCGAGTTAACACTCCTTCACATTGGCGTTACCCATCAGTTCTCACGCCCTTGCAAGCTTCCGTGGCTTCGATCGCCTCTGGCGGCGACGCTCCTCAGCCTGCCGAACCTGTTCGACGCGATGGGCTAACCGCTGCTGCTGGTTGTTCTGCCTCCAAGAGTCAGGTAACAACTTACTCAGTGACTCCTCTGTAGTAAGAGAAGGCAGCACTGGCGCTGACACACAGGCAACGAGGACGTGTCGTCTTCTTTCGGAGGTATGTAATGTTGCTTCGAACGCTGTGTCTGGCTGGGTTGGTCGTTGCGGGTTTGGGTGTCACAGACCTTGCACGTGAGCACTACATTGAACTCGGCGGGGAACCTATCCACGTTCAGCTTTATTTCAATTCAACTTGCATTGATAAACGCAGGCGAAAGTCTGTGGCAAAGGCTATTGCAGAGCTTGTGTTTCGATATCAACAATCGAGCGACTCGCAAATTGAATGGGAAAATCATGGAGACTGCCCGTCAGATTTAGGTTGTCTGTCATTTTTCCTGGCGCGACGAATTGGTTCCAGTAAGAATTCTTGGTCGTCACCGCGCAGGGTTGGGTCAATGCGGGTCTTGAGCGATCGCTGAGAGAGTCTGTTTCCGCCAGCAGGTCAAGCCATGAAGTTGCTCTTCAGGAATTGCAGGCGGATCTTGGTCTCGCTTGTCGCGCGGATTGGGAGCGTGGCACATCGTTCTTTGACTGGCATAGACGAAGGGCAGTAATAACCCAGCCCGCGTGGTTCAGCAACTATTTCCGGGAAACGGCCCGTTGAGGGCTTGGTGTTCATCGCGTTTTTCTTTGGTGTTGCATCGTCATATTCCCGCGAAGGATTCGCGAACCGCCGGACGCCGTTACCCCCGAGGGCAAGGAACGGCTAGCCCGAAAAGCTCCCAAATCTCCATTAGGTTTGCGCGGCCAAGGTGGGCGTGTCGAATGCTGCGTAGATCTGCGTAACCAATTGCCTATAAGGTACTTGCGGAAATGCAAGCTAATCGTCCCAAACAAGCCGTGCCGGGTCTTCCTTGGGAATCGCTTACGCGCTGTTCAGAAGCAGTTTCCGGCCTCCGATTTGCATTACGGAAAGTGCGAACATAAAAGCGGGTTTGCTGGTACTAAATATCGCAGGACATCGGTCGCGTTCACCACATTTGGTAGCAGCAATAGAGAACTACGTGCCATTCGTGGGCGTGTCTGCATCACGCCTTCATCGCTAAGTTTTTCTCCACTAAGTATCAGCGTCCTGAGCCGAGGCAGTGTTACTAGATTCTTCAGGCCCCTTACCGTAATTTGCGTATTTTGGACACTTCTCGCTGATCGCCACCATGTTTTGAGTTCTCAAGTAGCGAGTACAGCCTTATTTTCCTTGCGTTTCATCCAATTTGCAAACTGTAGCACGACGTGGCGGACGATCGTTCGTCGACGTCGCCATTTGTATCGCACTTTTTCCAGGTACCGTAGCACTCGATTACAACGCTCAACATGATTGTTCGTGCGAACTCACGGCTAAAAGGTTGCTCGTTGATTTTCGCGGTGTTCAATTCATGTCGTCTGCGATGATTGGCAAGCTTGTGCTCCTCAACAAGGCAGCCAAACAACAATCTTTGGACCTCCGCTTCGCTAATATCAGCCCGAACGTCCTGGAAGTGTTCAAAATTACCCGTCTTCACGAGCTATTCCGCCCGGACGATGACAATCCAGATTTGTTGGGCGCTGGGGTACCGAAACCTAAACCACCCAGCACCCTTGATGGCGGAGCGAAATCGCCATCAGAGTGATCGGCCACATTTGACCCCTGGCCAATGGTTTCGATTCTTGGGGCAGATGCCGCTCTCTCGGAATGGAATCTGTTTGCTGGTGTTGGTTAGATCTGATAGCGTGACTATCGTATCGGATCTTGCTGGATGCCCCCTCGCGAGGCGAATCAACGCGGCGACCATCGGATGCACGGGAGCGCCCTCCGACACTTTGTTTCTGCCTGAATCGTTCTCGTCAGCAATGTTGCGGTTGAAAAGCTCCTTATGGGTACATCCAACGACGTTAAAAGATCCAGTGCGGATTAGTATTTGATAAGAGTCGCTTCGACAATCACGCTGCGGCTGCTACAGGTCCAGTAGAGATCACCTTTGGAATTCACGGCGATATCGGTTGGCTCGGGATCTCCAAAATCGACGACCTTCACTTCACCTGTCTCCAGATTCAGCTCAGACACGCGATTCATTCCACCCATCGGTCCCGACAAACCGGGCGTTGGGACTTCGGTGAAGAAGAGGTTGCGGCCTTGTTTATCAATTGCAATGCCAGTAGGCATTTGCAAGTTATTCTTGACGAGGCTCACGACGCCATCTGCAGTGCGTTCCAGAATCACCCCCGCGCTCTTGCAAGTCCAATAGGCGTCGCCATTCTTTGACACGACGATGTCCGTCGGTTCAGGTTCACCTATCGTTAGAACTTCGATATCTTCGCCATCGCTAACGTTGACGGTGTTGAAACCACCATTCGCGCCACTTACCCCAGGAGTGGGAAGTTGCGTGAAGAAGATGTTTCCGCGTCGGTCCGCGCTGATGCCCGAAGGCCGAGTCAATCCGCCGAGGAACAAGCTCACGTTGCCTTCTAGGGAGCGTTCGAGAATCACGCCAGCGGATTTGCAGGTCCAGTAAAGGTTGCCAGATTTGTCGAGCGTCAGGTTAGTCGGCTCGGGTTCTCCCGTTGTCAAGTTGATAACTTCCGAACAACTTTTGTTGAGCCTGATCATGTCCACCGTGTTTTGCCCGCCATTTGCTCCACTAACACCAGGTGTAGGCACTTGTGTAATGAACAATGTTGAACTCCCCTTGACCGCAATTCCGGTGGGCCGATCGAGTCCTGAGACAACAACGCGGGTTTCATATTCTTCTGCGTGAACTGGCATACAAAAGGCATGCATGCTCAATACGCCCATCGCAATCGCGCTGGGTTTGAGCATTTTTTCGAGCGACCACAATGGACTACGCATATTCTTTTTCTTGTCTTGTAATTTCCGAGTGATGAAGGCTTGAAACATAGTTCGGACGATCTCCTAAAAGATGCTTTGTAGATAAGATCCAGTCAGCGACAATCGCATGCTGGCTTTGAATACAGTATCTGCGGAGACTGCGAAGTATCTGTGAGACAGAACACACAAGAAAATTATTTCGACGACTTTTGAATGTCGCGATCAGTGGCGTAGCAATTGACCTGTGAATGCCAGTGCCTTGGTCAATTTGTTGCCGAGGGCGGTGGGAGTTCGCCGAGCAACTTTAAGATTCGATCGAGTTCTCGATTCGAGTCCTCGTACCAATGCTGCCCAAGAACGCGATGGACTTTCCAGCCGAAATTCTTCAAGAGCAGCGCCACTAATTGCCAAATGCAAATCATGGGAGGACATTCAGAGGACATGCCAATCGCTCACTGAGAAACTGAAAGGCGACCTCTTCGAGAAATTGGTCAAAGCCTAACTCCAGCTTGAACCGGAGTACGCCAGCAAGCTTAAGCATGTATGGCTGCATCAGGAGGTTCCGCTTGAACTACTCAAACAACTCAAACTTCCTGCCACCGATTAGGGCATCGACATCGTGGCCGAAACGTACAATGGCGAGTTTTGGGGCATCCAGTGCAGAGTATCGTCATCTCACCGATCAATCGCTAACGTGGCGTGAAGTTTCCACATTCACTGGCCTCATCGGAATGTGCCCTCGCATAACCTTCGGTCTCATATGCTCCACTACGGAGCGTCTAACCCGTGTGCTGAAGGATCACGAAAAGATCGGCTTATGTGCGCTCGATGTCTGGCAGGGACTCGATACCGAGTTCTTCACCCGTCTGCGAGCCCACCTCGCCGCACAAGCCGCAAAAGCTCAAACCATTGCGTCCGCGCCGCACCAGAAGGCGGCTGTGAAGGACGGCGTCGCCCACTTCGTCACGGATATGGCAAAGCGAGGCAAGCTCATTATGCCCTGCGGTAGCGGTAAGAGCCTCACCGCCTATTGGCTCGCAAGGGCGCTCGATGCCCGCCGCATTGTTATCGCGGTACCCAGTCTCTCCCTCATCCGACAGACATTGAAGGTCTGGCTGCGTGAAACCGTCGCCAGTCATCAGGACGTGCGATGGATCTGCGTATGCAGTGATGAATCTGCTGGTCGCATCGACCGAGATGATGTGGCCGTACTAGTTCAGGATATCGGCGTTCCGTGCCTCACCGATTCCGCAAAACATGGCGGCACGGCTGAAGGCGACATTCCTGACAAACTTGAAAAATCGCGGAAGAACGTAAGAAAGGAACGGATAGAGACCAATCGAAAGCGAACATGTCGAGCATGTGAGCCGCCGGTCGCGATCGCAAGCTGAGTTGAAACGCTCCGGTTCCGCAGGCCAAGAGGTGTTAGCCGATGCGCCCGCTGTAGCAAAACCGCCAATTACACCGATCAAGACGCTGTTCCGGTACCTACCCTGTACTCACTTTCCGAACCGGGGCCCAATCTCCGCACCACGCGCGGGAACTCGCGCACAAAACTGCAGAATGTTGTGACTGAAAGCACGGCACTGCGGCAAATGTCCAACGACTTTGTGAGAGTACGTGGAGCCGGAAAGCTGGACTCGGACCCGTCGTGGTACGTGTCAGATATCGGATTGACGATGGTTAGGGTTCCAGACGCTGCAAACATAAATCCGTTTTATCTGAGTAATGAAGAAGTTTCATTGGCTGATTTTGAGCAGTTTGTATCCGATCGTACATATTCCGACAGCGTCAATGCGACGTGGAAGAGCTTTCCAGAGTACAGTTCATCAGGTGCGAATCCAGTCGTAGGGGTAACTCAGATTAATGCCGTCGAATTTTGTAAGTGGTTGAGCTGGAAAGAACAACTCGATGCGCCATGCACCACAGTATCGCCTTCCCACCGAAGCTGAGTGGGACCACGCCGCGCACGGTGGAGCATCAACGCAGTTCTCGTTCGGCGACGACCCAAAGTACGTCGACCAGTACGCGGTATTCCGCAGCTCGGCGACGAGTGCTTGTGGAAGTAAGATGCCCAATGGATTCGGGCTATTTGATATGCATGGAAACGTCTGGGAAATATGCCAGTCCGGTGCACTTCGAGGAGGGGCGTTTAACTACTTTCAGCCGCAGTTAATAGCAACGGCGAGCAAACATTCGGGGGATGGGGGTACTAATTGTGGGTTTCGCGTGGCGCACTCTTCAACGACCGTTAGTACCAAGCAGGCGAAGGCAACAGAGGGGGAGTTAAGTCTGGAACGAGAACGAACAAGTCAGACGCTCCCGAGAGATTTGGCTACGACGCTCAGAGATCGAGAGATCAGGGAAATTGCTACCAGGAACTATTTAATTGACCACGACACAGCTTTGGTAGTAATACGAAGTGACGTAGAGGATCTTGTTGTTCAGTCAATTAGAGTTCTCAATGTATCGGGACGGGGTAAGTGGCAAGTAGAACAAGTCTTACATAACCAGACCCGTCGGGCAGCATTAATGACCCTGAATTCCACCTCGTTGCGGGGCCTCCTAGATGCGGTTATTGGTATAGAATTCGTTGAGCGACTTCCTAAACCGTCCATACCAATTGATGCTCAGGGCTGCCGCATGGTGGCAGGCCGCTTGAAAAAGTGGGGCTTTATCGCTGTGCGAGCGAGGCTGCCGGGAGATGATAGAATCTCGCTAAAGGGAATGAGCGAGACACGAATCGTACTAGATAACGGCGTCGAAATGTTGATCTTTCATTCGGTAACGAAGCTATCACTCCGGTAAATGCCAGCGGACCGAGCAAGCGGTACTTATGCGTTGCGGCGCAATAAAGAACCAGCCGGAGATCGACCCTTATTAGAGTCCGTACCGGAGCGTGCCGCCGATACTTTAGCAGGATTAGAGCAAGACCGCGTCATGAAAGAGAACCAATTGAAGTTTGACGAGCATTTCGCCCGTGTCAAGAGCGGTCGAGCATTAGCGGAATCGCTTGACCAATCGCTACGGCAATGGGTGTTCCTAGTGTCGCCCGATGTGTATCGGTCGCTGCATTCGGATGTCGATGACCTTTTGGACCACAGACAGCCGAAATAGTCGACATTTACGATTGTTTGCCCGAGTTACTCGCGGCGGATAATTGAACGCTGCATTCGCGAATGCTGCCTAACCCCGCCGGCGAAGATCCTGGGCACGAATGGATCGAATTGACCAACTCGGGATCGGTTGGCGTCGATCTCACTGGCTGGAAGATCCGAGACGAAGCTAATCACACGCGATCGCTCAACGGCGTAATCGCTGCAGGGGAGACGATCAGACTTATCCTCGCCGCTGGCGAAGTGCCGTTGAATAATGGCGGAGATGAAATAGAGCTCCTAAACGCAGCGGGCACCTCAGTAAACATCAGAAGTTACAACGGTAGCCAGGCTAATTCGGGGCAGGTTATTACGTTCTAGCCGATATGCTAATTCTAAGAAATTACTGTCTACTTCGACCCCGTGTGGTCAAGATAATCGAACGACGGTTTCGACTGGTAGAGTTCGCTTTTGGGGAGCTCATTTTCGTCGCGGAATAGCGGCGACACACGGGTTAACAAAAAACGCCGAGAGCTTTGAGCCTCGGCGTTTGGCGTTTGCCCCCAGTGTTTTTCAAGGTTTTCCGGAAGGCCGGCTCTCTGAGAATTCTCTAAATCTCAAGCCAGTCACGGCTGGGCGCTTCCCGACCTCGAAAGGAAGCCATGCGCCGTATCCTGATCGATCGCGCACGAGCCAAAGCAGCCCAGAAACGTGGTGGCGATTTACATCGCGTTGAATTCGAAGAACTCGAACATCCCGCGGCCAAGAAGCCGGAGAAATTATTGCATCTCGATGAGGCGCTCACCAAGTTGGAAGCCACCGATCCGCAGAAAGCTCAATTGGTAAAGCTGCGATTCTTTGGCGGCCTGACCAACGCCCAAGCCGCCTCCGCGCTCGGCATTTCCGCCGGCCACCGCCGATCGCCACTGGGCTTTTGCCAGAGCTTGGCTGAAAGCCCAAATGAGCGAAGGTTGACGACAAGAGCGAAGTGTAGCTTTCAGTGTGTTGTATCACCGCTTCCTTCGAGGTACTATGCAGGCAGATGTTGAGCGTATGATGGAGATTGTTAAAGAATCAGGTCACGGAGAAATATCCAGCCAACATGCAGCAAGGTTTACAGACCGCGAAACAGGTAAGGGCACTTATATGCTTCGGCGAGATGCGACCAATACCAAAGTTTGGAATGGTGAGGGAAAGCTTGTGACAGGATATGCCGGTTGTTCGCCAGCATCACGGCAATGTGACACAAATGGATGCCGCCTTCGGACCGTCAAGCCACATTGGACAGCAGGTGTAGCGACGCTTTCGCTCTCACGGAGCAAAAAGAAGTTCTGACTTGCAGAAGGTGGCACTCAGTGGAAGACAATGAAATTGAAAGCTTAGGGCTCTACCAAGATGGCACACAAATCGTTATCAATCTTCAAAATTATCGTCTTCCCAATCGCTGCTTGATAAGCGGCGAAGGCCTAGAAGCAGAACACGTGCCAGTCATTTTCTATACCTGGGGCATCGCGTCAGGAACTGTCGAGGCTCCTGCCAAAGATGCGGTTAAAAGCACGTGGTGGTTGGGGCCCGTACAGCTCACTGGCATCGCGCTTCGCATGGCGATGAGCAAGGCAGTGCCTAGTCGTTCGAGCCTACCTGGAGTGTTTCTGTTGGCTGGTGGCATGTTGTTGTCTATTGTGGGTACCGTGGTATCGTTTGTCGGCCGCATTATGTGGCAATGGCCATGGGCATTAGTCGCGCTCACGCTAGCGTTTGGCTCCATCTTTGCATTCACTGGTGTATCCCTGTTAGTGAGGAAAAACCGGCCGCTTCAGGTGCGCAAGTTAGCCTATGGGTACGCCTGGCTGGCCGGAGTCCATCCTACCCTGCGCGAGGCGTTGCCATCTTGGCAGAATTCGCCTGCAGCGTCAGGATATCGCCGCAGGCATGCTCTTCGGCGGCTTGGGATGGGGCAGTTGGCAATGGTTATTGGCGTCATCATATTCGCGTCTCAGTTTCAACCTATTGTCGATTCCATTTCAAGTCGCAGTTGGCAATCGGCACAGGGGCAATTTCCTCCGTGGAGGTTGTCTCCAAGCGTACAGAGACTGGGAAAAATAAACCACCTGCGCGTACAGTCTATGTCCCTGAAATTAACTACAAGTTCCAAGTAGCAGGAACTGTATATTCCGGCAGCAGAATAAGTCTTGGAAAACAGGCAACCTATCCCAATCGTCAATTAGCCACGTACCTCAAACGACAATATCCTCTGGGAAATCCTGTCACAGTTTATCATCATGCACGAGATCCATCGCGCTGCACGCTGAGAATTGCCTCGTGGGGAGAGGTGTTTCAATCGATTTGGCCAAGTCTCTTGGCGTTCGCGTTTGCCACCTGGGGATTAACCACGGGAGGCATTCTGCTATTGCGTGCGAAAGGTTAATTCGTAAGGGCCCTCCCTCCTGGTTAGAAAGGACGCGCGAGTGACACAGCACTTCAAGGAGGGACTGCGACACCGTCCTCGGCACGCTGGCTCCCCGAGGATCCAGCCACATCCGCTTGCACACCATCATACGGGTGAGTCTTATGGAACCTCGTGCAGCCGACTGATTTGATATCATGCAGGTCGTAAGCTGCGCAGCCGTCCACTTGCTTACGACCGAATTTGCATCCTAGGTGATCAGTCTATGTACACCGAAAAAAGAGTTTCGCGCCGACAGTTTATTGGTGCCACCGCAGCCGGTGGAGTTATCGCCGCCGAGGGTCGGCAGATTCTCGCTGCTCACGATTCACGCAACCCCGATGATCTTGCCTTTAAGTCGGCTACCGCAATTCGCGATCTGATTCGTAATCGGCAGGTCACCCCGGTCGATGTCGTCAAACGCTATCTACAACGAATCGGTGAAATCGATGATTTCCTGAATGCGGTGACCTATTTACCGAAGGAGCAAGCACTACTCGACGAAGCGGCTCAAATCGAACGTGAAATTGATCGAGGAAACATAGATTGGGATAAGCAACCGCTACTGGGTGTTCCCGTCTCGATTAAAGACATGTTTGACGTTGCCGGCATGCCAAATACCTGCGGATCTCGTGTGCTGGAAAATAACATTGCAACGGAAGACGCGACTGCCGTCGCCAAGTTGCGACAGTCCGGCGCCATTATCCTGGCCAGGACCAACATGCCTCTTGATGGAGCCGCTTTTGAAACGGACAACTTGCTCCATGGTCGCACGAACAATCCGTATGACAAACTTCGCACACCGGGTGGCAGTAGTGGCGGGGAGGCTGCCTTGATTGCAGCTGGCGGATCGCCACTTGGGCTGGGTGGTGACAGTGGGGGCAGCATCATTGTTCCAGGGCATTGCTGCGGTATTGCCGGATTGGTTCCAGCCTGGGGAAGGGTATCTACGGCCGGTGTGTTGCCCTTCATCCAAAACAACGGGCCGTTTTACCTAGGGTGCGGTCCAATGGCTCGGAGAGTGGAAGATCTTGCGTTGATGCTGCCAATTATCTGTGGAGAGGATCATCGCGATTCGTTCACCTTCCCGCTTCAGAAACCTCGCGACGCCAAAGGCGTAAACCTCGCCTCGTTGAAAATAGCGTGGTGCACCGAGGCTCGAAATCTCGAGCCGACTCCTGATATTAAGGATTCCGTGCGTGATGCCGCTAATCAGCTACAAAATGTCTGTTCCTTAGTGCGGCAAGCGTTGCCCCCGTATTTCGATGACGATGAGCCGATGTCGGTTGTCGCGGCGTTCAGCATTCCTCATACAGAGGAGGGTGTCGCGCAAATGCGTGAAGGTCTGAACGCGATTGCAGACCCACTCATTCGGGAAGGCGCGCAACTGGCTCTGCAATGGCTCGCCGAACGAGACTTAGCGAAAAATGCGAAAGTGCATGCAAGCCTACCTACGATCCAACGCCGAATGCTGCAATTCATGCATCAGCATGATGTCTTGCTCACGCCCGTTTGCCAGGAACCAGCATGGAAACATGGGGAGAGTTGGCGAAAGATCTTAAAGGGAGAGACGTTTTTTACAGCATTCTTCAAGTTGTTTGGGAATCTTCCAGTAGGTGTCGTGCGCTGTGGAACGTCGCCGGAAGGTTTGCCAATTAGCGTTCAAGTCGTGGGTGCGCCATATCGAGAGGACTACGTGCTAGCGGTCATGGAGTTCTTGGAAGAGGAACTGGGTGGCTGGCTGCCACCTTCTGAAGAAAGTATTCGCGCGTTGCCTAGCTGACGGTAACGCACTTTCAACACAAGTTGGCTTTGGTTCTCACAAAAAAGGGGCCTCTCCGCTTGACCCGGATCAAATGGCCATCCTCAAAGACGCGCTTTGGAATGTCGCCAACGGACCCTGGGGCACAGCCAGCGACAGGTTCAATGGATTGCCACTGCAAGTTGCCGGTAAAACCGGCACAGCCGAAGCACCACCCAACGATCCCCATGCCTGGTTTGCCGGCTATGCGCCGTCCGCACCCTACACAGCCTCCGATGGCACGTTCATCGAAAATCCTGAAATTGCGATTTCAGTCCTTGTTGAAAATGCTGGCGAAGGCTCAGAAGTTGCTGCACCCATTTTTCGCCGCATTGTCGAACTATATTATGGCATTCCAATCGTCCCAGACAAAAGATTCAATTATCAGATCAACACTATCCATGCTGTATTGTATTACAAAGTATTACACGGAGTCAATAATAACTTGTGTTGTTGTTCGGGAAATTTAAAACCATTAATCTTTATCGTTAAGTTTGCCAGGGAATG
>CAVPPY010000019.1:0-151251 GCA_963707245.1 Pirellulaceae bacterium
AATGCAGTTTCAGGCGATCCTGCAAAGAAAGGACTTGTAAGGCATGCTTCCGCCCGTGAAAGGAGGGTTAATCCCCCGCTAACGCTCTCCTTTTTAAGGGGGAACACTAAGGCATCAAACTCTTCAAAGTAAGTAAGCAGACCCTGAAAAATAAGGGCAAGTGGATCTTTGAGGGGAAGGGCAAGGGCTTCCCGGGCAAGATTTGTCATAAGAGACTGCAGCCCTTTAGTAGCAGCAAGCTTACTAAAATTATTCTTAGCTGCAAAGGTGAGGGGAATTTTTAATGGTGTCAATTATTTCAACAATTCTATCCATAATTACCGGCAAACAGATGTAATGATCAGGCAGAATGTCCGACAGGATAAAACCCATAAAGCTTTCGATATTTAAACAAATTATGTAACGCTCTGCAAGTAAAAATGTTTGACAAGGGATTATGTTTTGACTATCATCGAAAGCGAGTTGCAGGGAATGCATCCTGCATTCTGTGTCCTGCACCGGAAACAGGCACCATTAAAAAGCACTCGTAAGCCCAGGGGATGAACAGTGAAAAGACCTTTAACCTATAAAGATGCCGGCGTACATATCGAAACGGCGAACAAACTGGTTGACCGTATCAAGTCAATCGCCAAAACCTCTTTCAGACCTGAAGTCTTAACAGACATCGGTGGTTTTCAGGGCTCTTTTCTCTCAACACTGAAAAGCACAAAAGACCGGTACTCACTGCTTCTACTGACGGCGTAGGGACCAAGCTCAAAATCGCCTTTATGATGGATACCCACCATACCATTGGCATGATCTGGTCGCCATGTGTGTCAACGATATCCTTGCCCAGGGTGCAGAACCGCTTTTTTTGCTCGATGTTATTGCCACCAGTACCGTACAGCCTAAAACCCTGGAGGCCGTCATTTCCGGCATTACCCAAGGCTGCCGGGAGGCCGGCTGTGCTCTTCTCGGTGGAGAAGTTGCAGAAATGCCCTCTTTTTATAAAGAGGATGAGTATGACCTTGCCGGATTTGTGGTAGGTGTTGTTGATCAGGATAAGATCATTGATGGATCACAGATCGAAAGCGGCGATAAACTCGTCGGCATTTCCTCCAGTGGCATGCACAGTAATGGATTCTCCCTGGTGCGGAAGGTGGTTTTTGAATCGCTCAATCTCAGTCTCCATGAAAAGATTGAAGACCTGGGAGGAGGTATAGGAGAAGAACTCCTGGAACCCACCACCATTTATGTACAGCCGGTACGCACCATTATCGCGGAATTTCATGTCCATGGGATATCCCACATTACCGGCGGCGGTTTGGTGGATAACATCCCCCCGGATTTTGCCTGCCAACTGTCAGGCAGTTATCCACAAGGGAAGCTGGGAAATTCCTCCCATATTTTCCTTTATCCAGGAAAAGGGCACTATCAGTGAAAGTGAAATGTTAAGAACATTTAACAACGGCATCGGCATGGTACTGGTCATTCCGGATGAAGAAGTAAAGAATGTTATCGAACGGTTACAAGCTATGCACTTAACATCCTACCTGATGGGAGAAATAAGAACACGAAAAGAAGGGGACCAAGAGATACTTTTCACCTGAACAGATACACCCTGGTGTTTCCCTGCTTTTGTAATCTGAGACTGTTTCATAGTTCAACCCGTTTCCCAACAATTGTCTTCCCCCGCTTTAACCCGGTCTCCTTTTTTTACCCCGATCTCCCATTCTTCCGGTAAATAGACTTCGACCCTGCTTCCAAACTTGATCATCCCTATCCGTTCACCCTGCTTAACCTTCTCACCCAGACTTTTCCAGACGATAATACGCCGGGCCAGGTAGCCTGCAATCAGTTTTATCATGACTTTTGACTCGTGGTGCTCCCCCCCTCCGTTTTCAGAAGGTTTCCTGAACCCGACGGATATTTGTTCATTACCCGATGATGCCTCTTCCCGGTAGGCAGCTAAAAAATCTCCCTTGCTGTAGTGAAGATAGTCTATCTGCCCTTCAATCGGCGCCCGGTTAACGTGGACATTGAAAACTGACATAAAGATGCTGATGCGATTGACCTCTCTTTTGAAATAGCCTTCTTCAGTTACCCTTCTTATGTCAATGACCCTGCCATCCGCTGGTGAAATGATGTTGCTCACATCAACCGGTGTCTCCCGGTCCGGATCACGAAAGAAATTTACACAAAAAATAAAGGCGACCCAGCATATGAGGGCACTGATTCTTAAGGCGGTAAACGGATAGATCACAGTGATCAGGGATGTGAGTGTCGCAGCAAGTGCAACAGCAATAATATAGGGGCTCCCCTCTTTTCTAATAGGTACCATAAAACGACTCCATACGGTGATTACCGCGGTGGCATTCAAAAAACCGCCATAATCTTTTGCTTGTTACTCCTGAACCCTTCTAGCAGGACACTATCGTTAAAACGTCTTTAATAGAGGAGACACCTACTACTTTCATGGAACTGGCCCCGTGCATTCTTTCTTTGTTAACCTCCGGCACAAGAGCGTTTTTAAAACCCAATTTTGACGCTTCTTTTAATCGTGTTTCCAGCTGGGAGATACCCCGCACTTCGCCGGTCAATCCCACTTCACCGATAAAAACTGTTTTGGTATCGATCGATTTGTTTAAAGCACTTGAGGCAACTGCAGCCACAATACCCAAGTCAATTGCCGGCTCGTCAACCTTTACACCTCCTGCAACATTAAGAAAAATATCTCTGTTATACAGGGGGACATTAAGCTGTCTTTCCAGAACTGCAGCAAGCAATGAGACGCGTTGATGATCAACACCGATACAGGTTCTTCGGGGAACGGCCAGGTTAGTATGACTGACCAGCGCCTGTATCTCCACCAGTATCGGGCGTGAACCTTCCATACTGGGAACGACCACCGAACCAGAAACATTCATCGACCGCTGGGACAAGAAGAGCTCAGAGGGATTAAAAACTTCTGAGAGTCCTTCCTCATTCATTTCAAAGACTCCAATCTCGTTAGAGGCGCCAAAGCGATTCTTTACTGTTCTCAGGATGCGGTAGGGATGTCCACGATCACCTTCAAAATAAAGGACCGTATCAACCATGTGTTCAAGCACCCGGGGGCCGGCAATCGCACCCTCTTTGGTTACATGACCAATAATGCAGGTTGAAATCTCCTGGCTTTTTGAGAGCATTGCTAACCGGGCAGACGACTCCCTGACCTGTCCAATGCTGCCGGGTGCAGACTGGAGTTCACTCGTATAGATCGTCTGAATGGAATCGATAACAAGCATTTTAGGTTTGAGGGTCATCGTTTCTCTCACTATCTTTTCCAGTGAATTCTCGGCCATGACAAACATATGGGGTGAAAGGGTGGACAACCGCTGAGCGCGCATTTTTATCTGTCGCACCGATTCCTCTCCAGAGATATAGAGAACCCTGCAATCCTCGGAAGCGAGTCCGTTTAAAGCCTGTAACAGAAGTGTTGATTTACCAATACCGGGATCTCCACCAATAAGTATGACCGAACCTGCGACAACGCCACCTCCCAGCACACGGTCAAATTCCCCAATGCCGGTGGAAATACGGTCAGTTTCACTCATCTCTACCTGATCTATGGGTTGGGGTGACTCATTCTCACCTCCGATACCGCTACCTATGAGTCCATTCTTACCGCGCCCAACCTCCACCTTTTTTTCTTCAACCAGGGTGTTCCATTGAATGCACTGGGGACATCTTCCCATCCACTTAGATGACTGATGCCCACACTCCTGGCAGACAAAGTGGGTATCCCTTTTCTCCTTCATGCCATTTCACCAAAAGCGCTGGAGTGAACACACATAATTTTTTGCTCAGGGAACTATATTTTAATTGACTTTTTGAAGCCTACTTTCTAATATGCGTGATTACATAATTTTCAAACAGACTTGAGTTCCTCTGGCCTGGTCACCAAAATATCCAAAACATAGCAAATATACCAGGCTTATTCAATATAAAAGCTCCGGGAAATGAACAGTTCAATCTACGACATCATCATAGTGGGGGGAGGTCCTGCCGGACTGACCGCGGGGTTGTATGCCTCACGGGCAAGGCTTAAAACCCTGCTGATTGAAAAAATCGCCCTGGGAGGGCAGGTTACCAAAAGCGAGCAGATCGAAAATTATCCTGGCTTTGAACAGGCTATCTCCGGCTTTCAGTTAATACAGAATTTAGAGAAACAGGCAAAAGGATTCGGTCTTACCGTCGAGACCGGTGACGTTCAGGACATTATCTCCCTTCATAAAAACAAAAAAACCCTCAAGGTTCAAGATCGTGAATTTCACTGCAAGGCCCTCATTATTGCCACGGGGAGCGAATCAAACGCCCTGGGCGTTCCGGGAGAAGAGAAACTCCTGGGAAGGGGTGTCTCCTACTGTGCTACCTGTGATGGGGCTTTTTTCAGGGATAGGGAGGTGGCCGTGGTAGGCGGTGGGGATGCAGCAGTGGAGGAAGCGCTCTTTCTCACCAGACTGGTTAAAAAGGTTCATATCATCCATCGCCGTGATGAGCTCAGGGCCATTAAGATCTTACAGGAAAGGGCTCTTGCCCATGAAAAAATTGCATTCATCTGGAATACGGTTGTAGAAAAGATCGAGGGGGAAAACAGCGTAGAGGCACTCACGCTAAGAAACATTAAAGAAGACCGGGCCTTTTCTCTCAGCGTGGAAGGTGTTTTTATCTATGTGGGTCTGAGTCCCAACACCACGTGGCTTAAAAATCGACTCCCCCTGACCGAGCAGGGCTTTATTAGACTGACCATGCGATGGAAACATCGCTACCGGGGGTTTTTGCTGCAGGAGATGTTCGCCATAAATTACTACGGCAGATCGCAACTGCTGTTGGAGACGGTTCAACAGCGGCCTTTGCAGCGGAAAAATATGTAGATTCACTATAATTTCTCAACAGGGGACTTTCTTATGGAAACAAAAGATCTCAGGAACATCGCTCTTATTTCACACGGCGGTGCAGGTAAAACTTCTCTCCGCCGATGCCTTTCTCTTTAATGCAAAAGTGAACACCCGGCTGGGAATGGTTGATGAAGGAACCTCTCTTTTTGATTTCGAACCAGAAGAGCTTAAACGCAAAAATACTGCTGCGTTGATGGCCGCCAGCCCATCGATGCTCTCGGGCCAGCAGGGCTCTTCCAGAAAATACAAGCCGTACTGATCGAGCGCTCTGGCGAACTGCATTCCCATCGCTGGCGACGGACGCGCATGGCAATCGACCATGATATCAATGTCGTCGCCTACTGCTTCACGCATCGCGGCCACACAGGCATCGGCAGCCTTGATCGGCTTCAGACCTTCGATCGGCATCGTTGGCGGCACCGCCATGGACTTGAACGCGGTAAAGCCTTCGGCTACCACCTGCTGAGCCAATTCGGCAAAACGCTTTGCGTTGTCGACTGGAGTCTCATAAAAACTCTCCATCGAACCGCCGCCCAGATGACTATACAGCCGGATGAAATCGCGCACCGGGCCACCCCACAGTTTGTGACAGGGAACCCCGTGCAATTTGCCGACGATATCCCACAGCGCGATGTCGATTCCGGCGATGGCGGTCGAGCGGACGATCCCGGTGCCATGCCAGAAGTGTTGGCGCCACATCATCTGCCAGAGATGTTCGACACGAGTGGGATCTTCTCCAATGAGCAGTTGTGACAAGTCTTCGATCGCTCCGACCACACTGCGCGTGTGCCACTCCAACGTCGCTTCGCCCCAGCCGAACATCCCCGGCTGATCGGTCACCACCTTGACGAACACCCAATTTCGCATACGAGCGTGGCAGACAAGCGTTTCGATGCCGGTAATTTTCATATGTCGAGAGCATTCCATTTGACGTTAGCGTGAATTTGCTGTTGGCGACAATGTATTGGGCTTTGTTGCCCAAGGCAAGCAATGTGAGCCCATACGGATCGACTTGGCTATCAAGAGGGCCTGCTAATTTATGGAAGGAATCGCCCTTTCACGAGAAGCCGATTGGGCTCGCGATCCTGCGTAGCAAACAATCGCTACGTTCAGAAAGCCAAATCGCCAAGGCACTGCGAGCTACCGGTTGGGGCACATCTCGGTCGCCGGACGGCCGCAAACTGGTACGCAACAAAATGGGAGATGCCGTGTCGGGTTAGTGCTTCGTCCAACTTAAGAATTAGGGTTAGTCAAATCAGCCGATGGGCGTTAGCCCCGGTTTCTGCAGAGGGAACCGCGGCTAACGCCGTGCGGCTAATCCCAAACTTAAGAATTAGGGTTAGTCAAATCAGCCGATGGGCGTTAGCCCCGGTTTCTGCAGAGGGAACCGCGGCTAACGCCGTGCGGCTAATCCCAAACTTAAAGTTGGACGAAGCACTAGTCGTTGCGAGCCTGCCGAGGTGCCTTCATGTCTCCAAGATCGAGTGTCTCACCCGCGCCAACCTTGATAACAAACCATGGATCGCTGGGCGTAATACTCTGGCCCAAATAGACTTGATACTCAAAACCCGCAGCAAGCTGCTCCAGCTGGAAATATCCATCGGCGTCGGTGGTGCAAACTTGCACAAAACTCAGGGATCCACGAGGAGCATTGTCTGCATTGAGATTGAATCCTCTCCGCGCAGGGTTTTCTTGTACAGGAACAATAAAACCATAGCCAATCTTTTGCTCGGCCATGGGCGTCGACCCGTCGGGCGATAGCATCCGGCCTTTGGCGGACCCCACTGGCTGCAATTTCAAAAGGAAGACGCTCTTGTCGTCTTCGACCTCGCGAATGGCTGCCATTTTCTTGTCAGCACTAATCGCGTGAACAAAACTGCCAATGCGAATTCGTTCCGCCCTGAACTTCCCGTCCGCGCCGGTGGTTGCTTCAAAAGATGGTCGGCCACTGGTGTACTCAGCTACTGGTCGCGGAACCACGGTTACTTTGCAATCTCGAGCTGGTTGATCGGTTCCATCCTCAATGATCAGTCCGAGTAGCGGAGCGCTCTTGTCGGGCAAAATAGCCGGTTGCATTGTAACTTTGGACTCGAGGTTTATTTCAAGTGAGTCTTCGCCGGAGACTGTAAACTTCCTGCTTCCAGTGATGTCGCTGCCTTTGAGTTCATAGTCGCCATCGCCTACATAGAATGTGCAACTCCCCTGCTCATCAGTCCAGGCTTCGAGACGTTCCGTCGGCTTGTCGGCCCGGGCGGCCAGTCAATTGAAATGGTTGGCTTGGACAATTGGATATCACTGAGCTCGCTGATGCCAATCCCGGATTGCGTGAGCGACATACGGCAGGCGGGTACAGGCACCTGCGGTGGTGCGGTTGAGCGGACCGTCACCACAATGCGAGTCGCCTTTCGAAGCGAGAAATCCTTGCCTTCGACTGGAGTGTTCCTAAATACGGCGAATCCACTCTGGGGCGACGAAGCCCACTGGCTATCCTTTACGATCAGCATATAGACCTGGCTCGGGGCTACCTGCAATTCATAATTTCCCGAATCGTCGGTTTCTGCGGTGGCCTTGCATCGATCGTACGAGTATCCGATTCCATGAGCCGAGATAGTAATCCCTTTTGCGGGCCTTCCATCGAGGCCGAATACTGTCCCGCGGATCGGTACGGTACGCTCCAATTCAACTTGGCTGATGCCTTTTCCAAGTCCGGGGTCATGGTATACCCTCGCTCTAACCACTCCATGTTCCGCGGATGCCCAAAAACTGATCAGGCTTTTCTGCCAGGTTGGCATCCATTTGAAAGTGACTTCGCCATTCGCATCAGAGTACTCGTGGATGAAATCATGGAAAAAGGAAAGATTGAGATCTGTGGAACTTGTCGCGGTTCGAACTGTTTTTTGCAGGACAAATGGATAAACTCGAATGCCCTCGAGCGGTCGCTGTTGGTCGTCGACAATTCTCAAGGTAACAGGCGCCGTACCCTCGAGTTTGAATCTTTCGATACTATCTTCAGGAAACTCAGGCCCATAGCCGCGTTGTGCTTGTTGATACAAACGGTAGTCGAGTCCCTCACCGTCCTTCCAAGCCAAGGCAACCGCGATAGGCTCGGAAGATGTGTAAGTCAATTCGGCAAGCCCCGACTCATCGGTGATGGTCGTTATGCGGCGCCCACCTAAATTGCCGAGTAGTGCTGCCACCGATGCGCCAGAGATCGGCTTCTCCTGTGCATCCAAAACGACAAGACGCGCCTGCTTGGCAACGTCTATCTGTACTTCCAGAGACTGCCAGTCTAGATTCTCGTCTGCAGTACGCAGGGCCAGATAGCCAATCTGCAGGTTATCGGCACTCTTGCAATCGATATGCATCGACTCAACAGCGGCCGGAGTCGTTACGATCGAAGTGCTGAATCGACCGTCGCCATCGGAGACGATCGTTGTCACCGGCGAAGCCTCTGCTTCCCTTTGACCAATCGAAACGATGGCCCCCGCAACTGGAATGCCTCGGGAATCGACCACTCGTCCGGACAATAATATGGGAGACGCTTGATCAGCCGGGATTTCCGTACAGGCGATTGTATGAATTGCAATCATCGCAAAGAATGGCAACAGACGCGCTAAGGCGCCAATCGTATCCCTAGATTGATTCCGGAATTGTAGGGCGGGATGCGCTTCATGTGTTTCCTACGTAGGCAGCGGGCGGCATTCAGAGCCTACCCCAAGTGGCAAATCAAGGTAATTCAGCTCACAGGCTGAAACGTCGATTTCTCCGGAGGCTGAAGAATTCGTATAAGCTATAATTCTAATCGCGCCAACATGAGGAGCAGCCCATCATTCCGCCTACTCACTGGATGTCGCCTACTCACTGGATGCCGCTTACTCACTGGATGACTGTTCAACTGTTGCGTGCTGATGAATGGGTTAACAACCAGTTCTCCAACGACTATCATTCTACGAGCTTTTCCATGTCTCAGTCCAATCCTGCCACCACAGCCACGACTCTCAGCCTGCGCATCAGTTTGCTCATTGTCGGCTTTTTTGTTTCCTCTGGGCTGGCAGCAGCACCCACCAACATTGTCTTCGTTATCAGCGACGATCAAGGCTACGGCGATCTCGGATGCACTGGCAATCCGATTATCAAGACTCCGCACATCGATCAGTTGGCATCGGAAAGCTCGGGGTTGAGCGACTACCACGTTGCACCAACTTGTTCGCCCACGCGGTGCTCGCTGCTGACCGGGCACTGGACGAACCGCACTGGAGTGTGGCACACGATCATGGGCCGTTCGATGTTGCGTGAGAATGAAGTCACGGTCGGCCAAATGTTCGCCGACGCAGGTTACGAAACCGGCATGTTCGGAAAGTGGCATCTCGGTGACAACTATCCCTATCGCCCCGAGGACCGTGGCTTTACTGAGGTCTTTCGGCATGGTGGTGGCGGTGTCGGACAAACGCCAGACGTTTGGGACAACGCCTACTTCGACGGTTCCTATTTCCACAACGGCGAAATCGTTCCCGCGAAGGGATTCTGTACGGATGTCTTCTTCGCGCAGGCCAACGCATTCATCAGCAAGTGTGCGAAGCAGCAGAAGCCGTTCTTCGCCTACATCTCGACCAATGCACCCCACAAGCCGCTGCACTGCCCACGCAAGTACCTCGAAATGTACGAGGGGCAGTCCGAAGCATCGCTGCTTTCTACGGCATGATCACGAATATCGACGACAACGTCGGCAAGACCCGCCAGTTGATCGAAGAACTGGGAATCGCGGACGATACCATCTTCGTTTTCACCACCGACAATGGAACGGCCAGCGGCGCCAAGATCTACAATGCCGGAATGAAGGGCGGCAAAGGCAGCCCCTACGATGGCGGACATCGTGTCCCCTTCTTTCTGCATTGGCCCGCCGGCGGCATCACCCAGCAGCACGACGTTAATGAGCTGACTCACGCTGTCGATATTGTCCCGACGTTGCTCGAGATGACCGGCGTGAAGAAGCCGGACGGCGTGAAGTTTGATGGTGTCTCCATTGCCGGTTTGCTTGACCCGACCAAAGAGGTAGAGTGGCCCGAGCGTTTCGTTGTCAGTGATTCGCAACGCGTTCGTGATCCGATCAAGTGGCGTAGTCAGTTCGGTAATGTCGCAACAAGTATCGACTCGATCAACGGCAAAGAACTGTACGAAATTGGTGTCGACCCGGGACAGACGAACAACATCGCCGAGGAGCATCCGGAAGTCGTCGCCAAGATGCGAGCGTTTTATGATCAATGGTGGGCCGAACTCGAACCCACTTTTTCACAAACCACCGAGATCTACCTCGGCCACCCCGAGCACCGCGTAGTCAGCCTGACCGCCCACGACTGGATACAGGAGATCTATCCTCCGTGGCACCAGGGATCCATCCGCGCGGCCGACCGAAAGCAGTCGGGCGGTAAGAAACTCACCCACGATGGCCACTGGGCGGTCAAGGTGCTGCGCGACGGCAGGTATCAGGTCTCGCTCCGCCGCTGGCCCGCAGAGTCTGCCACCGCGATCAATGCGGAGCTCCCCGCAGGTGACGAATGTCCCCGGATCTTCGCCGACATTCCGCTCTGTCGTCGGCAACTCCATCGGTGCCACTCACGGGGTGCTGCGCATCGATGACAAAATCCTCGACCGCAAGCCGGTCGAGGAGGATGCCGAGGAGGTAAGATTCGTGACGGAACTTAAGCAGGGATCGCATCAGCTCGCTCCATTTTTCGAAATCAAGGAAGGTGAACTGGGCGCGTACTACGTTGTGGTAACGAGTATGGAATGAGACAGGAACTGCTGTGCAACCAACCCCAGGAAACAACTCCAAAGGAAACTGCTATTCATTCCAAAGGAATTTGCAAGTGAATAATCATCTTAAGGTTTCGTTCCTATTCTTGGCTGTGACCTTTGCTTGCACGATCCCAGTGGTTTCCAGTGCCGCCGAGAGCCGACCCAACATCATTTTGATCATGTGCGACGACATGGGCTGGTCGGATATTGGCTGCTACGGTGGCGAGGTAGAGACGCCGCACCTTGATCAACTGGCAAAGCAGGGAATGCGGTTTACGCAGTTTTACAACAACGCCAAGTGCACCACGACTCGCGTTTCGATTCTCACGGGCCTCTATCCGCGCCGCGACCAAAGCGATCTGCTACGACGCGACATGATCACACTGGGCGAAGCGATGAAGCTCGCCGGCTATCAGACGTCATTGAGTGGTAAATGGCATCTTGGCAGCCAAAAGGAAACACATCCCTTCCATCGTGGATTCGACGAATTCTACGGCTTGCTAGATGGCTGCTGCAACTACTTCGATCCTTCGATTCAAGATCCACCCTACAAGCAAGGCAAGTTTCGCGAGTTTGGGCATAACGACCAGCGGATTAGTTCATTTCCAGAAGAGTTTTATACAACCGATGCCTTTACCGATCACGCCATCGAATGTATCAACAAATTTGCTGAGAAAGAGAACCCGTTTTTCATTCATGTGACCTACACCGCGCCCCACTATCCGCTGCATGCCAAGCCGGAAGACATCGCAAAATATCGAGGTAGGTATCGTGAGCTAGGCGGCTGGCTAAAGATGCGTGCCGCGCGCTGGCAACGACAACAAGAGATGGGACTCGCGACCGAAAGCTGGCAGTTAAGCGACGAGGATGAGAATTCATACGACTGGGACTCAGCCAATCACGATCACGAAGATCTCCGCATGGCGGTTTACGCTGCCATGATCGATTCCATGGACCAGAATATTGGACGGCTGCGGGCAGCTTTGGATACAGCGGGAGTGGCGGACAATACGCTCATCCTCTTTCTGTCGGACAATGGCGGATGCGCCGAGGAACCGGGGGGACGGAGTCCTGAAATCATCCCTGGGCCCAAAGACTTCTATGCATCCGTGGGACCTGCCTGGGGTTGGGCGCAGAATACGCCCTTCAAAAAACACAAGAGCAGCGCTTTCGAGGGTGGCGTCCTCACGCCGTGTATCGCCTGGTGGCCAGGGCGGATCAAGGCGGGAGAAATCACCCGGCAGCCGGCTCACATTATTGACATCATGCCGACGCTGGTCGAACTTGCTGGCGGTGAATACCCAGCCACGTATGGAGGCCAAGAGATTCTTCCGGTTGAGGGCAAGAGTTTAACTGCGATCTTCAATGGCCTGCAACGCGAACCCCATAAGCAACTCGCTTGGGAATGGTCTGGCAGCCGTGCGCTGAGAGAAGGTGATTGGAAAGTCGTCTGGCCCAAGAAAGGCAAGGCTTGGGAACTCTACAACCTCGCCAATGATCGCTGCGAGACAACTGACCTTGCGGCATCGGAAGTGGAACGAACCCAACGATTGGGCAAGGCGTGGGAAGATTGGGCCATGCGAACCGGACTGAAGACCGGAGATGACCAGCTGCCCAAAGAATAGCGCGTTCATCGGCGCCACCCATTCCAGGTTCCGATGCTTCCATTCGAGCTGTTTGTGTTGGCAGCCATTCCATTGCTCTCGGCGTCTGCCTCTGGCTCTTGGAACTCTCAATACAGGTGGGAGTGTTGTTCTTTCTTGACCTGGAAGGCCAAGCAGCATCCACGAACAGCAGATTCGAGACGAGGACTTTGAGAATCGCATAAAGAACGTTGAATTCCGACTGCTTGTGGCCGACAATCATGTTAAGTTTTAAGATCGTTTGTTCAGGCCAGGCGGAAATCGAGGGTGCCCGTCACCCAGAGGGACTCGTAATGCGATCACAACTTCTTCGAATCTCAAGCGTTGTAGTCGTCCTCGGCATGATTGGGCTGGCAGAGCCCAGCCTGGCAGTTCAGATTGGCGGTCCTCAAGAGCTGCCCGACAGCGTCAAACTAGAGGCCAACATTCCCTATGCGGGGACGGACAATGCGCGTCAGCAACTGGACCTCTTGCTACCTGTGGAGCCCCGCAGAAATCTCCCGCTGCCAGTGATTGTCTATATCCACGGAGGCGCCTGGCAGTCCGGGGACCGCGCTGTGGGACATCGTCGATTGGCGGGCTACGTCTCCGATGGAGAATATGCTGGGGTTTCTGTCGGCTACCGCCTGACTGGCGAAGAGAAATGGCCGGCACAGATCCACGATTGCAAAGCCGCCATTCGTTGGATTCGTGGTAACGCCGATAAGTACAACCTCGACCCAACGAGAATCGGCGTGATCGGTGACTCGGCAGGTGGGCATCTCGTAGCAATGCTTGGCACCAGCGGTGACGTCGAGGAGTTGGAAGGTAGCCTGGGGACAAACAAGGACTTCAGCAGCCGCGTTCAGTGCGTCGTGGACCAATTCGGACCTTCAGACCTGTTGGCGATGAAAGACTATCCAAGCCGCTTGGATCATGACGCCGCCAGTTCGCCAGAAGGGATGTTGATTGGCGGGCAGGTCAGTGCAAACAAAGGGGTCGCCACGGCGGCATCTCCCATCACTTACGTTTCGCAGGACGATCCGCCCTTTCTCATCATCCACGGCAACAAAGATTTGATCGTTCCTTATAACCAGTCGCAGCGGCTATCAGCCTCGTTAAAGAATGCAAGTGTTGAATGCTACTTTGTCACGGTCGATGGCGCCGGTCACGGCGGATTTCTCAACCCAGAAGTGCTCAGTCGTCAACGGCAGTTCTTTGACAAACACCTGCGAGGGGTAGAGAACGAAATTTCCGAGGGAATGCTCGCCAATCGCGCTGTTGACGATGTTCCTCTCGTATTCGCCGTGGAGCACACCGGTGAAGCGTTTGCGACACCTGCACTGCCTGAGTTTGCGCAGCTGCCGATCGTCCGGCCTCTCCCCGACCCTTTCGAGTGGTCAAACGGAAGTGGTCGTTCAACCGATTTCAATGATTGGAGCCGGCGGCGTTC
The DNA here is from genome assembly GCA_963707245.1 of Pirellulaceae bacterium. Taxonomy (GTDB): domain Bacteria; phylum Planctomycetota; class Planctomycetia; order Pirellulales; family Pirellulaceae; genus Aureliella. The sequence continues at coordinate 13,791 of CAVPPY010000019.1, forward strand.
GGAGATCAAAGCGGAAATTGAAAACTACGGCATTGGAAAGAAACCGCCTCGACCGACCGATATCCAAGCCACCTTCGCTGATGGCAGGCTGACCGTGACGTTAATGGAGAATGGCGAAACACTAACTCTTACGCGCGAGTGAAACTCCCCGAAGGTGACGGACCGTTTCCCGCCGTCATCGGCATCGGTTTCGGTGGCGGCAGTGGAAGTCTGCCGCGAGAGATCTTTGAGAGTCGCAACATTGCCACCATCGCCTTCGATTTCAATCAGGTAATGTCCCACCAGCAAAAGCGGGGACAGGAACCCATCAATCGGCTCTACCCCGACCAGACCGAAATCGGCGCCTACAGTGCCTGGCCGTGGGGGATCAGTCGTATCATCGATGGCCTTGAGCTTGTTGAGAAAGAGCTTCCCATCGATCGCAAACACCTTGCGGTGACAGGGTGTTCCTTCGCGGGCAAGATGGCACTGTTTGCGGGTGCCTTCGATGAGAGGATTGCTCTGACGATTGCGCAGGAATCAGGCGGAGGTGGTGCGGCTGCATGGCGAGTATCAGAAACGTTGGGCAATGTTGAGACTCTGGCTAAGACGAGCCGGGCATGGTTTCTGGAAGACATGTTCCAGTTTTCCGGCGCTGTTGAGAAACTTCCCTACGATCATCACGAACTCATGGCGATGGTTGCTCCTCGGGCGCTGCTCGTACTGGGAAATCCAGACTACGAATGGCTGGCCGATGAATCAGGCTATGTATCCTGTCGCGCCGCCCACGAGGTGTGGAAGACTTTCGGTATTCCTGACAGATTCGGATTCTCGATTGTTGCCGGTCACCAGCACTGTCAACTTCCAGATAGCCAGCGACCAGAGGTCGAAGCCTTTGTTGACAAATTTTTGCTGGGAAAGAAAACTGCCAATACATCGATTACCAAACATCCCTTTGACGAAGTCGAATACGAGTTTTGGATCGACGGCTGGACCAAGGGCAAGTCAACTTTTCCAATGCCAGATGGCAAGAACGTCGAGGCGTTCATTTTCGAGGCGGAATCAACAAGGCACGGTTCGGATTGGAGTGTTCTCAGCGACCCTAATGCATCTAAGGAAAAATACCTGACGATCAAATCCGGCTTGAACAGTCCTGGGGCCGTACCCAGCGGCGACGAAGGCAGGCTGACGATCCCGTTCACGGCGACGCAAGATGCAAAGTACTATGTACATGCCCGTGTCAACTGTCCGTCGGCGGACGATGACTCCTTCTGGCTGAAAATTGACGACGGTGCCTTCTCGGCCGTCAACGGCTTGGGAACCAAAGATTGGGAGTGGGTGAAACTCACGGCCATCGAGCTGGAACCGGGCGAGCATACACTGACCATAGCCTACCGCGAAGACGGAGCATTGCTCGACGCGATCGGGTTTACCACCTACCCCTTCGGACCTGCGGGACTCAAATCGACGAAGCAGCAGGAAGATCGTTGATCAGTTTCAGCATTAATTTCACCACAGTACCGACCGCAAGGCATGACAGTTACTCGAAAGTCCCTGCCTGTTATCCGCTATGGCGGTTGGTCAGCTGAGTGCTTTCCTGATTACTCGGCGGTCTTCGACCCCTGTCAGACGCTGGTTCAATCCCTGGTGAGGGAAACTCAGCCGTCGATGGTCGATTCCCATTAGGTGAAGAATGGTGGCGTGCAGGTCGCTGACATGGCAGCGTTCCTCAACGGCGGTGAAGCCCAATTCGTCTGTTGCGCCGATAGCTTGGCCCCCCTTCACCCCTGCGCCGGCGAGCCACATTGAAAAACCATGCCAGTCATGATCTCGACCTGGTTTGTTAACCCCCTCGCTCGTCGGCGTACGTCCGAATTCACCTCCCCAGACGAGTAGGGTGTCATCCCACAGTCCGCAGCGTTTCAGATCGGCAATCAAGGCTGCGATTGGCTTGTCGGTTTCACCAGCATGCGTCTTGTGATTGGTAATGCAATCCGTGTGACCGTCCCAAGTGTCTTCGATATGTCCACCACCAGAATAGAGCTGAATAAAACGTACTCCGTGCTCGATAAGCCGTCGGGTAATCAGACATTTGCGTCCGAAGTCCGCAGTAAGCGGGTCGTCGAGTCCGTACATCTCTCGTGTGGCGATGTCGATCTTGTCGGTTTCCACTACTTTCAAGGCTTCGGTTTGCATGCGATAGGCGAGTTCGTAAGATTCGATCCTGGCCAGTAGTTCTGAGTCTCCGGGGCGGCTTTGAAGATGCTCTTCGTTGAGAGACTTGAGAAGATCGAGGCTGTGGCGTTGGGTTCGGTCGGTGGTTCCCTCTGGCGTAGCGAGATTCAAGAGCGGCGTGCCTCCACTTCGAAAGAGCGTGCCCTGATGGGAGGCCGGCATATAACCTGACGACCAGTTGGACGCACTGCCGATCGGACCGCCGCGAGGATCGGTCATGACCACAAAGCTGGGAAGGTTCGCGTTCTGCGTACCAAGTCCATAGCTGAGCCACGAGCCGATACACGGCTTACCGATGAAAATACTACCAGTATTCATCTGTAGGCAGCCAGAAGCATGAGCGGCCGTATCGGCATACATCGACCGGAGTACACACAGCTCGTCGGCATGCTGCGAAAGGTGCGGAAACAGACTGCTGATCTCCAGCCCACTTTCTCCGTGCTTGCGAAACGGGAAAGGCGATTTCATCAGATGGCCGATCGGTCGCCCATTGGATCCAACGATCGCGTCGCCGGAATAACTCTGCCCATCGAACTTCGCCAGCGCGGGCTTGTGGTCGAAGGTATCCACCTGGGATGGACCACCGTTCATGAATAGGAAAATGCAGTGCTTCGCCTTGGCCGGGAAATGCGGCTGTTTTTCGGTTGCGGCTGCTTCCTTTGCCAGGAGGTCGGTTAACGCAAGCCCTGCGAATCCACCACCGGCCTGCCAAAGAAATTCTCGACGCGTACGACCGCATTGCACCCTGTTAGGAATGAATCGGGACATAGCTCACTCCGGGTAAACAAATTCGTTCAGATTCATGATTACCCGGCAAAGCTCTTCCAGCGGCTCTTTGCTCAGGAACTCGATCATGTGCTGCATTTCGAAACTCGTCGGCTGGCGACACAAGGCGGTCCGCCATGCCAGTCGCGATTGCACGATCGGATCATCGCCTGCTTCCCGCCGCAGTCTTTCAGCGAAATGCCTAGCCTGTTCCTGCGTCAAACTACCGTTGAATAAACTCAGAGCCTGTGTCGCGACCGTCGTGATCTGCCGTTGCGGGCAACTGCTCACGCTATTGGCCAGGTCAAGCGTCTCGAACATCGGCACGACCAACCCACGTTTAATAAAAGCGTACACACTTCGACGTGAGGCTTCTGCTTCGTCCGAGGCCTGCCAGACATTTTCTTTATCCGTGTTGGCTTCGAGGGCCGCAGTCGGAACCTGTGGCTTCATTGCCGGGCCGAAGCGTTTGTTGTTGAGCTGTCCACTCACAAAGAGCATGGAATCGCGAATCGCCTCAACCTCGAGCCGACGATATTGAATCACCGAATTGGGCGATTTAACCGTCTGCCAGGTACGACTGCTCAGCATGAGTGTGTGCAATCGTTTCAACGACCAGCCCGCATCATGCATGAACCAGTGAGCGAGCCATTCCAGCAGCTCAGGATCGGACGGCTGTGCCCCCATCAATCCGAAGTCGTTAGCAGTCGTTACCAGCCCTTGGCCAAAATGCTGTTGCCAAACGCGGTTGACGATAACCCTGGCGGTTAGCGGGTTGCTGTCGCTTGCGATCCAACGTGCCAGGCCGAGCCGACGTCGCGTTGTCGTCGAGTCGGGTTCGGGAAATCTCGGTTGAACGGAAGCCAGAACTGCCGGGACGGCAGGTTCCACCAGATCGCCAAGATTCAATGGAGAGCCGCGCTCGAGCACGTGAACTGGCAATGCGTTGGCCGAAGTTTCACGCCATGCGTAGATCTCGGTGTCGTCAACGATCACCGTCTGCTCTGTCCTGCCGTTGCGTGGTCGCTCGAGAGGATTGAAAACGGCAAGCAGGCTGTAGTAGTCCTTTGAGCTGAGCGGTTCGAACTTGTGGTCGTGACAACGGGCGCAGCCAATCGTCAGGCCAAGAAAGGCCTGCCCGGTAGTGCTGATAATATCATCCAGTTGGTCATAGCGGTCTGTAAGCGGATCGGCTGGTTCATCGTCCCAGTGGCCCAGACGCAGAAACCCAGTGGCGATATGTGTCTGGACTGATGGTTCAGACAATTCATCCCCTGCAATTTGTTCGAGGATGAACCGATCGAATGGCTTGTCGGCATTGAGTGACTCGATAACGTAGTCGCGGTATCGCCAAACAAACGGTTTCTCTGCGTCACGTTCGTAGCCATTGCTGTCTGCATAGCGAACGACGTCGAGCCAGTGCCTTGCCCACCGTTCGCCATACTCGGGACGAGACAGTAGGTCAGCAATCACGGCACTTAAGTCCGGCGACTTTAAAAACTCGTCCTGCTCACTGATCGAAGGTGGAAGACCAATCAGGTCAAGGTAGACTCGACGCAACAGAACGCTTGGATCTGCTTGAGGCTGCGGGCTGAAGCCCTGTGATTCCAACTTCGCCAACACAAATGCATCAATCTCGTTTCGAACCCACGACTTGTCTTGGACGTCAGGTAGTTCCGGCCGCCGGATTGGTTGAAACGACCAGTGTTCGTTGGGAGGTTGAGCAATTGCTTCATCACTGGGAAAACCGGCACCCTCGTCAATCCACTTCCGCAGCAGCTCGATCTCTGCCATCGTCAAGGGTGAGCCCTCTGGTGGCATGCGTGTACTCTCGTCGTGGGAAATCACCCGGTTGATCAGTTCACTTTGCTCGCTTTTGCCAGGTACAACTATTGCTCCGGAACCATTTTTCAAGATCAACCTACCGGCGTCGAGTCGCAGGTCGCCCTCCTGCTTGTTCGCGCCATGACATGTGACACAACGTTCGAGCAAGAGTGGTTTGATTTTCTGTTCATAGTCTGACGCGGAGGTTGCCGGCGTCAGCAGGATCACCGCGCTGAAAAGAAACCCTTGCAGGTTAAGGCTGTTCTTTGTCACACCTTACCCGATTCCAACTGCTTGTCGCGATGGTGCCGCCGCTGCGCTGGCGCCATCGATGGGCTGGCGAGGATCTGCGGAGACTGCGATGCCGCCACCGAATTCTTCCAGCTTCCAGCGCATATCCGGATCGGAGGTGTCACGTGCGACAGCGGTGACGGCATTAGCCAGGCCGAACTGCGACCCATCTCCCTCACGGAAGAATTCTTCGAATATCCTGGGAAGCAGACGGCTGCCAACTGAGGCGGGCAGTTCCGAGAGTATCGGCAGAAGATTTAAAGCCAAATCTGCATTCATTTCCCGAGAGGCGCTGAACTTGCGAGTGTTCTCCAAAAAAACATCTACATTACAGCAGGCGGTCACGCCTTCGCGAATACTCTCGTATACTTCCGCTGGTTCCTTTTCATCCAGATCCTCGAGGAAGTGTTTAGCCAGGGTGTGCGCCATAATCGCTCCGTTCTGGCAGACCTGGCGAAAGACATAGGGGTACAGCCAAACCCCGCCACGGGTTGCCTTGAGAGCAACTCCGCCCTGAACTGGGTCGCTGGGCCGGACCTCCTCCTCGCGTGGGAGAACGGAGCGTACGAACAGCCCCTGCTTCTCGTGGTAGGTCTCCGTCACTCGACCGCCATGCGCTGCGATCTCGTCAGTGAAAACATCCAAAATTTGCGCCGCCGTCACGGCAGAGGAAGCAGGCATCGTGATCTCCTTTACGGTCGACAACGCTTCATGACACGAACGAACCATCTCTGACATTTCCTGTATACCCCACCCAATGGCAGATTTGTAGCAGAATCGCTGGCCAAACTGAAAATAGTCCGCAGCTTAACCCTTTTCACAAACGGATTGGTAAGCCCGACACCCAGGAGGAAAGCGAGTGCAAATGTGCCGGAATCCCAGTAATAGTCTGCATGGCCGTCCTGGTGCTTCGGTATTGTGCATTTTTCGTCTCGTTAAGCTCCGAGAGATTGAGGTCGTATTTCTTGGCGTATGCTCGCAAGTACAAGACTGTCCAAAATTCGCCCTTGTCTGCGTATCCCATGTTGGGCCCAAGCCACTAGGGTCGCCAGTGAGCCCCGGCGAGTTTGGCGGGGAGCGGCTCAGTTCGCCCTCCCGGAAGACTCGCTGGGGCTCGCATCCACCCTGCCGCGAAGCAAAACCAAAAAAATGGTGAATCACCCGCGGGGGAGGGTTAGTTCTTATGGTGGCGATCAGCGAGAAGTGTCAAGAAATGTCCTCATTCCGCATTTCGCGGAACACCCGTGGGTTGCAGTGTGGGCTGGATTTCCACATCGTTCTGCTGCGGTGCGCCGGGCGTACTGCGGCCTTGGTGTTTGTATTGCTCCAAGAGCGTTTTCAATTCACTCACCAGCATGGGCTTCTCGTCGAAACGGTTGTAACGCTGAGCGAGGTCTTCGCGTAGATTGTAGAGTTCGCCAGGTTGCGCGTGCTGCGTGTAAAGGCGTTCGTTCTTGAGCCACTGTGGCTCGCCGCGAGCTCGGTTGTCATCGCCAGATGGGGCATCGATGAGGACCCAGTCGCCCTTGCGGATTGCAAATTTGCCTTGGGCACTGTGAAGCACAATGGCCTCGCGAACGCTTGCTGAAAGCTTTTCGCCGAGCAGTGCGGGTAAACCGTTCACGCTATCTTCGGCCGCATCGTCAGGCAGTTTCTCGCCGACGATGGCGGCGACCGTCGCCATGAAGTCCACGTGGCACATTGTTTCTTGGCTTACCGTCCCCGTTTTGATCTTTCCTGGCCAGCGGGCAATGAAAGGCACGCGGTGACCGCCTTCCCAGGCATCACGTTTGGCCCCGCGAAGTTCGCCAGAGCTGCGGTGGTCAAACTGCTGAACACGATCGTAGACGCCAGGGTCCACTTCACCAGTGATTTCAGCTCCGTTGTCACTCGTGAAAATGACAAGTGTGTTTTGTGCTACGCCCGACCGTTCTAATGCGTCCAGTACTTGTCCGATGCTCCAGTCCGATTGATGGACAAAATCGCCATACGCCCCAGCCTTCGATGTGCCAATGAATTCGGCTGCTGGAACGACAGGAAAATGGGGTGAGGTCAGCGAGAAGTAAAGGAAAAACGGCTTGTTGGACTTGGCTGTATCTTCGACCCAGCTCACGGCGTGGCTGGTCAGCTCGGGCAGGATGTTCTCTAGCTTCCAACCGGGGACCATAGGGCCAGGGATATTGAAATTCCCACCCTGAATCGGTACCGAAGGAATTCCAACCGGACGATCGTCGTCGATGAAGCAATAGGGCGGATAGTTCGGAACGATGGTGCCAAAGTAATGATCAAAGCCACGCGAGGTTGGCCCATCGGTAATCGGCTTGGTGAAATCGACATTGCCCAAAGCGTTTTTCACGCCACCAATCGGCGGCTTGCCATCGGTGGTGGAATAGTTCTGGCCAAGATGCCATTTTCCGATACATGCGGTTGCGTAGCCGTGCTTTTGCAACAGCTTGCCCACGGTCAGCCGATCGGCCGCAATGAGCGGTTTATCCCAAGGACCTAGCACATTCCTCTGCAAGCGGGTTCGCCACGCAAAACGCCCGGTAAGCAACGCATAACGCGTCGGTGTGCAGACCGACGATGGCGAGTGCGCATCAGTGAAACGCATACCTTGTAGGGCGAGTTGATCAAGATGCGGTGTGGGGATCTTCGAGTGCTCGTTATAACAGCCGAGATCGCCATACCCCAGATCGTCAGCGAGTATGTAAACAATATTCGGTAATTCCGCAGCTCGCAGGCTATCACTTGCAAAGCAGCCGAGCCACCAGGAAACTGTGGCGGCGGAAATAGCGAGTAAAAGCTTCATGAACATCACTTTGGTCTAGCCGCAAATTTATCCAGCAGGTATGGCAACGCGTGCATTCTAGCACGCAAACCAGTGCCGCTCCCTCACGCAGGCCGTAATCTCGATTGGGATAGACCATCTAGTGCTTCGTCCAAATTAAGAACTAGGGTTAGTCAAATCAGCCGACGGGCATTCCACCCGGTTTCTGCAGAGGCAACGACGATTTAGCGAATCGGCTGAGAATCCGGTATTTCTTTTTTCGCTAACTGCTAAAGCGCCATGTCCCGCATCACTTTGTTGTGGTTGCAATGTCCGTGTCGCTGTACATGGACTTGCCGCCGTGGCTGTATACGTGAATATCCTGCTGCGGATAGGGAATGGAGATCCCGGCCTGGTCAAACCGACGCTTGACCTCGCGCGTGATGTCGGTCTTCACAGTCCACCAGTCACCGGTTTTTGCCCAAGGTCGGCAGACGATATTCACCGACGAGTCGGCGAGTGCATGGGTGACGACGACAGGCGTAGGATCCTCCAATACCAATGCATGAGCCTGAACAACCGATTGGATGATCTTTTCAGCCTGCTCAAAATCGTCGTCGTAGCCAATCCCGAATTCCATATCGACGCGGCGGGTTTCATTGGCAGTCACATTGGTAATGACGTTGTTCCAAATCTCGTTGTTGGGAACATGGATCGTTTGGTTATCGAAAGTTCGAAAAGTAGTGGAAACCAGATTCATCTGATTCACGGTTCCGGTAACCCCGCCAGCGCTGACTACATCGCCCACATCAAAGGGGCGATTGATGAGAATCATCAAACCACTGGCGAAATTGCTCAGCGTGCCTTGCAGCGCCAGCCCAACGACCAAGCCAGTCGCTCCGATAGCAGCCAGAATGGGTGTGATATCGACTTCCAAAGCCGTTAGAGCAATGGCGCAGCCAATCAACATAATTAGATTGGTAATCGTGCTGCGCAGCAATCGCTCGGCGAGTTGGCTCAACTGCACCTTGCGCTCGAGCAGCCAATTCACGATGGCGGCAACCATCCTGGCGACGATATAGGTCACCAGCAAGATTGCCAGGAACTCGCCCAAATTCCATAGCCAGCGTTGGCCACCCTCTTTAGAGCTAATCCAACCCATGATGCCGGCCCAAGCGGAACTGACATCGGATGTATCCAGCTCGACACCCGATACCGCAGTCAAGTACTGACGGTATTCCTGGACGTCACCCCCTTTGCTTTCCAGGGAATCCAACACGACGGCCAATCGATCTCCAATGGCAGTCCGCTGGTCCTGGAGTTCCGTTACGTCGCCCAGCAATTCATCCTTCATGAGCTCAGCCGATTCGGTAACTTCTGCGGCCGTGCTAGCATCAGCATTGGGGCTGGGCGAATTTCCCTCCTGTGGATCGATGTTCTCTGACTCCTCGGGACTGGCGGGATCCACGCCCAAGGCCTGCTTGGCGGTATCCGTCAATGCCTGCTCGCCTTCTTCCGCAGCCGCTTCCGCGGCCCGACTGACGGTCTGAGCGGCTTTCAAGGATTCGGCCGCCGCGCCCTCGTCCTCGGCCTTGAGGGCCTGCTGAGTCTTCATGACCCCCAAACGAGTCGCCGCAATCTGGCGCGCCTTGAGCTGGAGCAATTCAAACCAAGCGCTGGCCTCGACTTCGAGCTCCGACTTTGTCAGAGGTTTCACAAGGACTTTCAGCTGCTCCAAGCCAATATCCGGATCGGCTATCGTGAGGGCCTGTGCCTCCGGTTTAGAAGCTGGCTCAGCGGACTCTTGCGCCTCTCCGCGAGCCACCCAGCCCAGGGAAACCAAGACGATGGCCAATATCCTTAAGCGATCACTCACACCCTTGTCCCCCTCATCAGGTTTTCTGTCATCCGATTTTATGTCAACGGCTGATTACCGACGCCTCGCCGTTGTGGGGCAGGCATACTGGAACAGCCCACTATTTTGACGATTCGGCGTCAGCCTGCAAGGCGACTCGTGGTTGTGAGAAGTCAGACCAAATCTTGCGAGCGAAATGTGTTAGCATCATCCTGCTGCGGTCCTATGATGGCGACGTCTAGCGGTTGGTTGCCTTGGCGGTGTTCTTATTCGGGAGTACTTGTGATGCGTTGTGCATTAATTCTCATTCTCTTGTGTTGCTTGCTAACGCCGGCCGAGGCTATTGAACCTTGGAAGGAAAACGCCTGGTATTGGGCCTACCACGGGCAACCCGTCATGCTCTTGGGAGGCAGCGACGATGACAATTTGTTTCAATGGCCCAAAGATAAATTGATTCCGCAACTCGATCGCATACGAGCCGCTGGTGGCAACGTGGTCCGCAATACGATGAGTGATCGCAAGGATGCTGGTTTCGAAGTTTATCCCTTCCTACAGCTCGAAAACGGCAAATACGATCTCGGTCAGTGGAATCCAGAATACTGGGATCGATTCGCAACCTTTCTCAGCGAAACCCATCAGCGACAAATTTTTGTACAAATCGAGGTTTGGGACCGCTTCGACTATACCGACAATCGCGAATCCGATCCGCGCCGCTGGGAATCTCATCCCTACAATCCGCTGAATAATATCAACTATACATTCGAGCAGACGGGGCTGGAGAATCGCTACCCGGAACATCCAGGACAGAATAAGCAGCCCTTTTTCTTTTCTACCCCGAAGCAGCGCAATATTGTTGCACTCATGCGTTATCAACGAGCTTTCGTAGAAAAAATGCTCGAGCTGAGTCTGCCCTACGACCATGTGCTGTACTGCATCGACAATGAAACCAGCGCGGACCCCGAGTGGGCCGAAACATGGACCGAATGCATACGGCAGCAGGCGTCCAGCTTAGGCAAGAAGGTTGCTATCACAGAAATGTGGGACGATTGGGACCTGACCGCCAAGCGACATCGACAGACCTTTGATCACCCCGAGCTGTACGACTATGTGGACGTCAGTCAGAACAATCAGAACTCGGGGCAGAAGCACTGGGATAATTTTATTTACGTGCGTAACTTGCTTGCCAAGCATCCTCGGCCGATGAATACCACCAAGACATACGGGGCCGATGGTAATAAATTCGGGCACTCCGACCAGGATGCCATTGAGCGATTCTGGAGGCATTTGTTGGGTGGTGCTGCCTCCATTCGTTTCCATCGTCCCGACTCGGGACTGGGTATTAATGATAAAGCCGTGGCCTGCATTCGCGCCGCACGCCTGTTGGAAACCAGCGTGCCCGTGTGGGAATTGCAACCGGCCAGCAGTTTGCTGCTGGAATGTGGCAAGAATGAAGCCTTCGCCGCCGCCACGCAGAATCGATCGACGATTGCCGTCTATTTTCCCGCCGCCACGGAGCCCGGAAATGTGGTCGTACAAAACAGCGATGCCGGAGCGCACGTGGCAGGTGCGTTGGATCGATATCGATACGGGCGGACATGGCCCACGTCAGGATCTAAGCGGCGGCAAGCTGACACCGCCGGGAATGGGTAATTGGGTAGCCGTGATGCGACGCACGGATAAACCCATGCTGGAGGGCGAATTATTGACGATCGCCGGCAAACCTGCCTTTATTTTCCTGCCTGCACCAGCGAAACGCCAGACGCCGCAACCGTGGGTTCTGTATGCGCCGACCTTGTTGCCCAACTATCCGGACGAACATGAGCGGTGGATGCATGAGCAGTTGGTGGATGCGGGTATAGCTGTGGCCGGGATCGATGTCGGGGAGGCCTACGGCAGCCCGCAGGGGAATCAGGGCTTGTCCGCGTTGGTTGAGTACTTGGTGGATCAACGCCAGTTTTCCTCCAAGCCTTGCCTGCTGGGTCGCAGTCGCGGTGGATTATGGGTCAGCAGTTGGGCCGCCGAGAATCCACAACACGTCTCGGGCATAGCCGGTATCTATCCCGTGTTCGATTTGCGGAGCTATCCGGGCCTGCAACAAGCCAGTCGGGCCTATCAATTGGATGAAAAACAACTCGAATCCAACTTGGAGATTTGGAATCCAATTTCCAAAGCCGGCAAACTGGCCTCGGCAGGCATTCCGATGTACATCATCCACGGAATGGACGACGCGGTCGTGCCCATTGCAGCCAATTCCCAGGCCATGCAAAGGGCTTACCAATCCAAGCCTGGCAATCCAGCATTCAGCTTGCAGGCGGTGCCCTCACAGGGACACAACTTTTGGCCAGGCTTTTTCCGCGACCGGGGATTGTTGGATTTCGTTATCGGCCGAGCAGAGCAGGCCGCCCAACGCTAGGCCGTTAGGCCGTTAGTCACCGGTGAATCAATGTAGAAATTACAACGGCAAAAACGACGGATAGCGCCATGCCACTCTGCAAGAAATCGCAAACTGATTTATCGAACGACTCTCATTTTCAAATGTGGCCTGCGGTGAAAGCAGGAGATCAATCTCCACCGCTGGCCATAGCTGAGTACTTGGCGCGGACCACACTGAAATTTCCGACGCGCCCACTGGATTGAAAAACTTCGGTGATCTCATTGAGGGTCAGGTAAAGCGATGCCAGTCGATCCGATTTGCCTGCACCGCCCATGATCGGATTTGCCAAAGACCGCAAGGCGGCCGTCGGATTCTGCTGCATGTCCCCGACCAAATCGCCCAGCTCACGGGTGCCAATCGAGCGATTGCTGATCACGGCATCGATGGCCTGCAGAGCATGTCTGGCTGATCGCTGCTCTTCGTCCGGAGAGATAATCGTTATGCAGGACAGCAGATTCAAGAATAGACTGTCGTCGCTGGTTTTGGCGGCCCGTTCAAGGAGAAATTTAACCAATTGCTGCTGCTTTTCGTCTGACTCACAGGCGCCGAGTATGAACTGGCGATTCTTTTCGTCGGTGATGAACTGCCGACAGAAGCAGGCCAGAGTCGATTCACTATGGCCCTGCAAGCGGGCCGCCATCGACTTCGAAAACTGAACTTCACGGGTGAGGCTGGCCGCGGGGTCCTCCTTCAATCGCAGTTCGATGAGATTGGCAAGACAAATTTGTGCTTCTTCAGATTGCACTTTGTTTTCGTTAGCCAAGAGCACCTCCAGCATGTCGGCGGCGCGGTGCGTATGCTTCTCGAGCAATATGGCGAACTCGGTGGCTAGCACCTGCTCCGATTTAATCAACTCACTCAATGGCTGGGCGAGCGCAAAGTAAGCGGGCCAGTCCGCCTGCGACTCGAGTGCATCGAGCCGCGTTTGAAGTTCCGTAGGCAGCACGCGAATGGGAGGACGATGCTGGGCGATGCGGGCCGCAGAAGTCGCTGGCCACCTGTGGCTCGAATGCCGCACCGTCAGGTATGCCGCCAACCATTTCGTGAACTCCTTGGCATCGCGCGCCTCCGCGTCGAGCTTGTCGATGGTCTGTATGGTTGCACTACCCGCCATGGTTACCAGGTCGGCTAGACGCTGCAGTAGGCACTCACAGTCGGGGGCGTCGAAACGCCGGGCGATCAGGGTCATAAAGCCCGTTAGCTGGTATTCTTGCCCCACAGACAAACCCGATAACTTGCTAAGAAACGAAAATAATTCTCCTTGCTGGGCACCCGTCATCCTGGGTTTGCCGTTATCGGAGCGAGGCAGCATCAGTGCCGTCAGCAGATTCAACCAACTGGGGAACAGCAATTCGTAGGCAAAGACATCTGTGTACTGCGGCAGAGGCTTGAGGCCGGAAAAATAGGCGGCGTCGGCAAAAATGGCTCGAATCAATTCTACCGCCGGCTGTTTGACCTGCGGATCGGACGAGAAGCGGTTGTCCACCACCACTTTCTCGAAGGACACCAAGTCACGACGCTGACCATCGCTGAGGCTGGTCTCGGCGTAGGTTGGCGACTCCTTGTCGGTGATCGCACACATTCGATCGATGAGTGCATAGAACTCGACCAAAGTTGCGGGCAGCTTGGTTCGCAGTTTCGGCTGAGGCAGGCTAAAGCCGGAACCTTTTGCCAGTCGCGCTACTTGGTGTGCGCGATTCAGCAGAAAAAAATCTTGACTCATTTTGAACTCGCTCCGCAGCAGGGTTTACAGCGACTCCCTCCAAACCATCATCTCTAAATTGGACAGCGCCCATTTGGTTGGACGCAAGGATTTTAACGACCCGATGCGTGAGTTTTGAAGTTGCGCGATTTTAAATTCACCCTCCCGCTTGCGGGAGGGTCGGCCGTAATGCGGCCGGGGAGGGTCGGATCTTCCCCTCTCCGCTCGCATTACTCGCGACTCTCCCCAAGGAGAGTAAATTTATTTTGATCAACCATTTGCAAGGACAAACCTACTTTCGCAAGCAAAAAGCGCAACTTCAAAATACGTGAGCGTGGGAGTCGTTCAATAGAAGAATTCCCGGCCTACGCGGTCGGAGACATGAAAAATGCGCCACTTCAATTCATAAGATTCAGTTCGAAAGGCCACCAAGTTGGACTGTCCCCGTGGGCGGATAAAAAAAATCCGCCACATCCAAGGAAGGAAGTGGCGGATAGTTTACAAAATCTTGGTCTGACGTAGGGCTTAAGCCCCCAATTCTGACCAGAAATTTAACCAAAGCGATCGTAGAATTTCAGTTGCTGAGTGCTGCAAATTGATTCTGGGCAGGCTAAAGCTGATACTGCTTTAGCTCGCTCGGGTCGCATTGCAGCCGTCGCCAGACCGAAACTAGTTCAGCATTTCCCTCAGCTTGCCCATCACGGCCTTGGCATCGAAGTCCTTGGCTGTCGCAGCAGCGAAATTGGCAACAACCTTGCTTTCGTTGGCCAGGATGATCGTGATTTCTGCCTTGGGGTTGATCCCGTAATCTTCTGGACCATTCTCAAATTCGTTGGGAACGACGAAGGGAACGCTGGCTGCCTTCGTAGCCTGGGCCAACTTTTTAGCTTCGTCCATGGCTGCGTCCTTGCTCTCGCCGAGCACGTTGACGAAAGCTCGCAGTTGAGCCTCTTCATTCTTCTTCAGTTGCTCGTCCAGTTCCTTGACGAAGGCTACAACCTTGTCATCGGTGCTGCGTGTGAAAACCATGACCTGCGGACGGGAACCGTTCTTGCAGCGATAGCACAGGTTCTTGCCTGTTTCAACGCCATCCTCCTCTGCACCTGCACACTTGGTGACGTAGAACGCACCAATACCGGCGCCTTCCTTCAAGCCACTCTTTAGCTCTTCGGCGTTTGCCACACCGGACAGCAGCATCGTAGCCGCAACAACCAAGCCTAAAACACTTTTCATCGATTACTCCTTAGGGGAACCATGGAAAACCCGACGTTCGAGTTATATTGACGCTTCGAACTCTTGATGTCCTTCATGCCCATTATGTTAGGCTGTCTACCCCACAAGAAAAGGCAGCAAAGCCGAACAAAATCGACATTATGCAAAATTCAAGGTGCTAGCCGATCGCTCTGTAAAGCAATTCACAGCTTGGACTTGCTGAATTTTTATTAATCTTCACGGGCCGCAGCCTATGGTTGCAGCCTGTGAACGGCATTGCAGGCTGCAGCTGGGCATTGCAGGCTGTTACTCGGCATTGACGGTCACGCCGGCCCAATCGTCGCTGCGGAAGGGTGTCAGTGGCAGCCCGGCGCCATCAAACATATTGCAGACAGGGTTATCTGCCCAAGCGTAGCGGACGGCTACCGGATGCTGCACATCTGGGCTGCTGACCGAAATCCGCCCATCTTTCAGGATCTCGGCTGTGGCCCATACGAATTTCTTGTCCTCACCGGCTACGGCAAAGCCGATGGGGCCGGCGGTATCGAAGGGGCGCCAACCATTGTCGACATGATCGAAGGACACGATCACCTTCCCGTCCTCGACCTGCATGTCCTTGTAAAGGGGACTGCGACTGGCAATGGGCAGACCGTATTCATTGGCCAGTGCGAGTCGTGCCAGGCGGCGTCCAACGTCGACCTTATTCTTGGGGTGAATATCCTTGCCTTCGCCGATGTCAATGATCACCGCTTCTCCGGTGTGAGGCAGCTTGCTCATCGTCATCGTTTGAGCCTCGCGTAGTTCGGCCCAATCGCTTTCCGTCGGCTCAGCTTTTTCCTCGCGAAAATCAGCCAGCTGTACCCAATAAAATGGGAAATTCCCCTGCCCCCATTCATCGCGCCAGCTCTTGATCATCAGCGGAAACAGTTCGCGGTACTGATATGCACGCCCCGCATTGGATTCCCCCTGATACCAAATAGAGCCGCGTATGCCGTAGCCCAGATGCGATTTGAGAACGCCGTTATAGATATTGGCAGGACGCTGGTTTCCATTGACGGTTCTAGCCAGGGCGGTTAACTGCTTTTTCTCGTCGTCGCTCAATTCGGACTTGGCCGACAGTTCCTGGAAGCGATTTTCAGCGGTGTCGCCGCGTTCTAACATGGCTTGGTACTTGCCCTCTTTTTCCAGAACATCACGGGCAATCCAAGCTTCGCAAGCGGAGCCACCCCAGGCATTATTGATCAAGCCGATCGGCACATCCAAAGATTCATTCAATTGGCGTCCAAAGAAGTAACCCACCGCGGAAAAATCTCCGACCGTTTCCGGCGAACACACCATCCACTGGGCGTTCTCGTGTTCCCAAACCGGCTGCTGCTGACCAACCTGCGGAAAATTGATCATGCGAATTTGAGGATGGTTGGCGGTCAGTTTTTCCAGGTCGGCGTCGTAGGCGTTGTTGACCTTCCAAGCCATGTTGGATTGTCCCGAGCAAATCCAGACTTCGCCCACGAGCACGTCTTTGATGCTGATTTCAGTGTTGCCTTTGATCAGCAGTTCGTGCGGTCCACCGGCGGGTAAGGCATCCAGCATAACGCTCCACATCCCCGCTTCACTGGCGGTCGTCATGTGCATCTGGCCGGCAATGCTAACGCTGACCTTTTCGCCGGGAGCAGCCTTGCCCCACACCTTGTTCTTCTGCTTCTGCTGCAGAACCATGTGGTCACTGAAGATATTGGGAATGTCCACGTCGGCCATGGCGTAACTACAGCAGGCTAGCCCAAAGGCTAGACTGAGGAGCGCAGAGCGCATGAGGCGTAACCGATTCATGATGGAGTCCTTGTAAGGAAGTGAGGAGGGAGGAAAGGGGTGATTGGTTGAGTAGGATGTCAAGTTTATTCGCGTTGCTATTCTTGGTCGCCGCGGAGTTGTGCCAGTACGCTAAAGTCCTCGAGGGTCGAGGTGTCGCCGGTCTGTTCTTTGCCAGAAGCGATATCGCGCAGCAGTCTTCGCATGATCTTTCCGCTGCGAGTCTTGGGGAGTGCATTGGTGAATCGAATATCGTCGGGCTGGGCCAGAGCCCCGATTTCTTTACGCACATGCTGTTTGAGTGCCGTTCGCAATTCCTCGCTGGCTGGTCCACGGAGTGTCACAAATGCGGCGATGGCCTGCCCTTTGATACTGTCCGGCATACCCACCACAGCCGCCTCAGCCACGGCGGGATGCGAAACCAGTGCGCTCTCAACCTCAATGGTACTCAGTCGGTGTCCGGAGACGTTAATCACGTCGTCGATGCGTCCCATGATCCAGTAGTAGCCGTCGCTGTCTTGCCGCGCGTTGTCACCGGTCAGGTACATGCCTGGCACCTTGTCCCAATACTGCTGTTGGTATCGCTCGTCGTCGCCCCAAATACCACTGAGCATGCCCGGCCAGGGCTTGGCGATGCACAACATGCCGCCATGTCCGGACTGCATATCCTGGCCGTCGTCGCCCACGATTCGCGGCTCGATTCCTGGCATGGGCTTGGTGCAACTGCCCGGCTTGGTAGCGATGGCGCCCGGCAGAGGAGACATCATGATTCCGCCCGTTTCGGTTTGCCACCAGGTATCGACAATTGGACAGCGCCCGCCGCCAATCTTGTGGTGATACCACATCCAGGCCTCCGGGTTAATCCCCTCGCCGACACTACCCAGTAGTCGTAGGCTACTCAAGTCATGCTTGTCCACATGAGCATCACCCCATTTAATGAAGGCCCGAATGGCCGTGGGAGCGGTATACAGAATAGTCACTTTGTACTTCTCGATCAGCTCCCAGAATCGATCCTCGGCTGGATAGTTGGGAGCTCCCTCGTACATCAATACGGTCGCGCCGGCGGCCAGCGGGCCATACACGACATAGCTATGCCCTGTGATCCAGCCGCAGTCCGCCGTGCACCAAAAAATATCTTCAGGGCGAGGTTCAAAGACCCACTGGAATGTGCGTTTGACGTACAAGCAGTAACCGGCGGTCGTGTGTCGAATGCCCTTGGGCTTGCCGGTCGAGCCGCTGGTATACAGGATGAACAGCGGGGTATCGCTATCGAAGGGCTGTGCGGGACACGTCGCATCGGCGGCCTGAATCAGTTCATGCCACCAGAAATCGCGTCCCTTGGTCATGGGACACTCGTTCCCAACCCGCTTGAGCACGATGCACTTCTCAACGGTGGTACTCTTATGCAGAGCCTCATCGACGGTTTCCTTCAGCGGCAGCACCTTGCCGCGACGATAAAGGCCGTCACTGGTTATCTGTATTTTGGCCGAGGCATCGTTATTGCGATCGGCAATGGCCTCGGCTGAAAATCCGGCAAAGATTACCGAATGCACTGCACCGATTCGTGCGCAGGCCAGCATGGCAATCGCCAATTCGGGTGTCATGGGCATGTAGATACTGACAACATCGCCCTGTTGTACCCCCAGCTTCTTCAGAACGTTGGCAAACAGGCACACCTCCTGCAGCAGCTGGGCGTAGCTCAGCGAACGCGCATCGCCTGGTTCGCCTTCGAAGATAATCGCAGTCCGATCCCCATTGCCAGCGGCAACGTGGACATCCAGGCAATTGTAGCTGGCGTTGGTTGCCCCACCCACAAACCACTTTGCAAACGGTGGATTCCACTCCAGCGTCTTGGTGAAAGGTCTGAACCAGTGCAAGTGCTGGCGCGCCTCTTCGGCCCAAAACGCCTCGGGATCGCGGGCGGCACGATCAACCAACGCATCGTATGCCGCCAGGCTGTTGATCTTGGCTGAGGCGCAGAACTCCTTGCTCGGCGCAAACAAGCGTTTCTCTACCAAGACCGTATCGATATCTCCGTGATCACTCATCCGCTATCGGCTCCACCCAGCAAAAAACGAACTTCAAATTGATTCAATGCAAGCGACAATTCTAAGAGCTTCACTGCCTGCGTGCAAACCGCCAGTGTTTCTTAGCATCGTTCGATAAATTATTGTCGAATTTGTAGGGCAATCATCACGGCGGAGCGTGATGGCTACTTTCATGCAATCATCACGACGGAGCGTGATGGCTACTTTCTTGCAATCATCACGGCGGAGCGTGATGGCTACTTTCTTGCAATCATCACGGCGGAGCGTGATGGCTACTTTCTTGCAATCATCACGGCGGAGCGTGATGGCTACTTCTTGCAATCATCACGACGGAGCGTGATGGCTACTTTCATGCAATCATCACGACGGAGCGTGATGGCTACATTATAACGCTACAGTGCTTTATCGAAGGATGCACAGGTGGACAGGGCCAGTTGCAAGTGTCCACCAAGCACGCAGCGCAAGCAAGTGAACGACTGCCAGCCACACACTCGCTTGCGCGTTGCGCTTGGCTCTGCGGCAACACGCCAGAACAAGCAAGCTGGGAAGTGGATCGCCTTTTCGAATCACTCGGCAAAGCGCTGCCAGGCCTCGGATTCCAGTACGGTTTGCAAGATCGCTCGATCGCTCTCGGGCCGCGTTGCACTCCGCGGATGAGTACGGTCGGAAGCGATCCACCCTCGCAGGTTCAGGAATTGGGCCGCGCTGTGCTTGTAGGCTGGCACGGGATCGCGAAAGGCGAAACAGCCCAAGTACTGCAGTAGGTCATTCAAGTGGAAAAATTGACTGTCGCCAGCTTCCCACAATCGATCTCGCAAACCAAACAAATCGGGTGCCAACGTGCTCAGGCCCAACAAGTAGTCACTGCCATACATGACCATATCAATTGCCAAGTCATTACCTGTCAACACATGAAATTCGGGACGCAACGTATCCCTGATGGCCAGACGCTGCCATTCCAATTGACGGTCCAGCGAACTGTGTTTAGCGCCCATGCATTGCGGGATCTGAATCCATTCGCGATAAACGTCCAACGAATAGATACGTCCAAAGGGCGCGAACATGGTGCCCAACTCAAATCCAATGAACCGATCGCAGGCAGAACCCAGGTCGGTGTAGGCTTTCAACAATGCCTCATCGCTCAGTTTGGTCAGGCCATAGGATTGGAAGATGACAGGTGTCCCCCCATGTTCTTGAATCACCTGCATCTGTCGCTTGTAGGCATCGGCCTGATAGCTATCGCTGGGTTGGTCGCCCACAAAGGCTCCTGCCACAAACTGATTTGCTCCACACAATTCCTGGGCGAGCTTCAAGACAGCGACGCGAGTGGCCTCATCGATCAAGTGCGCATAGCCCGTATCCATATTGACGGCCGGCACCAATCCCGCCTCCACGGTGCGCTGCACATGGTTGCGAAAAGCCGTCCAGTCCAATTGTCCATCGGCTGCAAAGGGCAACAAGATGGCTGACATGCCCAGGATCTTGCGCCGCGGCTGGCAGGCGGGAATACTTTCAATTGGGTAATTCATACCAGCTCACTTCCCGTCATTTTCGACTGTCGGCGGTTGCATGCCCAGGGCTTGGCGATAATCGACTGCGATAGGAGGCAACTCTCCTCCAGGACCAATCAAGAAATGCTCCATCCAGCGCAGCAGTCGCAAATTGTAATCCAAACGCGAAGCGGCTTTGCGATTCCCGTGCCCCTCGCCTTCATAGAGTACGAGTCGCACTGGGGCTTGAGCGAGTGTCTTGAGGTGTCGATGCAGTTCGAGCGATTGCGAGGGATGAACGCGTGGATCCTGCTTGCCATGCATGATCAAGGTTGGTGTGCGATTTTTCTGCACGTGGCGGATGGGACTGCGTTCCAAGAAATAATCCCAGTCTTCCCATAGTCGCTTGCGATGATGCACCTGGTACATTTCTTCGGGAATGTCTGTAGTGCCCACTTTGGAAATATTGTCGCTGATACCGACGAACATGACTGCGGCAGCAAAGCGATGCGAGTAATACGTGGCTCCCCAGGCGGACGCGTAACCGCCATAGGATCCACCTGTAATCCCCACCCGGTCCTTGTCGACTAAGCCTTGGGCGACCAGGTGGTCGATGCCGTCAATCAGGTCGCTAAACTCCTTGCCCGCCGCATCGCCCTGGCCCATTTTGGAAAATGCAACCCCGCGTCCGGTACTGCCGCGGTAGTTGGGATAGAACACGAAGAAGCCCCGTGCGGCGGCTATCTGGCCTGGTTTGGAGTAGGCAGTGCACCAGCCATCGGACTCGTGGGCTTCGGGTCCGCCATGCACGAGCATGATCAAGGGATAACGTTGACCGGCTTGGTATTCCAGCGGGTAGACCAGGACGCCTTGCAGCTCCGTTCCATCGGTGGCTTTCCATTCCACCGTTTCCTGCTTGGCAAAACGCAGATCGGAAAGCCAGGGGTTGCAGACGGTCAGTCGTCGAGGCTGGAGCTGGGCGTCTTGAGGGGCTGCGTCAGATGGCTGTGTTGTGGCTAACTCTAGGGCGAAAGCTTCGCTGGCGTGCTGGCGGGCATGTCCGAGCATTCCAGCCCGCAGGCCATCCTGGGAAAGCGTTAGACCGCTGAGGATGTGTTCGGGCGATGGTTCCACCAGGGTCACCATTTTTCCGTCCAAGGTGATGCTGCCCAAACGGCCCAGGGTGCCTTCTCCAGCCGTCCAAACCAATCGGTCTGGAGACTGCCAGGCAAAGCTCTCGACGTGGGCGGCATAGTCTGGCATCAGGTCGCGCGGCTGGTTGTCACCGATGGAGACGAGCATCAGCCGACCGTCGCTGGGATCATTGATGTCCACACCGGCGATCATGGCCAGCGATTTCCCGTCTGGGCTCCACTGCACATCGCCCAGCTTGGCATGATGCTCGACCTTGCTGAGCACATTGCCGCTGGCAACATCCACGATATGCACCTGCTTGGCCATATAGCTGTCGTCGACCGAAGGAGTGGCGCAAGCACAACCGCCAATTGACTTCCGTCTGGCTTCCAGGCAACATGCGAGGCCGAGCCAGGAAGCTCCAGACAGCGGGCTGGGGACGCCGAGCCCTCGGTTTCGTCAGAGAGGTTGCTTAGCTCGTCGGCCGGCTGTTCTAGACTGGCAATCCACACTTGGCTGGGCAGGCTATCCTCTTCGACTACCTCTTGGTCAAAACCTTTGTCCCTCAAGCCTTGCGGCATCTTTTCCCCGCTCTTGACTGGCAACAAATGCGACCTGTTGGCCGTCGGGGCTGATAGCGAAATGTGCAATCGCCGTGGCATGCGTTACCGCAGGAGATGACTCGCCGCCATCAATGGGGATGCTATACAGCCGCGACTCCTTATCCGCATTGCGCTTGGCGACATAAAAAATAGACTTGCCATCGGGCGACCAACTGGGTGCGCCGATCGAAACTTGGCCTGTGATAAACGGCCGCATCACACCGTCACTTCCCACGACGTGCAATTCGCTCCAGGCGGGACCGTCATCGTCGACTAAAGGCTTGCGCGGCACGGAAAGCAGCACGGCCAGCTGCTGGCCATCGGGCGAAATGACGGCCTGGCTGACGGACCGCAAATGGGCCACATGCTTGGGCTGCATGCTCTGCGGTGGCGACGACACCTGCCCCAGACACTGCTGCGGCAGGCCGTGTAACACCAGCAGCATCCCCGTCCACACCATGCACTGCATCACGCCGCGCAGCCAGATTGTGGGGCGAATCGAGATTCCTTTACATGACCTGCGCTCAGCTTTGCACATGCCAAAGTCGCGATTATCGAGCTTTCCAACCAACATGGATGCGTTTCCGTCAACAGAAGACTTCAGGTTTACAATACTCTGGCAAACTATCGCGAGTACAACGTCGGGACCTCTGCTTCGGGCTGCGAGCGTGGCCACAACAGCACAAAGGCGATCAAGCCCAACAAGGGCGTCCAGCCGAGCAGCGCGAGATTCAAGTCATAAGACGAGGTTTGATCAACAATATAGCCAAAAATGATGTGTACCGGGGACGCCACCAACCAACCAATGAATGACAAGATGCCTGTCAAACGTCCCATATGTCTGGTCGATAGCTCCTGCGTAAATGAGTAGTAGCACGGAAACACACCCAAGGTCCCGGCAGCGACACACAGCAGCACCGCCAACAGCAGCCAGCCCTGTGGGAGCACAGCTGCCAGGCTGGTCATCCCGGCCAGCAGCGAGCAACCCAAGAATACCAGCAGGCGGCTGCGATGTACGGCAACGCCCCGTCGAACCAGCCACAACCCCGCCAAGCCCGCTAAAAGGCAACCCACATCGGTGGCAATAAAATAAACTGAATTGAAGTACAACGCCTGCGCCTCGGGGTAGCCGCGCCCCTCTTGCAAGAACTTCGGTAGCCACGCGCGTATCAATTGCCAAGCCGTATTGATGGCCACGACCAACAAGGCCAAAGCCCAAAATCGCCGATCCAAGAGCAACTTGCCGAGCCAAGCCCATCCGCGGGCCGCGGCATCATGCTGGGCCGCGTCGGGACGAACGAGATCGCCGGGCCTGATGGCCGTTATCCATAACACCGCCCACAACAGGCCGACGCCTCCAATCACGTAGAAAGGCAGTCGCCATGCATCGAGCTCAGTGCTGTCGCCAACAATCGCGCGAATAATCAACGGTGTGCTCACGGCACCCAACGAGGCCCCACTTTGTAGAATGCTGTTGCCCATCACGCGATCACCACGCGAGAGCACCGCTTGGGTTACAATCAATGCGCACGGCCAATGTCCAGCTTCAAAAAAACCCAACAATCCCCGACACACCAGCAAGGATTCGTAACCACGGGACATTCCCGTTGCAATTCCAACGGCCGACCAGGCAACCAGAATTAGCGGATACAGCCAGCGGACGGAAACCAAATCGGCAATCGTGCCAAAAAACAGAGACCCCAGGGCAAAGGCAATACCAAACACAAACTCCATCATTCCGTATTGTTCGTTGTTGAGCTGGAACTGCTCAGTGATGCGGACCGCCAGATTGGACAGCGTCTGTCGGTCCATGTAGTTGATCATCGTTGCCAGCAACAGCAGGCCACTGACCCACCAGCGCCAGCGCGAGGAATGTGGAGCTATTCATCAAATAGGTGTTCCAGTTCCAACGATTTGTTCAAGATATTTCAGGCACCACACATACCGCATCGCGCGCGCGCAGGTCCGATGATAACAGCAATCGCTTTAGGTCTGCAGTCCTTTTGCCGCTTAAAAACTGTTTCAACAAAGGAATTAGCCCTGTGGAGAACACGCGATCCTCAACCTATCCTATAACCGACCGAGAAGCTTATGCAGCTCAGTGAACTTAGTTGGCCAGTTGTCGAGCGACTGGATAAACGCACGCCGGTGGTTATTCCCATTGCCGCCATCGAACAGCATGGACATCATCTGCCTTTGGTCACCGACAGCATGCTCTTGGGCGAAATCGTTAAACGGGTTGACGCTGCCATGGGAGATCGGGTGGTATTCGCGCCGCTGATGTGGCTGGGTAATTCCGACCATCACCTGGATTTTTCGGGGACGCTCTCTTGCCCTCCAAGGGTCTATTTGGATTTATTGAACGGTCTGGTGGAAAATATCCTGCGGCATGGCTTTCGGCGCGTGCTGGTCTTGAATGGCCATGGCGGAAACGATGTTCCCGGCAAGCAGGCCCTGTTCGAAGTCAGGCAAAGGCATCGCCAGCAGGATGACTTGCTGCTGCTGTTCAGCACCTACTGGTCACTCGCTCCGCATGCCTGCGATGGCCTGCCGGGCCTGTGTCAGCGGGAAATGGGACATGCCTGCGAATGGGAGACTTCGATGATTCTAAACATCGCCCCTGAACTGGTAGGTGATTACCGGCAAGCACCCGAAGTCGCTTTTGGCAACGCTTTCTTGCCAGCTTCCCGGGCGTGGATCACCCAGCAGCGCACGGGCCCCGGACATATCGGCTGTCCGCACCAAGCGACGATCGAGAAGGGCGCGTATCTGCTGGAGACCTTCAGCCAATCGGCCCAGGACATGCTCCGGCGAATGTTGGACTGGAATGGTCATTCTTGGGAGGGTTGATGATGCTAGATCGCAGACAGTTTGCTAAAACCCTGGCGGGCGTGGGTATGCTGGCCTCCGTGGGTTGTACCGTCGGTCAACGCAAGAAGATTGCCCTGCTCGGTACCGATGTATTCGAGCACTCTCATGCCCAGCATTTCTTGGATCGCTTTGCGATCGGCTACAGCATGGGCGGTCGCTGGCGCCAACCTGAGTGCGAATTGGCCGGCGTGTACATCGAGCAATTCAACGAGCGCGATATTGGCCGGCAGCGGATTGAGAAGTATGGCTTGCAGGCCTTTCCATCGATCGCCGAAGCCCTGACACTTGGCGGATCGAAGTTGGCCGTGGACGGAGTGGTTCTCATCGGGGAACACGGGCAATACCCACGCAATGAAAAAGGGCAAACCCTTTACCCACGCTACTCTTGGTTCAAACAGATCGTCAGCGTGTTTGAAGATAGTGGACGGAGTGTGCCCGTCTTCAACGACAAACATCTGTCCACCTCCTGGGCAGAGTGTCTGGAGATGGTCGAGGACTCGAGACGCCTGGGCTTCCCCTTCTTTGCGGGCTCGTCATTGCCCTATACCTGGCGACTTCCTGGCTTTGAGATGCCCCTGGACACACCCTTGGCGGAAAGCGTGTGTGTGGCCTACGGTGGCGTTGATAGCTATGACTTTCACGCCCTGGAGACCGCCCAGTGCATGTCCGAACGCAGGCTTGGAGGCGAAGTCGGCATTCGCAGCGTACATGCCGCCCAAGGACCCAAACTATGGGAATTGCTCGATCAGCGCGAAAGCAGCCGAGAGTTGTTCGTGTCGGCCCTGTGTCGTAGCCATAGCCTACCTGTCGAAACCGGCTATCCCAGTCAAGCGGTTAGCTACGACTGGGCGCGACAAACTCTGCCCGAGACGACAGGCTACTTTATCGAACATGTGGACGGCTTCCGAACGGCCATCTTTCTAACCGGTATCCGTGATTTCAACTATGCCGGTCTGACCCAAGCCGGCGAGATACTGGGTTGCCAAATGATGCTGCCCATGCCCGGCCGCAATGCGACCACTGCCGATTTCTTTAATCCGCTAACGCGGCACGTCGAACACATGATCCTCACCGGCAAAACGGCTTATCCCATCGAACGCAGCCTGCTGACTTCGGGCATGGTCATCGGCGGCGTCGAATCCTTGCACGCGGGGCAAACTCGCTTTGAGACCTCGGATATGCAAATTGCCTATCGCGCTCCACCGCAGTCGATGTTCTGGAGCGAATAGGGCCATGAACCAGGTTCAGGACGCTTCGGGCGCAGGGCCAGAGCTGTCACTGGCTGAGTTTTCTGCGTCTGAGCTTTCGGCGTTACCCACGTTGCCTGAGCTTTCTGCACTGGCTGGGGCGGCTTGGGAGGTGGTGGGGATGTCAGGCAGCGTGCGTTCAACTTCGCTTTCGAGACAATCCATTTCATCCAGTTCACAGTTGTCTACCGAGCGGCGCAGAATCAAATAGATTGCCGCCACCGCTGCCCAAAAAAAACTGAACCAGTAGGCGGCAATGAGCATTTGGGTTAGCCAATCACCGTAATTCAGATAGAGATTATCTTGGGCGCCGGGACCCCCGGAAAAGGCGAAACCGTGGCGCATCAGCCACCAGCCCAGGTGCAGCGTCCAGTACACGATCTTTTCACCAACCAGACCTGCGGCCAGCAGCAGCAGGCTGCACAGCACGGCCACCACCGGCCGCTGGAAAAAATAGGCATTGGAGCGGCTAAAGCCCTCGAATGCATCCGCCTTTTTTTCCACGCAGATGGCAACCACACTCAGCGGAAAACAGATGATGGCGCTCAAGGCAAAGCGACCAATGCCAAACACCAAGGGGTAGCACAGCAGCAGCAACACCCCCGCCACCACGCCACCAACGGTTCCCAGGCGGCTGCACAGGCCAAGTAGCAACGCAGGCAGCAGCAGCACCAAAATTCCGACAAAGTGCATGCCGGTCGCCCATAGATAACTCTGCCAGCGCGAGGCGACCAACCCAATTGCCTCGCCCCAGGGGGATATGGTGCGCTGGCCCAGCTCGACCGCTGCCCGCCGCGCCAATACGCCACCGAACAAGGCAAAGGTGGTACAGAGCCACAAGAATTCAAAGGTCACAAATGCCAGCTCATTCCATCCCAGGGGACCAATCGATGATACTGCCTGGAAGAAGAACTGAATCCAGACCACGATCGCGGGAGTCAAGCTACTCGGTCACTCATCTGCTGAAAATGCTGGCCGAAAAAGGTCACCAATTCCGCATCCCAACGCGGGTGGAATAACCAATCACCCAGCACGATACCGCCGACTGCGATCCATAATGCAATCAGGCTGACCGCCAGAGCCGTCATTCGTACCGCCGGGTGAATAACGCGTGTCAGCGGATACCACCACCATGCCGATCGGTCCCAATCCACTTCGACTCTTGGCACATGGCGGTCTTCAAAGGGAACTTCATCCATGGAGTTGCTCGGCTCGAGTTTCTTGGGCTGTGTTCTGTGAATGCAAGGTTGTTATGCAAGCGAATCAATGTAGCGGCAAGGCCTCGTCTTGCTGCGTGCTAGGCATCATGCCAACCAGGGGGCAGGCGTGGAGTCGCCCGAGTTTCGTCAGCTTCCTGCTCTTCTATCTCTTCGCAGGGTAACGCATGCTCTTCATTTAGCCAACGCCCCAGATCCCGCATGCGGCAGCGTTCGCTACAGAAAGGTAAATGCATGGCGTTCAACTCTGGGTCGACAGCGATTTGGCAGGTAGGGCACTTGGGCCAGTAGGGGTCTTTGGTTTTCATGGATTGATCTTGTTTAGGGTCTCGACGTGCCCTGGTGATTTTCCGGTGCATTATGGAGTGTTATCTAGCAGAAACAGTGTCCGGACCTGGTCGCAGCGAAAGCAGCAGGCCGGCAGTCACAAAGCTGATGGCCGCGCCCGCAAACACATCGCTGGGAAAGTGGGCACCACTCACGATGCGCTGCAAACTGGCCAGCGATGCGAATAGCAGGAACAGCCATACTCCGCGGGGAAAGGCGAGGCTCAGGCCGATAGCCAGTCCCCAGGCCGTGGCCGCATGTCCCGAGGGAAAACTCCTCTGACGCGAGTCCCAGAAGCTGGGCTCCACCACTGCAACATCCGCCGGCAGCGATACTTGCTCTCCCAAATTGGTTGTGAGCGACTTGCCGCTCGACCTGAATCTTTCCCTGGCTGTTGGGGCGAATGCGAACCACGGTCTGCTTGGCCAAGTTGGCCGTCAAGCCTGCGGCAGCCGTAATCAGGATCGTGCCCAACACCGCGGACCGCTGGTGTTTGGCGACCAACAACAGGGTTCCCAGGATAGCGGCGACGCCGATGCCATGTGCAAAGACTTCGCTGAGCTGGATGGCTTTTCCCAAGTCTCCCGGCAGCTCGAGCGAACGCAGGGACTGCGAGCAGCTTTGGTCCACGCTAAAACTGGCCACCGCGCCTACTCCGCCCAGCGCAGCCAGCAGCAGTAGTGTCCGCCGCGAATCAAAGTTGACGCGATGCGCCATGTTGAACGACTCCGCTGGTTCCCATTCCGTGCATAGCACTTAACCTAACATCTTGTATAATTCTCCGCGACGGAGTGCATGGTTCAACCGGCAGATTTGTTGGCAACGATTTGCATCGAGCATCAACCTCCAGAAAATCCAGCATCTTAAGACCCACTCTGCAAGCGACAGAGGGTCTCCAGATTTCCAGCGTTCGGGTTGCCAGCCATTAGGGGAGCACCGCGTGGGTTCGACCATCGAAACTGTAAAGACTCTCAATTCGGCGGTGCGCACGCTGCTGCTGGCTTCGCTGCTGACCGTGGTTGGGGTCGCGGGCTACTATGGCTATCGCGAGTACACCGGCCGCGAGAGGTTGATGCGCGAACAGAACGAAAAACTCCAACTCGCACAGGGGCAGGTTCTGTCCCTGCAGAGCGACCTCAAGCAGCGGGTGGTGGAGATCGAGAAATTGAATGTCGATCTGCAGCTCAAGATTGAACAGATTGAGAAGCTAGAAACCTCCATGCAGCTACTCAAGACCGACCAACGCTTGGCTCAATTGAAAGTCATTGGGATCGAGCGTGACGCGGCTGGGCTTGCGATCACATCGGAGTTGGAGTTTGTCGAGGTTTCGCCGCTCGGCCAGCCCATATCGGCTGCCAAGCGTTTCAAGCTGCCGGGCGATGTGGTCTATATCGATAATTGGATTATCAAGTTTGATGATGCTTATGTCGAGCGAGCGGACATCCAGCGGGGGACTTCGCTGTGCTTGTTTCGGCGCGTATTCAGCGAAGCCCAAATTCCCACCGAGGGATTCTCTTTGGACGAGGTGGGCATGCGTCCCCAAGCCTATGCCCGGGGCGGTGCGCTGACCGAATTCGAAAAGAAGATCTGGAGCGAATTCTGGGAATTCGCCAACGATCCACAGCGGGCGGCCGAATTGGGTATTCGCGCAGCTAACGGCGAGGCCGTATCGATTAAGGTTCGCGAAGGTAAAACCTACAGCGTTTCCCTGAGATCCTCGGGAGGCCTATCCATCGAACCCTTCACCACACCCACCACCCCCTAGCCAAGCGGGCTGTTGATTTAATAGTTTAACCCGCAGCCAACGGCGAGGTTCGCACCCCTGTATCCTCGCCTACGGCTGCGGGTTAAACAACGCATAGGCATTCAACCACAAAATCAACACGCCCCAAGCTGCGAGGGAACGCTGCAAGCTCACGCACGCATGGCGACTCGAGCTACTTCAGCGGTGTGTCGGCTTGAGTTCTGATGGTAGTTCGTGGGGCAATGCAATCGTCTCTGAATAGGCTAGCTTGCCTGTGCGGCCATCGAAATACTGCAGAATGACCTGCGGATGAGGATAGGCCACCCAACGCGTGCCGCCCAATTTGGTGGGCATGTTGAAGACGTTGTTGACCTGCACCACACAGTAATAGGGATAGCAGCGGTCGAGCCGCGGAATGTCATCCAGAATGTAACTGGACCAGCGGATATCGCAGTTCCGCGGCCCAGAGGCATACCAACCGGTGATGGGACGATCCCCCTCGTCGAGCTTGGGAACGTGATTGACCGAGTTATGCGGCCCGCAGCAGAATTCCCAGACTCTGTCGGTAATTTTAATCGCAAAACTATTGTGCAAATCGCCGGTCATGACCATGACGGGCTTGCCCAGTCCATCCCACACATCGACCAGGCTCTCGCGCTCTTCTAGAAATGCTACCCAGGCTTCCTCCTTATTGGCTTCGTCAAACTCAAATCCACCAGCTCCGCTATGGGGGACCATCATCGGCACGCTGGACACCACAAAGAAAAAGTCGGCATCGCTGGCCTGCATGGAATCCACCAGCCATTGGCGCTGCTGCTGGCCCAGCATCGACAACCCCGGTTTATCAGGCTGGCGCACATCATGCATTTGACGATGGCTGCGGGTATCCAGCAGATAGATATCGCAGTTGGCGACTCGTATTTTGCCATAGTTGCGGCGACCAATCGAATAACTGCTCTGGCCGCTGGCAACCGCTGGCATGTGCAATCGCAAGTGGTGCGGATCGATGACTTCACGGATCGCGTACACGCGAGAATTGGGATCGCCGCTATCATCATCCAAGCGAATGTCATTCACGCCGGCCGTTGGCGTGCCCCAGTGCACATGCAGGTTCGACATCGCTGTCAAATCAAGTTTGCTGAAGTCTGCTTGTTCGTCGACCAACACATCACTGCCAGCGGTCAGTTGGGCTCGACCAAAGTGAATATCGGCCGAGCTGGCTGTTGGATTGGCCCACCCCAGATAATCGTACCAAGCTTGGGTCCCAATATCTCGAAAGACGGTGCGGCGATGCCTGCGGCCGGGGCTGCCGGCACCCCAAATGTCGTTTACTAACTCGTGATCGTCAAACGTAAAATAGCCTGGCACACGCTGATGCCATTCACTGAGTGGTATGCCGCGCAGAGATAGAGTTTGTAATTTTCCCAAACGCCTACAATGGAGGGCATTTGCTTGACAACGTCCGGCGTGGTCGCTTCATTCAGGCCATGCTTGGCCTGCCATGCGCTCGGCGGCGTTTCCCGCAATTCCTCATAAAGCCAATCGCCGTTCATAATTGCAAAGTCAACTTCGTCGGCAATCCGCTCATTCATGGTGCGATAAAGCGGCAGCTCGTGGCCGATGCCATGCTGGGGATTCTGATTGGCACACGAGCCAATTTCAAAACTGAAGTTGAACAGGCCTCGAGGATTGAAGTGCGGGTCGCGAACCTCAGCCGCACTGGGCAGCGTACGGAAGGATCGCAGGCTGCCTTGCGGCAATTCCTGAATGTAGACTTGATAATAGTATCGCGTTTGGGCTGTCAGTTCATGGAGACGAAGGCTGCCAGTGCAATCATGATCCCACTGGGTTGTGGGAGCCGTGGCGATATGCCGCAAATCGCCTGGTTCGCGTCCATAATGCACCGACCAGGGCGTGGGCTCTGAGGTGCGACACCAGACCGTCATGGCGTCGGCTGCCGGAGCGCCTAGCATCGGGCCGTGGGTCATGCTGGGCGGATCCTGTGCAACCAATGGCAGACTGGCGATGAACAATGAGGTAACAATGGCAAGCCGCATGGGAATGGCGATCATGAAAAGGGGAGCCTTCGGCGAGTCCGCATTAGATTTTGAGCTGACAGCAAACTCGCATGTGCTGTCACTCAGGACCGATTATATTGGTCCTCCGCCAAGCGTTGTTTGTCCTTCCGCTGAAATTGCAACTAGCCGAGTCTTGAAATGGTTCCCCGGCATCTGAAAACGATTCGAAATTGGACGCGCTGTCCACGTCACCTGGCACGCTGGCTGCTGCTGTCTGTGGCTGCCCTGGTTCCACTGGCGGCCAGCTGAACTGGGCCAGCGAATGGCAGCTACGGAACAGTCGGGCAATGAATTTGTGGGGCCATTGAAAATCGCCGCGTTATTGTGGGATAAGAACCCCAAGAATGCCAGCCAGACCTTGAGACGGGCCATCAACACGGCCCTGGAACGCGACTCGTTACCAGCCCTCCGCGAGGCGTTACAGGCGATGCGCGGCCCGATGCAAGAAGTGCTCGATGCAGCCGATGCACGCGATCCGCGTTTAGCCCCGGCCTGCGCGGGGCAGCGCTGCTCGATCCGCAGGCCAGCTTGGAACAATTGCCTGCAACCCTAAAGCGACTGGTTAGCCAGCACCCCACTCCGGTCGAAGACTGCGAAACGCTGTACCGCGTATGGTACCATCTCGATTCCCAGTCCGCTCATGCACAGCTCGATAGTCTTCTGCTCGCCGAAGGCGTCGATCCGCAATGGCCAGCCAGCTTGATCCGCGAGTCGCTGCGCAATAATCCAGCCCTCGCCGCCGAAACTCTGCTGACCAATTGGCACAGGTTATCGCTGCCGTTGCGAATTGCTGCCATCGAACCACTCAGCTCCTCGGCGGCCGGCATGACGGCCCTGGTCGCGGCTGTGAAGAACGGCACTGTCCAAAAGGATCTCGTTAATACCAATCAATTAAGAAAATGGACGTCGTCCGGCAATACGCAGCTGACAGCCAGCATCGAGTCCGTATGGGGCAAGATTCGTCAACAAGATAATCAACAGCGCCAAGCCCTGGTTGCCAGCACGTTGGATCAGTTGAAGTCAAACGCCAGCGGCAGTGCGAGTGGTGGATTGGCAGTCTTTACCCGCGTCTGCGCTCAATGCCACCAATTGCATGGCCAGGGCCTTGAAGTTGGCCCAAACATCACTGGAAACGGACGCGGGAATCTGGAGCAATTGGTTTCCAATGTGCTCGACCCCAGCCTGGTCATAGGCGAAGCCTTTCAAGCCAAGCTGATTCTGACAGTCGATGGAGAGGTCATGACCGGATTGGTCGTCGCCGAGACAGACCGCTACGTACGACTCAAAGTCCAAGGTGGCAAGATCATTGAGTTGGACAAAGCTGATGAAATTGAAGAAATCAAGGCGAGCAGCAAGAGCTTGATGCCCGAGGGCCTTGAAAGCCAATTGACGCAACAAGAGCTGTTTGATTTATTCGCCTATCTGTGCCTTGTCAAACCCTTGGATCAGGCCGACAACGAGTGGATCCCCGGTACGCCAGAGCATTTCGTCAAACCCTGACTTTGCTCTCATGCCACCCTGGCCAGTCAACCGGTCGTCGCGCAGCCCACCAGCGGCACGCAATGCAAACACCAGCATGCGATCCCGGAGGGATCGTAGCCATTAGCCGGGGGTCGGCAGCGCACCCCCGGACAACGAGCCGCGTACCGATTCGATCCCGGAGGGATCGCAGCCATTAGCCGGGGGTCTGCGCACGCACCCCCGGACAACGCGTCGCGTACCGATTCGATCCCGCAGGGATCGTAGCCATTAGCCGGGGGTCTGCGCAGCACCCCCGGACAACGAGCCGCGTACCGATTCGATCCCGGAGGGATCGTAGCCATTAGCCGGCGGTCGCGCACGCACCCCCGGACAACGAGTCCGGCACCGATTCGATCCCGCAGGGATCGTAGCCATTAGCCGGGGGTCTGCAGCGCACCCCCGGACAACGAGTCGCGCACCGATTCGATCCCGGAGGGATCGTAGCCATTAGCCGGGGGTCGCGCAGCGCACCCCCGGACAACGCGTCGCGTACCGATTCGATCCCGCAGGGATCGTAGCCATTAGCCGGGGGTCGCGCACGCACCCCCGGACAACGAGTCGCGTACCGATTCGATCCCGCAGGGATCGTAGCCATTAGCCGGGGGTCGCGCAGCGCACCCCCGGACAACGCGTCGCGCACCGATTCGATCCCGCAGGGATCGTAGCCATTAGCCGGGGGTCGCGCAGCGCACCCCCGGACAACGCGTCGCGTACCGATTCGATCCCGGAGGGATCGTAGCCATTAGCCGGGGGTCGCGGGTGCACCCCCGGACAACGCAGTCGCGTACCGATTCGATCCCGGAGGGATCGTAGCCATTAGCCGGGGGTCGCGCGACTGACCCCCGGACAACGCGTCGCGCACCGATTCGATCCCGGAGGGATCGCAGCCATTAGCCGGGGGTCGCGCAGCGCACCCCCGGGACAACACGTCGCGCACCGATTCGATCCCGGAGGGATCGTAGCCATTAGCCGGGGGTCGTGCAGCCGCACCCCCGGACAACGAGTCGCGTACCGATTCGATCCCGGAGGGATCGTAGCCATTAGCCGGGGGTCGCGACGCACCCCCGGACAACGACGTCGCGCACCGATTCGATCCCGCAGGGATCGTAGCTCATTGGTGCTGGCATCCCTCCGGGATGCAATTCCATGTGGGTGCCGTCAACCGGTGGTGGCGCTGCGCTTACCACCGGCTAATCGCTCTAACCCCTGCGGGGTAAATTCGACTCGATTAAAACCCTGCAGGGTAGAGACCGTAGCCAGTGTGCGATCCCGGAGGGATCGTAGCCATTAGCCGGGGGTCGCGCAGCGCACCCCCGGACAACGACGTCGCGTACCGATTCGATCCCGGAGGGATCGTAGCCATTAGCCGGGGGTCGCGGCGCACCCCCGGACAACGAGTCGCGTACCGATTCGATCCCGGAGGGATCGTAGCTCATTGGTGCTGGCATCCCTCCGGGATGCAATTCCATGTGGGTGCCGTCAACCGGTGGTGGCGCTACGCTTACCACCGGCTAATCGCTCTAACCCCTGCGGGGTGAATTCGACTCGATTAAAACCCTGCAGGGTAGAGACCGTAGCCAGTGTGCGATCCCGCAGGGATCGCAGCCCGATGCGCGCGGGTTTTAACCTAGCGACGGCGAGTGTAGAAACGCGCAAGTCGCTCGCGGGAGACCCCTAAGTGAAATCCGGCCAGCATCAGTTGATTGATGCACAGTGTTCGCCATAGGCCCAATCGCTGCCAGCGGCGGGCGGAGGTTGCAACGCAGCTAGACAGGATGCATAGTTTCCCCCTGCGTTTCAGTCGTCTAACAAAGTCATAGTCCTCCATGATCGGCTCGGTTCCGAATCCTCCCAGCTCCGCGTAAGCACTTTTCCTGACAAAAATAGCTTGATCTCCATAGGGCAGCTGGAGCCACCGCGAACGCCAGGCGACTCCCCACTCGATGCAACGCATGGCCCATCGGGGAGAGTCAATCCGCAGCAAGAATGCTCCGCCCAGTGTTTGCGGGTCTTGCAGAGCCGCGGAGATATCTGCGGCAAATCCATCGGGCAGGATGCTGTCCGCATGCAGAAAGAGCAGCACTTCGCCGCTGGCCTGAGCGGCTGCTGCATCCATCTGAACCCCTCGGCCACGAGCGGCCTGAACCAATTGGACGCGCATGGCGGCTGCGGTGCGAGCGGCCGCCTGGCCGGCGCCTGCCGCGGCCAGAATGACCTCGGTACCCGCATCGGGGCCCGCGCTGGCGATGGCCCGTCCAAGCCCACTTTCATTTCCCCAAACAGGTATGACCACCGATAACCTCGGGGCGGTGCGAGGCTCGTGATGCAAGGCGTTCAGGCCGCGCGACAGGTCTGCCGGCACATCGACATCAGCCAGTGTTGGCAGCAAACTGAGCCGCGCATCGATCGCCGATAATTGCTCAAGCGTGTGAGGCAGGACTTGTGAACTTCCCCAAGGGACTGCGTAAATAGCGCATCCAGCAGGGTAACCATGCGGGCGGGTGATTGGCGCGAAATGCCCAGCAGCACATAACCGCCGTCCTCGGCCGGAGCTATGCATACATCATGCTCGCCCAATCGCGCCAAGGCTGTGGCTACCAACTGCTCATTCAATTCAGGGCAATCCGTCCCGACAACAATCAGCCT
Source organism: Pirellulaceae bacterium (assembly GCA_963707245.1). GTDB lineage: Bacteria > Planctomycetota > Planctomycetia > Pirellulales > Pirellulaceae > Aureliella. The sequence goes on from CAVPPY010000019.1 coordinate 49,586, forward strand.
TTCCGCACCGGCCTCAAAGCTCTCCTGGACTGCGGCCAGTAATCTATCACCCAAGCCACCATCCACCTGCGGAACATAGGCAAACGCATCTCCAAACTCGGCTGTCATGCGAGAAACATCGCCTCCCTCGAAGACTACCGTCAAAACCACGGGCTGCGCTTTGGCCAGGCGTTGCGCCCAGGCAAGAGTATGCCTGGTCATGCGTGCTTGCAGTTCGGCGGCTCCCTCAGCGCCCAGTTCAGGGATCAACCGCGTCTTGCATTTCCCCGCTTCCGGAAAACGCGCAAAGATGAGCAGCCCCTGCTTCACGCCGTCGTACCTTGGCAGCTACTTCCAGCGCCAGCAGTGCATCCAAAACAATGGTTCGCTGTCCTGATCAGGCGATCTTGCAAGGCTTGCCAATTCATCTCGCTGATGTGCTTGGCATGAGTGGTCACTGGCAAGTCCAACATTTGATTAAAGTCGCAGTCGAAGATAAACCCCTGCCAATCGACCGATAGCATGTTGCGGCACATGAGACCCTCCACGGTGCGCGGATTGAAGGCATCGATCAGTTTCTGCATATAGGCGGCATACCGACCCGCCCGCAATAGCTCGTCCAAGTAGCGGCTGATGGGCATGTTGGTAATCGTATACAGGTTGGTAAAGCTGATTCCATAGCGGGAGGCAAGTTGTACGCGGTATGCCTCCTCCAGTTGGCCCTGATCCGGAGGCAGGCTGTTGCCCGTTGGGTTGTAGACCAGCGACAGCCGCAACTCCGAATTCGGCTGTCCATAGCCCAATGCATTCAGCCTGTGCAGAGCCTCAATCGATTTTTGAAATACCCCATCTCCACGTTGGGAATCACAATTTTGCTCGATATAACACGGGAGTGAGGCCACAATTTCGACGCCATGCTCGCTGAGAAACTCCGGTAAATCTGTAAAGCCAGCAGCTAACAGAATGGTCAGATTACAGCGATCGATGACCCGCTTGCCGCGCAACCGAGCTTGCTCCACCAGCCAGCGAAAATCTTCATGCATCTCCGGGCGCCGCCGGTGATATCCAGCACTTGGATGGCTGGCTGGTCGAGTAATTCCACGACCTGTTCCACCGTAGCCCGCGTCATGCTTTCGCGGCGATCGGGACCCGCGTCGACGTGGCAATGCGCACAGGTCTGATTGCACACACGGCCAACGTTGATTTGCAAGACTTCGATGCCACGGCTTCGCAGTGCACCCAGCCCCTGTCTGCTCAAGTGCTTTTCAAAATGACCGGCTGGAATCAGTTGGGGATCGCCCAGTGTAGCCAACTGAACTTGAGGCAATGCCAGCGGATTGCCAGAACGTTGTAGCGTCTTGATGTGGGCAGCTTTCATGAATGGCGCTTGAGGTCAACTGCCTCTGCCTGCCCGCGGGGAAGACTGGAGCCAGATTCAAGGGGCAGGAACATGTCCGCGTAGGGTGCCTGTTGCAGCAAGTCGAATGTCGTGCCGCAAACCGCCACCTGCTGGCCACGCAGGAATTGCTGACCGTGGTCATCCACGACGCGTTTGAAAGGCCCCTTGTACATCACAGCCTGCTGCCGATCGGGTTGTTGGCGATTTGCCGCTTTATGAGCTACCACGGTGATGGAACGAAAGGAAATACCATCCACGACCTTCCACGGTTGGCTGTCGCGTTTGGCGATTTGCAAGCCATAAAAGCCAGCTTGCTCGAACTCGCGCATGAACTGATCCTCTCGAAAGGCGCCGGAAATACAGCCGGACCACAAATCTGGATCGCGCTGCAAGGCGACAGGCACATCCTGGTCGGCGACAATATCGCTGATTGCGGCGCGGCCACCGTGCTTGAGGACACGAAAGACCTCTTGAAAGAGCTGTTGGCGATCGGCCATGCGGACCAGATTCAGCACACAATTGGAGAGCACGCAATCCACCGACTCATCGGCAACCAAGGGCTGCTCAATCCGCAAGCGTTCCTGCAAGCTGCGCAAGGCCAGGTAGCCAGCCAGATCCTGGACGGGTTGATCGGCCAGATGCTGTTCCAGCAGTCCCAGATCCAAACGCAAATCCTGGATCAAACCATAACGGAAATCGACGTTGGCGTAGCCTAGTTTTTGGGCTACGATCGGGGCAGCCGAGCGGGCCAAGGCATGCATACTAGCGTTGCAATCAACCCCAATCACGCGGCCCTGTTCGCCCACCATCTGCGCGGCGATAAAGCACAGCTTGCCACCGCCCGACCCCAGGTCGAGAACGGTTTCACCGGCCCGCACATAGGGCGTTGGGTCGCCACATCCATAATCCCGGTCGAGGACTTCCTGTGGAATCACAGTTAGCAACTCGGGGGCGTACTGAACCGCACAGCACAGCGCTGGCTGCGTGGCCAGGGAGGCAGCCGCATAGCGCTGATAAACGGCTTGCTCTTCGGTGGGTTGCAAGACGTGCAATACTCTGTTCATGAAGTGCTCTCAAGATCTCTACGGCAATTCGTAACCAAATACGAAAACGGGTTGTGGTGGTCGCGCTTCGGGCGTGAAATGGAATTTATAATTGCGGTCGCCAATAGCCATCTCCAGCTCCTGTTCATTCGGTTTGAGGAGCATATTAAAGGCCTTGGCCTTGACCAGGATGGCATCATCCGCAAACGCCAATTGTCCATCGCGCAGGTCGACCATGGCGACAGATGCTACTGCGGCGGATTGGGCCTCCGGGTGCGCGGCATCCGTGAAACGATAGGCAACCATGAATGGCGAGTTCCGCGGCTGGTTGAGTGGAAAGGACATATTGAACAGTTTCCCTGGTTGCGACCACAGCATGTCACCCGAGGGAGCATCAAGAGCATACGTGTAGCCACTGACCGATCGCTCCATGGGATTGCGCCCAAAGCGGCGCGAGTTCTCCACCGTGTTGTTGCTCAGAATCACAATGCGGTCCTCAAAACGCTCGACCGATATCCCGGTCAGATCGCGTTCCACCGGTACATCCAATTGGCGATACAGAAGCTGAGCTAAATCCACGTAATGCAACTTGTTTTGCGAGGACTCGGCAATAACCAGGTAACGATTCTCACATACCTCCGCGCGAGCGGAGAAGGAGACGCTGATGTCTTGGAATACTTCACCGCTTAGGGCATTCCACAGGCGAACCACCACGTCGGTGCTCAACTCGTTCTTGCGAAAGTCAACCAGCATCGGGCCGTGGGAAAACCAATTCACCCAATTACCGCGATATTCCTGCTGGCGGATCAAGGCACCATCACGACAATCGATGATCTCCGTCTTGCCTTCAGCGGGGTTCACGATGGCCACTTCCAGTCCCTCCGCAGAAAAACGCAAGTCGTTGTCATAGCCCTCGCGCGACCAGAGAATGCGACCGGTGAGTGGGTCGAGTCCAGAGACGGTGGTACCGCTCTGTATGATCAAGGCGGCTGGTGTGAGTGGGCCTACGGTGGCGTGCAGGTCACCACGAATTTGTCGGCGAGGAATGGTAATCCCCAGCACCGCATTGGGCAGACTTCCCATGCCCGCGCCAAAAAATTGTTCGTCGGGTGCCGCACCCACCAACGAGTGTCTCCACAGCAGGGCGTCGCGGTGATCATTGAACCCGCTGTACAGATCAAATGCGGCTATTTCGGAAATGGTTTCCACGATCAGCAGGCCACCGCGAATCACCGCCTTGGTAAAGGAATTGGTCAGATCGCTGGTGGCCGGATTAAAGGCCAGGTGGCCCACGTTTTCGCCGTTCTGATTGTAAATGGCCAGCAATGAATCGGATAGCGCGACTGCGACTTGCGGTCGACCGTAGCGCTCCCCAGTAACCTCCAGTCGCCGACCTATTGAGAACAAGGCGTACTCTTCGATCACTCCATGCTCGACTCTGCCCCTGTTCCACTCGACCGGCTGGGCAACTGACCGCTCAACATCCACGGCCTTGCTTGCTGACGCATCATGAGTCAAACGCTCGCGTCTCAGGGTTGGTTCGGCAAAGTCGCGGCCGGCTGGCCCCAGCATGGTCAGGTCGGCATCGGCCGGTCTGCGCAGTAAGGCCAGCGTGGCTGAACGCGTATCGGCGTCCGGGCTGTACAGCAGGGGCTGTAACAACTGCTCAGCCGTCGTCTGCTCTGCACCGCCCACCAGGTCACCAGCCAGATTCATCAATCCCGTAGCGGCCGGGGGCAACCAGGCTAGGTAACGCAATCGCTGGCGCCGCAGCGGGACCATGGTGCCCTGTACGGATTCCAATGTCTGCTCAACCATACCGGCCATTTGCTTTTGTTCGGCCGGTGCCGCCGCGGCGAACCCCCGCGCCAGTTCAGCAGAAATCCAGGCATCCGAATCAACCGTGTGCCGCGGGCTGAGGCGGATGCGCGTGGAGCGACCCTGCGATTTGTCAGCCAGTTCCATCTGGTAATTCATTAATTCATACAGTCTCTCGAAGGCCGCCAAGTAATCGCCCGCTCGCTGTTTACCCAAGGCCAACTGCTGCAGGAATCGAAAGCGTTGCGGCCCAAGTTCGACGACCTCATCCAGTTTGCTGGCAAGCGGAGCATAGGCTTCGAAATCCGACTCCAAGCCGGCCAGCAGCGTATCCACCATCAGGAATCGGGTATCGGCACTGTCTGGATCCATTTCAAAGGACTCTTGCAGCAATTGCATGGCTTCACCAATGCGTCCGTCAGCACTCAGCAGCTGCGATTTTTGATTGAGGGCCCAGGGATCGGCTGGATTTGCCGCGAGACGCTGGTCCACTTCGATAGCCAATGCCTCGCGCGTATAAAAAACGCAAATGGAAGTCGAATTGACGGAGATCAATTGATTGCGATAGGCGAAGAGATTGCCCAGTTCTTGGTCGACGGTGGCCTGGCCCGTTAGACTGCCGTCGGCGAGATGGATTCGAATCACCGTCCGACCGGACAGGGGCAGCAGCATCGAATCGCTCTGCCATAGCCCCTTGCCAGCCAATACCAAGCCGGCGGGAAACTCGGTCTCCCAGGCCACGCGCTTGGTGCGCAGATTAATGGAGCTGGCAGAGTTTTCGGAAACCAGAATCAAGTGCTCGTTGTGCAGCCCGGCAACATAGCGCGCATTGCGACGGGGTTGGGAGGGCAATTCGGCAGCTCCCGTCAGCACGTTACGACAGAAAAGGAACTCCGAATCCGGAGGGCTGCAAACCACAATGCCGCGATCGACGATCATGGCCGAGTCCTCCCAGCGTTTACCCAGCGGTGCGTATTCCGCCGTGGCGACGCCAAAAGCTGCCGCCGCCAACTCCGAAACGATGGGCTACGTTAGCATCCACAGTACGATAGGTCGCACCCCACCGCAGACTGCGCGATAGCAGATCCACCGCGACCACCGCCCCAACTCCCGTGGGACAAAGAATCACACCGTCGGCAATAGTCGGTGAAAGGGCTTGAGCCTGACGCGGTTGATCGACCTGGATGGGACGCATGGTGGCATGAACCAGTTGTTGCATCCACTGCAATCGTCCGCTGGCCGGATCCAAGGCGACCAGTTTCGTTTCACCATTGATCTCCAGCAAGCTGTACAGCATTCCCTCATAGGCCAGCGGTGGTCCCAGAAAATAGGCGCCCGCCAATCGCGGTTCGTCCTCGCCAGCCACACCTCCGATGCGCCACAGTATGGCACCTTGCGCGGCAATGCTCACGCCCTCCAAGTAATTGGAATTGCGGGCAAAGCTCCTGCTGCCGAAGATCGTATCCGAGTCAATCGGTTGTTCGCCCTCGCGACTGATGTAATAAAACCTTTCTGTATCACAGCTGAAGCGCCCAAAAGCTGTGCTGCCCCACACGCGGTCTTGCAGCTCTTTGGAAACCAGATCTTCATTGCTGTAGCGACTGCCCCAAGCCAAACTCTTGAGCGGTGCTGGAGAACTGCCAAAGTAGCGTTCCCAAATGATATTACCGGTTTCAAAATCAACCCCTAGAACACCCCCATCGGTGGTCTTGGTGATCAACGTGTCATCCAGCATCCGCAATTCAAATTTTGGAAGAATGACATTACCTGTTTTCCGCGCCAACTCTTCAACCTCGAGCAGAGACTCGCGCTCGGGAACGCTACTGTGAATATCTTTTTTCCAGCGATGATTGGGCAGCGGCAATCCAGCCCGGGCAATGGCCGAACGCTGCGGAGAGCCCCCCGCACACAACCAGGCTTCGGGAACTTGCTCGACCGTGGACGAGAGTGTCGATAACTGCCGTTCGAGAATCTTGCTCCAGTCGGTCGACGCATCAACGGCAATCTGTTGCCCATCGATTGTTAGACTCGACCCAGAAAAATCGCGAACCGCCAGCCGCATCGTGGCCACAGCCAGCTCGCGATTTCCTGCTTGCAGCCAAGCCATCGCAGTGGCATAGGCCAACTGCACGCCAAAGCGACTGCGGGCGGCGGGGTAGTCCAGCAGATTTTGCAGAATGCCCGCAGCAGCCAGTGGAAAGCCGGACGCCAATTGGTACTGCGCCATTAAGACCTGCGCGTCGTAACCCGCGTCGGTATGCACATACTCTCGGGCCACATCGCCAATGCGGGTAAAATCGCCTGCCGCGATAGCCGCCTCCAGAAGTTGTCGGGCCTTGACGCCGAATTGAATCTCCAACGTCTTGCGCCCCTCGGCGGGTAAATCGCTCAGTAAACGAATGGCCTCGCCTTTGACGCTTTTTTGAAACAACCCTTGGGCGCCGACTTCTACAAAGAAATCCTGTCCCTGCAAATCGGCAGCAAGAACTTCGCTTTTGTCCAGTAGCAATTCGCCCAAGGCATTGACGGCATCCGTGTAGCGACCCTCTGCAATGGCAGCCTCGCCCTCACGCAGCGAGCGCATGAGCGAACGCGGGGCCAGCAAGAACATTTCCTCCGGTTGACGCTGGATCTGCGAGAACTGCGCATCAGCAACATCGAGAGGCAGAATACAATTCAGCAGCAACAGCAGTAATGACAGCCGTGTATAGTTGGTCCGCATATGCCTTCCCAGTTCCTGGCACCTGTTCAGGTACCTGCTCCAATGAAGAGTTGTGATCAGGCTGGCGCCCACTTTATTGTGGGCGTTCCTGCAGTTCGATCGTCAAATCGAGTTTGGCACCATTGCGCAAGATGCGCAACGGCAGTGCCTCGCCGATGGGCGATTGCTGAATCATGATCTGAAAGGACTCCGCCGAGTCCACCGGTTGTCCATCAAATTCGATAACGACGTCCCCCGATTTCAATCCGGCGTTGTCCGCAGGGTAGCCTGGAACGACCGCATTGATCATCGTTCCTCCGGCGCACGGCAAGGTTAATGACTTGGCAAGTTCATAGGGCAGATTGCTCGTCCGCACGCCAGCATATCCCCTACGTACCTTGCCATAATCCAATAGTTCGCCTTTGATCCAGTTGGCGCGATCGATGGGAATCGCAAAGCCAATCCCCTGAAAACCTCCATTGCGAGAGGATATGGCCGTGTTGATGCCAACCACTCGACCATCGAGATCGATGAGCGGTCCGCCGGAATTGCCCGGGTTGATAGCTGCGTCGGTTTGCAAGAATTGCCCCGATACCTGCCGCGATAATTGCTGGCGACGATTGGTGCCAGATATGATCCCGGCGCTGACCGAAGCCTCCAAGGTAAAGGGACTGCCAATGGCTAGCACCCAATCGCCGACCGCCAAATTGGCTGACACCCCCAGTTCCGCTGGCACAAAGGGCTCACTGGAAACGATCTTGACGATGGCCACGTCACTCGAGGGGTCCGACTTGGTTTCCGCGGCCGAAAACTGTCGCCCGTCCAGCAATCGTACTTCGATCCGCGAAGTGTTCGCAATCACATGGTGGTTCGTCAGAATGAGACCCTCGGGCGATATGATCACTCCGGAACCGACGCTGTCAAACTGTTGCCCATCAGAGCCACCGATAATATCCAGCACCGAAGCCTCTTCCCCCTCACGCTTCGAACGGCTGAGAATCGTCACCACGGAGGGCAGGGCCTTCTCCGCCGACTCGCGAAAAGCCTTGGATAAGGTACGGGCATAACTTTCCGGCTTGGGCATCGCCGCCTGCGGTTTCGATTCGGACGCTGGTGGCCGATCCTGCGCCGTCAACGTTCCAGACGCATCGTCGCGCGGCTCTTCCGCACCGAATCCCATTTCACCCAAGCCCGTCTGGCCCAAAAATCCCAGTCCACCCAGCCAAACTGTCAGACACAACATCCAACCTATCCAAGATCGATTTTGCATAATCCCGCATTCCAATCGAAAACATCTCACAGGTGCCGTGAATCAACATCGCCTGCCGACCGCGCACGGCTTTATTGTATACCACAAGCTAGAATGTGCTTGGCTGGGGCAGATTCTCTAGAAATGGAGCCTCGCTGCGGCGCAATTCCTTCAGGGTAGCAGCCCGCAACTCGAGCAACAGTTGGGCATGGGCGGTATTCAAGGCCAGGTTTTCCAGCTCCTGGGGGTCACCCGCCAAATCATACAGCTCTTCAACCTCACCCTCGACGAAGTAGCGGACGTATTTGTATTGGCCATGCCTGAGCAGCGCATACCAGGGAACTCCGGATGTCTCCGTCATCTTGGGGTCTTGGGGGCCAGGGATCTCAGCGGTATCACTGCCATAACAGCGTCCGGTATGTGTCATCAGCATGGGCGAGGGCAGGGTGGCGGTTTGCGGTTGGTCCACCAGAGCTTGCATTTCCCTGGCATGCATGGTCCACGGAATCGTGACCTCGGCCTGTTTGCAAAGATAGCCCATCAAATCGGGAGCATTGACGGCCTGTGCACAAACCTGCCCCGGTGGCACGTGCCCTGCCCAATTCAGGATCAAGGCGGACGCCAGAGATGCATCGTAGGGGGCTACTTTCTGATTCAGACCATGCTCTCCCAAGGCAAAGCCCTGGTCAGCCGTATACACAATCAGCGTGTTGTCTAATTGTCCACTGTCCTTGAGGGCAGCAACCAATTGTCCAACACCTTCGTCAATCGCCATGTTGCATTCATTAACCTGTTGGACCCAAGCCGCATAAGATTTGCCAGACGCATTGGTATCAAAATTACTCGCGCTAACGTTTCGCCGCCGCATGGCCGGTAGCCCATCGGGTCCGGGCACCCAGGCGGAAACTTGGTTCAGATAATCGGGCTTGCCAGGCCAGGGTCCAAAAATGTCGGCAGGAATAGGAGCGATGTGCCCCTGGAGTTTTCCCTGGTGTCTCTGGGCTGGAGTGGTTGGTCCGTGGATTGCCCCATAGCACAACCAGAGGTACCACGGTCTCTGGGCATCGCGGTGCTGGCCGCGGATATAGTCGACCGCCCACTGAGTATAGTTGTCCGTCGAGTAACCATCGAAATCCTTGTGTTCTTGTCCATTGATCGTCAGTGTCTGCTGGGAGTAATAATTTCCAGCGTTGTCGGGGTACAGCGGTCGATTCCAGACCACCTGATAATCCCAGTCACGCCCCCAGCCGCTGTCCACGCCCGTATGCCACTTGCCGATCTGCGCCGTCTGGTAGCCCTGTCGGCGAAACTCGGCGGGAATAAAGGGACACCGCTGCGGATCGTAGATACTGCCTGGATAGGTGCCCTCCATGCGTAGGCTTTCGATCCCGTGTTGTAAGCGGCCGGTCAGCACGCTCGCCCGACTGGGCATGCACCAAGCGCCCGAAATAGGCGCTTTCAAAGCGCAGCCCCGTGCGGGCTAAAGCATCGATGTTGGGTGTTTGCACCCAGTCCCCCGAGGATTCATAGCAGCTGAGCGTCTTGGTGGACTGGTCGTCGGCATAGATAAACAGAATATTGGGCCGAGCCTCCGTCGCCTGGCGATCCGTGGCTTGGCCCCAACAGCTCGGCGCCGCTTGCCACACCATGGCGATGACAAGCATTGCTGAATGCAGTTTGCCCATTGCCCCAATCATGGTTGGATTGAACATTACCAGCCTAGGTTTCGTTGAGTGGTTTTTCGTTTGGGGGTGCTTGCATTGCCCGGCACGAGCTGGCTGGGTACGCAGCCCATCAGGGAGCCGGGCTGTCCGCGGCGGTGGCCGCCGGCGCACTCTCTGACGTGCCGCTGTCTTCGGTATTCTCTTCGGCGGGAACGGCCAACGACCGCACGTAATTCACCAGGTGCCAAACATCGTTCGGTTTGAGTCCGCCTGCTTGCTCATCAAAATTCGGTGCTGGCATGGGTGTCCCCTCAATACCCACCGAAATCCGCCGATAGAGCTGCTCAGGTGCGTCCCCGCCACGGAAGGCACCCTCGCTGAAATTACGTGGCGAAATTTTCAAGGGAGGCAGGGCTCCACGGGCGATGAGCGGTACTTGTTGATCAAAGTCTGTCGGATCCACCCCAATTCGTACCGTCCAATCTTTGGTCCAATCGTCATAGTCCTGAGTCTGACCATCGCCATGCCCCTCTTTGCCATGGCACTTGGCGCAAGCCGCAGCCTCCGACAAGAACAGCTCTTTGCCCTTGGCAATCGACTGCTTCAGCGGCGAATCGCCCGGTGCATTGGCGGCCTCCAACACCTCGGCAATGCTGTCGGGCACGGGAACACCCTCTGGCTCAGGCACCGACTTGACGCGATCCTTGGCCTCTAACCAACTGTCGACGATTTCAGCCAACACGTCTTGAGCGTCTTCCAACTGTTGTTGGTAATCGTCGGCTGGCGAATTCTCGTCGAATAGATGATCGCTTTGACCATCCTCGTCGGCTTCGAAATCGATCTCCGAACCGATCATAATCATGTCTCGCTCGAACTCGCCGCGGATCGACAAATAGATGACGTAGTCCACCAACGCATTGATGTCTTCATCGCTCAGCTCGGGGATGACCTTCATGCTGGTGCCGACGATTCCATGCTTGATCGAATATGCCAGATCCTCGCGGAGCGGCTTGGCTCCCCGCGTGGTGCTCTTGAATTTAAACTTGCCCATGCGGTAGTCGCGTGGATAGGGCACCAGCAGTGCGGCCGTTTCGCCGCGGCCGTTGCCGACCACACCGTGACACGTTGCACAATGCTGGCGATAGAGCCCGCGCCCAACCTGCGTAGGGGCACCGGCCGCCTTTTTCAGATTTTCCAGACTGATCAAGGTGGCGAAGTCCTCGTCGTCCGCCAGGAACTCAGGCAGTTTGGGCTCGTCGGGCGTCCCAAAAAACTTGGTGACTGCGGCTTGCGTTTCCGTCAACGCTTGCCCCATGGGATAGCCCGACTCTATTTCCATCGCCTTGGCGAAGACCATATTTGGTTCGAACTGCACCACAGCCGGTTGTTTGTTGCAACTGACGAGACAACTGGCAATCCAGGCACCACCACAGGCGAAAATTATCTTTCTCATTGTCTTGCTTCCCTGAGTCATCGCATTGCTTTCGGTTCTAAGCGTGGGAAATTAATTTCAGTTTAGATGGAGTTCATTCAGTTCAGTTTACGGGCTCTGCGGCTACCGCGGTGGAGCACCAGTAGCCGCCTTCGCCTCGCCATCGAAAGCCGCTGTTGACTGCCGCTCGGTTTCGGACTGTGGTCGATCGTCGATCAACATCCGCACCGCAGGTGTTTCCAGATCATCGTATTGGCCGCTGCGGATGCAGCGAATGCAAGCGATCAGGGCAGCACCGCCCAGGGCGATGGCCACCGGTAGGGCAACATACAACACGCTCATGATAACATCGCCCCAGATTGCGGTTCCCATCTCGTCGGTTTCTCATCGGCAATGCCAAGCATGCTGGGCCTTCGCTCAAAGCTGCGGAAGGCAAAGGCAATCGTCAGCACGCTCACCGAGCTGATGGGCATCAGCACGGCGGCTATCAAGGGACTGATCCATCCACACATAGCCAGCAACACCGCCAGTACGTTGTATGTTAGAGAAACCAGCAAGCACCAATAAATCAAATGGGTAACCCGCGCAGATCCGCGCACCAAGTTGATGATACTGGCCAGTTGGCCCGAGCCGATAAACACCGGTGCGGCTTGCAAGCTAACTTCGGCGCCACCGCGGACGGCGACTCCAACATCGGCGGCCGCCAAGGCGGCGGCATCATTGGCACCATCGCCGACCATGACGGTCGTCTGGCCCGAAGCTCGGGACTGGCGAATGGTGGCCAATTTCTCCTCGGGCGACAATGAGCCGTGGCATTCACCAGCGGGGATTCCAAGTTGCTCTGCCACACGGGCGACAATTTGCGGATGATCTCCGGAGAGGATGCCTAACCGCCAACCGCGGGTTAACAAATCCGTGACCATTCGCCGGGCATCTTCTCGCAGTGGATCGGTTATTCCCAGGACGCATCGCGCTTCGCCGTCGACAGCGATCAAAACCGGGCTCTCTCCGCTAGCCACCATGGCCTGCATGGCTGCATCTATCTCGGTCGACACCCCAATTTGCTCGGATTGCAACAACTCCCGATTACCGACCAAAAGACTGCAGCCGTCCGCCTGCCCCTCGATGCCACCGCGGCGAACACGGTGCAGCCGTCCAGGGCTCAGTTGCAATTGGCGGCGGTGCGCCTCGCGGACCAGGGCCGAGGCAATGGGATGCTGGCATTCGTGTTCAATACTGCACGCCAAACGCAGCGACTCGATATCTCCCCAGACAGTGCTCACTCGCTGGCGTCCCTCGGTCAGCGTACCTGTCTTGTCAAACCAAATGCGACCCGGCTTGGCCAGCAATTGCATCGCGCTACCATCGCGAATCAAGATGTTGGCCTTGGCCGCACGACCAATGCCAACCGAAATGGCCAATGGAGTGGCCAAAGCCAAAGCGCAGGGGCAGGCCACGATCAGCATGGCTGTAGCGTGCGAAATGGCTGCGGCGGGACTGCTGCGAATCCACAGCATGCAGGTGATCGCGGCCAGGGACATGACCACCAGTACAAAGACACCACCTATACGATCAGCAAATTGGACGATAGGCGTTTTCTCGGTGGCCGCTGACTCCACCGCCTGCATGACCTGACCAATGCGACTCTCCCGACCTACGGCCGTTACCCGGACCTGTAGGGGCGTGGCCAGATTGACCGTACCGGCTGCCACGCAATCGCCCGGCTCCACACGAATGGCCACGCTCTCGCCGGTCAGTAGCGAGCGATCCAATTGACTACTGCCTGACAACACCACCCCGTCCGCCGCCAGGCTCTCGCCGGCCGCAATGCGAATCGTATCGCCAGGGACCAAGCGTTCGGAAAGCACCAAACTCGTAGTCCCTGAGGCACCGACTAGACTAGCGTGCCGCGGGGTAATCCTCAGCAGCAAATCTACCGCCCGGGCTGCCCGTTGATGCTGGCGAAATTGGATCCAGCGACCGATCAATAATAAGAACACCAGCATGGCCAGCGTATCGAAATAGACGTGACCGCGGCCGAGCAGCGCGTTGATCAACCCGGCAAGCGTACCCACCGCCAGGCCCAAGGCGACAGGCAAATCCATATGCGGCGTCCGCGTTCGCAACGAGGCCGAGGCACCCTTGAAGAAAACTCGCCCTGGTCCTACAGCCGCCGCTACCCCCAAGGCAGTTCCGATCAATCCGAGAAAGTAACGGGTGGCTGGTTCCAAGCCCGAGTAATCGCCGGCATACAAGGCGACGGCAATCCACATGGCGTTCGCGGCCAAGAAGCCCGCGATGGCAATCTGCGTCAGCTGGCGACGATTCTCGGTCAGCAAATGCGTATCGCGCGTGCGGTCCAAAGGCGTTAATTGATAGCCCAGCTGATCCAGGAGGCGCGCGATGCGACTGAGCTTGGTCACCGCCGGATCAAATATCAACCGCAAGCTGTGATCGCTGAGTTTAACGCGGACAGACTTCAGCCCCGGTGCGTTGGCCGCGGCCCGCTCGATGAGCCAGGCACAGGCCGAACAGTGCAGTCCCAGAATGGCCAGCTCCGTTGAACATAAGCCGTCCTCGTGACGACGTGGAGTCGAAGCCCCTAGGAACTCGGGTGTATCGAATTGTTCGTAATGGGCCGCGGTGCCTGCGGGATGGGCTGCGCCGGTGCGCTGCATTTGACGGCGCAGGGCGTAGAAATCCTCAAGCCCCCAACCGTGGATTAGAGCATAGGCCGCTTGGCATCCGCTGCAACAAAACACCTGGCCGGGATCCATGTCCGGCCTGCAGGGCGTAGGCTCCTGGCAATGCACGCAGGGCAGGCTGACGCCGGGCGGCAGCTTTTCCAGGCCAGTGCCTAAACCTGCAGGCGACCCGTCGTTAGACGCTGTATCGTTAGACGCGATATTGCCAGACAGCGGTAACGATGGAGGCGGTACCTTTGGCCGCTACGGCTTTCACGGGGTACTGCCCTCCGCAGCCCTCTCGCCGGTCTCCAGCGCGGGCTGCATGCTTGATTCTTCCGCTGGAGCCAGCATCCCAGCTGCTGGGCTGTGTGTTCCATCCGCAGGCGCATCAAGCCTACTCGCATTCGTTTCCGCCGCCCCCTCGCCGCCTAGGGGAACTTCGACGCAGCAGGGCAAGGGAGTCTCGACCAACTGCGAAACATGCGTGGCTAAATCGGCCGCAGCGGTTGACCCAGCAGCTGCCGGCGTCGGCAGGCCGCTGGGACGAATATCACTCAAGGCATGTAAATTCGCAAAGCCGCGACCCGCGGCCGTGTAACCACCGGCCATAATGAGCACCACTGCCGTGGCCAGGGGGATTCCCTGGCGGAAACGCACCGCCAGCAACTGCGTGCCCGAGACCAGGGCAACCAGGGCTGGCACGCTGCCCAACCAGAAGGCTGCCATGACTACCGGCCCTGTAACCATGCTACCCGTGCCGGCCGCCAAGAGCGCAAAGAGGTACAACCAACCACAGGGTAGCAGAGTCGTCAGCAACCCCGTGATCAAAGCGCGGAGTGGAACGGGTAGACTGAAGACCCACGGCCGCAGACGCACCAACCAGGCCGAGATCCGCGAAGGACGAAGCGTCGGTCCGCTGGCGGCAGTCCCCGGATTTGCCGCGCCGTGCCGCAACCAGTGCGGGCTCAGCAGTTGCCATAGCTTGACCAGACCAATCAGGATCATCAGCGTGCCGACCACGCGGGCAGCAACCAACTGGATACCTAGCGACTGTCCTCCTTGATCCAAAATCTGCCCCACCGCTCCGGCAATGAAACCCGCCAATGCATAGGTCAGCAGACGGCCAAAATGGTACAGGCCGCTGGCAACTGCCAACTGCGTGGCGCGTTGACCTTCCCCCGCGCCGCTAGCCCAAATGGCCAGCGGTCCACACATCCCAACGCAGTGCAAGCTGCCCAAGAGGCTCGCAGAGACAACGGCGCTGATCAAGATCCACATGGCGTCAGGCTATAGAAAATGACAGGGGGAAAATAAAATGCTGGTAACCCTGCGCGGATGCCTACAGGGCTTCGACCTCAATCCGCTGACTGGCTGTGCCGTGATCGCCCTCAAAACTCAGGTCGACTTGCCATAACCCAGCGCGGGCCAAGTCCAGCGGTGCAGCGTACAGGCCCGGTTCGATCTCCTGCAAAGCGGCCTCGTAGACTTCCGAACCGCGGGAGAAATGAAAGACGCTGGCGCGGGTCCGCAAGCCCTCGATGGGACGCCCTTGACTGCCCGTCACGCGAATGCTCAGCAATCGTTGGTTTCCCAACCGTGCACCCACGGAGGTCTGCACATCCCAGCCCAATCGCCTCAAGGCTTCGCGCTCGCGATGCGTCACATCCCAGTCGAGTGCCGACTGGTGGTAATTGGGGATGATAGCCACACTGGGATCTCCCAACGCCAGGAACAGGGTACCGATACCAATCAATACCTGCAGGGACAGGAAGCCGACGATCAGCGTAACCCAAAATCGACGTGCCCGGCGCTCGGCCCGCGCCAGCTCGGAATACTCTCCGGTTTTCGAATCACTGAGCGCCATCGTTTTCATTGCTTGGGCCCCAATACGCTAAAGTCGACGTCGTGCTGATTACCGCTGCTATCGACCACCTTAAGAATCATTTTTTGATTGCCGCTGGCATAGGTCAAAGCGCTGGGAAAGCGAATATTAAGTGGTACCAAAGACGATTTTCCGGGCGGCAGCTTGACAGCCGCTTCATCCAACACCTCGACGGTTGCCGTTTCTGGGGTAATCACGCTCAGCGTGTATTCCTGGGGCACATTCGTGCGGTTCACCAGCCGCAAGTTCATGGTGTTCGAGGTAACACCGCGACTGACCAGGGTGAAGGGCGCACCCTTGCCGCGCACAATGCGGGCGTCGAAGCCATAGGTGGACCGTATGGCCAAGGCTAGCCCGGAGGCAACGCCCAGCAACAGCACAGGATATATGATCGTCCGCGCACGAAGAAATCGCTGCTTTTTCTTATCGAGAGAATTTTGGGAACTATAGCGAATCAGGCCCGGTGGCAAATCGATCTTGTGCATCACCGCATCACAGGCGTCGATGCATTGCGTGCAGTTGATGCACTCCATCTGCAAGCCATCGCGAATATCGATCCCGGTTGGGCAGACGACCACGCATTGGTTGCAATCCACGCAATGACCCGCCGCATCTCCAGGCTGATGCTTTCCCTTTTTCCGAGGTTCGCCCCGGTTGTAGTCGTAGGCGACGATCAACGAATCGCGATCGAGCATTACCGACTGAAATCGACCGTAGGGACAGGCGATCAAGCAAGTCTGCTCGCGAAAGAAGAAAAAGTCATAGGTCAGCAAGCCAGTGGTGACAGCCATTACCGCAAAGGCGGTGGGGTGCTCAAAAGGCGAACTGCGAATCCACAGGGCTAACTTTTCCGTCCCCACGAAATAGGCCAGAAAGGTGTGCGCCAGAAACATATTCAGCAGAACATAGACCAGCAATCGTCCGATTTGCCTGGGAGCTGACATGGGTTGTCTTGGCCTTGCCGCCCTTGCCCGCCGTTCCCTCGAACAGTCGATCGATAGGACGGAACAAGTATTCCATGTAGACCGTCTGCGGGCATGCCCAACCGCACCAGGCTCGACCGGTGATGGCCGTGATGAAGACGATCGAAATAAATGCTGTCAGCATCGTTAACGCCAGCAGCAATGTATCGGTGGGTAGCAGCGTATGTCCGAAAAAGGTGAATTCGCGGGCCGCAATATCCAGGCGAATCAGTGGCTTGCCGCCAATCCGTAGATGGGGCACGAGCACGAAGACGACCATCAACACATACGCCACCAGTCGTCGTCGCTGCCACCAGCGACCCTTGGATAGTTTGGGTTTCAACCAGCGGCGAGAGCCGTCGCTTTCGAGCGTGCTGAGCACGTGATCGGGCGAGGGCAACAAGACATCTTTCTCAGGATGGGCACGCCCACCCACGGTCCGTTTTTGGTCTGCATCCGAACTCACGCGCGGAATGGTCTTATCCCGTTGCTCAGACATGGTCCTAGCCGTTCGTCGCCTTGGGTGTACTGGTCTTGGCTGGCGGGGGCTCGTCAGGCGGAGCCTCCGGCCAAGGCGGAATCTGCTTGCCCTCAGGTGCCTTGCCACCCGAGGCGGGCTCAGAACCGCGCATGGAAGCGATATAAGCCGATACCAGCACGACTTCATTGGGATGCAATCGCTCACCCCAGGCTGGCATGGCTCCATTGCCCGCTCCCTGCTGAATCACCCGGACTATATCTTCGATCTTGTTGACATTCTTGAAGTAGTCGTCTGTCAGGTTGGGGCCCACCTTGCCCTCGCCATCCCGGCCATGGCAAGAGATGCAATTGGTGCGAAACACGGTCTGGCCAACCCGCAGCCAGTTCTTCTTACTGTTGTGCGCGGAATAAGCGACCAGCGTTTCCGCATTGGGCTCCAAATCTCCGATCTCCCCAAACTGTAATAGCGTATTGGCCGCCAACGCCGCATCGTATCCATC
Source organism: Pirellulaceae bacterium (assembly GCA_963707245.1). Classification (GTDB taxonomy): domain Bacteria; phylum Planctomycetota; class Planctomycetia; order Pirellulales; family Pirellulaceae; genus Aureliella. The sequence continues at coordinate 67,382 of CAVPPY010000019.1, forward strand.
CACGACCGATCGCCCGGGCGCACCGGTATTGAAATACAACAGGTAGAACAGGCTGTAGACAATCGAACCCACGAACATCCATTTCCACCAACCTGGCAATGGATTGTCATATTCTTGAATGCCGTCGTAGGCATGATCCGTCAATTCACTATCGTGCATGGCGAGGGTCCTTGACTTCGTCGCTGAGAGGGATCGATGCAAATCGCTCCGCAGATTTCTTGCTCAACCGCAGGGCACCATAGAGCATGACGCCGAAGGCGAAGACGAATAGCAACAGCGCTGCTTCGGCACAGTTGGAGTAATCCAGTCCACTTACTACATCTTTGATCATGAGAATTCTCGGTTACTAATCCGCATCAGACTGCGGAGGGATTCGGGGTTCTATTTGGTATCCGCCACGCTCTCAACAATTTCCACTTCAACCGCCTCAACGGGTTGCGGCTCGGACTCGGCCGCAGGTTCCTCTTTCGACTCCAAGGGGCGATTGATGTCCGTACCCAGTCGCTGCAGATAGGCAATCAAGGCGATGGCTTGCTTGTCGAAAACGGCCGCCTGACCACCTTGCGTCACAATCTCCGCGTTGATGACCTCCGCCTGACGATGGGCCAACTCTTCAAAATTCTCCAACTCTTCTTCAGTATAGGGCGCCCCCAACAGAGCAGCCGTTTTTACCAGGGGACCGATGGCTTTGAAGTTCAAGTCCGTTTCCAGCAGATGCTCGTAGCTGGGCATGACCGAACCCTCGGAAACGATGCTCGGATTCTCAAAGTGCGTCCAGTGCCAGAAGCTGCTTTGGCGGCCACCCTCACGAGAAAGATCCGGACCAATCCGACGGCTGCCCCACTGGAACGGACGATCGTATATGAACTCACCCGGCTTGCTGTAGTCGCCATAACGCATGGTTTCCGCCACCATCGGACGAATTTGTTGCGAGTGGCAGTTGTAACAGCCTTCGGAAACGTACAGGTGACGTCCGGCCAATTCCAACGGCGTGTAGGGCTGGACCGTCGCAATGGTGGGCACATTGCTGCGAATCAAGAAGGTCGGAATGACCTCGAACAGCGTCGCCACCACCACCGCGATCGTCGTCAGCACGGTGAACTTGACCGGCAATCGCTCCCATTGCCGGTGCCAATTCATGCGCGTCCAAACATCCAGACTCTTGCCAACTTCCAAAACCGGTGCATTTCTCAAAACACTGGGCTCGGGGCGACTGTTATCGAAGTAATCCTTGGTCAAGCGCGGCGCCATGTGCACTTGCTGCTCGTACTTGGCCGGACGAGCCATCCAAGTCATCAACGCGTTCATGCACAACATGACCACACCCCCAGAATACAGCAGGCCACCCAACACACGCAGCCACCACAGGGGCACGATCTTCTGAGTGGTTTCAATGAAATCGGGATACATCAGGTGTCCCGTGTCATCCATGGCTCGCCACATCAGGCCCTGCATCAGGCCCGCCGCATAAATGGGAATGATGTATAGCAGAATGCCCAAGGTCCCAATCCAGAAGTGCAGGCTCATGAGCTTGTCGCTCCACAGCTTGGTTTGGAAAATCCGGGGCATTAACCAATACAACATGCCAAAGGTCATAAAGCCATTCCAGCCCAGTGCGCCGGAATGCACGTGAGCGATCGTCCAGTCGGTGTAGTGGCTGAGCGCATTGACACTCTTGATCGATAACATCGGCCCCTCAAAGGTACTCATGCCATAAAATGTCACGCCCACCACGAAGAACTTCAGAATCGGGTCGGCAGCCACCTTGTGCCACGCACCACGCAGGGTCAGCAGACCATTGATCATGCCACCCCAACTGGGCATCCACAGCATCAAACTGAACAACATTCCCAACGTGCTGGCCCACTCGGGCAGTGAGGTGTAATGCAAGTGGTGCGGACCGGCCCAAATGTAAATAAAGACCAGCGACCAAAAGTGAATGATGCTCAGCTTGTAACTGAATACCGGGCGCTCCGCCGCCTTGGGTAGGAAGTAGTACATCAGGCCCAGGAAGGGCGTCGTCAAAAAGAAGGCCACCGCATTGTGCCCGTACCACCACTGCATAAAGGCGTCTTGCACGCCCGCGTAGATCGGATAGCTGTGAAACAAGTCCTGTGGGAATAACCAGATTGTTAAACACGTGCAGCAAGGCTACCGTCACAATCGTGGCAATGTAAAACCACAAGGCCACATACATGTGTCGCTCGCGGCGGTGAACCAGCGTCATCAAAAAATTGCCGCCAAAAATGAACAGCCACACCACCGCAATCGCAATGTCAATCGGCCACTCTAACTCGGCATATTCCTTGCTCTGCGTGATCCCCAGCGGCAAGGTAATCGCGGCGGCAACGATGATGGCTTGCCAGCCCCAAAAATGCAGATGACTCAGGGTATCGCTCCACATGCGTGCCTTGCACAGCCGCTGAGTGCTGTAGTAGATCGCGGCAAAGATGGCGTTGCCCGCAAAAGCGAAAATGGCTGCATTGGTATGCAGCGGACGCAGGCGGCCAAACGACAACCATGGCAGCCCCTCCGTCAACTGCGGCATGACCAAGAACACGGCGACAATCACCCCTGCCAACGTGGCCACCAAACCCCAAATAATCGTTGCCGCAGCAAACATGCGGACAATCTGATCGTCATAGACAAACGTCTCCATCTCTCCCGATGCCGGGGACGGAGAATTGGTTTCGCTGCCTGAGGCCTGTGTCGCGGTGGTCGACATTTGCTCGTGTTTCTCGTGCTGGTGGAAAAGGACTAAGCGTTGACTGCGCGACCCAAGCGCGAAGCAAACACCATAACAAAACCAATGAAAATCTCGAACGGGATAACCTAGAAAATTGCCCCTCTCCACCAAACGCGTCAACTCACCGCAGGGCACAGGGCTTACAATCTCAAGCCAAAACCAAAGCCTGTGCGAGCTAGCACGCTTTTCGTGCCAGTCCGTGCTGCCGCACACACCCGCACGCCCAGCCGATGTACCCGCAGATCCCGTTTCAGCGTACAATCTTCCGGGTTCGCTTGGCTACCAGGCACAGTTTCGCTTTGTCTCCAGTCAGCATAGGGCACGTAGAGTACCGAAATCGCGGCCTGGGCCCGCGAACCAAAAATCTCACTATCCGTTCTTTCATTCATGGGACTCACATGGGGATACACATCATGTCGCTCCGAACCAAAAATCAAGCTTCGATTTATCCGTCGCCTAAATTGGCCATGCTGCCACTGGCCGTGCTGCTGGCTCTGATGGTCATCCTGCCGCCAGCCGCCCGCGCGGCAGACCCGCTCAAGATCAATTTGGAGAAGTCGAAAATTGGCTTTGTAGGTCACAAGGCAGAGGGCAAGCACGCCGGAGGCTTTAAGAAATTTGACGTCCAGGCCAAGGCGGATTTCGAGGATGCCTCCAAGAGTAGCATGCGGATTGAAATCGCCACCGAAAGCATTTGGTCTGACGATCCCAAGCTGACCGAACACCTCAAGAACCCCGATTTTTTCGACATCCGCAAGTACCCCAAGATCGTTTTTGAATCCACCAAAATCGATTCCAGCAAGCACGAAGAGGGCAAGATTGAGATCATTGGCAAGCTGAAAATGCTCGATAAAGTTGAAGAATTGGTGATCCCGGTGACCTTCGAAGCCTCCGACGAAGGGGTGACCGTGCAGACCCAATTCAAACTCGATCGCACCAAATGGGGCATGGACTACGGAAAAGGCAAAATTGAGGACAAGGTGGACATCACCGCGGAATTCGTATTCGCCCGCTAGCGGATGGGAGTGGGCTGGGCAGCCACCGAAGCCCGAAGCGGAAGGCCTGGCATTTGACTGCCAATAGCCGAACCTGGGGCCAGCTGACCGCGATGTGCCGATTTAATGCGAAAACGGGTCTTGCCGAGCCCAAATTCGTCTTGCGGACGTCCGGCACGCCGATACACTAGTCGCTTCCTAAATCCTCGCGAAAGTGAGTATTTGCAAAACTTCGTTCGTGGGTGTCGCGGAACTCGCTTGTCCGGGCCAACGTAGCTCAGTTGGTAGAGCTGCTGATTTGTAATCAGCCGGTCGGGGGTTCGAGTCCCTCCGTTGGCTCCTGCATTCGCCAACCGATCCAACTTGCAAATACTGTGTTTCAGAGGGGCTAGGACCCGGTTATCGGGAGGTTGCCCGAGTGGTTAAAGGGGACGGACTGTAAATCCGTTACTTCGGTTTCGCAGGTTCGAATCCTGCACCTCCCATTGGCGAACCGAGGCCATAGTGGCAAACTGTAGGGAATGTCGACCTGACCAAGCTCTCGAAACGGCTGGCTATCGGTCCTGCAAAGGGGCTGGGCTGCGGTTTCGAACTGCCGGCTGGGGTGAACAGTCGCCATCGATTGTCGAGTTCGAGCGATCGATGCTGGTCGATAGCGGTCAGGAGTTGGATTCGATGTGAATGATAAGCGGGTGTAGCTCAATGGTAGAGCAGCAGCCTTCCAAGCTGAATACGAGGGTTCGATTCCCTTCACCCGCTCTCCAGGTTGTTGAGAGATCAACGGCTGCTGTAGCTCAGTTGGTAGAGCACTTCCTTGGTAAGGAAGAGGTCATGGGTTCAAGTCCCATCAGCAGCTCTTGCTCGTGACGCACGGTGTCACGAGGTGATGCCCTGTGGCATTGCAAATGTTTTCGTATGTTTTCGTCCTGGTCAAGCGTGGGCAACAGGGTCACACGCAGTCACAAAATTTTCGTTGTTAGGTGTAGCGAACAATGGCCAAAGAGGTATTTCAAACGTACAAAGCCGCACTGTAACGTCGGCACCATCGGTCACATTGACCACGGCAAGACAACCACCACCGGTGCTCTGCTTGCCGTGCAAGCAGCCAAGGGTTTGGCCAAGGCCAAGGCCTATTCGGATATCGCCAAGGGTGGTACCGTCCGCGATTCAACCAAGACGGTGACGATTGCCGTTTCGCACGTCGAGTACGAAACCGAGAATCGCCACTATGCCCACATCGACTGCCCCGGTCACGCTGACTTTATCAAGAACATGATCACCGGTGCCGCCCAGATGGACGGTGCGATCCTGGTGGTCAGCGCGGCCGACGGCCCGATGCCGCAAACCAAGGAGCACGTGTTGCTGGCTCGTCAGGTGGACGTGCCAGCCTCGTGTGTTTCTTGAACAAGTGCGACTTGGTCGATGACGAAGAGTTGCTGGAGTTGGTCGAACTGGAAATTCGTGAATTGCTCAGCAAGTACGATTTCCCAGGCGACGATATGCCGATCGTACGCGGCAATGCCCTGGCGGCATACAACAATCCCAGCCGATCCTGAGGCCAGCAAGTGCATCACCGAGTTGCTGGAAGCCGTCGATTCGCTACATTCCTCAACCTGCTCGCGAAGAGGACAAGCCGTTCCTGATGGCCATCGAGGACGTGTTCTCGATCGAAGGTCGCGGTACGGTGGCGACCGGTCGGGTCGAGCGTGGTGTGATCAAGGTTGGTGAGGAAGTCGAGCTGATCGGCTTGAAGGATATGCCGACCAAGACGACCGTGCACCGGCGTCGAAATGTTCCGCAAGGAAATGGGCGAAGGTCGTGCCGGCGACAACGTCGGCTGCCTGCTGCGCGGTATGAAGCGCGACGACATCGAGCGCGGTCAGGTCTTGGCCAAGCCCGGGTCGATTACTCCGCACAAGAAATTCGAAGCCGAGATCTACTGCTTGAGCAAGGATGAAGGTGGTCGTCATACGCCATTCTTCAGCGGCTATCGTCCGCAGTTCTACTTCCGTACCACCGACGTTACCGGTTCGGCCAATTTGGTGGGTGCGGAAATGTGCATGCCTGGCGACAACGTCAAGATCGAAGTTGAATTGCAAAAGAAGATCGCCATGGACGATGGTGTTCGCTTCGCGATTCGCGAAGGTGGCAAGACCGTCGGTTCGGGCGTCGTAACCAAGATCATCGAGTAGTTGGTCTGCCAAATTGGGCTAGACTCGTTGCATATGGATAGCGTTGAGGCGGTCGTCGTCGAGCTTGCTAGCTGCGGCAAGCCGCGTCTCGCTGATACCCTCGCGGCGTTGAGCTTGGCCTTGACTCTGGCTGGTTTCAGGGGTGTAGCTCAATTGGTAGAGCACTGGTTTCCAAAACCAGCGGTTGCGGGTTCAAGTCCCTCCGCCCCTGCTCTAGCAGTCGTGAATCTGCGATGATAGCTCGTGAATCGTGTGATGAGGTTGAAGTCAACGCTGAGCGGCAGATGACTACAAAAGACTCAGTAATGACAACGCGACCGCTGATGCAAGAGTTGTTTGCATCGGGGTTGTACAAACGCAATCAGGGTCGGATGGTCCGGCAGATTACCTGCCTGACGATTTGGCTGGTTGCTGCCGTGGCAGCCTGGCGTTGCCACAGCTTGTTCATTCTGCCGAGCCGATGGGCGATGGCAACCAGGCGATTAGCTACTTGCTGGCCGTGGCCTTGGGGCTGTTGGGCTGTTGGTTTGGCTATCGCTTGGTAAATTGGCCGAAGTTCGCGGATTTTTTGATTTCGGTGGAAGCGGAGTTGAACAAGGTTTCGTGGCCGACTCAAAAGGAGTTGGTGCGAGCTTCGATCGTGGTGATTTTCACGATCTTGTTCATGTCGGCCATTTTGTTTGGATACGATGCTTGTGGAAATTGCTCTTCACCAGCCTGGGCATTGCCTAGATGTAGCGCGTCAGAGTCCGTTGCAGGCTCAGCTGAACATGCGTTCTGGATATGCAGCAATTAGTCTCAGTGGAGTCTCAGATGCAGATTGTCTTGCTCGGGATGATCGAATTTATAGCAATCGTCTTCCTAGCCAGGAGATGACTGCGGTATCGGTGTCGAAGCCGTGAGCCACGATCGCTTGTACTGGCGTGGGGGTGCTTAAGTGAGTGACTCAGAAAAGCAAATCACGGATTCGCCAACCGCGGGTGCTGCTACCGGTATGGACTGGTACATCATCAAGGTGGCCTTCAATCGCGAAGATAGTATTCGCGATGCGCTGCTGACAAGCGCATCAAGCTTGCTGGCATGGAGGAATTCTTCGGTGAAATCTTAGTTCCCACCGAAGATGTAGTCACCTTTACTCGCAATGGTACTCGCCGCGTTGTCAAGCGGAAACTCTACCCGGGTTATCTGATGGCCTACATGGTCATCAATGATGACTCCTGGTTTCTGGTTAGGGAAACCCCAGGTGTCGGTGATTTCACCGGCTCTGGCGGAAAGCCGACTCCGATGCATGCCTGAAGATGTCGAGAAGATCGTCAAGAAGGACGAGCCGGACGAGGAAGATGGAGAGAAGCCGATGAAGACCGCGATTCCGTTTCGCTTGGCGATCGGGTGCGCGTCAAAGAAGGCAATTTCCAGAACCTCGAGGGTGAAGTCGAAAAAGTTGATGAAGCCAATGGTCGCGTGACGGTGATCATCAGCATCTTCGGCCGCAGCACACCTGTCGAAATCGATCACTGGCAAATCGAAGAAATCTGAGCCGCGCCTACAGCCGTCGCGTGCTGCCAGACGAGCTGTGCAGCAGTCGAATTCATCAGCCAATTATGCCATTCCCAAACTTAGAAGTTAGCAAATCAACGCTCGGATAGCGATGGTCCCGCTCGGGATGCGTGGCCAGTCTCAGCCAACAGCGGAGCATCAATTCGAATGGCGAAACAAGTCGTAGGACAAGCCAAATTTCAGGTGCCGGGAGGTGCTGCCACACCCGCACCTCCAGTTGGTACTTCCTTGGGTAAGTTCGGTATCAATCTTGGGCAGTTTGTTTCTGCCTTCAACGAGCGGACCAAAGAATACAACGGAACGCCGATTCCGGTGGTGGTCACCGTCTACTCCGATCGAACGTTTGAGTTCGTTACCAAGAGTCCACCTGCCGCTGCCTTGCTCAAGCAGGCGGCTGGTATCGCCAGCGGCTCGGGCGAGCCCAACAAGAAAAAGGTCGGCAAGGTTACGCCGCGCACAAATCGAAGATATCTGCAACAAGAAAATGGCCGACTTGAACGCCCGCGACCTCGAGCATGCCGTCCGCATGATCGAAGGTACCGCGCGCAGCATGGGCCTGGAGGTAGAAGGTTAGTCATGGTTAAATCTACGAAAGCAATGAAGGCGATGGCTGCCAAGGCACCCAGCAGCAAAGATCCACTGCCGCTGGCCGATGCTATCGCCATTCTGAAGAGTTTTCCCGCCCGCAAGTTCGATCAGAGCGTGGAGATTCACATGAAACTGGGGATCGATCCGGCCCAAGCCGATCAACTGGTCCGCGGTTCGGTGGTTCTGCCCCACGGCATCGGCAAGACGCAGCGAATTGTCGTCTTCGCCAAGGGCGATCTTGCCACGGCCGCGCAAGCAGGCCGGTGCGGATGAAGTCGGACAAGAGGATTTGGCCAAGCGAGATCAAGGATGGCTGGACCGACTTTGATGTGTGCATCGCCACTCCCGACATGATGGGCGTCGTCGGACCACTGGGCAAGGTGCTCGGTCCTCGCGGACTGATGCCTTCGCCGCGAGCCGGTACCGTCACCATGGATGTTGCTCGCGTCGTCGCGGAGTACAAGGCGGGAAAGGTCGAGTTCCGCAACGACAAGGGTTCAAACCTGCATGCCATCGTCGGCAAGCTGAGCTTCGATGCTCAAAAGCTGAGCGAAAACGTCGCAAGCCTTTATCAACTATGTGAACAGTCTCAAGCCGCAAGCCGTCAAAGGTACCTATATCAAGAGCGTCGCCTTGTGCGCCACCATGTCGCCCAGCGTTCGCGTGGCCGCTTAGCGAATTTGCGGTCTGCAGCTTTGCAAATTCGTCATTAGCCTGATTCAGAGTCAATCATGAGTAAATACGTTAAGAACCTGATTGCGGACGAGATTCGAAGCAAACTGGCTGGCGTGGACGATGCGATCGTCGCCAATGTGATCGGTATGGATTCCGACGCCGACCTTTCGCATTCGCAAGTTGATGCGCGAAAAGGGCGTCAACATGCTGGTCGTAAAACGCAGCTTGGCCGGTCGCGCCGTCTCCGAATCGCGGCTCAAGCCGCTGTTCGACGACCAAATCAGGCTCGGTAGCCGTGGTCTGGGGCTGCGAGGATTTTGTCAGCCTGGCCAAGGAAGTCAGCGGCAATCGCCAAGACTGCCCGAGTTCAAGGATTTTGAACTCAAGGGCGGCGTCATGGACGGCGAAGCTCTGTCCGCTGAAAAGGTGCTGGAAATCAGCAAATGGCCAAATCGTCAAGAACAAATCTCGATGCTGGTCGGCCAGATCCTCAGCCCAGGAGCCACCCTGTCAGGGCAACTGCTCGGTCCTGGAGCCAAATTGGCAAGCCAAGTCAAGAAGCTGGTTGAGAATAAGGAGGGCGAAGAATAGGAGTAGAGAAACTCGCTGGTATCCGCCTTTCTCAAGCTGCCAGCACTGGATACAACAAGCAACGCAAATCGCAAACTTACAACCAATTTTTACTTTCGAATAAGGGTGTGACAACACATGTCCGAAACAACTTACGCAGACGACATCAAGCAACTCGGTGAATCCATCGTCGGCCTTGACTCTCAAGCAAGCCAAGGAACTGAGCGATTATCTCAAGGACGAGCACGGTATCGAAGCTGCCGCTGGCGGTGCCAGTCATGATGGCTCCCGCTGGCGATGGCCGCCGCTGCCGCCGCTGTCGAGCAAACCGAATTCGACGTCATCATGACCAGCTTTGGCGATGCCAAGCTGAACGTCGTCAAGGTCGTCAAGAACCTGACCGGCGCCTCGCTGATGGACGCCAAGAAGATGGTCGAAGGCGTTCCAGCCAAGATCAAGGAAGGCGTCTCCAAAGAAGACGCCGAAAAGGTCAAGAAGGAACTCGAAGAGGCCGGTGCTACGGTCGAAATCAAGTAACTCGACACCCCACCAACAGTCCTACTGCTGTACATCACGACCTAGCTGGCTCGCGCCCGCTAGGTCGTTTGCATTGCGGCATCTTTCATGGTGCCATCTCGCTCCGTCGTGATGATCGCCGGACAAATTGGACTGTTATTGATCGAACGAGGCTAAGATGGGAAGTCGATGCCCGAAATACGAGCGGTAAAGGCATTGATGTCAAAGGTGATCCGCACCCGGCGGATGCCCATGCCGAAGCGAAGCTCAATCTCAAAGCGAATTTGATTGGTTTCCAACAGCCTTTCACTTGCCAGCACCTCGTGCGACTCAAATTCCCCGAGCGTCGACAGCCATTCGTTGCGGACGGATTTCATGCGACTCCACGTTCCTGGTTTGCGTAGGCTGGCGACAAAGTATCCCGGCAATTCTTGGTTGTCCTCGACCAGCCAACTGCGCACCAGACCGGCGATCTGCCGCTCGATGCCCGCTGTGTCTAACTGCTCGACGAATCGATTGAGCTTGGGTTCTTCGAATTGAAAACTTTGCAGTTTGTCGAATTCGAATAGAGCCTGTACAGGGATGTCACCATTGGCCGTCGGCAAGCTGGCGTGTATTCGCAGCAGTTGCCGGCCACCTGTATACTCGCGCATCAGCCGTGTTGGCGGTGGAGATTCGCCAGTCGCTGGCAACGGCTGGCTATCCCTTTCAGCTTGCAGAGCCGGCCATGAAAGGCCCGCAGAATGGCGGGATCAATGTCCGCCGCCGTTTCTGGGGGCGTCAAGGCAACAACCGCATCGACGTCGCCATCCAAGAAGGCTTTCGTAAACTTGTCCGCCAATGCCTGGCTGGCAATGGGGAAACTCGCGCTGTGGGCCGTCTCAAAGTTCGTGATGGCCGGAGCTCCGCTGTCCTCGGTGGGGATTGTAAATTCACAGCTAAAACAGACCTGGCTGCCGTCAACAAAATGGCAGTTGTAATATCCTATCAACATCACTGGCAGCGCTCGAGCGTCCCGGTCGGCGATGCGCAACACGTCGCACTCAACAGACATCAATGCTGCTCGCTGGTCGAGGCCCGCGTTGGCCAGCAATTTCTTCATATCTGTAACAGGCAGTTGTGCCTGAAATCCTGGAGCCAGCATGGCGTGGGCAACGGCTACGTCAGCGTTCAACACTTGCGTCCAAAACCGTTTGCCCAAGTCTACGGTTTGGCTGTGTTCGGAAATCAGATCCAAGGTCGACGCGGCATAGTTATCAGCCACCAGGGTCAGCCCAAGCAATTTGCCACCCACATAGTTGGCTTGGACCATAACTTGCGGGCATTCGTCAAAGCGAGCTTGGACCGATGGCACTAATGTGCTCGCCGGTGGATGCCTGCCACAAGTCATAGTCCGGGGGCGTCTGCAGTTTGCCAATCCGCTTTGCAGCCGTGTTCAAGAAACGTTCGAGTGCACCAGTTGGCAGTAAGGCTTGAACCTGCGGGTGGAGCAAACTCTGCAAGCTCTCGGCCGCTGCAGACGTCGGCTCCGCGCCGATGCATTGCAGGCTGGCGGTCAGGGTCGATGTCAAGCTGGGGAGCCACCGACTGCCAGCTGGGTCGAAGGTTGACAGCCGACAGGTGGGCTCGTGCAATGGCATTCTGCCCCACAGGAATCGTGAAATCGACGCGGGCCATGCATCGCGCCCCGCCCTCGAATTCCACTATCGAATCGACGCTCAAACGCTTGGCCGTCGAGTCCTGGGCGGCATCGCCAAAATCACTGCCTTTGTAGCTGAGTTGCGTGATGGTCTGGCCATAGTCGTCTCGCCATTGTTGGCTGAGTCGCGACAGGAGTTCAGGTGTTACCTCATCATCATAACGTCGTGAGAACAAGTGATGAGCGGCCTGGATGTCCGCAGCAACCAGGGCTCTCAGCAGCGCATGGGATCGCTCGATATACTCGTCGATCGCTGCTGGAGGCTGATCATACCAGTGGATCGGCATCTGCCTTGACCAGGGCTCCACGTCCACGATTTTCTCGTTGACGGTCATCAATTTGAACTGACATTGTCCATGCTCAAATTCCACCGGACCGGCTAACACGCGCTCCCAGACTGCCTTCCCAGCTCATCCAGCCATCCAGGGCTGGCTGGCTGGTTTTAGGTTGGCCGAGTTCTCGGGTGAGGGCCGCGCAGTAGGCATCTAAAGTCTGCCAGTCGATGTTCGCAACTGCCGAGTCCGAAACCAGTCGCCGAGTATCGGCTTTGGGAATGGCCGCCAACCATTGGGTTATTAGACGTCTTTTCGGAATCGTCGGGGAGCCCTCGCGGCAATTCCAGCATATCGTCCGCAGGCACCTGACCGTAGCGCAATTCTACGCTTCCCGGCTGGTTGCTGACCACGGAGGCGACCTCTCGTTCACCGTCCAGCAGCCGCAGTTTCACCGGTTGGGAGGTAGCCACCAGAGCCTTGATATAAATGCCTGCATGCCCAAAGGCTAGTCGCTCGGCTTCCGTTTTTGGCGACAATTCGCTGCGTGATACTTGCGTTTCCACGGCTTGCAGACCGTCAAAGTAACGGACCGCAACGATAGCCGTCTGCCCGCTGGGGCCGCGGAGCTCCAACTGTGGATCTGCCAGAGGCATCTGGGCGGTCGCCTGAGCAACGCACAACAGCCAGCCAACCACTGCCATCGCGGAATCAACCAAACTGCCTTGTGTCTTCATATGCGGATTCCAATCAGAAAATCAATTAACAGTCTCTTCGCCCGCGCACTACGGACAGGCTTTGCGGACAGGCTTTGCGGACAGGCTTTGCGGACAGGCTTTGGGGACAAAGCCTAGTAGGTTCTGGCTCCCTTCTCCCACCGGTACCCCGGGGGAGAAGGGTTGGGGATGAGGGGCTCAAAGGTCTGCAGCATGATCGCATGTTTCCTAGAAATGCTCCAACCTCAAACGCTTTCCGCGCGAGCTTGCCCCTCTCCCCCATCCCCCTCTCCCCGAGTACAGGGCGAGGGGGAGCTGTTTCTTTCCCGGCGTGGAGTGTCCGGAGTGTCCCGGTATGGCTTCCTTTTCTTTCCCGGCGTGGAGTGTCCCCGGTATGGCTACCTGTCTAGGAATTGCTGTCGCCCCTACCGGGTTGAACTGGCCTGACCAAACGGTGGCAAGCAGTAAAAAAATCGTGATCCAGGTTTAGTTCCCCTATACCGCCTTTATCGATCTGGCTCCCTTCTCCCACCGGTACCCCGGGGGAGAAGGGTTGGGGATGAGGGGGCGGAACCCCAGGGAAATCCGGCTCATCTCTGCCCGTCGCCCTCTCCCCGAGGCCAGGGCTTTGAAGTTGCGTTATTAACCTAACCCGACGCGTAAGTTTTGAAGTTGCGCTATCATCCTAACCCGACGCGACAGCGGGGAATTCTTACGTTGATCTACGTCCTCGCTGACGCGTCGGGTTATGAAAGTCTTGGGAAAATACTGATGCGAACTTCAAAGCGCGACGCGAGGAATTCTACGTTGATTTACGTCCACGCTCACGCTTCGGTTTATGAAAAACCGCGGGAAAATACTCAATGCGCAACACCCAAAGGCCAGGGCGAGGGTGCGTGGCGATCGCTTGGGATTTACTCCTTACTCCTTGGGCTGAATGCTGGGAACGGCGATTTCAGACATGATTTCGTCCAAGATGTGGGCCGCAGTCACTTTACGCAACCGGCTCTCGGGCTTGAGGATAAAGCGGTGTCCCATAACCGCTGGGGCGACTTTCTTGATGTCATCGGGGATGACATAGCTACGCCCCAGCACGGCGGCCATGGCTTGCGAGCTACGGTACAGGGCGATCGAGGCACGCGGGCTACCGCCCAGCGCCAGCGCCGTATGGCTCCGCGAATCATGCACGATTTGCAATAAATACTGTTGTACCTTGGTGTCCACGTACACACCGCGAACTTGTTGTTGCGCTTCGACCAACTCCCGGGCGTTGGCCACCGGCTCCAGGGTCTCTATGGGATGTCTATGCTGCAGCAGCTCCAACATCTTCAGCTCCTCGTCCAGCCCGGGATAGCCCAACGAGAACTTCATCAAGAAACGATCTAACTGTGCTTCGGGCAAGGGAAAGGTGCCTTCGTGATCAATCGGATTTTGGGTGGCGATGACCAGAAAGGGCTGCTCCAGTGTGTGCGTTGTGCCGTCGACGCTGACCCGTCCCTCAGCCATGGCTTCCAGCAAGGCCGCTTGGCTGCGAGGCGTGGCTCGATTGATCTCGTCGGCCAACAGGATCTGGGTGAATACCGGCCCCGGGCGAAATTCAAACTGCACCGTCTTGGGATTGAAGACAGAGGCCCCCGTAATGTCCGTGGGTAGCAAATCGGGAGTGCATTGAATGCGTTTAAAACTGCAGTCGACGCTTCGCGCCAATGCCCGGGCGAGCATCGTCTTGGCCACTCCGGGCACATCTTCTAACAGGACATGCCCACCCGACAACCAAGATACCAGCGACAGAATGACTTGTTTTCTCTTGCCGACAATCGCTTTTTCAACGTTGCTGATGATTCGCTTGGAGAGCTCATTCACACTGACCACAGTTTGGACGCTTTTCATGGAGTAAACAAACACCGCTGCGCGTCTTCCCGCGCAGCATTGCTCCCGCCATCAACCGCATCGCGCTGAGGGCATCACGATTTCCCTTTGCCGCCATCTTGCGCCATCCTGGCTGCAGCGACAAGACACCTCACCCAGAATAGCTTGGGGATAAGCTATGATAAGTTCTTAAGCTGTTTCTAGAGAGAATATGTTTGGCAAACATGTTCTTGTAGCCAGGCGAAGGAAAGGTCAGTCAGTCTACTGCTCAGACTGGTGCAATGGTCGAACGGGAAGTTGGCGGGAACCATGGACGCAATGAATGAAGAGCTGTGGCATGTCGCTGCAGCCAATCAGGTAGAACGCCTGCTCGGTACCGACTCGCAAACAGGTCTGAAGTCGGCGGAGGTGCAAGCCCGTCAAGAAAAATACGGGCCGAATGCGATTCCCGTGAGGCGTGGTCCCGGTCCGCTATGGCGATTCTTACTGCAGGTGCACCAACCCCTGCTCTACATTCTGATGGCGGCAGGGGTGATCACGGCGTTTCTGGGCGAGTGGGTGGATGCGTCCGTGATTTTCGGTGTGGTGATAGTGAATGCCACGATTGGCTTCCTGCAAGAATGGAAAGCCGCCAAGGCCCTCGAAGCGCTGGCCCGCACCGCGCTCACCGAAGCGCGTGTCATCCGAGATGGCGAAGTCCGCCAGGTGCCTTCCACCGAATTGGTGCCGGGCGACTTGGTACTGCTGCAATCAGGCGATAAAGTACCCGGTGACTTGCGATTGCTGGCGACACGCGATTTGCAGATCGACGAGTCAGCATTGACCGGCGAGTCGGTGCCCGTCGAAAAGAAGTCGGGTGAACTACATCGAGAAACACCGCTAGCGGAACAAAGCAACATGTGTTTTGCTTCGACCCTAGCCACCTACGGTCAGGGACGCGGTGTGGTAGTAGCCATCGGCGCCACCACGGAAGTTGGCCGCATTTCCGAACTGATTTCTACCGCCGATGTGCTACAGACACCTCTGACACGCAAGATTTCAAAATTCAGCCGCTTCCTGCTGATTTTAATTATCGTTCTGGCTGGACTGACTTTCGCCGTCGGAGTCTGGCGGGGCCAGTCTAGTTTCGACATGTTCATGGCGGCCGTGGCTCTGGCCGTGGGGGCCATTCCCGAAGGTTTGCCAGCGGCCGTGACTATCACGCTGGCTATTGGCGTATCCCGCATGGCCCGCCGTCGGGCCATCATTCGCAAATTGCCGGCCGTAGAGACACTCGGAAGTACCACAGTGATCTGCTCCGACAAGACGGGTACCTTGACGGTCAACCAGATGACCGTGCGGAAAATATCGGCCGCCGAACACTCCTATATCGTCTCCGGCACGGGGTACGAGCCGACGGGAGAAATCGAAACCGAGGACCAACCACCCTGCGAGCTTCAATCGAATGCTGCGGCAGAGCAGTGCCTATTGGCTGGACTGTTGTGCAATGACTCGCAATTGGTGCGCGGAGAATCGCGTTGGCAGGTTCGCGGTGATCCAACGGAAGGCGCACTGCTGGCGGTTGCAGGCAAAGCAGGCTTGAATGCCGAGCAAGTTAGTTCACAGTGCGTGCGTTTGGACGCGATTCCCTTCGAGTCGCAGCACCAGTACATGGCTTCCTTGCATGGAACCGAGTCCGAAGACTCGCAGCAGATGTTCGTCAAAGGGGCTGCCGAAGTTGTGATGGCCAAATGCAGCTCCATGCTCGACGCCGCAGGCGATTGCCAGCCCCTGAACGAAGATGCCATCCAACATCAGGTCGAGGCGATGGCCGGTGAGGGATTGAGGGTTCTTGCCTTTGCTGGAAAACGCTTTCATGCCAAGACCCAAGACATCACGCACGCAGATGTCTGCGACTTGGTCTTTTACGGCTTGATGGGCATGATTGACCCGCCGCGGGGCGAAGTCGTCGCGGCCATCAAAGCCTGCCAGGCCGCAGGGATTCGCGTAAAGATGATCACCGGCGATCACGCGCGCACGGCTCAAGCCATTGCACAACAGCTTGGCCTGGAGGGTATGCAGGCCAACCCACAGGCATTACCGAGGGTGGTAACCGCGCGCGACTTGGAGGGCATATCCGATCAGCAATTGATGGAAATCTCGGACACCGTCGCCGTATTCGCGCGTGCCACGCCTGAGTTGAAACTGCGTCTAGTCCGCGCCTTACAGGCTCAGGGCCACGTGGTGGCGATGACCGGCGACGGCGTCAACGATGCCCCGGCCCTGAAACAAGCCGATATCGGAGTCGCCATGGGGATGGTAGGCACGGAGGTCGCCAAGGAAGCGGCCGACATGGTGTTGACCGACGATAATTTCGCTTCGATCGAAGCGGCTGTTGAAGAGGGACGTGGCGTTTTTGACAATCTAACAAAGTTCATCGTGTGGGTGATGCCTACCAGCGTGGGTGAGGGACTGGTCATTCTGGCCGCTATCTTTGCCGGAGCCACCTTGCCAATTCTGCCCGTACAGATTCTGTGGATCAATATGACCACGGCAGTGCTCTTGGGCGTCATGTTGGCTTTCGAACCCAAAGAGCATGACATCATGCTGCGACCTCCCCGCGATACGCAAGCACCGATTCTAACCTGGGTCTTGCTAGGGCGAATTCTACTTGTCTCCTTGATCATGTTAGTCGGTGCGTTTGGATCGTTTGAATGGGCAATTAGACAAGGCTACAGCGACGCGGCCGCCCGCACCGTAGCTGTAAATGTCTTTGTAATCGTGGAGTTGTTCTACCTGTTCAATTGTCGTTCACTCTCCAAGTCTATATTTGCCGTCGGATTGTTTTCGAATCGATGGCTAGGGCTCGGCGTCGCCACCATGCTGCTGTTACAACTCGCATACACCTACATGCCCATCATGAATCGCTTGTTCCACGGTGCCCCAATTGGCTGGGACGCTTGGTGGCGCATTCTGCTGACCGGGGTCGCAACCTACAGTATCGTCGGATTTGAAAAATGGATTCGGCTACTGATGGCCGGCACATCCAGGCGAACACTTGAGTCGTAGGCCAGACCGCATGAGCCAAGGAATGCTCCTCACTGACTCTGCAGCGCCGCCATATGCTCAGGCCGAAACGGGGTGGTTTCACTCGGTGGTGCTGGCTATGGCCTTTTGAATGGCCTCTTCAACCCCCATTGGGCGAATCGAGAAGACTTCAAGGGCGGAGTTGTCCAGCACGATGGTGGGATTCTTTAATCCTTCGATCAGGTGCCGACCAACCTCGAAGCTGGCCGGAGTGACCAAGGCCAGCCAAAGTCCAGAGAGATAGGGTGTCAGTACGGGCACGAAGATTAGCAAGCGCCTCAACCCCCTTTGTCGAGCGTACTCGCGAATCAGTCCACCATAAGTCACGACCTCCGGACTGCCGATCTCAAAAATGCGACTCGCCTGCGGAGGCAAATCCTTGGCCGCCAGCAGGTAGGCCAACACGTCATCGACGGCAATCGCTTGCGTTGCCGTCGTTAGCCAACGAGGGCAGATCATGATGGGCAGCCGATCGGTCAGAGATTTCATTAATTGGTACGACAGGCTACCCGCACCGATCACCATGCCCGCTCTGAATTCGACCGTTTCAACACCTGATTCCCGCAGGACTTGCCCGACCTCGTGGCGGCTGCGCAGGTGCGGCGACAGCTTAGGATCGGCGTCGTCCCCAAGTCCGCCGAGATAGATAATCCGCTGCACGCCCGCATGTTTGGCCGCATCGGCAAAGTTCCCGGCCGCCTGCCGATCTTCCCGCTCGAAATCGTGCGAACCGGACATCCGGTGTACGAGATAGTAGGCGGTGTCAACGCCCGCCAAGGCCGCATCCAGGGAATGACGGTCGAGAACATCCCCCTGCACGATCTGCGTGGAAGCTTGCACCAAGGGCCGCAGTTTTTCAGTGTTGCGGGCCAAGCATCGCAAAATGATGGGCTGTTGCTCGAGCAGCGGGATCAGCCGTCCGCCAACATAACCGGTGGCTCCCGTCAGCAGAACTGTTGAACCAGTCTGTAATTCGGAAGTTTCTGATCCCCCTTGCGGCATGATCGTGGCTCAACTCCTGTTAGGAAACGGATTGCCCTGCGGTTAGAATGTCGAAATGTCATTCTATCGTTTCTGGGAACTGAGCAACATGCTCAACGATCGGTAGTAAAAGGGATGGGATTGCTGTCGTTACAAAAGCCCGCCGACGAAACACTCCGTCGCTTTGTGGAGAAACAGGCTACCCACGACTTCTGCTATTCCGCTGTGGGCGCCACCGCCTCCAGTCCGCCTGCTGGATATACCGTGGACCGCACAGGTGTCCAATTGGGAGCAGGCGAATCCGTTTTTGAGTCCGCCAAGGCTGCCCTGCAGCGGTGGGAACAATTCCGCATCGGCTGGGTACAGGCTTGGTCGCCAGAAACGCCTTTAGAGCCTGGGCAGGTGGTAGCAATCATGGGTTGGGCTGCTGGCTTCTGGTGGCTCAATGCCTGCCGCATTATCTACACCGTGGACGAATCCGGGCCGATCACTAAGTTCGGCTTCGCCTATGGCACCCTTCCCGGACACGTCGAACGCGGGGAGGAAAGATTTCTTATCGAATGGGAACGAGAAAGCGATAAAGTGAGCTACCACATTCTTGCTTTTTCCCGACCCAATCACTTCCTGACTCGCTTGGGTTATCCGCTGGTACGACGATGTCAAAAACGCTTTGGCCGAGACTCAGCCACAGCAATGTTCCGTTCCATCCATGCAACCGCCTCGATACCCCAAGTTCTGCAATCTACAGAGTTAGTAAAGAGAAAGACCATTTGAAAATGGGTTTCCCTTTCGTTAGCGATAGCTTATCTCTTCGATCAACCAGCGGCCATCAACGCGTCGAAATGCAACATTGGATTCGGAGACCGTGCGTGTACCATTGTTGGGGAGATCGAACTCGGCCTCTTCGGCATCCGCCCCAAAATCATCAACGGTCAAGATATCCTCGTCCGATTCTTGGCCTTCAGCCTCGTAGATGCCTTCATTCAATTCTACGGCCACGTCTCCCGTCAGCATGCCGATGATGGCAAAACGGTACTTGGGTAATGTATCGGAGATCAGCTGCAACTGGCTGGCCGCTTGCCAGATCTCGGTGTAGCAATTGGGATCAACCAGATGCAGCCTGCATTGGATGTCGGGACTAAGAACTCTGAATGGGGCAGCACTCCCTTCGTCGCCCGCGGCATGCTGGGCCAGGGAATCCGCTGCAATGAAATAACCGTTCAGCGTCTTGGTGCGAATGGATGCCTGAGCTGTTTCACCATTTTGTTCCATCTTCCGAATGCGCCCGAAGGCATGATGCCCGTAGGTCTCGAGTTCCTTGGCGATGGTTGATTGAGGGTGGCGTTTGCCACTGGTCATAATCAGGGGCTGCAGCTCCGCGATGAGTTCGGCAGCGTCTGTCACATGCGGTCGCACTGCTTCTCGCCACTGATCCATTCTCGCCTGAATTTCCGCCTCCCATTCCTTCAGCGGAGCCGGATCATCTCCGGCAAACAGGATGACTCGACGATTCGCGTTCGGCCAGAAGGCTGCCAGATCCGCATCGGGAATTCCATGTCGTTCGAGCGCCTCTTCGGCTTGCAAAAACAGGTCCATGTCGAATTCAAGATGCAGGGCTAGCAACACCACCCGGTACAGCAGGTGATCCTGAAAATCTGCCGTGTAGCATTCGTACTCGGCTGCCCAGTCGCGTTCGCTTATCGCTTGTCGAAATCGCCGATATATACTCCGTGGTGAATCGTAGGCGGCGTCGGCGATAGCGCCCTGTTCTGGCAGCGTTTTCTCAGCGGCAATGTTGGTCAGACACAGCCAGCCAGCTGCCAGCGTAGCTGTCAATACGGCGGCTATTCGCAAGGAACTGCGAAACCGTTGAATAAGACTAAGCATGGTCGTCCCTCGCAGCCCGCAACACACATCAAAGGTCCAATGGTAATCTCCACGATGAAATCAGTTCAATCCCAATTCCTCCCGACCCCTCATCCGCCAGCGGACCAATCGATCAACAATTCTGGGAGAGATAAAACAGAGAGGCACCGAGAGCACAGAGTCTTAGCAGCCAACTCTCTGTGAACTCCGTGACACTGTGTTTCCAAAAACCGATCCGCGCGATGCGAATCCCTGCTTCTTTGTAAAGGATAGCCAGCCGAGGATTAGTCCCTTTTTGCAGCGACCGCTAATACCACTGGTATGCATACTCAAAATAGGCGTTCAACGCATCTTGGCGTTTGCCACGATCCATGGCGTATACCGACCACTTCGCCCGGGCCTGCTCTAGCCCCTCTCGTAATAGGCTTTGAGAAATTTGGTATTCCTGCCAAGCTTGTGTCTTCGGGTGCGGTGAGCTCATTGACCACGCAACGTCTTGCGAGAACGAGCGTGGTGAGCTCAGCCAGGGAGTTGAGTGCCCCAATGGAGAACGCCAAATGCTGCCTGGTTCCTCCCGTCCTATCGCCGCTGAATCCATGTCACGCTCAACGCCCAGCTCAATCGCCCAAAGCGCCAGCAATGCACGCACGCCTTCACGAATTGTGGCGTCTGGAGTATCTACAAGAGCGAATAGAGGCAAAACACCTTCTGGACTTGTCTCATGAGCGACAATTTGCACCGAGGGAGCAGGATTGTCGCTGAGAACCTGTTGCACGTTGAAATTGTTGACTATCCAATCGACAGGCAGAATTGCATAGATGACGATCGCTAGCGTCGGAACCCAAAGCTGCCGATGAATTAGCCAGATAACGTCTCGATCTCGCCAAAGCTTTATGACAACAAGGATGAACCCGGCTACGACTGAAGTTATTCCTAACAGCCCAACCAGTCGCAAACGAGTCATTCCATTGAAATCGATATATATGAACAGGCGGTTGTAGACTGCCGCTGAAAGCAGCAGATTCTCGATCGACCACAGTACGGCAAGACGTTTTAGAAAAGCGATCTGCGGGTCATATAAGGCAGCGCCCTGGAACATTAGCGACAAAACAAGTGTCGCAAAGGCTAGAGCGATCGTTAGCCACAAAGCGCCGCGATGAGCATAACCAGCGTAATAAAACTCTTCCGGAAATTCTCTAAACCACAGTGTAGTAAACTCAAAGATCAAATATGCGGCGAAGAGCAGAATCACGCAAACCAGCGTATTTCGATAGGCTCGACGCAGAGCGACTGGTTCAGCAGTTGCCGGTGTTGCGCCAGCCTGAAGCTCTTTTAAAAGATACGATGTCGAGGGATAGAGCATTCCCAGCAAGGCACAGGCACTAACCACCAGAAACACCACCTCGCCAAGCGAAATATGAGCAATCAACTCAAGCAGCCATTTCGATCCAAGTTGGATTTTAGCGTGAACCGCATTTGCCAGATCTGGGTTGGCTAACACAAACAAAGTGGCGAAGATACTTACCACCGCTAGTGGAAGCAACAACTGCAGTGCCAGCGATGGTTGAATCGCTTCGCTTGGGGTTGAAAAGCTGTCATGGAGAGTAGCCCGAATCCGTTTTGCCGCACCTACTGCTATAGATCCAAAGAATCCGACCACTTCAGGAAAAAATGGTGCCAGACCGGTAAGCGCCATGGCATAGCACAGCAAGAGTAACAACCCGCAAGCAATCTGCAATTCACTTCCGCACCAGATAAGTTTCAGACTCAGCATCCCCAGCAACATAGCTATGGCAAGGCTGCTAAATCGATGCGCGGTCTTGTACTTTAGGAATGCGAGAAAAAGAATGGCGCCAATAAAGAAAAGGCCCCAGCTCACGCGGGTCCCAATGCGGTAGAGCAACCAATCAGTGAAAGCCAGCCAAATAAGCAGGAGGCCGATGTCCGCTACCCATTCACGTCTGGTAACCGTGACACGTTGCTTCGGTGACAGGACCGCCTCGGCCACCAACGGCGGATCGACGGGACCTACTTTATCGCTCATCGATTCTCTCTGGCTAGCGCCGAAACGGCTGATGGTCTTCGGATCGGCTCTAAAGTTTACGGACCGCGCCGAACCTTTTTTAGCGAAGGGGCATGACGGTGGATTTGAGTTTGCAAGCGCGTAATCCGCTCACGCCTATGGGTGCTGTAGGATTGGCTTTTGGATTTTCGGCTGCGAAAAAAAATCCCCCAAAATCTTCTCCATTGCCGGGTGATCCAATTGCGATGACTCCTTTTTCGCGGCATGAAACAGCTATCCTTTCGATAACCGAGAATCTTCTTCAACTCAGCGGCATTCTTAGAACCTAAGGCAGGTGGAATCGCCATGCCGAGTAGCATATTAAGCGTACGCAGATCGTTGTTCCTGTCCAGCCATTGCGCCCAGGCTGCAGGAATAAATCCCAAGTCTGCTGCGCTCGACGTCGATTGCAGCACAGCAATGCCAGCAAGGAATCATCGTGCAGTTGGCCCCCGCGAGCGGTAGGACTTGCCCAATATGAGCGCGGATTGTGGTCGCAACTAGTCGCGAAGAGACGCGAAAGGGCAGGGGTGGGCGGCCAGAAGTGGGGACTAAGCGATGAGTCAAAAATAACTTCCCTGTTTTTCTTGGCAATCATCACGCGGAGCTTGATGGCTACTTTGAAAAGAACCGAATTCTGGCGAATCCGGCTACGCTCTCGCATTGGGAAAGAACCGAATTCTGGCGAATCCGGCTACGCGCTCGCCCAGCTGCTTAGATTGACCATTTGTCGCGTGGCTTTCGCGATAATTGCTGATTGGCTTCGGGATCATTGGTGAACATCTCGAGCTGTGGATCCCAATCCATCTGGGCTCGTCGCAAGCGATAGCCAATATTTGCCAGGTGACAGATGGACGCAGAGCGATGTCCAATTTCAGCCGTGCAAATACATGACGTATCCTCGCGAATTCCATCCAACCAATTCTGATGATGGTTGTTCGAGGCCATAACACGTTGATCGGAATCCCCGAGAGGTTGTTCGAGCACGCTCTCTGGGCGGCTGGAAATCCCACCGCGACTGACCAGGATCAGGCCTTCGCTGCCTTCAAACACACAGTCAGCTTTCGTATCTTCTTCGAATTCATTGTGGATCATTTCCACGCCGTTGCTGTAAACGAATCGCAAACCACTTTCTGCCTGAGGGTCGCTGGGTGGAATGATTTTGGTGGGCCCACTATGATCCATCTTGAGGGCCCATTGAGCGATATCGAAATGATGGGCGCCCATGTCTGCCAAGCCACCGCCGGCAAATTCTTGGTAAGACCGCCACAGTGGAAAGTGGTCATGGATACCCTGTGGACAGAGGATCTGGTTATAGGCTCGCATGGGGGCTGGGCCGATCCATGTGTCCCAGTCCGTGCCTACGGGTATGGGTTCGCCCGGAAGGTCACAGGCTTTGGCGGGCCCGCCAACGCCGATGCGAATCCTCTTGATCTGGCCGATGCGCCCATTCCAAATATACTCGACTGCCTTGCGAAAGTGTCCACCAAACTCGCTGCGCTGCTGGCTACCGGTTTGGAAGATAACCTTGGACTTGGCAACTTCGTTGACCAATTGCCTCCCTTCGGCGATGTTGTGTGTCAATGGCTTTTCACAGAAGATGTGCTTGCCGGCGCGGGCAGCCAAAATGCAGGGAATGGCGTGCCAGTGATCGGGAGTAGCAATCAAGACCGCGTCCAAATCCTCCATGGCCAACAGCTCTCGAAAATCGTTGGTTGCCATCACGCCGCGATAATCGCCGCTCTTGGCTTGCTGGGCATAGTGCCGCGTTGCCATCTCTAGCGCGCTGTCTCTGCGCTGGGCAACCACATCGCTGACGGCGACCACCTGCACCAACGGATTGCCAAGCAGTTGGGAAAGGTGACCGCGTCCCTGTTTTCCAACTCCAATGACTCCCACGGAAATCCTCTCCAAAGCAGGCACAGCGGCCAAGCTTGGGCGAAAGATACTTAACATTGCCAAGCCAGAGGAAGTCGCGAGAAACGAACGACGATGGATGGTCATCATAAACTCCATGGTTGTTTGACGGGAAGGGCTGGGGGCGTCTGATGCGCGGAACCGATTCACTTGGTCGCATGAGGAGGCCAAGCTGCCTGTGCAAGAAAGCTCGCCTTTGCGATCTCTCAGCGTTTATTCTACGCTATCCATGGAAAGAGCGAACACGGGATCGCGCCAAGCAGGGCTAATCAGAGTTTCCATTTGAGAAGTGAGCCGCGACGCGTAAGCGGCCGGGTTTGCAAGCCCACCCGAGGCCTCACGGCCATGCGGCTCACGGATCCGAGAACTTAACTTGAAACTCTTTACCGAATTGAACATGGCAGGCTGGTGGATTAGGCTGGTGCCAAGCCGAATTTGCTAGTGCGGGCCTTGCTGGCGGCATAGCCCAGGGATCGCCGAGGATCGAGGCTGACTCCGTCCTGGCTTGGGAGGCTTCGGCAGGAGCATAGGGAATTTCCCCAAACGGTTTGTGCCACTATTTGGTCGCCTCAGTTTCCCCAGGAGCAATGTGCATGTTAGCGATTCGCCTATTTCGAATTTACCTTCTGTTAGTTGGAGTACTGCTGAACCTGTCCTCCACCTGCGATGCACAGGAGTTGCCTTCTCGGGCCGCGAACATTCGATCTAAGTATGCCAAGTTCGAGTTTCGCATTCCGATGCGAGATGGAGTGCATTTGTTTACTGCCTGCTATGTTCCCAATGATGCCGGACCGCATAAGACCTATCCAATTCTGATGGTTCGGACTCCCTACAGCGTTGGCCCCTACGGTGCGGATCAGTATCGCGCCAGCTTGGGTCCCAGCCCAGCCTTTGAAGACTCGGGTTACATTTTCGTATTCCAGGATGTTCGCGGACGCTATTTGTCGGAGGGCGAATATGACAACATGCGGGCCCACATCGATGTCAAACGAGAACGGGAAACGGACGAAAGCAGTGATACCTACGATACGATTGAATGGCTGATCCAGCATCTGGACTCAGACAACGGTCGCGTAGGTCAATGGGGAATTTCCTATCCGGGTTTCTATACGTCGGCTGGGGCTATCGATTCACATCCCGCGCTCAAGTGTGCATCCCCCCAAGCTCCTATTGCGGATTGGTTTTGGGATGATATGCATCGCAATGGAGCCTTCAACCTGCAGTTGGCTATGACCTTCTTTTCTTCCTTTGGACACTCGCGTCCGCAGCCCAGTTTGGAACGCCATGAACGGCTGGACCTCAAGACCGACGATGCCTACCAATTCTTCATGGAGTTAGGACCCTTAGGAAATGTGAATCGTCAACATTTCCATGAGCAGATTTCCTTCTGGAATGAGATGACTCGCCATCCCAATTACGACGCATTCTGGCAGTCTCGCAATTTGTTGCCTCATTTAAAAAACGTCCACTGCGCCTGTCTGGTAGTGGGTGGCTGGTTCGATACGGAGGATCTATACGGCCCCTTGAAAACCTATGAGGCGATTGAGCGGCAGAATCCGAATATCGAGAATGCTCTGGTGATGGGTCCGTGGTATCACGGAGGATGGAATGGCTCCGATGGAGCCTCCCTGGGCGATGCACGATTCGACTGGGAAACTGCCAAGTGGTACCGCGAGCAGATTGAGTTCCCTTTCTTCGAAAAACACTTGAAATCGGCGATAATCGCGCCTGTGGCAGAGGCCACCGTTTTCGAAACCGGCGCGAACCGTTGGAGGCGTTTTAGCGCATGGCCGCCAAACGAAGTCGAATCAAAGACTCTGTTCCTGAATGCCGGTGAGCGACTCAACTGGAACGCCACTGCGGACTCCGGACAGAAGGGTTCTCCAGCCCACGACAGCTTTATCAGCGATCCTCACAAGCCAGTGCCCTACACACAGGAAATTACCAGTCGCTGGGCTCGCGATTATATGGCCGAGGATCAGCGCTTTGCCGCGCGGCGGCCGGATGTACTCGTTTACCGCAGCGAAGTCCTCGAATCAGATGTGACGATCGCCGGACCGCTGCTGGCCGATATGTGGTTTAGCACAACGGGCTCCGACGCGGATTTGGTAGTCAAGCTGGTCGATGAGTTTCCAGGGAGAATCGAGAATGGCAGCGGGACCGCGGTCGAAGACTTTCAGAGTGGACGACAACAGTTGGTACGTGGCCAGGTCATGCGCTTGCGCTTTCGCGAAAGTTTTGAAGTGCCCAAGCCGCTTGAGCCGGGAGCCATCGAGAATGTCCAGTTTGAGCTGCACGATGTGCTGCATACTTTCAAACGTGGACATCGCATCATGTTCCAAATTCAGAGCAGTTGGTTTCCGTTCATCGATCGTAATCCTCAGCAATTCGTTAACAATATTTTCGAAGCCGAAGACAAAGACTTCATTAAGGCCGAGCACGCGATTTATCATTCCGCCAGCAATCCAAGCAGCGTGCATTTCCAAGTCTTGAGGCAACCCTAAGCGTTTGGTCAGGCGGACCACTACTCCCGGTCCGGGCGGAAGCGTTCTGCCGACTCGGGCTGCCCCAGGGCTTCATACAATTGAACGAGGCGCATGGCTGCATCATCCATGATTCTTGAACGCGCACTGCTGGGAATCTCCTCGGCGAGCCGCTGCAAATTCTGGTAACTGGACAACAGCATTTGCTCGGCCTCTGGCAGCATGGATTGCATGAGGAGCACCTCGCCCAACCGGCTCATTTCACGGTAGGTCGACCAAGATTCTGGCTGCTGCTGACGAATATGCAGAGCCTGCCGAAAATGTTCTGCGGCTAAAGGCAAGTCGCCTTCCTCGAACAAAATGGCGGCCAGCATCGAGTGACAGGTAGCGACAACCAGGTGTTCGGCACCGCGACTGGCGGTTTCCGCAGCCAGTCGCTCCAAGGCCAGCGATTTGGCCTCCACCAGCCTCTTTTGCTGAGTGTAGAAATAACACAGGTTGCCCATGGCGATGAGCGTATCTTGGTGCGTATCGCCCAGTTTTTTTCGCATGGCAGCCAGCACCTCTTCGAACAGTCCCACCGCGGATTCGAGCTGGCCCGTATCGGCGTACAGCAAGGCCGTGTTATTCAAGGCAATCAAGGTATTGGGGTGGGTATCGCCGAGTACCTCGCGATGGAGCAGTAGAGTCTCTTCTTGCAATGCCAATGCTTCGGAGAGCAGCCCGAGATCCTGCATTGCCCCGCTCAAATTGGCCATGGCTTGCAAGCTGTCCGGATGCCTCTTGGTGAGAATTCGCTGACGCATTTGGCAGGCCTCGGAAAACAGCTTGTAGGCCTCTTCATGCAAGCCCGATTCCTGTTTCCACAACGCCAGATTGTTCATGGCTTGCAGCGTTGCCGGATGCTCAGGACCAAGCACGCGGGTACGGCGTTGGAGCGACTCTCGCTGAAGTGGCTCCGCCTGATCGAGTTGCATGTCGTCCTGGTAGGCCATGGCCAAGGCTCCGATGGCCTCCAAGGTATCCTCATGATCGTCGCCGTAATGCTCCCGCAGCAATGCTAGAGCCTGTTGGTAGAGTGCAATCGATTCACTAAGATTGCTGACGTCTCGCTTTGCCAAAGCCAACCGTAACATAGACTGTAAACTGGGCAGGGCGGTGGGACCCAAGGAATCCAGCCGCAAGTCATAGCAGGCCTGGTGCACGCGTTCCGCTTCTGGAAAGGCACCCAGCCCGCGGAGCGACTGTCCGATTGCATCCAGCAAATCGCCTCGAGCTTGCTCATCGAGTGATTGATCTTTCAGCAGTTTCTCGGCCGAGGTATCGAGCATGCTCGCCACCGTAAAACTTCGTCCATCCAGGGCCGGATCAGGGCTTCGAAAAGCATCGATTAGAAACTCGGAAAGAGCTGTCGCTCGCGCCCGCTGTTGTTCGGACTGCTGCAAGGATTGGCGCAGCTGCCTGGACAAGCGATCCAAGCGAACAGCAACGATCGTTGAAGCAATTGAGCTGGCAATCAGCAACAGCAAGAACGCGGCACTCACTGCGGCCGTCCAAGGATTGCGGCGCATCCAATGCGACACCACAACCGGAAGAGAGTTTCGCTTGGCGGCAATCGGTCTATGTTCAAGAAAAGCTCGCAGATCGGTTGCCAGGGCAGCAGCCGAGGCATAGCGCTGATCGCGATTTGGAGATAGGGCTTTGAGCACAATCGTCTCCAGATCCTTCGGAATAGAAGTGCAAAGCCGGCGTGGGGGCACAATCTTGTGCTGCAACAAACTATTCAACACTTGGCGTCGATTCTGGCCATGAACGGCCGGTTCGAGCGTCAGCATTTCGTAGAGACTAACCCCCAGGCCGTAGACATCGCAGCGGGCGTCGATCAGGTTGTCTTCGGGTTCCAATTGCTCTGGGCTCATATAACGCAATGACCCCAGCAGAACACCTGGTCCGGTCAACTGCAGGTCTTGCTCCACATGAGCCAAGCCAAAATCGCTGAGATAGGGTTTGCTGTTTGTATCCAATAGAATGTTGGAAGGTTTGACGTCACGATGAATAATCCCCTTCAAGTGCGCTGCATGCAGGGCGTCAGCTACGCCAGCGCCAATCTCCGCAACCTGCCGAGGGGAAAATCTGGATATCTTGGCTGGTAGTAGCTCCCAAGCGGATTGATTTGAGGTGTTAGTCGAAAAGTCATGCTTGGTCCGATCAACCTTGCGAGACACCGTGCTATCGGTAAACACTGTCTCCCCAGTTGCCATGGAACGCATGCTAGCCAACAACTGTGCAACGGTCGGTCCGTCAATAAACTGCATCGCATAGTAGTCGACCTCGTTCTCATTGCCGACGGCGTACACTTGAACGATGTTGGGATGTTGTAGACTGCCTGCCACATGCGCCTCCAGTTGGAAGCGTTGACGATTCATGGAGTGGATGGCAACATTTGCGGACAATACTTTCAGAGCGACCAGCCGGTCCAGGGACATCTGCCGCGCCAATAACACAATGCCCATTCCGCCTCGGCCAAGGACGCGCTGGACTTCAAAGTCGCCTAGGCGAGAAAAGGGGAGCTGCGAGGCCGGTCGGTTCTCCCGTTCCCGGGCTGCTTGATGCAACAAACGCACCGTGTACAGATGTTCGATCATTTCCGCACCGGCCTGCGAAGTGCTCTGGAGAAACTCTTCGGGGGTCAGCTCAGGATGCAGGCACAGCTGGGCGTAGTAGGCATCGATCACTTGGTTAGCGGTCTGAGCCGCCAATTCAACGGTAGTTCTGGGTAGGTCGAGAGACATCGCTTCAAACGCCTGTCAAGAATTGTCCGCCAAATCTCGCTGCCAGGCCCCGTCTCCACGGGGTCGAACCCCAAAGGCGAAGCCCAAAGCAGTCACCGATTCGACTCGCCTCCAAAAATTCATCCGCTGCGGAGGCAAACAACGTGACCCTATTCTACGCTGCCGCGCACGCAAAGGCAGCTTGCAGGACAGACCCTTCAGGCTCCAATGCACAGTTCGGGTTGTAACGGTTTCACCCCCCAGTCGCCAAACCTGGTGGAATACGCCTTGGCAGCGTAGAACCCGGGGAATTGCCCACATCCCAGCAGCCTTTCGCGGCAAAGCCAAGCTGCTTGGCTGCCCATTCATCAGGCAAGCATGCACGCAAGTTATGCAGGTTCAATCGCTCTCATTGGGACGCAGGTCGCAAAAATCCAAGGATTACTTGCCTCTGGGGGAGTCAACGCAACTCGCGGGAAAAGCTGGCACGTCAGTTGCGATGGGGAGAAAACATGATTTTCAGCCTACTTCGCCGCCGCATGGGCTCTCCGCCACGAGAGGGCCAATTACCAAGAAAAAGTGTCACGCAATTGCTGCGCGAGCTTGAGTACCGGGATGACGATGTGCAGGAAAGTGAGATCGTGGTTGATCTGTCCGACGTTGGTCAGATCACTAGCCAAGAGTTAAGTAAAATTGTGCATTTGCACTTGGCCTACCAGGATGGCGGCAAGCGATTAGTACTCGCCAATGCGACGGGTAAGGTAGCTGACATCATTGCCATCACGCGTTTGGCTCGAACCGTAAAGGTCCGCAATCTACAACTGTCCAGCTGATGGTTTGTCAGGTCTGGTGGGTGCCGTAGGCCATATCCACCAATCCGAGTCCCCAAGCTGGAGCATTGCGGGCCACAAATTCTCGAGTCAGGCAGAAACTCGACTTGATTTCGCGCCATAAAGAACTGGGACCTGGGTGATCGCCTTGTGCGACGTCATGCAGGACAACATATCGCGAATGCTGTCTTGCGAAATGCCAATCTGCTCTCACTGCCGCGTCGGCATGGTCACCGTCGATTAAGGTTAAATCGATGCTGCCCAAGTTGCGAATCTGTCGCCGGACCCATTCAGAGTCTAGCGTTCCTCGCAGAAAGTGCAGGCCAGCGGTACGAGATACGTAATCGCGGACCTGGGAGTTGAGAGTGGGGTCAAGACCGATGGCAGTATGCAGCGGGTGGAAGCGTCGCAGGTATTCAATGGTGGTAATAAAAGTACCTCCGGATTCAACACCGATCTCAAGGTACGAGCCGATCGGTGGGCGAGCAGATAACCACACCAGGTACTCCGCCAACTCGCGAGGTTGCTGCCAAATCGCCAACCCCTTGCAAGTATAGGGCAGCATGGCTTCGGGCAATGCTCCCTCCAGCGGCGCATGCAAACCCAGTTCTAGAATCAATCCCTCGAGGGCATCCACGTCACGCAGTTGTGCAAGTTCTTGACCACGAATCTTGTCGATCAGCGGCCAAATCCAAGCTGGCGAGGGATCGAGCACATAATTGCCCCAGGCGTCGAGGGGTGCATCCGAATTGCAGTGAATCACGCAGGGTCGGCCACCGGTTTCGCGATTCACCACACGGCGTCCTTCCAGCAGCAGGTTCCGGTTTGCACTTGCAACCTGGCGATCGATGGTGGCCAAGGGTTGAAAAATCTCGCATTGCGTATCGAGCCCTATGTCAGCTTCAGCATTAACATACAGGTCGCTCCAGGCAGCCTGGTCACAGCTGAATACATGCCTACCTTTTTCGCCAACCTGTGGGGGCTGTCCGTTGCAGTCTAGCTCTTTGGCTCGCATTCGCTGCCAAGCGGCCTGCCAGGCCGTCGAGGTGGCGAAGATCGTTCCCGAATTCAAGTATCGATTACTGCTGGCTGCAGGTGGAGATCGTTCGGCATGATCGGCAATTGGCCAGCATACACACTCGCCGGCAGCCACGATCGCCTTTCCCATGGAGCGATATTTTGCAAACATCTCCGGCAGCGTCGCGCATAGAATCACATCGCGGAAATCGACGCACAGCACGTATTCGAACTGGGGATGCGTAGCCAGGTATTCGGCAACCATAGCAATCTTGCAGCGATCATTGATATATTCGCTAGCTTCCCCCAGTAACCGGAGTTCTATTCCAAACCGCCGACAGCTTTCGATCAACCAGCGCGAGGACGCCGGTGGCCGATCGTAGGCTGCTACACTGCATACCAGGATTCGATGCCGCGATTGAAAGTCAGGCTGCTTGTCGGAGCTCACGGACACCTCCGAGCCACGTTGGGATACCAATCCTGAAAACACTCCGTGAACCGCTTGGCAGCAGCTCGGTGGGCAGCTTCGCTACGCATAAAATTGTCTTCGTACCACCAGCGATGAGTGCCTGGGCGTAGCTGGGGATAATCGCGGATGCGACAGATCAGATGCGCATAGAGTCCTTCCTTCCAGGGTGCGCTGACGGGCGTGTCAGGCACATAATGCAACATCTGCAACTCCGAGGCAAATCCATTGCACACACCGTCCATCGACTGCTGGTAGATTTCTTCATGGATCAGACCGCGCCACCAGAATCCGCGCCTATTGCGAAATAATTTTGTTTTACGAACTCCCAGCGAACCGCAGCCTCTAGGCACGGGCAACGCGTATGCTTGGCATTTGGGACTGCCACGATGAGCCGCCGCACACGCCAGCCAGTGCATGGAAATAGATTCCTGATAGTCACAGTGTGCGTCGGCAAAAGCCTGTTCCAACTCCCCACGAGTCGCGGCGATGTATTCATCTGCGTCGATGGATGTGATCCAGTCGCCCTGCGCGTGGCTCAGCAATTCGTTCTTCATCAATGAGAATCCAAATCTAGCCACGGTATCGGCGGGAAACCACCAGCAACGAATGGGGATCGCCGTGCGATGCTTGAACGCAGCCACCAGTTCGGGTGTAGCATCGGTGGGCGCATGCAGGGCGATCAGGATTTCATCGGCATAGGTCGCCGTTTCCTGCAGCCAAGCTTCGATGCAGTGCTCCTCATTTCGACATGCCAGGACTGCAGATATACTCGTCATACAACTCTCACTCAAAATCAGATCGGGTTCGCATGGCGTCTAAGACGGCCTCAATAAGGTGCGGGCTTCAATGATCTGACCCAGACAGACTAAATGGGGGAATACAGGACGAGTTGACTGGGATTCAGGTACAACCGTTGCTTGCCCAAGCGCTGTAGCTGTTGGTGAAAGGCGACGTGCTCGCAGTCGGTACCAGCGTAATCACCAGCCAGCATGCAATCCATGCGGTAAACGCCCAGTCCGCCAAAGCAAGATTCCACCGGCAACCAAGGTTCGCCGCGATTCAATCGCAGCTGGCGATGGTCTACCAATTGCCGTGCCGCTGTTCCCCGCGCGGGGCGAAAAGCCCACACGTCATAATGCATGAGTCCCATGGAATTGGAACTCGGATCAAAACTATGCTGCAGGCCATTGGAGCCCACAAAGTCCCAGTCATTTCTACCGAAGGTATGGGCAATTCCGTCATAACTCCAGCCCCCGGGTAAGTCCATATCAAGCACCATCACATAGTCGAACTCGCGGTAATGCTCACGAACTCGCGTGAGATACCGATTGCGGCACTGGGCCATCCAGGCCGCGCGTGCCAGCGATCGGTTTTGTGCGAATCTTGGCTTTCCCGACTTCCAGCTTTGTACATCCAATCTAGGATTCTGGGCTTGCCAGGACTCGAGGAATTGGCAAGTGCCGTCCGCCGAGTCATTCTCCACGAGCACGACGCGGTAATCCGCGAACATTTGGCCTAGTCTTTCGATACGAGCGGTGGTGCGGGGCAAAAACAATCGCGCGTTGCGCACTAATCCGCAAATGACCAGCGAGCTCTCTCGCATATGCTCTCGCCCCTGGCAGACCTGCTGAGTATATCGCTCGCGAAACTCGGCGGCGCAGGGAAAGGCTTCTTCTGGAAAATCAGCCAAGGACTGCCCAGCAAAAACCTCTGTGTCCACACTGCCGCTGTACCAAGCGGCGCGTCGGCCGCCAGTCAGTCTGGCGTCCATCCAAATCGTGCTGCTGTTGCCAATATGTTGAGCCAGACTTGGGTTCGGATACCACACGGGAATGCTGTTCCGCATGGACCAGCCATGGATCATTTCGGGAATAGGGATGTGCTTGCCGGAACTGGCCGCCAGGAACGATCTACCCATCTCCGCATCAGCCAACAATGCGCGAGCGGTTCCCGCAGCCAAGACCAGTGCCTGTGCGCTGAAATGCCATGCTCCCTCCGCCTCCGTCCATCCTGGGCGGGATTGAGAGCCGGTATAGAACAGCGACGCCAGGCCAGGCCGATCGTCAGGCCAGAGCACCTGTGCCAGATAGTCTGGTAAGGATTGGCGGTCAAACAGAACGACATCATCCTGGAGCATCACATAGGCATCTGCCTCAGGCTGCAAAGCGACCAATTCCGCCAGGCTCAGGTACCAGGCTGGCCAGGCGCCGATGCTGTTTTCGCGCCACACGACGCGCAACTTTGCATATCGCTGGGGAATGTGGCTGGTGCCGTCCAAGAATAGCCATGGTTCCCGCCACCCGGCCCGCGTGACCGAGTCGAGACAAGATTCCAGCGTGGATTGGCGACGCGGCGCGGTGGTGACGCCCACCGCCCACCGCTGTACGGTCTGGGTACCACGTTGCACGGGCATGGGCACGATTTGCGCCAGCGGCATGGGGGCCACCAGAGGCGGGTGGATCGACCAGTCGCGGCACTGACGGCAGCCGGTCACAGACGTCGTTTCGTGTTGCGGATGGTGACACCAGAACAGCCGCTCTCGGCCAACAGGCTGAATGTCAGCGAGCCGAGTTTCCGTCGGATGTTCTTTCCCTAGCCAACAACAGTTTGTAATGTCGCGGGCGGGGGTAATCACGGTCCGTGGATCGTGCGCGATGTTCAGCCAGCGTTCAGCCTGATGCTGCACAGCGGCAGCACGCTCTGCATCACAGTCTGCCGTCCCACCCAGTTGTTGAATATTTTGGGCCGCATTAAACAACAAGCTGGCCACCACCGAATTCGGCTGCTGAGGCGAAGCAGGAAATGTATCGCAGCAAGCCCCACACACCTGGTCGGTTACAAGTGCAGCTTGCTCGCCCAACGCCTGGCCAACGATCGCGCATATGGCCTGCGCACCATGCGGTTGACGCCAATGGCAAGTTTGGACGGTTGGCAAAACCAGTTGGGCTTTAATGGGCAAGGAACGCAATCCTGAGAGTACCAATGGCCTTCAGTTATTCAGAGTCGTTGACGGCGGTTATTTCTGCAGTCTCGGCCGACCGCTGTTTGTGCCGCTCCGCGATGGCCTGACGGATGCTTGCCATGAGTTGTGGCACCGCCGCGGGCCAGCTGTGCTGCCTGAGGATAAAACGCCGCGCTTGGCGGCTACGCCAGTAAATGCCGCGGCCGTAAGCGGAGCGCAGGACCCGCGCGAATTCCTGCGGATCAATCATAGCCGCCGGGATGTGGAATTCCTCACTCACCTGTACCAATTGCATTTGAGCGGGGATGACTCGCCATGGATTGTGCTCGTTCATGGGTGCCGCGTCGGTAGTCAGCAAGGGCATTCCGGCGGCTTGGCATTCGAGCAACGGCAATCCGAGGCCCTCCCAATGACTGGGCTGTACACACACATCGCCATCGCCATACAACAAGCGATTATCCATGGGACGTGGCCGGCATTCAATATTACTCGTTAGCGGAGGCAATTCCGCGTGCGATGCATATACCGTAAATGGGATCTGCGGACACAAGCGGGCCGCATCCAACAAACTGGCCAACCCC
Source organism: Pirellulaceae bacterium (assembly GCA_963707245.1). Taxonomy (GTDB): domain Bacteria; phylum Planctomycetota; class Planctomycetia; order Pirellulales; family Pirellulaceae; genus Aureliella. Next base: position 102,782 of record CAVPPY010000019.1, read on the forward strand.
TTGCGATGTAGTACCTCCTGCGATGAACCCTGGTCCGCGCGAGCGCCGCCTGACCCATGCACATAAACAAAGCGGCGACAGACGCGACGTTGGCGAAATGTAAATCGGTTGCCGTCGATTGGCCACGCGGTATACGCAAGCTGCCAAGCAAAGGAGAATCGATGCACCCATTCGGTCAACATCTGATGGGTATGCCGCGTGGGACAGAGCATGAGGTCCACGTCGGGCAACCAAGCCAATGCCGGGTGCAACCACTCCCAATTGGGTACACAAATCACGCACACTCCCAATTGCTGGGCCACTCGGGTCAGATTGGGATAAGTCGGATGCTCGACAAAGATCACTGCATCCAATCCATCGAGCCAAGCCTCGAGCTCAGGATGACTCATAGGACGTGCGATGCGATCAAGGCGATAGGCCGGGCGCAGCCAGAGTACCCTCAACGGGTGCAGAGACTTGAGTTGGCGTCAGCCAGCGATCGATGCTGAGATAGTTAGCGATGTCTTGATTCTGATGTGCTAGTCCGAAACCATGTTGGGCACCCACCAAACCGAGCCTGGGTAGCGACAGAGAATCACTGCGCGAACCGGACGCGGCAAGCAAGGGTTGAAGTCGACTGGGGATCGGAGGGGAGCCTGCCTGAATTTCTTCAGGCAATGGGTTGCCGATGGCCAGGAACTGAGCGGCAAAGGTCCGGGCTTGCAGGTCGGCCAACTGTTGGCTAACAGACTGGGTAGCAAGCGGCTGTCGAGTTGGATCGGCGGCCCTGCATACGAGTGCCGCAATCACGGGATTCAGTCTCTTTGCGTCCGGCAAGTTGAATTTGCAGCAGGCTTCACATGCGTCGTGTTCCACGCCGGCGGAGGCCGAGGACTGGCTGCCCAATACCCGCGCCACCAGCGCACAGGAAAAGCCCTGGGGATCCTCGGGAAGTGCCCTTCGATGAGCACAATGCTCTGGTAAACGTTGGGCGCTGGCCACTCAGTTGTCCACAGATCGTTTGCCCAAACTCAGTTGCCCAAACTCAATTGCCTAGGGAGACCCAAGTCTTGGCCCGGTCCCCTTCAAAGGCACCCGGGTAATTGGGTGGTAATTGCGGTTCGCCACCGCTGGGTAGATTGGGGCACTGCCATCGCCCGGCCCGCCATTCCCAATACACAAAAAAGCCTAAGGTGCTAATGTGCCCCCAGCCGTGACCGTGGAGCGAGGTGACGTGAAAGTGTGCAGAATGCGACTGTTCGCTGCGAATCAATGTGGCTCGGATATCGGGCAGCAGTTCATTGCGGATATGTCGCACATCGAAAGCAATAATTAATACCGCTACCAGCATGGCAAGTACCGCCAGCAAGATCAGGATGGGGATAGCAGACATCGCGAAAGTTCCTTAAACCAGGTGTGCGCAATAACGGTTAGCCGAACGCAAGTTATTCGTGTTGCGGAGCGACAGTGCAAGCAATCCGGAATCCGGTGAAGCTGTAGCCGGTGTTGGACTGCGTAACGCGCTGGGCAGATCTCAGGCCTGCGGAGGGGCTCGTAAAACTTCCACCCCTCAGCACGAAACCACCAGCTGGGTCCGACGGTTGGCACCATTCGGAAACGTTGCCAGTTATATCAAAAAACCCCCACCCATTGGGCATCAGGCTTCCCACTGGTTGTGTTTTTCCAGAAGAATTTACCGCGTACCATGAGAAGAAGCTCAAATTGGAATCGTCCGAGCCGCAGAACCATTGCGTACGGGAATTTGCTCGGCAAATGCATTCGTACTCATGTTCGGTAAGTAGTCTATAGCCGGTTTTGTTGAGTTGTTCGGGAGTAAGATAGCAGCTATCCAGGTTGATTTCGTCCAAGGGGGGATAGCAGTACTGGTCTTCTGCGATCAATTCTTGCTCACTCAACCAGCGACAATATTGCATTGCGTCCAACACCGAGATCTTATTGGCTGGACATTGATCGTTGACAATCACGTCGCCTGCAAATTCGGCGTTGGGTCTAAAGCGTTTATACTGCTCGATGGTCACCTCGTGCGCCGATGCCGCAAAACTGCGTGGAATGATGGTCGTTGTGAGTTCTACATGCTCAGTACCTTTGGGATCATCGGAGGCCCCACGCGGAAATTCGATCGGCCCTGAGATAACCAACATGGTTTGCCCGGCGCTATTGACCCACCAATCGCTTTCGTCCAGCCATGCCATGCCTTCTTTCTTGGTTTGCTGGCACAATTGAGCGATGAGCGATTCGATGGTCACCTCGGCTTGGCTGCCGCGAATGAGGTACTCGATTGCCGAGTGCTCTGCGCTGCTCCCGATTTCGGAAAACCGCTCCTCGATTAGCTGCAAGAAACTGAGTGGCAAGTGTCGATCAAGATCCTCTTGGCTGTATTGTGCGGCAGCCAACAGCAGTACTTGGCGCGAGGAAGGGTTTTGAAATGCCTGGTAGGCTTCCACCAGGACCTCCCCTTCGACGCCGAAGCTATGCAGGCTGCGAATTGTTTTCGATCTGATACTGGGATCGAGATCGGCTGTCAGCGATTGATCGACGGCATCAAACTCACGCAGACGCAGCAGCACGACAACCGCATTTCGCAGTTGTTCGCTGCTCCAGGCTGCCTGCTTGTCCTGGGAATCATCGACTGCTGGCGGTTGGATCAGCATCTGGCGAAATCGTTGGACCAACGCTTGGCGATGGTTCGAAGTACCAGGAAAGAGCATGGCAACTTGTTCTGGGGGAGCATTCAATAGCAGGTCGCCGATGCGTGCCGCGTCGGCGTAGCGGGCCAATGCGCGGGCGGCAACCATTTGTTCGGTGGATAACCTGGATTCGTCCAACAGACGGCCTTGCCACTCGTTGCTCAGAGCCCACGCGGCGGGTCTCAGTAGCTCCAACCACTCTTCAACATAGACCGAGTTTTCGGCCAGCAGTGCATCGACAACCGCCGGAGCAGCGGTCAGCCATGGCCTGCCCTGCGGGTCGGCCACGGCTACCAAGGCGGCAGCCCGCAAACGCTCGGCCGGAGATGTCTGGCTGCCCTGCACGATATTCCACAACTCCCTCGCAAGTTTGTCGCTGTAGGGCGCGACGCGACTGCCGACGGCCTGCAATACCTGGTGGTCCTCGGTTAGCGAACTATGGATCAATTGCGTGCAACGCACACCAGGGCCCTCGGTCAGTACAAAGTTTGCCCTCAGTTTCTGTGCGGGCGAGCTACGATCGTCATCGGCCATCGCCTCCAACTTGGGAATGGCCAATCGCGCAACATTCTGCAATTCGGTGGCAACGCTCTCCAGCTCACTAAATTTTGCCACTTCAAGTTTGTCGATTAACGACTCGACATGGGCTTCTTGTCTCACTTGACGGAAATGGCTATTCAGAAACAAACCACTCACTATCAGACACAGTCCAATCAGGCCAAAGCCAGTGATGAGACGCGCGTAATGCGTTGCGGCCGCCCGCATCATGGGACGTTGGCTGCTGGTCCAAGTCTTTGGATCGGTGAGTACTCGAATGTTGAGATACTCCCACAGACTGGGGAGCTGCCGGACTTCCGATCGCAAGTTCCAGGCAGCACTTCGGTCGCTCAGACACAATTCGGCACGTCCACGGCGGGTAGTGCGTTGATTACGCGTCAACCATTCTCTCAGTGCTGGCACGACATAGTCGTGAGTCAATTGAAAATATCGCTCCGCAGTCGGCGTCGTGGGATGCGCAGCGCCTGCTGTCTCGGACAACGAATCGGTGGGTGTAATCAAGCGTACTTCGCTGTCCAGAATCTTCATGAGTGCCGCAAAGTCTCGTGGGCGATTCATATAGCCCGAGACTGCCATGAGCTCATCATACGATTTCATTTCACCTTTGATATTTGTACCTGCGGTGGGTAGGAGTGCCTTGAGTACAGCCCGAGCTGCCTGTTCGTGCAGGCGATGCTCGGGTGAAGCGGTGGCGGAATGAAAGGTCTCATCCAGAAACTGCACTCCCACGCCAGTGGTCCCACCCATATTTTTCAGCGAGGAGGCCTCCCATGTCTTGCCCTTCATCATGTCGGCAAACAGGGCCAACCGCACGCAAACCACTTTTCCGTCGTCAGCAATGCTACTGACCGCCTGCTTTACGAACTCTCGTTGTGCATCGCTCAATTGGCTGGAATCTTCTGGCAGCGCTCCGTACGCTTTGCCGAAAGCCGCCAGTACTTCACGCGCGTGCCGCTCGGGAAACAAATCCACTCCCGATAAGTTATGGCCTTCAACCAACTGCACTTCCAACTCGCGCATGAACCGCGTCGCCGCCATCCAGAAATCATCACGCACCATAACAATACATTGCACCGTGCCTCCATCGCACTGACGCAGAGCCTGTACCAATTCCGAGTTGGCGTCAATCGCATTCGAATGCAACCACTGCTCGAATTGGTCGATGACGATCAACAACTTGCGTTGAGACGAAAATGTTTCACGTCTTCGCAGATGGGCGAGACTGTCTTTCAAGCCCAGATTCGTGGGCAGGTCCGGGAATTCTTTGCGCAATCGATGCAACAGCCTTGCCTCAGTGCCTTCGCCGGTAGCTTCCATGTAGATGGCTACAACATGGTCCGATAGCAAGGGCAACAATCCGGCTTTCAGCAACGAGGATTTTCCGCAGCCTGATGGTCCGTAGATAAGCCCCGCCGGGAATGTTTTGTCGACATCGCGTTGCTCAACGCGTGACTTCCAGAATCGCAAGAACTGGGGAAGACCATGGCGGTCCCGGGGGTCAGGCAGCAATGCCAGAAAGAAATCCGCATCATGCTCATCAAAGGATCTCAGTCCCTTGGGAACCATGCGTACGGAGTTTCTAGTACTAACTGCCTGCGAGTCAAAGCTTCCTGCGAGACTCTGACTGTCTACCCAAGAGGAGGCATGCGCCGAGCGCACCACCGTGCTTCCAGCCATGCTCAACTCGGCCGCCGATTCTCGCAGTTCGTCCGCAAAGTCACGCGCGGTGGTAAACCTGTCGGATGCTCGCCGAGATAGTGCCTTCAGGCAAATCCTCTCCAGTTGCTTGGGAATCGTGTCGACGATTTGCCGCGGTGGCTTTGGCTCCTGGGAAACAATCTGCTCGAGAATCTGAGACCTGGTATCGCCCAAGAAAGTTCGTCGATGTGTGAGCAACTCGTACATGACCACGCCAAGGCTGTAGATATCGCTGCGACCATCAACGCGATGCCCCTCGCCTACAGCTTGTTCGGGACTCATGTAGGCAGGCGTGCCAACGAACTTTGGCCCTTTGCCAATATCCTCCTCCTTCATGGCCAGGCCAAAATCAACTACATAGGGCTTTCCATGTTGGTCAATAAGCATATTGCCAGGCTTGACGTCGCGATGTACCAGGCCCTGCTTGTGCGCGTAGTGCAACGCATCGGCCACCGTAGCCACCAGGCTGGCAATCTCGGAGTATTTTTCGTAGTAGTCGCCTTTTATTTGGTTTAGGCTGCAGCCGTCGATGTACTTGGAGACGATATAGCACGGAAACCCAGGGGCACTGCCAACGTCATGCACGGGGACAATGTTGGGATGATCCAGATTGGCAACCATCTGTGCTTCGCTGATATAGGCCTGCACATCCTCGGCGCAGGATATCAAATGGGCATGAGGAATCTTGACGGCCACCAGGCGATTGAGGTGTTCGTCCTGGGATAGCAGCACCAAGCCGAAACTGCCCTTACCCAGTTGCTTGATCGTCAGATAGCGCCCAACGCGTTCGGGAACTTGCGATTGCCCAATGCCTCCAGAGCGAATGGTCGCATCCAGCTGTTCGTGCGTCTGATCTAAACTATCGCCATTGCTCATGAAACTACTGCAAGCTCTTCTTGGGCAGACGCTCGAGGCTGGTCATCTGCTCTGCAGGCTGGTCCTTCCCGGCGGTAGAGCGCGATGCTGTAATTGTAGCCTATCCCGGCTGTAAATTCAGCAATTGTGCCTTCGCGTGTCTGAGGGGAGCCATCCACCGAGCCACCCACAGCCTAGCAAGCACAGAAAGCAATCATGTCTATCAGCCCGGGCAGGCCTGGCGGACTGCACAAAGAAAAACGTTGGAAAAATGCACAATGCGCAACATCAAAACTGCGCGCGTCGTGCTTGGTTTTGCGGCATTTCAGCTAAAAGTGAAACTGCCCAACCAAGGGAACCCCTTTTTACGAATGAGCGGCACGGGGGCGGGCGTGTGTGCCACTCGCTGAACCGGTCTCTGAACCTGAGGGACTCTCGCGGCAGACTCCGCGACTTGGTTAGACTCGTCCGCCATTAAGTTACCTAATTGGCCGGAACGCGTTTGCGTCCGGTTCCCGCAATAACCGGGTGCTCATTAAAGCACTCCGGCTGATTTCGAGTTGGTAGTTTTTTTTCGGATGAGTCCGTAGGCGCACCAAGCCCCAATCCCGGAGAACCGCCGACGTGAAAGTCGGCTGCATGGGACTGGGCGACCTCGGCAACTGGCGGTGCCAGTCCTAGGCTTGGCGGAGTGCCGCTTGGGCAGCGGCCAGGCGTGCGATGGGCACGCGGAAAGGTGAGCAGCTGACGTAGTCCAGTCCAACCTTATGGCAGAAAGCGACGGAGGCCGGATCGCCACCATGCTCGCCGCAGATGCCCAGCTTGAGCTTGCTCTTGACGCTGCGCCCCTTCTTGACGGCCATATCGACCAATTGCCCAACGCCCGCTGTATCGAGCGACTGGAAGGGGTCGACCAGCAGAATATCTTGCTGCAAGTAGTCCGGCAGGAAGGAATTGATGTCGTCGCGACTGAAGCCAAACGTCATTTGCGTCAAGTCGTTGGTGCCGAAGCTGAAGAAGTCAGCTTGGCCGGCAATTTCATCGGCCGTCAAGGCGGCCCGCGGAACTTCGATCATCGTACCGATCAAAATATCCAGCTTGCCGGTGAACTTCTTTTCCTGCTTGACCGCTTCAATGGTTTCTTCGGTCTTGCCGCGCAGCAATTTCAATTCTGCTTCGGTTCCGACCAAGGGAATCATGATTTCCGGAATGGCATCGATCTTCTTAGCCTGGCACTCGATGGCCGCTTCGACGATGGCCGTAACTTGCATCTCCAGGATTTCTGGGTAGGTGATGCTCAAGCGGCATCCGCGGTGGCCCAGCATGGGATTGAATTCATGCAGCGAATCAACGCGAGCCTTGATCTCCTCAGCGCATCGACCCCCAGTTCGTTGGCCAGTTCCTGCTGTCCCTTTTCATCGTGTGGCACGAATTCGTGCAAGGGCGGATCCAACAGACGAATGGTTACCGGCAATCCATCCATGGCGCGTGAAGATGCCCACGAAAGTCTTCGCGTTGGAAGGGCAGCAATTTGGCCAAGGCCGTGCGGCGAGCCTCCTCGTTCTTGGCGACAATCATTTGGCGAATGGCCAGGGTCCGATCACCACCAAAGAACATGTGTTCGGTGCGGCATAGTCCAATGCCCTCTGCTCCGAATTCACGAGCTCGCTGGCTGTCTTCCGGTGAATCGGCGTTCGTGCGGACCTTGAGCGTGCGGTACTTGTCCGCCCATTCCATCATCGTGAGCGAAATCACCGGACAGGCTAGCGGGCTGCGTTTCGATTTCGCCCGCAGCAACTTCACCGGTGGTGCCATTGATGCTGATCACGTCGTTTTCACCGTAGATCTTGCCATTGATTTCGGCCGTCTTGGCTTTGGCATTGATTTTCACCGCGCCGGCACCAGCGACGCAGCAACGTCCCCAACCGCGGGCCACCACGGCGGCGTGGCTGGTCATACCGCCCGTGCTGGTCAAAATTCCGGCCGCGGCGTGCATGCCGTCCACGTCTTCAGGACTGGTTTCCTTGCGAATCAAGATGACCTTCTCACCCGCGGTGGCGCGCGCCTTGGCATCTTCGGCCGTGAACGCCAACTTACCAACCGCGGCACCTGGGGAGGCCGGCAAGCCCTTGGCAATTTTGTCGGCCTTCGCCCAAGCTGCGGTTTGAAAGCTGGGCAGCAGCAACTGAGTCAAATCGCCAGCCGGCACCCGCAACACAGCCGTCTTCTCGTCGATCAGGCCTTCGCTGAACCATGTCCACGGCCAACTTAACCGCCGCCATCCCAGTTCGCTTGCCATTGCGGGTTTGCAGCATGAACAGAGTTCCCTTTTCGATGGTGAACTCGATGTCCTGCATGTCCTTGTAGTGCTTCTCCAGCTTGTCCTTGATGACCATCAACTCTTCGTAGACCCCGGCATTCCATTTGCTCATTTCTTCGGTCGGCTGCGGAGTGCGAATGCCTGCCACCACGTCTTCACCTTGGGCATTGACCAGGAACTCACCGAAAAACTTGTCCTCGCCGGTGTTCGGATTGCGAGTGAAGGCCACGCCGGTGCCCGAGTCGTCTCCCATGTTGCCGTAGACCATCGACTGGCAATTAACGGCGGTGCCCAGCAGACCGCGAATGCCTTCGATTTCGCGATACTTGACCGCTTTGTTGGTCATCCAGCTCTTGAAAACCGCTTCGACGGCTTTTTCCAACTGCTTCATCGGATCCTGTGGGAAATCCTCGCCGGTATGCTGCTTGTACAGAGCCTTGTAGACTTCGCACAGCTCCTTCAAGCCCTCGGCGGGCACTTCGCGTATCCTCTTGCGTCTTGTACTTCTTCTTGATCTGCGTCAAAAGCCTCTTCAAAGTGCTCGTGATCGACGTTCATCACGACGTCGCCGAACATGTTGATCAGCCGCCGATAGGCATCGTAGGCAAAGCGTTCGTTGCTTGGTGGCCTTGGCCAGGCCAGCGGTCGAAACGTCATTCAGACCCAGATTGAGAATGGTGTTCATCATGCCTGGCATGGAAATGGCCGCACCCGAGCGGACCGACACAAGCAGCGGGTTCTTGTCGTCGCCAAATTTCTTGCCGAGTTCCTTTTCCAGCGTGGCCACGTTCGCCTTGACTTCATCCATCAAGCCGTCGAGGCATCTGCTGGCCGGACTTGTAATAGGCATCGCAGACTTCGGTCGTGATCGTGAAGCCGGGAGGTACGGGCAGTCCGATCGAGGTCATATCCGCCAGGTTCGCGCCCTTGCCACCCAGGATCTGCTTGCTGACTCCGGTGCCGTCGGTCCGCGTTTTGCCGAAGTAGTAGATCATCTTGTGGGCGGTCGCCGCGGATCCTGGCTTGGCGCTGCTAGTTGTGGCAGTTGACATATGCGTCCTTCGAACCTCCGAGATCATTGTTTCTTGGAATCATTAAAACGCCCTTGATTCCATGCGTAAAATACGGACGCGAGTGTAATGTTCGACGGCAAAATCGTCAATTGGGAGCCCCACTGGCCTGGATTGGGGACTCGTCAGAATGCGGGTCGACCTCGCCTCGATCTCTCGAGAACGGGACCGTTTCCCGGCGAGCAGCAAGACGGCACTTGAAGCTTTACAGTGAGTAGGGAGGAGATGGTGTGAGCCTCGGGTATTTGTTGGTCGGTCACGGTACTCGGAACGCAGCCGGTCAGCAGCAGTTCCACCAGGTTTTTCGTCAATTCTCCGAATTCGTCTATCCGGCGCCTTCGGGGCTGGCCTTCCTGGAATTGGCCCAGCCGGAGATCGGGATTGCGGTGCACCAATTGGCCTCTCAGGGCGTGACGCAGCTGATCACGGTGCCCAGCCTACTGTTCTCTGCCGGTCACGCCGAGCGAGATATCCCTCAAGCCGTTGAAGCCGCCGCCGCGGAGCACTCTGTGCGGGTAACGTGCCAGATTCCCGCCTTGGCTTGCCATCCCAGCCTGCTCGAGCTGTCGGCCAAACGCTTTCGGCAGGCCATTTGCAGCTCGCCCTCGCCCGAGGCAGGGTGCGGCCAAAATCTGACGGCTTGTGCGACGGCTTGCAATCGAAGAGCGTGTCCTGAAGTAGGTCTGGTGATGGTAGGTCGGGGCAGTTCTTCCCCAACGGCAACCCAAGCCATGCGTCAATTCACGCAACTGCGTCTCGAGGCGACCCCGGTGGCGTGGCACCGTACGGCATTTATTCACGCCCAGCAGCCCAGCGTCGAGCAAGCATTGGACGATTTGGCCGCTTGTGATTATCCCTTGGCGGTTGTGCAGCCGCACCTGTTGTTCGAGGGCGAGTTGATCCAACAACTGCGAAGCGAGGTTCAACAGCGGCAATTGCTGCAGCCCGCCAAACGCTGGGTAATCACCCAGACCCTGGGTGCGGATGAAAGCTTGGCCCGGACCCTGGCGGAGATTGCGCTCGGACGCGCCAGGTCCCCACATGGCTAAAGGCCAAATGGCTCGCCAGGCAAACATTCCTGTTGTATTCGCGTCTGTGATTTTCTAGTATTCTGCATGAAGTTTCGGTTTTTTTAGGAAAGCCCCCTTTTTTTGGAAAAGCTCGTGCCAAGGAAGTGCGGAAAAGTGGCTTAGACGGCACGTTATAATAGGATGACTCTGCAATCTGCGGCTCTTGGCATTCGGCGACTGACAGCTTTCTTAGTGAGTTAGGCCCGCCGAGCGGTCGTGGTGGCTAGAGTTCTTGCTCTCGACAACGACAAATCTACACCCAGGTTCTTAATCACGCGATATTTTGAAAGTTGGCTCATGCATAAGAAAGTGGTTTGGATAAAGGCTTTGGCCATGGCTGCTGTGTTGGGCTGCTTTGCCAGCCTGATGCCTGCTGGTTCGGCGGCAGACCGCGAAAACCCACCTGTGGAACTCATGTCCAAGGCTCGGCCCATGGATCGCCAGATCATTTTGGCGGTGACCAAAAAGATGGTCCGCGATCACCTGTCCAAGCATCCGCTGGACGATGAGATTTCCAGCCGCGCCTTTGAGCAATTCCTGAGGTCTCTGGATCCGCTGAAACTGTACTTCCTGCAAAGCGATATTGACTCCTTTGCGGCCAACCAGAAGCAACTGGATGACTTTGCGAAAATTGGCAACATGGACTTTGCGATTCGCGCCTTTCAAACCTTTCTCAAACGCGTCGACGAGCGGGTCGCCATGGCACACGAGTTGATCGATGAAGAGCATGATTTCACCATCGATGAGGTGTTGGCGATCGACAGAGACGTCGTGACCTATCCCAAAGATGATGCCGAAGCCCGAGACCGGATGCGAAAGCAAATCAAGTATCGCTTACTCGCGTTCGAAAGCGACAAGATCAGAGCCGACCAGGACAAGGAACTCGGCAAGGAACGAAATGCGGAGTTGGATATCTTGACCGGAGATCCCAACGAAGATCCGCGTGAGCGACTGCACCGCAGCTACCGCACGAACCTCAAGCGCTGGCATCAGACCGATGCCGACGAATTGTTGGAGCTGTATATGACCGCCATCACTTCAAGTTTCGATCCGCATTCCTCCTATATGTCGCCCGACAGCTTGGAGAATTTCCGTATTCTGATGAGCCTTAATCTGGACGGGATTGGCGCCACGTTGACCAGCGAGGATGGCTACACCAAGCTGACCAGCATCGTTCCAGGCGGTGCGGCCGACAAGGACGGTCGTCTAAAGCCCGGAGATAAAATCGTGGCTGTTGGGCAAGGCGAAATGGGAGAATTAATGGATGTGATCGATATGAAACTCGACGACGTCGTCGGCCAAATCCGCGGCACGGCGGGCACGGTGGTCCGTCTGTCGGTTCAGCCAGCCAGCGGCGGCGAAACTCAAATCTACGAAATCACGCGAGCCAAAATTGCCATGGAAGATAGCGCCTGCGCGAAGTGAAGTGGTTGAGCACGGGAATAAACCGGACGGCACACCCTTTCGAGTCGGTTACATTGACCTGCCCAGCTTCTACATGGACATGGAAGCCGCTCGCGAACGAAACGGCTCTTACCGCAGCACCACCCGCGATGTCAGCAAAATCCTCATGGATTTCAAAGAACAGCAGGTCGATGCGGTCGTGCTCGACTTAAGTCGCAATGGAGGTGGCAGCCTGAGCGAGGCCATCAATCTGACAGGCCTGTTTATCGACCAAGGTCCCGTGGTTCAAATCAAGAACATGCGTGGCGATGTTGAGGTCTACGACGACGTCGATGCCGGCATCCTGTGGAACGGGCCGTTAGTTGTCATGACGAGCAAGGAAAGCGCCAGTGCCAGCGAAATCTTGGCAGGCGCCATTCAGGACTATCATCGTGGATTGATCGTTGGCGATCCAACCACGCATGGTAAAGGCACCGTACAAAGCCTGCTCGATCTGGGGCAGGAAATTCGCCTGCCGGATATGGGAGCACTCAAGATCACGATCCAACAGTTCTACCTGCCCGGAGGCCAAAGCACCCAGCGACAAGGAGTCATGTCGGATATCGTCTTGCCCGCAATTACTGCCAGCTTTGACAGTTCGGAAGCGGATTTGGATTACTCCCTGCCTAGTGATCAAGTGCAAGAGGCTCGACACACCGATTACAAAATGGTCGACAGTTCCCTACTCGCCAAACTACGGGTCAAGAGCTCCGAACGCGTGCGGCAGTCCGAGGGCTTCGATCGACTGCTTAAACGTATCGAGATGTACCAAGCCCAAAAAGATGAGGACTACGTGTCCCTCAATCGCGAGAAGTTTATGCAACGCCGAGCCGAACTCGATGCCCAACGCGAGCAAGAAGAGCAAATCCTCGGGTCGCAAATCCCCAAGAAGGAAGTCTTCCACAAAGATTATTACAACACGGAAATTCTGAATATTGCCAAGGACTATGTGGAAGCCGTTAATCAATTGGACCTCGCCCAGGCCGGTTAACACGCCCACCAGGTTCCTATGCTTTCAAGATTATCGAGTGGCTCAGCCGCGCTTGACCAGGCACTTGGCGGCGGATTCTTGCCAGGTAGCCTAACTATGATTATTGGGGCGACCGGTATTGGTAAGACGCAACTGGGCATGCATTTCTTGCATGCTGGCCGGGAGGAGGAGGGTCAGGCAGGTGCGATTATCGACTTGTCCAGTCGGGGAGATTCTCAAAATCACAGTGGCTATACCGAGCGGATGTTTGGGTATCCGCTGAGCGTAGCACAGCTCGATCAAGCGGGAACTGGCAAACTATTCGATAGCCACCGCCCACCGCAGCTATTGAATTTCCTGGGCTATAGCGGTCGCCGCGTGCTTCGCAGCCAGATGGATGCGGATCAATGGCACGCCTGGCAATCGGAGATGAATCGGCGTTCACCGCAACTATTCCGATTCGTGTATGAACATCTGGTGCATGGAACGCGCCGCTTTGTGATTGACGGCATTGAGCCTCAGGGGGCCGCACACGATTCCCTGCAGATGGACCTGCTGGAATTGATCTATCATCGCATGCTCAGACAAGAACATGACTGGCTGGCCCGCGAAGTATTGCGTGAGTCCTTTCTGGCTTACCAGGCACAGGTTTCACAGCACGCCTACGAGCACCAGCAGGCGGCCGCCATGGTGCTGGTAACCACCAAACAATCGATGTTGGAGCAGTTGATTGAAGAACCGCTGGCGGATGGCGACTTGGCCGCAGGTGCCAACACGGTCATCTTGCTGGGCAAGCAGAAACGGGCAGGCAAACTGACGCGGGCCATGGCCATCGCCAAGCATCGCGGTAGCTATGCTGCCCCCGACGTGATGGCATACGATATTCAATCGGCAGGGATCGTCTTCGATTAGACAGAGAGGCTAGCTGGGCTTTGTCGCAAAAGGGGTCTGACCCGGGTCTGACCCTTTGGAGGCGAGTCGAATATCCACCTGCTTTGCCTCGCCGGAGAGGGTCAGACCCCTTTTGCGACAAAGCCTAGTCCCTTATTCCCTCTTTTTCTTCCCGCGTTTTGTCTGTTCAGGCTTGGGCAGCGCTCCGACCTCCATGGCCCAGCTGTTCCATTGCATCTATCTCAATGAGCAGCGCTAGGCTGGAACATTCGCCTTGATCTTCTGAATGAAGTGCTGATCGCCGGATGATTTGCTCAGTTTGTCAGCTCGTTTCTCGGCCTCGGGCTTTTGATCAAACTCAAATACAGCCACCCGCTTGAGGTTCTGATTGAATACCGCCCAGTAAATGCGTGTGCGGGTCTCAACTTTTACGCGTTTTCGCGGTTTGGGTGTCGCAACCGCCGTAATCGTGTCCTCTTCGGCAGCTGCTGAGCTGGCCTTGGCAACAGCTTTGACACGCGAAGTCGGCTTGGCGCCAGAACGGACTTTGGACTTGGGTTTTACAGCAGTAGCAGCGCGACCAGCCATTGCTTGACCTCCTGGTAGAAAGAGAAAACAAGAAGAGATTGAATTATGAAAACAACGGGACCTGCGACCTTTTCAATCACCAAACGCCTGCTCGAACTATGTATTGAGGCAGGAGTTCATCCCGAAAACGTCGCGCTCGATCGGGCCAGTGCTTTAGTGGTACCAGTGCAATCTTGGTAGGAGTACCGCTGTTGGGGTGCATGATCCGCAACGATCCAGTACAGCAATAAGGGCGTGGCGAGAGTTTACTCAACTCTGGCGTGGCACGGCAACTGAGCGGGGGAGCTCGACAGGTGCCATTATAGCGGATTTTAGGCTGCTTTCACATAGCCGCCGAGAATATTCAACTTACTTGCGAGAATGGGTTTGTGAAAGCTTGACAATCAACCAAGGGCTAGCCTTTAGGCTAACTATACTGAGACGATTCATCAGGGAGAATGAGCGATCATGCTGAGATTCAAAACGATCCTAACGGCTTTAGTCGGCCTGTTGCTGCCGCTACTATTTTTGGTTCCCGACGCGCGTGCTGTCGATGATGGCCCTATGCACGTGTCGATCGACGCGCGAGATCTACCACGAAAACTGCTGCACGCCACCTTGAGCATCCCCATAGCGGCAGAGAGCGAATCGCGGCAGGTAGCCTTGTGGTATCCCAAATGGGTCCCCGGCTCACATGGACCAGGCGGACCGATCGCGAATGTCGCGGGCATGCAGTTTACGTCAGGTGATGGAAGTGTGCTGAGTTGGACGCGCACCCCCGGTGAAGTGTATCGCATCCTGGTGGATGTTCCTGGCGAGGTAACCCAACTGAAAGTCCAGGTCCGCTATATCGCTAATCAACCGAGCACTAATTCGATGGGCCACGACGTATTTGGAAGTCGCGACATGGGCATCATCAGCCCAGGAGCGGTCTTGTTTTATCGGGAGGGTAGCAGCATCGACGATGTTCGAATCAGCGGTGAGCTGCATCTGCCCAGCGGTTGGCAAGCGGCTTCGGCGATGAAACTGGAGCGCCCATCGAGCGGCTCTGCGATGCAATTTGAGTCGGCCACTTTGCGAACCTTCGTCGACAGTCCGATCATGTGCGGTCGCCATCATCAGGTTTTTGTGCTGAGCGATCCTGCGGATGCTGAAACGCCAGTCCATAGACTAAACGTCTTCAGTGAATCGCCGGATGCATTGGCGGTGAATAGTGAGCTTCTCTCCCGACTGCGGGGCATGGTCAGCCAAGCCAGTAGACTGATGGGCTCACATCCCTTTGCAGAATTTGACGTGCTGCTGGGCTTAACGGATCAGCTACCCGCAAACGGCTTGGAACATCTTCGTTGCTCGTTGAATGTGCTGCCGCGCAATGCGCTTTCTAATCCACAGCAACTCAAGGGTTGGAATCGATTACTTATCCCTCACGAATACCTGCACGCCTGGTGCGGCAAGTATCGCAGGCCAGCAGGCATGGTTGCCCAGGATTTCCATACACCTAAGGGCACGGACCTATTGTGGGTCTATGAGGGACTAACGCAGTATTTGGGAGAGTTGATCGAAGCCCGCTGTGGACTGATGAGCCACGACGAGTTCCGGCATCGGTTGAGTGTTGAACTGCGGCTAGCAAGTCACCAGCAAGGACGTGCATGGCGCTCGCTGGCCGATACGGCTGCGGCCTCCCACGTTTTGCGTGCGGGCAGCAACTCGTGGCCGCGTCTGCGCGGCGGGCAAGACTATTATATGGAGGGCATGCTACTGTGGTTGGAGATAGATGCCATCCTGCGCCGCGAGTCGGCTGGAGCTCACAGCCTTGACGATTTCTGCCAGGTTTTTTTTGCGGCCCAAGCCGATACCGGATTGCCCTCCGCCTACGATCGCCAAGAAATCGTGCGGCAACTGAGCGCGTTGCTGGAATATGATTGGGACGGATTGATTCGTCGCCGCGTCGAATCGCCCCAAGAATCCTATGATCCCGCAGTCGCGGAGCTGCTGGGCTATCAGCTAGTTGTGCAATCCGATGCGCCGCATATCCCCTCACATACCTTTCGCTATCATGCCGGCGTGGACGAATACGATTCTATTGGCTGTACTCTGTCTAACGACGGGCGGGTGACTGATATTCTGCTGGGAAGTCCCGCAGATTTAGCACAACTCAGTCCCGGCTGCAAAATCCTGGGTGTCAATTCGCACAGCTGGAGCGCCGCGGCATTGCGTGATGCGATTCGCCACACTGCCGATCGCGGTAAACTCGAGTTGCTGGTTGAGGAGGATGGTCAATTGAGCACGGTGCAGATTCAGTACACGGGCGGCTCACGCTATCTGCGACTGCAACCGGCCGATCCGCAGCAACCCGATTTGCTCGAGCAGATCCTTCAACCGCTGGAATAGCAGCCAACTCCAGCGGATAGTCACCCCAAACCTATTGGCGTCTGGTGAATTTGCGTTGGGAAAAAGGGGTCAGACACGGGTCAGACACCAAACGTGCGAAGCACCCGAAGGGCCGTTCCGGCTTTTGGTGTCTGACCCCTTTTTCCCTTCCGCATGGCGTTATCCGCGGTTCTCCCGCATTCGATACCAAAGCAGCCGCTGATGCGATCAAAAGCGACTGGCGGTAGCGTCTAGTGCAAAATCCGACGTGGCTTCGACTTCGTAGAACAAGCCCGAAACGGTTCGAGCAATCAATGCCAGGTAGGCACCGCGAAACTTAGCCTCTGAGGTATCGGTAACAGGAGTGCCACCGATATTCGGGAAAGCAAATTCTTGGATAACCTTGCGAAACACTCTCTTGCCATCGGCTTTGATGTCAAACACTGAAACGGTGATATCGCTCTGTCCACGATAAAGGGTTGCGCCGTTCTTCAATGTCAAGTTCATGACATCCACAGCCAACACCAAGTCCGCGTCCACTCCCTTGCCGATCTCGATAAAGTCGTTGTCATTCCATCCATTCTTATCCAGCCACTTTTCAACTTCGCTCTGCCGTACTATGTCAGCCTCTTTCAAATTGTTACTCAACGCGGCTTGAATATGACTGGCCAACATGGAGGCTGTGGCATCGCCACCCAGCCCGTTGTCGGTTGCCACCACCACAGCCACCCGCTTTTCATTAAGCCCATCAAACTCGGCGGGACGATTGTTGCCCTGAATGGCGTGCAATAGATTTGCGGCCAGATTGATACAGCCTGCGCTGGTTACACAGCACGCGCCGACAATACAAATCAGGCCGAGGCTTCGAAGCCCATGGATAGGGGATGGCATGTTGGTTTCCTCGATCCGTCGAGTAGGAGTACGGTACACCACAAATAGTTGCTGGCCGCAGCAACTCAGGTAGCTGCATTCAGCAGAAAACGCGCAGACACCACTGGATGAGCGCCAACGCCAACGCCGTAATCAAGCTGATCGCCAAGGCGAGCGAGAACCAACCTCCGCGGCTGGACTGGCCCTTGATGAAGAAATAGCAGCTGGCGGGCAAATATGCTAGAGCGATTGCGGCTAATAAGAATCCACCCGCATTGGCGTGGAAAGATTCGAGCCATCTGCCGCGTGCGGCCAGAGCCCAGGCAGTTGTCATGCCGCACGATGGGCAGCGGACTCCAAACAGGGCCACGGAGGTACAGGGCGGCAAACCCAGCTGCTGATGCGTACCGATACCGTTGGGGGCTGGCTCCAGCGCTCTCGCCACCAGCAGCATTGCTAGCAATCCACTGCCGGCGGCTAGAGCCAGGCAGCGGGTTGTTGCGGACAGCGGAGCCACGTCATTCATAGTTGCCTGCGACGCGAACTGAGCGCCTCGTTGTAGTGCAGGATGCCAGCCTCGGTCAATGCAATGCGACCGATAGCCTGGCAGCGACCGGAGCCGATCTCCACGTCGCACCAGGTACCATTCAGCCGCACATCGCCCGTGGCGATTTGGAAGGGCGTTGGTACCCCTTTTAAGGTAGCCTCCAGCACGGCGTCAATCTTCCGACCGAGCACGCTTTCAAAAGGCCCAGTCATACCGATATCGCACTGAAAGCCGGTACCGTGTGGCAGGATCTGCTCATCGGCGGTAGCCACATGTGTATGCGTACCCAGGACTGCCGAAACCCGGCCATCTAGATATCGGCCCATCAATTGCATGTCGCTCGTTGCCTCGGCGTGAAAGTCCAGCAGTTTGATGGTTGGTCCGGCCTGCAGCTGTTCCAATTCGCGGTCCACAGAATGGAATGGGCAGTCGACGGGCTTCATAAACACGCGTCCCATGGCGGCGATCAATGCTACTTGGTGCTGCTCCCCGAGAGTCACGATAGCCACAGACTTTCCCGGTGCAGCCAAGGGTAGATTGCAGGGGCGAATGATATTGCTGAACTGCTCGAGGACCTCGATAATTTCGCGTTTGCGGTAGACGTGGTCACCCAGCGTAATGGCATCGTAACCCGCTTCCACCAGACGCCGATAATCCTTGCAGCGCAGACCAGATCCATCGGCAGCGTTTTCGGCATTGACGAACAGTCCGTTGACTTGCAATTCGCGGCGCAGCCAAGGCACTGCATTACAAGCCATCCGTAATCCAGGCTTGCCGACCACATCACCGACCAACATGATCCGCAAGCACTCCTCGGCCCGCGCTGGAAAATCACGCGTGACTTGCGGCACGCAAGCTGCCTTCACCGCGCCACCTCGATAAAGCGCGACTCGCGCACGACAGTGACTTTAATTTCACCGGGGTAGGTCAACTGCTGTTCAAAGGCCTTGGCAATATCCCGGCATACCTTGGCGGCTTTAGCATCGTCGGTATCGCGAGCGCTGACGATCACTCGCAGCTCGCGTCCTGCTTGGATGGCAAAAGCTTGCTCAACACCTTCGAAACTCCGGGCAATCGATTCCAATTCCTCCATGCGTTTGATGTATCGTTCCAGCGACTCGCGCCGCGCCCCGGGCCGTGATGCGCTGCAGGCATCGGAGGTAGCCACCAGCAGGGTATAGGGGTATTCGGTAGTCAATTGATCATGGTGCCCCAGGGCGGCATGCACAACGGTTTCGTTCTCTCCGTGGCGTTTGAGGAGATCTGCACCAATCTTGGGGTGCCCGCCTTCCAATTCATGATCGGCGGCTTTGCCAATATCATGCAGTAGGCCTGCGCGGCGGGCCTGCTCAGAATTCAGGCCGATCATCTCGGCCATCAGCCCTGACAGAAAGGCGACTTCAACGCTGTGCCGCAGCACGTTCTGGCTAAAGCTGGTGCGGAAATGCAAGCGCCCGAGCATGTAGATCACTCGCTCGTGCAGTCCGGAAATATTGACTTCTTCGGCCGCCTCCTGACCCTTACGGCGAATGAACTTTTCCAGTTCTTTTTGGGTCTCGGCAACGATTTCCTCGATGCGCGAGGGGTGAATACGCCCGTCGGCGATCAGCTTGTCCAGGGACTGTCGTGCCACCTCGCGGCGCACGGGATCGAATCCGCTGACGATGACCACGCCTGGCGTATCATCAATAATGACATCCACGCCAGTCGCCTTTTCAAAGGCGCGGATATTCCTGCCTTCGCGGCCGATGATGCGCCCCTTCATTTCGTCATTGGGAATATCGACCGTGCTAGTTGTATTGTCCGCCGTGTGGGCCGATGCATAGCGTTGCATGGCGGTGAGAATGATTTCCTGGGATTTTTGCTCGGCAATTTCTGCGACACGACGCTCGTGCTTGACAATCTGGTTGCCAATGTCACTCTCCAGCTCTTGTTCGAGCAATTTCATCAGCCGCCCTCCGGCCTCCTCCTTGCTCAATCCAGATAGTTTTTGCAGTTGTTGCGTTTGTTCGTTGACCAATCGCTTGACTTCTTCTCCACGCTGGCTGACTTCCTGCGCCTTTTCAGTCAGGCGGCGTTGATTGGCTTCGACCATTTTCTCCTGCTTGCGCACGTCGTCAGCCGTCTGCCGCAGTGACTCCTCACGGCGTTCGATAGCAGCTTCTTTCTTGGCCACTTGCTCACGCAGTTTGAGAGCTTCGGCCTCAAGCTGCTGTTTGGCCGCCAAGGCCTTTTCCTTGGCCTCCAATTCGGCCGAGCGAACTACGTTGGCAGCGTCGCTCTTGGCTTGGTCCAGCAGACTAGCGACCTGACTCTTGACATCGCGGCCACGCAGCCAATTGACCAGGAGAATAGCGCCAGCTCCAACGATCAAGCCCACTACGGCAGCAATGATGGATGTTAGGCCGCTGTCCTGCCCAATAAAGAAATGAGCTGGAAACCAGCCGCGTTGGAAATCCGGAGACGGCCGCGTTGAAATCTTCAGCTGAACTGCCAAACAACAGCCCTCCAGGCGTTGGGGCAAGGAAAAAGTGTAGGCGAGCCACGGTGCAACCTTTCGTTGGTGCGGATGCGCATGCATCCAGCAGGGACGAACGGTCGAATCGGTCATCAATGACTAACGCTGCACAGCTCGCATGGGTGCGCAACGCTTCCGGCCTTTTCTCCTTCGTGGGCTCATCCCCCGCACATTCCTGTCGGGAGCCGCGGGCTAGCCTCGCCAAACTGTGGCTGCTCAGGCCAGGGCAAGACTGTCGGCGGGTTGGTGATGTCCAGCTAGGGCTGCCGCTTGCCTCGCGCTGTGGAGCCTGGCCGGCAATCGACCAGACAAGGCACAAGGCAATAACGAGTAGAGTTCCTAAAAGAAGCACTGGACAACCATACGAAAAGAGAACGAAAATGGGTCGCAAACGATAAACTCGTTAGATCATCGGGAATACCGAAATCGGCGTCGTCTCTGCAGGACTTGCATCTGCGATGGTTATGTCGAGAAATCTCAAAATCCTGGCAATCGGAACGCAGCTGGCCCTGGGGCTCGCCCGCTCCGGCACGTTAATGTACCCCCAGCCCTCTCCAGTCGCAAGCTGGGACTGTTTGTGCCTGCATCCACGATGTGTCCCATGTTGAGCGTCGTGTCCCATGTTGAGCTTCGGGCATTACGGATTCACCATCTTGCCAGACGACCCTGAATGCTCTAGCAATAGGGTTCCAAAACACCAGCAAGACACCCAGATTCACGCCTGGCGACAACCGTGACAACTTCTTCAAGTACTAGGCTTTGTCCCAAAAGGGGTCTGACCCTTTGGAGGCGAGTCGAATTTACACTTGTTTTTGGCCTCGCCGGAGAGGGTCAGACCCCTTTTGGGACAAAGCCTAGGAATCAAGCATGAAACGGGGATTTTGCCTACCGCGGGCCTCAAACATGTGGTCCATTTGGCTCTTGGTTTGTGGACTGGGCCTGACCGAAGTCAATGCACAACAGCCTGAAGACTGGCAACCGCTGTTCAACGGTCGAGATCTGTCCGGTTGGGTGTTGGTCAATACCCCAGCTGACACCTGGTCGTTCGAAGAGGATCAATTGCGGTGCAGCGGCAAACCCATCGGACAAATTCGCACCGAAGCCATGTTCCAGAATTTTGAAATGGAGATTGAATGGCGGCACATGAAACCTGCTGGCAATGCAGGCATCTTTGTGTGGGCTGATGACGTCACCGCCCGTGGTGTGCCCTTTCATCGCGGCATCGAAGTCCAAGTCTTGGAAAACGCCTATGGCAACAGCAACAACTACACGACGCACGGCGACATCTTTCCCATCCACGGTGCCGAGATGACACCCATCAACGGCAGGGGAGGCAAACGCGCCTTTCCAACAGCCCAACGCTCGCGGCCCAGTCCGGAATGGAATCACTATCGCATCGTCTGCCAAGACGGAGAAATCTCGCTGGCGGTCAACGGTAAAATCGTAACGCGAGGCAAAGATGCTAATCCGCGGAAAGGATACATCTGCCTTGAATCCGAAGGTGGCGTGGTGCACTATCGCCATGCTCGCATTCGTCGCCTGCCGGACACGCCGGTAAACCCGCAGCAGGTAGCCAGCGCAGACCGCGGATTTAAATCGATTTACTCCGGACTCGATTTGCGTGGATGGGAAACATCACCAGCCGGTAAGTCCAGCTGGACTGCCAAGGATTGGATACTTGCCTTTGACGGCAGGCTGTCTGGGGCCGATGCTGTATTGCAGACAGCGGATGAATTCCAAATCC
Organism: Pirellulaceae bacterium; assembly: GCA_963707245.1. GTDB lineage: Bacteria > Planctomycetota > Planctomycetia > Pirellulales > Pirellulaceae > Aureliella. Next base: position 124,960 of record CAVPPY010000019.1, read on the forward strand.
AGGGTCTTATCATCGACTGTCGCTTCAAGGAGGCTTCGCAGAGCTTGGCGATCGAACTGCCCGGCGTTTCGAAGCCTCTCTTGTTCTCAGCGGAAGCCGAAAGTCCTTTTGCCTTGCTGTTGGCCAAGCCAGGAGAATGGAATCGCATCGAGGCGGACACTCGCGATGGGATCCAATTGAAGATCAATGGCCAGGCCATTCACGTCGACCAACGCCTCACTCAAGGCAAGTTGACGCTACTCCCCAGCGGCCCGCTGGAGCTGGCCAATATCTACATTCGCTGACAGGATTCTTTTCGCTGGAAAAATCTCTTTCGCTGGAAAGATCTGGGTGGCACGCAAAATATACGGCCAACCTCGGGCTGGTGTATCTGCCCCTGGCAACTTTAGACAAAGTGCCCGTTTTTCGCCAAGTATCCATTAGCGGGCGGCAAGCTTGGTACATCCTTAATTCCCAGCCTGGGGTGCCACTCATCCTGAGCTTTCTGTGGCAACTCAGCCAATCTTTGCAGCAACTTGGACGATAGCCGACAAAGGAAAGTTTCCCACTGCGCTTTGGTAAACGAGCGGATCCACCTTCCGCATAGCCGCGCATCCGTCCGACCAGCGAAAAAGTGAATTACCGGAGTCTAATCGACATGTTGTCGGATACTCAGACCGCTGCACTAAACGGCTATCCACTTGTTGTCTCTACCCAGCATCAGCAACCCTTGGCGCGGCTGGTGCTGCGCAATGATCTTGGGCAGATCATCCAAAAGTGGCTGATCAAGAATAGCAAATGCACCTTGGGTAGTGCGACGGGTTGTTCGATACGTTGTACCGAACCAGGAATTGCACCCTATCATGCATTGCTGGTGATAGGTGCCCGACAAAGCTTTGTCCGCGCCTTAGCACCACGCCTGAAACGCGAGGGAGTACAGGCGAATGAAATCCTGTTGGCCAATGGTTTTGGTCGCTTCGAAATTGCAGGATACCATTTTGAACTAGAGCGTAGCCCATCAGCCGAAGGGGCTGCCGATGACAACAACGCGCCCGACAATAGCGCGCGGCTCAAGTTCACCTTGGCCCGCCCATTGCAACTCCGCAGTCCGGCGGTCGCCCAGGATGATGCTCCGCTGTCCGGTGAAAGCCTGCAGCCCCATCACACGGAAGATGCGTCCTTGCCCTGGGTTGCTAAATTGGTGCAGTCGGCGGTGGAGCCCTTGGAGTGCCAACTGCAAAACGTGCTGGAGCCGCTGGCGGACATGCATGCCGAATCCCAGCGTCTAAGACGTCGCCGACGCAAACGCTTGGCAGCCAAGCGGAAGCGGATTCGGTACCTGCAGGAGCAGGGACTCCCCTTGGATACCGTGCCGGAGGCTGACAGCCAGGCCGGACTGGAATTAAATACACACTTGGAATCCTTCCTGTCCCGGCAGTCAACTTGTTTGGAAGCCCTCAGCGACCGAATCTTGAGTGTGTCGAGCCAACTGCATGCTTTGGAACTCAACGCCCCTGCGGATCGCACCCCTGCCGAAAATAACCCGGAATTGGAGCGGCAGGTCCAGACTCAGAACTTGGCAATTGAGCAGTTGCAGTCGGGCATCGTGGCCGTTTCGTCGGCCATCCACAGTCTGAATGAGAGCCAGCGCCATGCCGAGCAGGAAAATTCGCATTGGAAGCAGGAGATCCAGCAGCAGTTGACTGGAATCGCCGAGAATCTCAAGCAAGCTACCGAACGAGTTGCTCAAACCGAGGACTCGCCCGTCATCCTGGCCGCCCTCGAACGCCTGCAAAATAATCAGATGCAGTCGCAGCAGGACGTTGATGCCTGGAAGCAGGAAATGAATGCGCAAGTTGCTGCCATCCAAGAGTCCTTTGGACGCGCGATAACCAGTGATGTCGCTCCGGCGTCTGACGATCGTTTCGCGACTCAGATCGCGGCCCTGCAAGAGTGCCAAACCGAGTCCGCTGGTGAACTTGCGTCGTTGCGAGCCGAATTGCAGTCGCAACTTGCCAGCTTGCATGAAGCCCTACGAACGCTAGCAGCCCCCGTTGAAACGAATCTAGCACAACTACTGCCGACTTTCAGAACGGAGCCTAGCCTTTCTCCAGTGCAGGAACTCGCCACCGAGCCTGTCTCCGAAGACCCAAGCCCGGTGGAAATCCAAGCTGCTGAAAGCAACCCCATTCAAATCGCGGATGCGTCGCCCGACGAAAACGAATTTCCAGCGGATCGTCCGCTGGCCGTGGCAGATCAAGGCTGGGATGAGTTTAGCGAAGAGACCGTAGCACCCGAGGCAGCCGCGGCACCCTTTATCGCCGAGCCGGAATTCTCGACCTTCTCCGAAGAGCGTCTCACGCAGAACAGCATCCCTACGGAAACAACTGAGTCACTGGACACACCAGGGCTAGACCTTCAGCCTACAGAAAGCCTACCCGATTTCCAGTCGGCGGAAGCCAACGACCCGCAATGGCCCCAAGCTGCCGAGGAGATGGATCATCGACCAGATTCAAACTCAGCTCCGGTGGCCGATGTACAGTGGATCGAGCAGCCGGTGGAGCTTGACGAACAGGCTTCGGCTAGCGACGCTCCGGAAGCTCTCGCGCTGGAACCCGAGTTCGTATTCGACGGCTTGGCCACGGACTCATGGCTAGCCCAGCCAGAACAAGCCAACCCAGAACAGGCAGCCACTCAACCATCGGCTCAACTGGAAGAGTCCCCGCTGGAGGAATTCGAACCAGGAAATCGAGAATCTTCGAATCAGGGATTTGCGGAATGGAATCTAGATCCGGAGCCCATCGCGCTGGGCAACCAGGCGCTCGAGCTAGAGAGCGCCGCCATGACCGATGCTGTGGAGGAGCTACAAGGATTACCCAATAGCGAATACTCAGACAGCGAATACTCAGACAGTGAGTTGAAGACGGCGGAGGACGACTTCCGACCGGACGATGGCCAGCCCTTGCACAGCGATCAAGAGTCCCAGGAGTACTTGGGACTGACCAGCCAATTGCCTAGCGGAGCGGCAGGTATCGAGGAAGACGTTGGTCATGACATCCCGCAGGCCAATGGCTTGGATACGGAGGAGCAAGAATTTTTTGGACTGGTTGGAGATGCGCGTGAAGAGATCAGCGGATTCGATGCGGGCGACCCTGCCTATGATACGGCTGCCACGCAGAATCTGTTTGATAAATCATTCCAGTCAACGCTTGCGGACACCATCGAGGCCGAGCAGCCGCAGGAAGCTCGCGAATTGGAGCTCAGTCTGGATGAGCCCCAAGAAGCCGAGGTGGAAGACAGCGTGGAAGACTATATGCGCAAGCTGCTGGCGCATGCGTGGAGAACCCGAGGTTGCTCCCGTGGTGACTCCCAAGCCGACTGTCAGCCACCAGGAATCGCTGGGCAGCAGCCGCAAGGCAGCTAGTCAGCTGGAACACCCGCTGGCCGAAAACAACACTTCGCGGACTACCAGTCTGGGAGAAACCAATGAGGTGACATCGGCCTTCGATCCGGAAAAATATGTTCCTCGCGTGCTGGCACCCGAGGCAGCCGGCAATTTGGCAGCCATGCGCGAGCTGGCCAATAGTTCTGCACGAACAGCTATCAATGTCAGCTCACTTCAACGTCGGGCAGCGGCTGTGCTTATTAAGCTAGCCATCTCGGGTGTGGGACTGTTCGTGGCCGTCGTGCTGTTAGCCATTAACGGATTGAACTTCAATATTGGCCTGCTGGCGACCTTTGCGTCGATCGTCGTGTGCATTATTTGGGGATATGACGGTGTGACCAGCCTCAAGCCATTGTTGGAGGACCAGACTGCGGCCCGACTGCAGCATGCTAGTAGCGATGACGAGGCGTAAATTCTGCGAGGGACAGGCCGTTAGCGGGTAAAGCCCATATAGAAGCTAAACGTCTGCCGGTCGTCGGTGTCCGCATAGCTGACGGGCAGGGCAAAGTCGAAGGCCAGTGGTGCGGGCCCCAGGGCCGGTACCGTCACGCGTAGACCCAAACCGGGGGCAACACGAAAATTCTCACCGGTCAACTCTATGTTCTGCTCTACCGTTCCGTAGTCCACAAAGGCCACGCCGCGCAACATCTCATCAGCGGTCAGCGGAAACAGGTATTCGAGGCTGCCTAGCAAGCTCAATTCACCGCCAACCTGCACGCCATCGACCACGGGGCTGGCACCGCGAAAACTGAATCCGCGAAGCGTGCTATAACCACCGGCGTAAAAGTTCTCAAAGATCGGCGTTTGCGAACCGCTAATGCCGACCCGGAAAGTGCTAGCCACCGTGTGGCGGCCCGTGCCATCGGGGCGCTCGCGAACGAGAAAGTACCGCGAGTAGTTGATCTGTCCACGCGGGTAGTCGTATTCGCCAAACACTTGATCGTAGACCAATTCCAGCAGAGCACCCTCGGTCGACATGAATGGACTATCGCGCGTGTCTCGCGCCAGTCGAAAGCGCGCCGTATACAAATCATTGCTTCCCAGAGCGCTATCCAGTTCTGGAACGCCTGCTACGCGCGGATCGAAGACGGTTACGTCCTCCATGCGCAGCTCTGAACTGAAAGACATATCTTTAGTCAGGTTGTAACCCAGGGCCACGCGCCCGCCCAAACGTTGTTCTGTCCAGTCGCGGAATTGACGAGTGTAGTAAAAACCACCGACCGAAAGACTGTAGGGCAAGTAGCCCAACATGTTGGGAGTAGACCAATTCACGGTATATCGCTCGACCTGAGTACCTGGCATCAATTCGGCGCGAAAGTTCTGGCCATCGCCTCGAAATGCCCTGCCCGACCACATATCATTCCAGCTGCGTGGAAAGCGGCGGATATCAAAATTGCGTTCCTCGATGACCACCTGGCCGGCCACACCCAGATCGCTGTTGACCGAGCCACCCAAAATGACGCGGCCTGTTCTGCCCTCTTGGAGATAGACATCCAAGGGCGTCATTCTTTCGCGTGGCTGATATCCTGGGACTTGCAATCCCACTGCATCGATGCCATTCATGGGATCGGTGCGAGGATCGTATCCGGGTGGATAAACGCCGGGGGCTAACATCGAAGCATCGCTCGCGCCCATCGGCTGAGTCGCTCCGGGAGCCACACTCGCGCCATAGCTGCCAGGAACACCATATGCACCTGGAGTGCCATAGGCGGGCGGTGGAGCTGCGCCGTAGGGATTGGCGCCATAAACCGGTGCGGAGGGAGCTTGGCCGAGATCATTCGGCGGGATGTAGCCATAGGGCTGGGGATTGGGAGGCTGCAGCACCGTCGTCGAGGAGGGTACGCCCGGTGTAAACTGGGGTTGAGCACCACCCGTGGGAGCAGGCAACTCAAGTCCGCTGCCAGACTGTTGCGGATTGCTAGTGAGCGTTGCTGGCTGGGGATCGCGCTTGGGATCGCGTTTGGGATCGCTAGCAGGCAGGGGTTGCTTGAGATCGTCATCCTCTTCGGCTGGCGCTGCGAACCATCCCGATCCCGATTGGCCACGGATTTGTGCAGAGGCAGACAAGGGAGTTGCCGTGGCTGTGGCTTCCGAATCTTGGTTGCCGACCGGATAACTAAGTTGGTTCTGCGCAGGATCGCTGCCGGGTCCGCTGACCGGCGGCCGCGGGCGGGTCGTTTGGCAGCCAACCATGGCTAGACTCAGCAATAGCCCAAACCTCCACGCCGTGCGCGGGCTATTCTGGGTGTTGAATGGAAGTGGACGTCCTGTCTCATCGTCTGTCCTAGTTAGTTCGCCCTTGGTGTTGACTGCGACATCCTGGCCGCAGGCCCTGCCTGTGGGTCTGTCTCTAAAGGGATCTGACCCTTTGGAGGCGAGTCGATTCTGCATGTTCTTCAAGGCCTGGCGGAAAGGGTCAGCCCCTATAGAGACTGGCCCTCCTTGAAGCAAATCTAGTAGTAGCCGCCCTCTTGAAAATCTTCATCTGGCCGCCGAACTCGGATACTGGGCGGTTCACCCATCGTCGGGTTCGTTTCGAAAATCTGCGAAAACTTCAATCTCCGTTCCGAGTTCTCCAGTTCCTGCAAGTCAATGTATTGCCCTTCGCGAATACCCAGCATGTTGAGCACGACTCGATGCCGCGTGTGGCTGGAATCCCCATCGATATGAACATTGATTTCTCCCGCTCGGTAGCGATCGCCCTCATTAATCTTGTAGACCAGGTCCAGCATTCCAGGTTCTTCCAGAAACACTGGCTGTGGAACAATATCTACAAACACAAATCCCTCGCGCCCATAGAAATCATTGCGAATGCGACGCTGGTCGCGGTTCATTTTGCCCAAGTTGAACGGCTCTCCCGGCTTTAGCTCCATGGCGGCCAACAGAACTTCATTGGTGAAAGGTTGGAAGCGGTTGCCGACCACCGAGACTTCCCGAACGATGAATTGCTGACCCTCATCAATAACGAAGGTCAGATCCAGAAAGTCGCCGCCAGGATAGTAGCTGATGCGATAGTCGGCACGCGCCTTGAAATACCCCAGTGAGCGATAGACGGCGACCAGCGCCCGCGCATCGTCTTCGATCTTGAGCTGGCTAGCAACATTGCCAATGTAAGTCGTAATGCCGCCGCGGGCGTCGCGCGAGCCGATTTTGGTCTTCAATTCGGCATCGGTGAATAAAGTATTTCCTACAAAGTTGATTGACCATACTCGCTCTACCGGCCCCTCAGAGATCTCAAAATAAACGCGGCGATCCCCGGCCGTCGCACCTTCGACGATTTCCACGGCTGCCTGATTCATGCCTTTTTCGTGATACAAGTCCAACAGTCGCTGGCGAGCCATGTCGACGGAGTATGGATTTGCCGGATCACCCACGGCGATTCCACAATGCTTCTCAAGCATCTTGTTCTCCAGCCGCGTGTTCCCATGGAAAATCACGGCAGTAACCGTTGGCCTTTCGGCAACCGTCAACTGCACCACAACTCCCTCGGGATATTCAACGAAATCAGCGCTGATCTTAGTGAATAACTCGGTGCGATAGAGTTCGTGGATATCCAGCTGCAGCTGTTTGTCGTCATAGTAGCGATCTTTGCGCGTCTGCATGTGCGACAGCACTTTGTGTTCGCTGACCGAGCGGTTGCCGACAATCTTCACGCCCAGTACCAACTTGCCCTGGTGCAACTCGCTCAAACGTGGACCACCGGCTTCCCACATACGATCGCGAAACTTGGGGTCGCTGAAGGCAGGTGCTCCGGCCTGGCCACCAGGTCCTCCTGCACCGCCGGGGCCTTGAGCCCAGGCTGGAAAAATGGGGATACACAGGCAGCAAAGCACTAGCCTCAAGGCTGCACACAGATACTGCCCTATTCCATTCTTGGCTACTTCCAATATGGCCAAATCCAGCTGTGATCTCATCGCGATTACTCCAGAATAAGCAGAATCCTGGAGGTTAATTAGCGGATGACGCAAACTGCGACAAGGTGGATTTCGCCAGGGCTTGGGCCGCAGGCCCACGCTGGCACCCAGTGCAATGACCCAGCCAGCCCTGAACCCCAGGATGCTCCCCATCGGAGTCCTAAGCCTCGTTCGATAGGTTACGGTCCAGTTTTCTCGGCCAGCACACGGCGTGATGAGTACATTTTTCCATGCGAGCATCACGGCGGAGCGTGATGAGTACTTTTTTCCGGCGATCATCACGGCGGAGCGTGATGAGTACTTTCTCAGGCATCACGACGGAGCGTGATGGTACATTTTTCCAGCGACATCACGACGGAGCGTGATGAGTACATTCTTTTCGGCCAGCATCACGGCGGAGCGTGATGGGTACTTTTTTCCCGGCGAGCATCGCGGCGGAGGATGCCTGACGTCCTAACGAGATAGTTTGATATCAATGCCAGGCGGGCGGAGTGGGCATTTTGCTAAGGACCGATCCTTATTCTGAAACATGCACTTCGCGCCGACCGTGGCTATCGGCGCAGGCCCGGGCCATACCGGGGCTATTGAAACGCATGGAGATTTGCCCAGCTTTACTAATCCCGATGACTCCGCCACGCACCTCGTGGTCCTTGTTGGACAATACCGTCATTATGGCATCATCCAGCTCGTCGCCCCGATATTCCATGCGCACCGAAATATCGTAGGCCACTACATGCCGCATAAAATCTTCGCCCACACCCGTGCAAGAAATGGCACAGGTTTGGTTGTCGGCAAAGGTACCCGCGCCCACAATCGGCGAATCGCCCAGTCGCCCAAACTTCTTGTTATTCAGTCCACCGGTCGAAGTGCCTGCCGCAAGGTTGCCGGCTGTATCCAAAGCAACGCAACCCACAGTTCCAATGGTATCCTCAATGGGCTGCTTGGCTTGCTGTTGAGCTCGCTGCAGTTGCTGCCGTTGGTATTCGGTCGAGAAATAGGAATTGGGCACGCGCTCGATCTTGGGATGTTGGGGATACTCATCCGCAAAGCGATCAGAGCCTTGGGTTGCCAGCAGCACGTGCACCGTATCCGTCATGACCAGCCTGGCTAAAGATATTGGATTCTTGACAGTTGTTACGCCGCCGACCGCACCGGCGGCACGGTGGCGACCGTCCATAATGGTCGCATCGAGTTCATGAGTACCGTCCGCATTGAATACGGCCCCTTTGGCAGCATTGAAGAATGGCGAGTCCTCCAGGATGCGGACCACGGCTTCGACCGTGTCCAAGCTACTCTGGCCGTCCCGCAACATAGACTCGCCAGTCTGCAAGGCTTGTTCCAATACCTCCGCCCTATTCTGTCGCCATTCTTGAGTGGCAGGCGCCTTGCCCGCGCCACCGTGAATCGCAATTGCAAACATCGCTTTCTCCTGTCCGCCAACTTGCTGGCAACCCGCGCCGATGATCATGAACAGCACAATGAACAGCTGCTGAACTTGCATGAGCTTACTCCCTATTGGTGCATCAAGCGTCGATTCGAAAAGGGGTCTGACCCTCTCCGGCGAAGCCAAAAAACGATGAATATCGACTCGCCTCCAAAGGGTCAGACCCCTTTGGGAATAGGCTAAAAGCTGAGCCACCTACGGAAAACTCACCCATTGGTGACATTCTATCCAGAAATGCTGTGCTATTGCCGATCTCTCGCCCGATGCAAAAAAGTACGGTTGTACGGATTATTCGTTGGCAGCCTATGCTAATTCCTTCCAGTTATCCACATTTCCTCAATTGCTGGCTGCGGACATGCTTCGATTCCTTGCCCTGGTATGCCTTGCCCTCCACCTGGTGGGCCTCGCCCAAACTTGCATGGGACAGGGTTTGATGATTCCGGGAGTCGGGGCCAAAAACCGCAGCTTTGGCGGTGCCGCAACGGGAAATGCCCTGGACACCGCCGGTGGACTGTTCTTCAATCCGGCCACGCTATCGCAGATGCAAGGACGGCGGATCATCATTGGCGTCGAGATCCCGTTTATTTCCGAGAGCGTTTCCTCCTCGGCGTTCGGCAGCAGCGGCGAAACCGATGCAAAAGTTGGCATCTTCCCGCTGTCAACAACCGCGCTGACCTATCGCGACGAATCGCTGCCCGAGCTGACCTACGGTTTGGGAATGTTCTCGGCCGGTGGGTTGTTCGGCAATTACCCGGCGGACGAGTCCAATCCTGTGTTATCGCCACCTCCACCTAATGGCGTAGGTGCGGGACAACTCTTTAATTTGCTTTCGTTGCTGCAGTTCACGCCTGCCGTCGCCGCTCAAATGACCGAGCGTCTATCCATTGGCGGCGGACCCATCATTACGCTAGCCACATTGCAATTAGCCCCAGTTACCCTGGCTCCTCCGGACGACGCGAACGGAGATGGCTTCTTCAGTTATCCTCAAGCCATCGGAACTCATCCGCACTATGGTTTGGGATTCCAGATTGGAGCTTTTTACAAGGGCGATGCTGGCCTGAATTTCGGCTGTTCCTACAAGTCGCCCAACTGGCTAGAGAAAATCAAGATTAATTCGCATGACGAAATTGGACGACCGCGGCCTCTGACTTTTCACCTGGATCTCCCACCCGTCTACTCTTTAGGCGTTTCCTACGAGGGACTGCCTTGCTGGCTATTGGCGGCCGATATCAGGTACACCGACTACAACAGCGTATCGGTGCTGTCTGATTCAGGATTTAACCCAGATGGATCCGTGCGCGGCGTAGGCTGGGAGAGTGTCTGGTCCCTTTCGCTAGGCGTGCAGCGGCAGCTGGGTGAGAAAGCATCACTGCGTGTGGGTTGGTTCTGTACCGAGAACCCAATTCCCGATGCGCTGACGGCCTTCAACATTGGTGCCCCCGCCTATTACACCAACATTGTTTCCACGGGGCTATCGTGTCGTTTGTCGGAAGCGATTGCTTTGGACTTGGGGTATTTCTATGCTCCGCGAAGTCAGATTTCCGGTCCTTTTGTGACTCCCGCGGGTCCCTTGCCCGGCACCCAAATCACCGATTCGGTTAGTTCCCACTCGATCCTCATGAGCCTGGCATTCGACTATTGAAAGCTCTCGTGCAGCCAGCACAGGGAGTGTGATGAGTACCCACCTCAATCGGTAGTCCAAGTGAGGCATCTGCCAAAGGCATCGGCGTCCACCACGCCCTCGTCGAGCATCTCGGCCGTCGCTTGGCTTCGCAACAGCTGGGCTTGGCTATCATCGAGAATTCTGGCCAAAGCCAGCCGGACGGAGGCGGCATGGAGTTTCATGTCAAAGGCCTGGAAGCCATCGATAGCCTGTCGCCAATATTTCTCGGCCGCCAGCATATCGCCTCGCAATAGCGCTACGCCACCAGCGATACGATTGGCAAACGCCCGACTCCAGGGATCCCTTTCCCGGCATAGGCTGCGCGCATGGGCTTGAGCCCGGCGCGTTAGATCGCCGCGTTTGGGTTGTGCATGGGCCGCGGCCAAAGTACTGGTTGCACGCGTGTCCAGCATCATGACGCGCACGAATTTGTTGTGCAGCACCAAGGCCGCCTTCAACCCCGGCCAGATCGATTCGAGTTTCTCATATGCCTGCCGTGCCTGGCCACAATAGAGGCAAACCAGGCACTCCATATACACGCTTTGCAAGTGTTGATAGTGAAACCCGGCATGATCCCAATTGCTTCGTGCGGTGCTTGTGTACTCCTGTGCCGTGGCAACATGTCCCTTGGTTAGCTCCAGAAAGGGCACCAGGAAGGCCTGCATGTTGGTCAAGGCATACAGATCACCACGCTCTTGCGCGTCCCGGTAGTCGTGCAGCGCGACGGTTGACAACTCATTTAGTTTGCCAGCATGCAAGAGGCTGGTTCCGTAGATCCAGCGAATGGTTGCCAATTCCCACCAACCTCCGACCGAAGCTTCACGAAAATGCTCCTCTGCAAGTCTCAGGCTGGCCGCGGCCTGCAGCAACTTGGCCTGCTGGAATTCGATCAGTCCCTTGGCGAGCAGGCACATGCCGTGGGCGTGTTGATTTCCTGATTGCTCAGCCAGAGCTTGAGCCCGTGACAGCAAGACATTGGCTTTCTTATAGCGGCCACCGGTACTTGTCAGGAAAGCCTCCCAAGCCATGGAGCGGGCAACGCGATAGCCATCGCCACTACATAGACACTCGCGCAGTATTCGCGTTTGCAAGGCGGCCGCGGCGATATTGTTTGCCGAAGACAGTCCGGAAGCGATGCCCCACAAATTGTCGATTCTCTTCAGTTCTTCCGGCTTGGTTTCGCTTGGGCTGCGGCTACGAAACCCGAGTCCGCGGGCGGCAAGACGCGTACGCTGCCAAAGCAGATCGCGAAGAATGGCGCCGCGTTGCTTGGGCAGTTGGACACGATAGGCTTCCAGCACATTGGCAAAGGTACTCAAGCCTTCATCAATATTGCCGCTGATGCACAGTTGCCCGGCTGCCAAGGCCTGTAGATCCAGTCGCTGGTCAGGCTCGCAGGTCTCGGCAGCGCGTAGGTATTGCTCGGCGGAGTACGTGCCTCGGCCTGCATTGGCGTAGGCCCGAGCCAGGCCCAAGCGCAGCTCGAGCTCCTCCGACCCGCTAACTGGCCGTAATTCCAGCGACTGTTCGTAGAGATGGCTGGCATGCTCAAAAGCCAGTGCATCCTCCGCGGCTTTGGCCGCGACCGCATACCAATGCCCAGCCTCGGACAGCCTGCCCCCGCCGCCGTAATGCACCGCCAGTGACTCGGGATCGGGCTGCTCTTGTTTCAGTAGTGTGTCCGCCCACTCCAGATGGTAGTCACGCTTTAGTTCTGGCAGCAAGGTAGCGGAAACGGTTTCGCGAACGCGATCATGGTACACCTGCACCTGGTCGGTGGCATGCAACGAGGCACTGCTCAACAAGTACTGCGCATGCAGTTTAGTGATGATCCGTTGCGGATCTTGCAAGCTGGGTAAAGCGTGCAATAAGTCTTGTAGCTTGGTAGGTTTACCAACGACAGCCAGCATTTCCAGGAACTGTCGCTCTTGTGGGTTGAGCAGGGCGAGTCGACTGTGAATCACGCTATCCAGTCTCAAGCTATTCTCGGAGACGTCGCTGTCGCAGCTAAGGAAATACTGCACCAGCTGTTGCAGGAACAACGGACTGCCTTGCGCCTCATCCAGAATGCGATCCAGGACCGCCGGCGCTAGCTGGCGTTCGCCGACAAATTGTTGCACCAGTTGCCGCGCCTCGCGGGTAGCAAGCGGCCCGACGTTTAATTCCTCAAGATTCAATTGAGGATCGTCGCGCAAGGTCTGCAACCAACTGGCATAGGCAGGTGGCAGACCGTATTCGGCTCGGTGGCTGACAATCAACATGACCCGCGCGGGAGATTTGGTTTCCATTAACATCCGTAACGCTTCAACGCTATCGTTATCTCCCCACTGCATATCATCGATAACCAGCACTAGCGGTTGGTGGTCGCCAATTCGTGCAACGAGTTCGACCAAGGCAGCGAAGGCGACTTGACGAACATCGCGAGCTCGGACGGTCTCATAGTTTGATACCGATTCGAAGCCCTCGATTTGGCTCAAAACTGGAAACAGCCGAGCCAATTGTCCAACCTGTCGCGGCATCAGTCGGGCGGCGGTCAACTTGGGCAGACTCCGCAGGTAGCGTGCCAGCGAATCGACCAGGCTATCCAAGGTCTTAAAAGGTACTGACTCCTGTTCGTAGCACCGACCTCGAGCCACCACCACCGATTTGCTACGCAGCTGTTCCAGAAAATGCTCGATCAAGGCCGACTTGCCGAAACCCGAATCGCCGGAAACCACCAGCGTCACGCGCTCGCCGGACTGCATCAGGGCAAAAGCGGATTGCAATCTCGCCATCAACGACGAACGACCGACAAAAACTGGCCCCGGTTGTGAATGGGACGCAGCCTGGTCGGCCCCAAAAACTGCGGCAATCTGCTGATAATTGGGACGGTCGAGGGGCTCGATAGCCAACAGCTGATCACACAGCTGCGCGAGATCCTGCGGCGCATCAGCAGTCTGCGAGAGCACCGTGGGGGCGGGCTGCTTCTGCTTGCAGGCCAATACCTTGAGAATCTTGCCGGCAAAGGGAGCCCGGCCCACCAAGGCTTCGTACAGCATGACACCCATCGAATACCAGTCGCTAGCCCCGGTTATATTCCCCGCCGCTGCCTGCTCGGGTGACATGTAGCGAATCGTACCCACTACCTGGTTGTCCGACGTCTGCGAGTCGGAATGCCAAGAGGAAAGATTCCCCGTATCGGCGACCGGCTCCGCAACGTGTGGAGCTGTTTCTGCAATCAATCCGAAATCAAGAATCACAACCTGACCATCATCGCGGACCATGACATTCGATGGTTTGATATCGCGATGAATCTTGCCGCGCACATGCAGGGCGTGGATGCCTTCCGCCAGTTGTCCGAAGGCTTTCCTCAGCCGCGTCCAATCACCGCGCACGGGATGATCCAGGGGAGCCATGATGATGGTCTCGTCCGCCTGAGGGCCACTTGCTACGGTAAGAGCCTGCGGATCGGCAGCCGGCAGGGCACCCAAGGAAGGCGTGTCAGCGGCCCGGATCCACTCGCTGAAGCCTACTCCAGCAATTGGCTCCATGGTGAAATACCAGGCGTTGTCGTCGGCAATCAGCTCGTACAAGGGAACCAAATTCGGATGCACAATTCCAGCCAGCGCGCGAAATTCGCGTTTGAATCTAGCTAGTGCGCTGGGATGGGCCTTGGGGAGCTCCTTGAGTGCCACATTGGCCCTCAACTCTCGGTCGTACACCAAAAACACCGAACCCATAGCACCCGCACCAAGCTTGCGTACGAGCCGAAAGCGATCGTTTCCTGCAAAAGAAGAGTTCGGCGGGGATGCCAATGCTATTTGCTCTTGGGGCTTGTGCTACGAGCACCGTCACCTGCTCGGACAGCGATTAGTGGTCAGCATATCATTAGCCATAGCAGCCATGCAAGCGCCGTGGACACTCCAGACCTAGGGATAAAGATCGACACCTTTGATGGCATCCATCACGCGCCGCTTACGGTCGGGCCCCAGTGCCCAGATATGCAGAAAAAAGAAAATAAAATCCAGTCCTGCAAAGATCATAAAGGGCAAAGGGGCATGCAACACGAAACAGTAATAGGAATAAAAAGCGACCGACCAGATCTTGCCAACGATACAGATCAACGCAATACCCAAGTAGCGGCTTGGGTCGCGGGCAGCCAGCAAATAGAACAGGGCCACAATGATCAAGAAAATGCCATCCAGTCGAATCCACAGATCGGCTACTCCCTCCGGAGCCTTGATCAAACGAAAAAAGACGGTCGTCCACACCGGTGCCAAATAGAGTAGCACCCCAAAAAAGCCATCGTAAAAAGCCCCAATCCTGAGGAAGAATCGCTGCCAGCGGTCATAATAATTCACCTGACGCTGGTACTGCTGGCTACGCGTGACCACTTCGGGGTTCTGAAGATTGGGCATGGGAACTACTGCTTGGTTAGCGGAACGGGGCAGGCGGGCAACTCGAACTCGACAACCAGACTGCTGGGAAAGGGGCCAGCCATTTGCAAAAGTCCTGGGGCGCCCTTGGCGCGCCGCAATTTAGCTTGCTGCAGCAGTGGTTTAAGAATGCCTGGAATCTGAATCTTGCTGATGTGCTCCCCAAAACACGTATGCATGCCATAACCAAAATGCAGATAGTGTTCGGCGGGTCGATCGAGTTTGAATTCCCCAGGGGATGCCAGCACACGGTCATCGAACATGGCTGACCAGGTTAGCGCCAGGACATTGGTGCCACGAGCGAGTCGCTTGCCTGACAATTGACAATCCTCTGCCACGACGCGCAGCAGCCCAGGGTTCTGTGGGTTGAAACGCAGCGCTTCGAATACGATCTTGGCCAGGAGCTGATCGTTGTCCGCACGCGCGGCCCGCTGGGCTTGTGCCAGTTCCTGAGGGCGATTCAATAGTTGGTCCAAGACTTGTGCCACGCATTTGGAAGTGGTGGGGATCATGCCAATCAGCAGCCCCATCAAATTGTTGCGAATTTGCACATCGTCCATCCGTGGCCTGCCATCCCGTTGCAACTGCAAACAACGCTCCAACATATCGTCGGCACCGGATGTGGCCTGATGCCTCAGGCGGATGATGCGATCGATGTCCTGTCGAAACTCGGCTGCATAGCCCAGCGCTTGGTCAACTATTTCAGCTGGGTTGTCGGGAATGAACAAATAGCGAAACATCATGCTGGCCTGTTCCGCAAATCGCAGTTCATTCTCCGTGGTGATGCCCAAATAGGCGGCGGTCAGCCGTGTTGGCACGATCAGCCCAAGCTGCTTGACGACATCCAATCTACCCTGCGATTGTTGAACGATGGCTTGCGCCGCTGCCGCGACGGTCGGGGCGACGATGTCCTGCATGTCGCTACGCCGCGTGGCTGCGCGGACGTTGGAGATGTCTTGGTCATATTCCGGCGAGGGCTGCATGCCCAAGAAAAACTGCCCGCCGGCAGTCAGTCGACGCATGTTGTCGCCGTAGGTCACATGAAAAACATTCTTTCGACTTAACACATCCAGCACATCAGCGTAGCGCGAGACCATACACAAGTTGCCACGCACCAACACGGGTAGAAATGTTCTCAGTAGCCAAAAAACGCTCAGCGGATGCTTTGCCCCCCATGCCTTGGCAGCTGCAACGAGCGGAGCGACGAGTGCCATGGGCAGACCAGCCAGCCATTGCCAAAACGTCTCGATCTCGGCAACGGCTGGTTGCGGTGGGAACTTGGGTTCACTGAATTTCGGCAGGGGCACGCGTTCTACAGGTATCGATGCGGGATCATAGGTTGACAGGTGCTCGATGACCGAACCTTCGACGATCATCCGCAACGCGGTCAAACTTGGCAGAAAAAAATAACCGCCGCCACGCAGTTCCACAAACTGGGGAATATTGGCCAATGCGCAGGTCGGCTGTTGATCCAGGTTCTGTGGGTCGCCCGGAATAACCATCGATCCGTGGCCGGTGTGGTTGCCAATCAGCGGATCGCGATCATTGCCCAAACCGAAGTCGTTGCCGTAGTTTGCCCACTCCCTCCATACGAATTCGAACTGCCGACGAATGCTGGCGTTGACAACCATAAAGTTGACACCGCGTTCATCCTGGTCATTGGCGACTTGATCGTAGGGGACCCAATCACCATAGGGTAGACCGCGACGGGCGATGCGATGCCGACAGGTCAGTCGACCTTCAAAACCAAAGGTATCGCGGGGATTCATGCGTCGCAGGTGAGCACCCAGAGGCACGCGGGCGCCATCCGGATCGTTTTCGTAGCCAAAGTCATTGTTCCGCATCGGATCGGCGGCGAGCTCGGCGTTCTTCTGATAGGGACAAAGAGCCAGCGGGGTTCCATCGTCCCAGCGCCCCACCAGCTTGGCCTTGAGCAGGTCCTTGCCACCGGGATATCGCTGAGCTTGCGTGTCCAGAAAGCTTCTGAAGGCAGCAACATTTTGGTGGAGTTTTAGATACACCAGAAAGGAACCATTGCGAGAAAACAGATGCGGCTCTGGGGCCGCTGGTACCGCTCCACCCTCGTCTTCATAGCCCAGCAGGAATTCACCAGTCCGCACGGGATCCCACTGGCCGCTCTGCACAGGGTTGCCACGTCCAGGTCGGGGCGGAATGCCACTGCCCTGGACGTCCGGATTTCCAATGCCATCGGTATAGCCAAAGTGTTCCTTGGAGGTCGTCACCCCATCGACAACCAAGGCCGCACCGTCTTGTGCCTTGAGCACGCGCAACCCTCGATGATGCTCGATGATCTGTTGCAGCTGGTGCGAAAACTCCTCGCGTATTTCTCCACTCAAGGCATTGATGCTCAACAATACATGCGTCCTGCCCTCACGCCAAATGTCATCCCAATTCTCGGGAGCATTCTTGCGAACATGGTTCAAGTTCGTGGACCGCGCTAACATTCCTTCCTGAAACTCCGAAGGCATGGCGGCCAGGGTCTCGGCGGGCACTTCCAGCTTGTGCAGACCAGCGAAGGACAAGGAAATATTGAGCGTGCGATCGGGCTTCTGATCTCGCCACCATTCAGAGTTGGTCACATGCGGCAGCATCTCGGCCAGCGATCGCCGCGCTTTCAGGCTGTCTTCAACTTCACAGAAAAAATAGCGGGCAAACGGGTAGCCGTAGCCCAGCAAAATGTTGCCTTGTATGTCTGAAAGATCCAGGATTGGTTGGGGCATAACCATCTTCTTCACTTGAGATAGACCTGGCTCATGAACTGCTGAAATCTCTGCTGCAGGTCTTGAGGCTCGGTGGTTTGCGTGTCGAGGACGAACCTCCGGAATTGAGCTTGCACATCGAGCGCCCGCTTTACCTCATACAGTGAAGCCTGTGGATAGGCACCAAAGGAAAATGCCGCATCGATCTGGCACTTGGCCAAGTAGTCAATAAAAGATTGCGTTTCGTTTACGCCGGGATAGCCAACGCAATTGGAATAGATCGCCTGGAAGACTTGGGGGATCTCCGCCAGCATCGTCTCCATACACGAACGCCAATCACCGGTCATGGTTGCCGCCATCAACAGGTAGGGAGAGTTCAAATGGTCAGTCGCGACCGGATAGCCCTGGCAGGGAAGATCGTAGATCACCACGAAGCGGCAAAAGTGCAGAGTAGGAATGCGCAGGAAGGGACTGGCATCGCCGGTGGGTAACTCCGCCAAGAACCTACGGATACGTGTCTGAAAGGAAGGCTGGTTATAGGCTGGCTCGGTGGCCAGGATCGGCACCAAGGTAGTTAACATATAGGAAGCGTCAATACGATTGCTTAGCGCGTAATCAGCCATTTTCGACTCCCATCTTTGCCTCTCGCTGGGCCCTAACCGCGCGGCGCGTCTGCTCCCATTCCGTTATGCCCGGTTCTCCCAAATGATTCTGCACGGTCAGCAAGAATTTCTTATAGCTCTCCGCAAATTGCTCTGCATCCATGGCTTGGCTAGCGGCCGCAAAGGCACGCAGCTTGTGACTTAAAATCAATGCCGAGTCCACATCCGTGGCCGAAGCCTCGGGCGTAGCGTTGTAGTAGTAGCTCGATGAGTATTGATTGTGCTTGATGTACTCAAAGAACTTATCCTCCGGTACGGCACCTGGATACTTCTCCGACCATCGCCATATATTGTCCAGGCCAGTTGGAATGACCATTGAGAAAGCGTCAATGTACTGATCCCAACTGCCATTGAAATTGCTAACGAACAATAGGTAATCGTAGGCCGGGCGATCGCGTGGTTGCTCGTCGGAGAGTTGCGGGAATTGATCCCGACGAATAATGCTCCAATGCGCAAAATGTATAAATGACAGCTTGATGAGGAGTTGTTGGGTCCGCCCAAAAAAACCCCAGCTGATCAAGCGGAACAGAAATCGCAGAACATAGCTCTTCCACCAACTCATGGGTGAAAGGGTAGTGATCGCGGTTGCCTTGCCAGTGATATTCGCCATAACCTGTCTCCTCTGGCCATGTTAATCGCATAAGTCCCACGTTACAAACAACGTTCCGGGCCAGTTTCTGCGAATCTCCCCACTCGCCAGCCTTCAAGCGGACTCGTCCACAGCGGGGCTTGGCAGGCCCATAATCGATCATTGCGGGATACTATACGCCTCAAACCCCCGGGGCTAGCCGCTCTAGAAAAATCTCACGGCCTACGTCAGACTTGACTCAACATGGGATGGAGGCTGACCCTCGGGCGGGCAATCCAGATTGCCTGAGATTTCTGGCCATGCACGGAGAGAGAGTCAGGCAATGGTTCGTTCTTTTGACGCACAGCATCTCCGTTCGCCGAGGTTCTTGATAAGCGGGTCACAATACTGCACGAATGGCTAGATGCGAGTTAGAATAAGGTTTCGGTCTGGGTTGACTCCCAGCCGGGCTGTGTCCCAGGGGGGGACCGGTTTGCTTACCAAGCGAATTCCTAATTGGTTTTAAAATTGAGTTGCCAGAATCATGAAAGCACCACACGATAAGCGGTCCAGACACCGCGGTTTCACCTTGGTTGAATTGTTGGTAGTGATCGCTATTATCGGCATTCTGGTTGGCCTGCTCCTGCCCGCCGTGCAAGCGGCCCGCGAGGCCGCCAGGGCCATGCAATGCCAGAACAATCTGCACCAGATTGGACTGGCGACGCATATGTTTCATGACGCCTTTCAGGCCTTTCCGCCAGCCCGCTATCAACCGCGTCCAGACGCACCCGCCGAACGCTCCTGTGGTGGAGACGAAACGACATGGCTGGTGAGGATCATGCCTTTCATGGAACAACAATCCGCCGAGGATCGTTGGGATTATGCGGCCTCGTATGCAGATCACGAGGATGCGGTTCGCGAGTTTACTCTGCCGAGCTATTGCTGCCCATCGCGTCGCTCTGCTTCCGACGCCAAGGGTACTGGCTTGATCTCGGGAACGACGACAACCTGGGTGACATTGCCCTGCGGTTGCCGTGTCCCGGTAACCAGCAGCGGCTCTCAGCAAGTTAGTGGTGCGGTCGGGGATTACGGTGGCAACCACGGTGACCTTTCTCCCGGGTCCTCTGGACTTGCCAGCGATTTCTACTATGGAGGCAATGGTACCGGCGTCATCATTTCCAGCCACGCGAAATGCAACTCGGACATCCCTTTGGATTGGACCGACAAGATTCGCATGGCAAGCATTACCGATGGCTTGAGCAACACTTTCCTCTCCGGTGAAATGCATGTTCCCATCGGCAAACTAGGGCAATCGCCGCAGGACGCTTTTATTTTCAACGGCGACTTAGTATTCAATTCAACGCGGGTCGGTGGCCCAACCGTGCCGATTGTTCAGGACAACCGCGACGAGGCAAACGGGCTGGTTTCTTGGGGCAGTTGGCATCCAGGCGTGTGCCATTTCGTGTTGGCTGACGGTAGTGTGCGAGGCATTGCCAAGACGATCGACACCGAATCTCTGGGCTATTTGTGCAATCGTGCTGACGGGAATGTAACGAATCTTGGCGACTAATCTCCTGGCTCCCCATACACCTACCAGGCTGCTTTGCTTGGCGCTCCTACTGGGCGTGTCCGCGGGATGCTCCGATCGGTTGCCAACCTATCCCGTCACCGGTCGCGTGCAGTTCAAGACGGGTGGTGCCGTCCATACGGGCACGGTGGAACTGAAATCTCGCGAACACGGTATTCATGCTCGCGGTGCAATCCAAAACGACGGCACTTTTACTCTGGGCACCTACGAAGCCGATGATGGAGCGGTGGCGGGACTGCATGATTGCGTGATCGTTCAATTGGTAATGACCGAGGACGTCAGCGGGCACAGGCCCAGCACCATCGGAGTTATCGACCGCAAGTACGGCGGATACTCGAGTTCTGGCCTGCAGGTCGAAGTTGTATCGGGCAACGAAAACCATGTTCTGTTGGAAGTTGACGGCATTCTCAAACAACAGCCGCAAGACCACAAACACTAGGAATCGCTCGACTGGTGCCTGGCACCATCCATCAGGGCTAATCAGAGTTTCCATTTGAGAAGTGAGCCGCGACGCGTAAGCGGCCGGGTTTGCAAGCCCATCCGAGGCCTCACGGCCATGCGGCTCACGGATCCGAGAGGCTAACTTGAAACTCTGATTTGCTGGCACCATCCATCAGACGAGATGCAATTCTGCCGCCAGCATGCTATTTTGGGGAACTGAGTTTCACCGCAACGCGTCCATCTCCATTGAATTTATGCTGAGCGACGATCAGACAGCTATCCAAGCAACCCTGGCGGGCGATTCAGCGGCCTACGCTGAGTTGGTGGAACGCTACCAACAGCGTTTGCTGGGGTTACTGTGGCATAATTGTGGCGATCGTGAACTGGCCGAGGATATTGCCCAAGAGGCTTTCGCACGGGCTTTCCATAAGCTGAATCTATTTTCGGGCGAGTCTCAGTTTTTTACATGGCTAGCGCGAATTGCGATGAACCTGTTGGCCAGTAGCCGTCGCAAGAAACGCATTGAAAACCAGGTCCCACGAGAGGGCTTTGAGATAGCCATCGATAAAGTCGATGGCATGCAGCGACCCGAGGCGAAGGCCGAACTGATTGAAATACAGAACTGCGTGCGACAAGCCATCGGCATGTTGGATCCAGAACGACGGGCAGTGCTCATCCTCAGAGATTTTGACGGCATGGACTACGACGCGATCGCTAGCACCTTGGACATTCCCGCCGGGACTGTCCGCAGCCGACTGCATCGGGCGCGAGTGGAACTAAAGTCCATTTTGCAACTCAACGCGGTTCAACTCGGATTGAATCGGACATGAATTCAGACACCTCCAATTTTGACTCTAGCCCGGCTGACTACAGCGAAGAGTGGTTGTCGGCCTATTTGGATGACGAACTGACCACAGAACAGCGGCAGATCGTGGAAGCCAAATTGGCTAGCGATCCACAAACCGTGCAGACGCTCGCCGAGCTGGAAAGGGTGCGTGGACTGGTGCAACAGCTGCCCGGCTGGGGCCACGCACATCTTGATCTCAGCCCTTCGGCTCTAGCCGCTGCCGGCGTTAATGTGAATAAGGAAGCTGAAGACGAGTGGCCAGATGAATCCTCAGACTTGGGCGTCAGTGAACTGCCCGATGCAGACCGGTCGCATCCCGCACGCATGCTGGCGTCACGGTCGGAGGACGTCTCCAGTGTATGGCTCAAGAACCAGCGATCCTCGTCAGCATCCAATGCTTGGCTACGCCCGTTGGCCGTTGCGGCCAGCATACTGTTTATGCTTGGGTTGGGCTACTTGCTGCTGCCCAAAATGCCAAAGGAAGTCAGTTTGTCGAGTAGGCATGTTGACAGTGCAGCCGATTCGGCGTCTGCCACGGCCGCCCAGCAAAAGTCAGCCCAGGATTCTGCAGGCAGCGCAGGCCCTCAACCCGAAGAAGAATGGCTGGTAGATTCAGACGAGCTGCCTGCCGACCTGGCGCTTCCCTCCTCAGGACAGGGCCTGCTTCCAGCAGAGCGGACTGACCATTTTGAACACCAGTTGCCCAACCAACCCATACCGCTGGCTGCCCCTGTTGAACTGGAACTAGCCCCTGCGAGTGCCATGCCCTCTTTGAGCAATGGAGCAAGCCCGAGTGCAGGTCGGGCTGTCGCAGAGGAAGACTTTGCAAGCCGCGAAAGACAGCAAGCCGCGCCCGCTCAGCCTGAGGCCGACAGCGCCCGACGAGAGGGCGGGCTGGCCTACGATAACACACGCGGCGCACGTTCTGCCCTCCCCAGCATCGAAGGGCAACGCATGCAGCTGGAGCAAGCGTTAGACGTGAAAACAACAACTAACGCGGCCGATCCAGGCAACAATGCAAAACCTCGGGTTGTGTTTTACGGACGCAATGCGAATTGGGACGAAGCCCTACTCGCCCAGGAACTGCAGACCAACACCGCTTTGAACAGCGTGCTGCGCCGCTCGCTGTCTGGCTCCACTCAACCGCGTATGGACAGCCCGCCCAATCCCTCGGCCAAGCTGCCCGCACCGATCGTGGTGGCCAGGATCCCGAGCGAGCAGGATGCAGCCAAGCTGTTCAACCAACTGGTAGATGCCAATGGCTTGCAAGTATTCGACCATGTAGGCGATGACGGGCTCGCGCAGCCAACTGCGGCGCAACGACTTGCAGCCGGGGCACCGGCAGCCGGGTCACAGGCAGCCGGAACATTGCAGTACTCCATCCCAGCTGAAATGCAGCAGGAATCTAGGGCTGCCAACGATAGCCAGTTGATCGTGTTGTTCCTCAATCGCTCCCAAGTTGAGCAAGTACTGCAGACACTGACCGTACCTAATGAGCCCGATGGAAATGGTTCGCTAACGAAGCAGAATTATCTGTGGATCAAGCCGGTCACAGACTCCTCAGCAGACGCTCCACCGGAAGCCCAGCCTGCCATCTTGTTGCTCAATTCTGACGATGGCTAGCAGAGCTTGAGCGGGGTGTACGAAACGGTGGCACGCGTTGGCACTGCCCACTGCAGCGTCTCTGGCCCATTCGCTTCGTATTCGGGCATGTTACGGGAGAAGCGTTTGGAAACGCCCCAGTTCCCCTGCAGCGTGACAACGCACTCGGCGGCTCTCTGCGCCTCGGCGACCGCGCTAAACAATTAACGCAAAGCTCGCCGAGACGCAGGGATCGCAGAGTGGTCGATTTGTTGAGCAGGACTTGTCCCGAGTGGCTGTGGCGTCGTTACAGCCCCCATTCTCGTTTACTTCGAGTAGCGACTTCTGGCGATTTCCGTAGAATCTGGGGCAGTGGAGGCCCAAGAAACTAGGGAAGATGCGATGAGCGACTTAGGCGACAAGATTCCGAATCGATTTGAATTCCAAACTGCCTGCGGCGAGATCTACGCCCAATGGGAGCTGGACGGCTGTTTTCGAGCCAAGGTCAATCCCGCGCGCAAGCCCTTCACCATCGTTATTCCACCGCCCAATGTGACCGGTGCCTTGCACTTGGGACATGCACTGAACAATACGCTGCAGGATATCCGCGTTCGCTGGCATCGCATGCGTGGCTTTGAGACCCTGTGGATGCCGGGCACCGATCATGCGGGAATTGCCACGCAGGCGGTCGTCGAACGGCGACTGAAGGAACTGGAAAATAAGACGCGGCATGATCTCGGGCGCGAAAAGTTGGTCGAGACGGATTTGGCAATGGAAAGCCGAGTACGAAACGCGAATTCTAAACCAGCTGCGGAGCATGGGCTGCTCGTGCGATTGGGAACGCACGCGATTTACGCTTGGATGAAATCTGCGCGCGGGCCGTGCGAACCACTTTCTTTGACTTGTTCGGCAAGGGACTGATTTTTCGCGGCAAGCGATTGGTCAATTGGGACACCTTTTTGCAGACGGCGGTCAGCGACGACGAAGTCTTTCACCAAGCTGCCAAAGGGCATTTTTGGCACTTTAAGTATCCGGTCATCGATCCGGCAGCGGGCGAGCCAACGCACGTGACGATCGCCACGACGCGTCCAGAGACCATGCTCGGTGATACGGCTGTGGCCGTGCATCCCGATCCGGCCGCGAGCCTTTGATGAACTCGAACGGCAGCTGCAAGAAAAACTCGCGGCGGCTCCCGCCAAGGAGCGTCAGCCAATCCAAACAGCAATTGGAACAATTGACGCGCGCGCCGCCAGACGCACCTGCCGCTGCTGAAGACGCTGGCAGCCATGGCCAAACGCGGGGCCATGTTACAGCTGCCATTGCTTAATCGTCGAGATCCCGTTGGTCGCCGACACCTGGGCCAAACCCGAATTGGGCAGCGGCTGCGTCAAGATTACTCCCGCCCACGATCCCAACGATTACGAAGTTGGCCTGCGTTGCAATTTGCCGATGATCAATATTCTCAATGCCGATGGCACGCTCGAATGCCGAGGCCGGGCCCTACGCAGGGCTGACTATCAAGCAAGGCCCGGCCAACGGTCGTCGAGGATCTGGAAGCATTGGAGTTGGTCGTCGAGATTGAGGATCGCGAAATCGACCTGGCCCACAGCGATCGCAGCAAGACGCCTATTGAACCCTTCTTGGCTGACCAATGGTTCGTCAAGATGGAGCAACTGGCGCAGAACGCCATGGATGCAGTAACCGATGGCCGCGTCCGGATTATCCCGGAACGCTATGCCAAGGGTTATTTGGATTGGCTGGGAGAAAAACGAGATTGGCCGGTCGGTCGACAGCTGTGGTGGGGCCATCAAATTCCGATTTGGACCAAGACCTGTGCTGACGCCGATCAGGCGCAGCGCGAGGTTGACCGCATCGAGTGCCTTGGCAGCCAAGCAGGATATTCGGGCAGCCGTTGAAGAACCCGACATCGTCCACGTTTGTATTCGCGACGAGGGCGACGCAGCTGCAAGACATGTTGGAGAGCGATGGCTACGTGCGACAAGCGGACGTGCTCGACACCTGGTTCAGTTCGGCCTTGTGGCCGCATTCGACCCTCGGCTGGCCGGAAAAGACGCCGGAACTGGAGTACTTCTATCCGACCAGCACGCTGATCACCAGCCGCGACATCATCACGCTGTGGGTCGCCCGCATGGTGCTGATGGGCCTGAACAATGTGGGCGAGGTTCCCTTCCGCGAAGTCTTCATTCACCCCAAGATCCTGGATGGCTATGGCGAGACCATGTCCAAGAGCAAGGGCAATGGCGTCGATCCGATCGACGTCATCGACAAATTTGGGCCCGATGCTCTGCGATTCGGTTTGACTTGGCTGGCCACCGAGACGCAGGACGTGCGGATGCCGGTTCAGTTTGAATGCCCGCACTGCGAGACAGCGGTCAATCAGACCAAGCAGAATCGCGAGCAGGCGACGATCGAATGCCCAAATTGCAAGCAGTTGTTTTCGACCCAGTGGGCCAAGTCGACTGAGTCCGATCAGGCCTACCCCAAGGGAGCTGTTATCAGCGAACGCTTCGAGGTAGCCCGCAATTTCTGCAACAAGCTGTGGAATGCGGCCCGTTTCGTCATGATCAACCTCGAAGGCTTTGAACCCCAACAGCTGGATGTCCAAACGTCTGCCGCTGGAAGATCGCTGGATCCTCTCGCGACTGTCGACCACCACCCAACGCATGCACGAGGCGCTCGAAGGTTATCACCACAGCGAGGCGGCGCGGATTGTTTACGATTTTGCCTGGGACGAGTTTTGTTCCTACTACGTCGAAATGGCCAAACCACGCTTGCAGGATCCGCAGATGCGGGCTGCCACCCAGCAGGTACTGGCGCATACGCTCGATCAACTGCTGCGCTTGCTGCACCCCATCATTCCCTTTATCACCGAGGCGATTTGGCAGGAACTCGCCGGCTTTGGGCCGGTACGAACTCTGCATGGAAAATCCGAGGAGCAGCCGTGGCTCATGCGTTCTGCCTGGCCAACCGCCGATCCGTTGCTACAGGATTCGCTGATCGAGAC
>CAVPPY010000020.1:0-54757 GCA_963707245.1 Pirellulaceae bacterium
CTTTGCGGAACAGGTCTATGGTCGGACGCCAGCTTTCGAAACACACATGCGCTATGAGACCACGAGCGCCGATCGGCCGGTTTTCAATGGTTTGGCAAACCGAAAAGAAGTTCGTATTCGGATGTTCGCTGATGAGCAGGCGCCTGGATCGATCTGTTGCTGTATACGCCAAGCCGTACCACAGGTCCCGTGCCAGCCTTTCTCTCACTGAATTACGGCAACCAGGGTGTGTCCGCTGATCCGGATATTACGCCCTCTCGCAATTCCATTTGCGGACGCGGAGAACACGCCCATCGCTGGCCGCTGGAATTGTTGCTTGAACGTGGGTATGCGGTTGCCAGCTTTCATGGCGGTGATATTGAACTCGATCGTCATGGCTCAGGTTGCCGATTTACCCTCGAAGGCTGGCAGACCGGGATTCGACATTACGTGATGCAGCAAGCTGGCCACACTGAACTTGCTAGCGACCAATGGGGATCTATCGCCGCCTGGGCCTGGGGCTTGAGTCGAGCCTTGGATTACCTGCAAACCGATCCCCTGATCGATGGGCATCGCGTGGCGGTGATTGGGCATTCAAGAACCGGCAAGGCGGCACTTTGGGCTGGAGCACAGGATCAACGTTTTTCGCTGGTGATCTCGAATAATTCCGGGCAGGGCGGTGCTGCTCTGGCACGGCGGCGTTACGGCGAATCGGTAGCAGCCTCCTATGCCCTGTCTGGAATTTGGTACTGCCGGAACTATGAAAAATACGGGAATAACGAGGGCGAATTGCCAGTTGATGCGCACTTACTCATTGCCGCCATGGCCCCGCGACCGGTTTATGTGGCCAGTGCCGAATTGGATCGCTGGGCGGACCCGCGTGGCGAGTTTCTTGCTGTGCTGCATGCGGAACCCGTTTACCGACTGTTCGGACTCACGGGTGTTGGCGTCGAAGAAATGCCGGAGGTCGACCAGCCAGTCGGTCGCACGGCCGGGTATCATATCGCGCCGGTGATCACGAAATTACAAACTGGGATTTTGAACGCTATCTCGATTTTGCCGATAGGCACCTTCGCCCAGGGCGACCGAAGTCGCCGACCGCACATTAGGAATAGGATGGCGCAAAGGACCCGCAATGGATTTACTCGTCGCGCACATCGATCGGGATTGGCACTTCGCCTCTCGCCTCACCACGCTGGGGACAGAAGCATGGGATGCAACGGAGCGGCGGTGGTGTGTCTTTCGGTGAGATCGCTGTTAACTACCGCCGCCTGCTGATCCCTGCTTTTCGCCAATAATAGTGATGACTTCCGGCACAAACCCTTATCAATCGCCCGCCGCACCGCCTAGCGCTAAACCTCGGACCGTTGCGCGTTGTCCGCGGTTGCTTTGGGGCATTGCGTATTCTTACCCGCTCTCACTGCTGAGTGCAATCTATGGAACATGGCTGTGTGCATGGTGGAGTCTCGGACACATGCCGCGTCCTATGTTGGACGATCCAAAGTCAATTGGCGGTCTCATGCAGGTTGTATATTTCTTGGCTGCGATTCTCATCATGGCGATGCCAGTTCTCACGCCACTAGGATTTGCAGCATCGTTTTTTTTGCCGCAAAATACCAATAAAGACTGGAGGACTGCAAAACGATGCCTACTCGCATCGATATATGTAATTGCAAGCGTCATTGCACTCAGGATTCTATGGGCCGATCCCGGTCACGTCGTTGAATGGTATTTCGATTAGCGATGAACCGAATCGCAGGAGCATGCGTGTCGTCAATCCGCAGATCATCCTGTGGCGAACCGTCCGATGCACTCGAGAATTGATTGCCGAAATCGCAACCGGCAAGGCTTTTCAAGCAGCAGTGGCATTCGCCGCCGGCTGGAAATCTAGGCAACCTGGCGAGTCGTTTGCTGTGCTGGTTCCAGACATCAATTAAAAAATCTACAGTCAGAAGCCTGTTGCCTAGCTTTACTGCGGCTAAGACAAGTCTGCCCAACAACCCAAACTGACCCGTAGGCGATTTCGATTTTGTAGTGACCTCACGGCCAAATCACCGCACCTGTTGATTAGCGGCAATATTGCCATCTACGTGGGAGTTGCTCAGGAATTGGAGTTGATCGCCAAGGCGGCAGCCTCACAGAAGGTGGCCTCCCCAGGTCCGGTATTTCGCAGCTCACCGTTGAGAAAGTGAAGACGCGCGAGTATTCCAAGTGAGTCCGGCAACGACGAGTACAATGAGTCCAGCTAGCATACACCATTGCCACAGCCGGAGCTTGTACCGCGAGTTGAACTGCAGATCCAATTCGAGCGGTGCATTCTCGGCGACTTGTACACTGCGGCGAAAGCTGTAGATGTTACCTTCCTCGGGTAGGCTGATGATGATCGCTTGCGGAGCCGGTTCGGTGGTGCGTTGATGCTGGACCAAACGACCGGCGAGTTGCTGCAGAATGGCATTATCTTCCTTGCTGTTTCCGGCTAACAGTTGGCTCAGCTCTTGTGGTCGATAGTTGAGTTGCTCCTGTTGGAGAATGGGATTGATTGCCGCGGCTTGCCGCAGTTGCTCGTTGTCGGTAATTGCATCGCCTCCACGATTGTTGTCCAACAACAACCGTTGACGGCGCGTATTCAAGCCCACGATGGCTTGCTGAGTCTGTAAGTTTTCCAGTTGGACTCGAGCGTCTTCGTTCGAAGCGGCGTCGAGTGCATATCGATTGGCCACATTGTTGAAAGCCCACTGCGCTTTGGACTGCTCGCCGGTCTGCAAGAGCTGATTGGCTTGCTCAAGCAACTTGGCCGCCTGTTGAGCCTGATCCTCACGCTTGCCCTTGAGGCTCAATAGATACGAATTGTCGATCGTATTTGGCGCGGCTCGTCTTGTCCGACTAACTCGAGATTGCCATCGCTGTCGATCAGTTGAAAGCCGCTGGGGGCAATCACGTCCCACTGAATGTTTTCCAATGGTACGTTGAGCTGCGGACTGACCAAGCCGAGTCTTGTGTATCGTGTCACCGGTTAGCGAGTAGACGAAGCGAACTTGCGCTGTACGATCATCGATTCCGGGTAGGATGTAGAATTGCCAGGTGTTGTTGCTTGACTTTTGTCGAATCGAGTGCACGCTTTCGCCGTTGACAAAGATACTGAAGAGCTCGCCGCCCTCAGGAAGCTGGACAGCTCAAGCTACTGCGCTGAATCACTTCCATGTTGACATCGACCGCGGTTAGCTGGTCGCCGGTGGGAGAGAGGATGGTTGTCAACTTTCCCGAAGCTACACGCAGTTTCAGTGCATCTGCCAGCGAATGGCGAATGACTCGCAGGTTCATGGGCGTTGTGGGCGCCATTGCTGCGCAGTGACAAAGCGGGCGCGTTACGATTTCCGGCATCGCGTAGCGGCTGCGGAACTGTGCTCCAGTCGCTTAGTTGCCAACCTTGAGTCATCGTCCCAGTTTCAATTTCTAGTCGACCACCGGTGCGGCACCGCAAAGTAGTAGACCAATTGCCGAGCGTCGGGGAAATCGACCGGGCTGAGCGACTCGCTATCACCAGCTCGTTCGCCGCGACGTTCGTATTCGATCTGAAATTGCACCGGCCCGATGACGCGACGTTTGAATTGCAACTCCCACAAGTCCTCATCTTGCGAGGAGCGAACAAAGTCACTGACAGTTTCACCGTTCGCGCGGACTGTCTTGAGCTCGTCGGCTCCCATGGCCGGCAATTTGACGGACAAAGTTCGAATCGCCGCATTCTGTACAGTAAATGTGGCTAATAAAGTTGAGCGGGTCTGCCCTTCGCGCAGTGTCACATCATGCAGTACTTGACCGGTGACCCAGGGTGCCAACTTCTCGATGCCTAGCTGCTAGACTCCAATCACGCTGTAGCAATCGGAAGGCGAGTGCTCCCTGGCCCTGGGCACCCAGTGAGCGTGGATCAGCTTCGGATACGTTTTGTCGAGCCACGGTGCGCAGTCGAATACCGGTTATCGGCTGCACGACTAGCTCGCCGGATTGACGGGTGGCTTCGTTCAGTTCGAAGCGCGGGCACTGACCACTGGGCCGCCTCGGTCGGTGCAGTTCCGGCCAACGTCAACGAAAAGGTCTGGCTGCCCATCGTCTTGCCTTTCAAGTGCAACACGATTTGCCGCTGGCCATTTTCCGTCAACTCCGACCAATGATGTAACGCCTCACCTGTTAAGGATTCCACTTCCAATCCAGTCGGGTAACGGAAAACTCAACTGGAATAATCCAGTGCGCGTGATCTCCGTCACGAAGTTAATGCCGAGCACCACCCGTTCGTCCCCAAATGACACGACCTGCTTGCTGCCCATTCGCACTTCGGGAGCGACAGGTGAGACTTGAAAGGATAGGCTGCCGCCTTCAGCACCGTAACGGTAGACGCGATGCAGCGTGGTCTGTGGATTGCTTGCCAAGCTGCCATCAAAGTCGCCGAGATTGAGCAGCGAGAGTGATTCGGCCTGCACGTTCTCAGGTTGTGCTTCGGAGCCAAATGCCAAGGCCATCATTCCGACTTCCCCATCAGCGCCTTCGACACGCAATGGGGCAAGTTGCACAAGTGTTGGCAGTGCATCGAGACTGCGCTGTGTTTCAACTGTAACGGCAAACTCTGGCGAAGTGCTTGGCTCGATCTGCAGCTGTAAACGACTCTTGTCAGCGTCGAACTGCCACGACGTGACGGGGCCATCGACTGAGCTAACGGTTAGTCCGCCAGGAATAACAATGTTGAGCTGCTGCACTCGCCCCTGTGAAGTGCGAATCTTTAGGCGGTGCTTGCCATCGATGACACCTGGGCTGGGCGTATAGAGTCCAGAGCCCTCGACAAAGAAGTGCGTTGCTTCGGTAGTCAGATCGCGAGTCTGCGGTTGTAAGATGATACTAGCTGCGCCAGGTCCTAGCAGTATGCTCACGCGAGCTGCAGTCGAGCTGTCCGGTAGCTCCGTAGGCAACGATTCAATGCGCGCTGCCGAGTCACAAACAACCTGCCAGTTCGCTTCGTCGTAGCTGAGATCGATTTGCTGCAGTGCCGCACTGCCTGTCAACACGGGAATGCCTGCGGCACATTCAATTGCCTCTAACTGAAATTCGAACGAAGCTGTGTATTGCTCGGCCTGCGGTAATTCCGCTGCAGAAGTTGCTGCGGTAGCTTCGTCCCGCGGCTGTTGATCAAGGTCTTGACTAGCTTCATCAACTTCGGTCGCAGGAATAGTAACAACATAGGCTACACCGTGATTTGCCAACTCCAGCTTGCTTAGTCGTAGACCCGGGCCGTTGAATTGAGTTAGCACTGCCGGAGCGCGAAGCAGCACGAAGCGATCTCCGGGTCGACCTGACAAGCTGATATCAGCGGAAGCGGTCAGTCGCCGGTCGCGACTCGTTACAGTCCATTTTTGGATTAGGGAGCTGGCAGAGTGAATGTTTTCTAATTCAGGAGTATTAGCTTGACTTGAGGTTGCATCCGCCGTCGTGTCTGAGGCCAATATGCTGTTCGGCGCACACATGACTGCTGAGCCGACTAGGAAAGCGAGAATCGACGTCGTGACTACTGATCCTTGATTGCCTTCGGAGGATTGCTGATCACCGTGAGCTTGCGACTGATTGTCTGTTGTGTGACTTGCCAAGCCCGCTGTACTGCTCTTAATCCACTGAATGGCAGTGGGCACGAAATGGAACACCACGAGCGTAAACACCAACAGACCAAAGAACCATGGCGCACCGTTGGTTTGCAGCAGCAATCCTGTCGAGATCAATCCCAGAGCAATCCACCGTACCAACCAGGCGTTGGCTGATGCACCAATGCGCCAGCCGAGCAAGGCCAGTAAGCCGCCTGCTACTGCGATGGCGATACCCGGCAAAGATAGATACGCCCGCCAACTGGGGATATTGCCCACTTCTAGGTTGACCTGCTCACCTGAAGCCAGCACCGGCAAACTAAGCTGGAGCGGTGCGGCGGGTGTGATGTGATTGAACGCATCCCAACCCGCCGCTCCAGCTAGGACGATGGCTAGTGCCAGGGCAAATAGTCTGATAGGCACTGTACTGGCTGTGGCACCCACGATTGCTATGATTGCTAACGCGATAAATGGAATTAGTCCGCGTTCGGCCAGCCAGTCAAAGCCATTCGGCCATACGATTGGCATCGTCGGTTCGACCGTTCCGCCGCTCGGAATGAGCACATGGTTTTCATCGGCTTTGACATTCCATTGCGTCTTCAATACCGGCGCGAAGACCGTCGGCAGCACGAGCGACGCGTGGCGTTTTTCCAGAGCTGGTTTGCCGAGTCGCACGCTGACTTCGACGGGTACGTTGGGATCAGCCCCGCCCGGCAACGGGATGAGCGTTTCATCGCCGGCTTGTCGAGCTGTCACTGGGCGACCGTTGACTGATACTGCCCACAATCGAACGGGATCCCCCGGCAATTTGATTTTTAGTGTGCGTTGGCCTCGCGATTTGACGTAGTACAACAAGTCCGTCACCAACTCTCCATCCTGCGAAACGCGACTATTGGCCTCAGAGAATTCGACGACTTGGGCTGCGGTTGTGCCTGGATCGAACCAGTTAACCTTGAGCCTCAAGTCGAATGGGCGCTGCGTGTACTGCCATGTTCCCAGTGCTGGCGCGGTGCTCAGCAAACGCAATTCGGCCGGCAACTCCAGCGGATCGAGCACCAGTAGTTGACTCGAAACCAGCAGCGATTCCATTTCGACTTGCACCGGACTGACCACCTCGATGTAGCCGCGATCACCCTGCACACTCAGCGGCGTGACCAATCCAGCTTGAAAGGAACCATCAGCGATGTTGGGCTTCTCCTCGAAAGTGACCAACAACGTGTAAGCCCCCAGAATCGGCTGTTGCAGCGAAACGATCAACGTGTCACCTTCACGCCGCCAATTGCGAATCTCTTGCCCATCGACGGTGACATTGGCTAGCGTGGCGGGAACCGTCAACTGCCATTCGGCGACTGGGGCACCGGTGACTGAGTAATTGATCAACGCACTGCCGTACACCGTTCCTTGACTCAGCGAATACAAATGAAACACGTCCGATTGAATACTGCGTTCCAACTGCTCAATCTGCATGGTCGCAGTCCAGCCCGGTTCGCGAATTCGAAAGGCTTGTTGAAGGTTGGCAACTGGTCGTGGGAAGTAGGACAGCGGCTTCTCGACCAGCAGATCGATCGTGCCCGCTGTCGCGCGGAATCCTGGTGCCGCCACGATACCGATATCACCGCGAACGGCTTTGGCCTCGGGAAATAGAATGTGCGGCAAATTCCATGGGCTTGTTGTGGCGACTTCGTTCTTTTCCAATCGCAAGCCGACGAGCTGCCGACCTTGAACGTCTTGGCCGAAAAGGATCTTCAGGTTGCGCACGCCATCAGTCGCCTCAGACGATGCCATATAGTCCGCCACGCTCGAGCCAGTCACTGCGACGATCGAGTAGTCTGCCGGTAGGCTCAGATTCCACTCGCGAATTGCCGCCTCGCGAATGTCCAGCTCGATGTCAGCCGTGATCACGCGATCGGATTCGGACAGTTGATACAGCACAAGTTGTGTGACGCTGACTTCGGGTTGCACACGGTCGGCAACGATCGTGAAGCCATAGTCGGCAGAGGGGAAGCGATAGACAAACAGCTGCCGTGACTGGATTGCCTCGCCCGGGAATTGCTCGGGAGCCAATTGAGTTAAGCCTCGCAGACTGGTTGGTTCCACACTGACCGAACCGGAGTTGGCGATGCGCAGATGGCCCGAATTGCGAATGGCCCCTTGCGGCTGTACGACTAGTCCCTCGACGCGAACGGGAAAAGCACCCAGTGGTGTTTGACTACGAACGACAACCTGACTGTTGCCAGTGAGAGGTTGATTGAGCACGATTTCCAACTGTCGCTGATTGCCGTCGCCAACGACCTTCCAGGCGACGATGTGATCTCCTTCGACATTCAAGATCTCGCCAGGTCCGACCAATTCGATATGTCAGCGACTTCAATTGTCCCTGCAGCATCTGATAGGTGATGCGGTGCTCTTGTCGAAGCAGGCCAGGACCCACCGTGGCTTCAATCGTCGCGCTGGTAGTGAAGAACGATTTGCCTTGGCTGGTATTTCTGCGCATTCTGCCACTTCAAGCTGACGTGTCCCGTCGCGGGCAAGAATCCTCGCCAATCATCTTCGAGCAGCAATGGGGCAATCGCCTGTTGATCCCGAGCGAACTCGATCTCTGCATCAAGACCACGAATGCTGATCGGTACCACAGCGCTCGCGGCAACGGTGAAGTCCAAACTCTGCCAGTTGGCTTGATCGGCTTTGATGGCCGCTACAAAGTCTAAGCGTGACCCGATAGTTTGCCGACCTTGGGAAAGACCAGTTCATACACTGGTCCAGAATCTGAATTCAATAACTCCAAGCGATAGTCTGAGCTCTCAGGTAACTGACTGATCGCCACGTTACCGGACAAGACACGTAGTCGAGTACCAGCTACGCTAACATTGGCCGTGCCGCGCAGTTGAAAGCTGATCGAATCGCCGCGGATGAAGTTCACCCACCAAGGTCGTTTCGAGCAGTTCAACGGTGGGCGGCAAAGCGCTGTTGCGATCGAGCCGCAGCTCTAATTGGCCGCCGCTTGTTGTTTGCAGTCGGTCGATTCGATCACTGCGATACTAGCGGCGCGAAGCCGTCTGCGGTCACAATCTTACCCGCCACGCCGTCAATATACTGGATCTCAATCTGCGAATCGAACCCTAGTGCCTGTCCCGGCGTCAAGTGCGCGAGTTCGACTTGCGTGGGCAATGCTGCATGCAGACTGCGAATGCGGATGGTGGCTGTTCTATCACTAGCAGCCTCTGCACCATCACCTCGCCAGCCTTCCTGCTTGCCACCTTGCACGTCGGCTTGAGTTGCAGATCGAGGTATCGCTGCGAGTCTACCGTGCGAACCGCCCATGAAGCTATCGAATCACCTTGGACATCGATCACGTCTCCTGCTGCCGCTCAGCCCCAAGGCTAACCGTCTCGACCTCGGTTACTGTCGCCTTGGACAATGCGAAGTTGGAGTTTGATAATCTGCTCGATCTCTTTCTCGCCTACACGCACTTCCGCCCGAACGCTGGCGGCGTACAAGAACGCTGGTGGCTTGGCATGTCCTGGCGTCAAGATGATCGTATGGGCCTCTTCGACTGTCTGAGCCGCCTCAATCTCGGACGCAGTCTGGCCGAAGCAAGGCAAACTCAGGCTGGTCAATAGCAATGCGATCGAATAAGTTTTGAAAGTCGTCATGATGGCATCAAAGAATTAAGGTTTGAGATTTCGTAGCCTAGTACTTTGTTCCAGCTCAGAAGTTCAGGCTGGCGGTGT
This sequence comes from Pirellulaceae bacterium, assembly GCA_963707245.1. Taxonomy (GTDB): domain Bacteria; phylum Planctomycetota; class Planctomycetia; order Pirellulales; family Pirellulaceae; genus Aureliella. Next base: position 9,332 of record CAVPPY010000020.1, read on the forward strand.
AATAAGAGTCGTCAAGACTTAGCGGTGCTCTCGAACCCATGAGACTTGAATACGAGTAGGCACAAGGCGTCACTTATTAATGAGCAATCGGCCTGCTTGATCAATCATCGTGCGCAACTGTTGAACTCGTGCTTGATTAGCGACTTCGATCTGGTAACTTCGCGAGTAGGTGTTGCAATGTTTCCAAATCAACGCTGTCGGCTAACGCTCCGCCACCGAGCTTGGCAGCGAACAAAGCAGCGCGAGCAGCGAGCTGCATTGACGATTCTGCTTGCTCCAATCTGGGAGCGTTGGAGTCATACGGAATGGGCCACCGACGCTCGACCATTTGCCCCGTCGATAAATCGCGGAAGCGTACGGAAACGCTACCCACATCGCCACTACCATTGGGCTTGATTTCGAATTGGTAAACGGCAACTCCGGCTTCGGCCGCAGCCATCTCGGCGGCATCGACTTGGTCGTTGCGGAAGTCTTCGTTATTGAGTCGATGCTTTTCGAACCCGAGTAGCTTGTAACGACCGACGCGCTGTGGATTGAACTCCACTTGCACCTTGACATTCTGTGCCGATGGACGCAGTGCACCGGCGATCTGAGCTGGCAAAACTTTCGCTGGCGGCCACAGTCGAGTCGAGCAGATAGTAGCGACCATCACCTTGTCGCGTCAGAGCTTCCAGCACTTCATCATTCAGGTCCAACGCGCTGATTCCGGCGGCATCAAAGGCGATGCCTGAATCACGCATTTGCGTTACCAATTGGGCAAGGCTGTCTGGATTGGCGTTGCCCAGGTTGACCGCGCCATCGGTCAGTAGGACGATTCGATTTTGAGCTCCAGCGAGCTGCTGTTCCATCGCCTTTTCTCGAGCCAACAGCAGAGCGGCTTCGATGTTTGTACCACCCTCTGCTAGGCAGGTTCTCGACCAATTGCAGCAGCGGTTCGACCTTGATTACCAGGGATCTTGTCCGCCAGCAGCCGCGGCGTGCTGGCGAAACTGATCAAGGTGATTTGGTCGTCGGCGCTCAACTGTTGCGTTAGCGTCTCGAAGGCATCGTAAGACTGCTTGACGACGATCGGGACGCTCCATGGAACCGGAATTATCGAGCAACAGAGTCAGCCTCAGAGGAGTCGTCTGCGAGCGGCCCGTGGCTGCGGTTCGCATCGAAACTCGCAGCAAGTTACGCTGCATAAGAAATGGATGAATAGCTTGTTCAACGCGGCAAGCCACCTGCTGATGGCCGCTAGGCAATGGATCGTGGTAGTCAAGAGCGTTGACAAACTCCTCAATGCGGATCGAAGCTGCTTCGGGCCATTGACCTTGGCTGAGCGCTGTTCGAGCAAGCTGGAACGAAACGTCGCTCACATGCAGCGAAAAGGTCGAGAAGGCTTCTGCTGAGGCCGATTGTTCGTCAAGCGTCACTGATGGTTGGCGGTTGGCCAGCTTGCCGTTCGCGTTGATTCCAGTCCGAGCTGTGGAGGCGATCTCTGGGCTGGGCGCCGGCGCGTATTGCCAAGCGAAACCGCGTGCTTGGTTTTCTGAAAACAATTGACTGTCTGCAATGCGTCGCGTCTCGCCGTTCGCGCTTGGCTCGGAGCCTGCCGAATCTGCATCATGAAAATGGCTTGAGAAATCGGCATTCCATTGTAAGGCTAATTTCTGGCGCGACACCTCTTGCCGTTTCTAAACCCTGCGACAAGTCGCCAAGCCCGTCAGGCTGTGCATCTTCGGTGTCTTGCTGTGTATTTGTTCGCCAACCAAGTGCATCCTCTGCCAACTTGCCTTTGGATTCCCTCACCAATGGCTCAGTGACTTGAGCGGCCTGCTCCGTTTTCTTCAAAGCCAGCCCTGCCTGCCACTCGCCTGCCAATGGTCCATCAGTTTGCGACTCACCGTCTACAGGCGAAACTGGGAGCAAGTATTCGGGGTAATTCCCTTGTCCTACTTCTTCTTCCTCCTGAATGATGATTCTGGGAGTGACGGGCTCCATCAAACTTGACAAACCATAAATGTCATCACTCAAATTGTCATCGAAGTAAACTCCCTGACCCGCTAACTCGCGTGTCTTACGGATCCCACCTAGCAAAATCTCGCCACCATCGGGAACAGTTAACTTATCCGCCTGCACACCATTCCCATAGCTCAGGCTGGGCATAGGTATTTTTGCTGTGTTTTCGGGCGTCGTTACGTCCCAATCGCTGTCAACCCGCTCCCACCAGGCTCCTTCCGGCTTGGGCGACTCAACAGTCGTGCCATGACGGCTCACTTGTCCATTGTCGAACGATTGCGAGAAACGCGGCATTGCTGGGACTTCAGCAATACGCTCGACTTGGTTTTCAAAACTCTCGTTGTCGGCTACCGAAGGGCTACCAGACCGAGGATCGATCAAGAATTTATTTGGCATCAACTCGTTGCGGTTGGCGTTCGCAATTTCAGATCCAAGATTGGAAGCTCCACCAAGGCCGGCCTGCTGTCGTGTTCGATCACTTTTCAATTCAGGTTCAACGCGGCCTGATGCGTTATTCTTGACATCTGACGTCCCGCGGCGGAAGTCATGCATGCCATTTTTCCTGGCCGATAGGCGCGCCGACTGTACGGCTGGCAACATCAGTCCAATCAACAGACCACAGGCTGTCAGCGCAACCACAACAACCTTGGCATAAGTCCTGCGCCGAGCTTTGAGCTCACTCCTGCTTGCCAACGCGACTTTGTCAGGCAGATTGGGGAGCTGGTTATCCAATACAGCTAACACCTGCTCACGCCGTTTGGCAGACAACTGCCAAGCATGGTCAATCGTTGATGACGCAAACTCGATTGTTGGTTCGCCGGCTCCGACTTCGCAGAGCAAGCCATGCAAGTGCTCGAGATGTTGGTAGTAGCTAGCCAACTCGGAGCGCTGTTCCATCAACAACTGCAGTTGATCACGCTCGAAGTCGGACGCCTCGCCCATCACCAGATTCATCAAGCGAACTTGGAGTTCCGTATCGATCGAACTGTTATTGAATGCTTCGCTCATGATTCGTCTTCGGTTCCCTTGGGCAACATACCGGCAGCCAGCTTCTTCAATACCTGATGCAACCTGTATCCCACATTGCTGATCGTCAGCCCCGTACACTGGCTGATGTCGCGGTACTTTAGATCATCGAAATATTTCAAGTGCACGAGCCGACGATCTTTCTCCGGCAACTGGCCGACCAGCTGCCTCAGCTCGGCCACGGTCTCCATGCGGGCGAACAGCTCGTCAGGCGTTTCAGTCGAACTAACGGCTATTTGCGTCGTATGCTCATCAGCTCCCAGCGTCTCGCGGCGGCTCTTTCGTAGATAATGGAAGGCTCGATTGCGAACGCTGCGGAACAGCCAAGCTCGCGGCTCGTTGACCTGGTCCCATTGCGTGTGCAGTTGCAGGAAAACCTCCTGCACTATCTCTTCCGCTACCGCTCTGCGGCCAGTCAGTGAAAAGGCGAAACGCAGCAAATTCGACTCCTCGTTATCGAACAAGGTTCGCAATGTCGGCGCGCCCGTATCGAGCTGGTCCGTGCGATTGACTTCCGGAGTCGAATTCAACATGGCCTCTTCACGCTGTAGTTCTCCACATCTAGCCGATTGATTGGTCCGTACACACAAGACCCTCGACAAGCCGGTTTATTAGGGGCATTCCGCAGAATTCGGCAAAATCGTTCCGGCTCGAATAGAAATGCCCGTTTCACTCGAAAAGTTCCAGAAAAATGGTGATTACCAGTAATCTAGTTCTAGCGAAGATCTGGCTGCAGCTCTCTTCTTCCTCCACAGGCTTGGTGAGGTGCTGCTGAACTCACGGACAGGTTGACTCCTTATAAAGCCGGCTCGGGCGGCGTCCTGGTGAAGATGTTTGCCACGGAGGACTCGGAGAGTACACAGAATCCGTGGCTAGGCTGCGCAGCGTGGGTAGGTCTGTGAAGTCTTGACCGTTCAATTGCGTGACCACAACCGCAAGCTGAACAGGCTGTCCTGGGTGAACCATGAAACATCCAGTTCCAGGAACAGTCGGGAACTATCCCTGCGCTCGTCGACCCCCATGTCAACAATGGAGGTGAAATCACCATTACCATCCATGATCCGCAAATCGCCCTCAAAATCGTGTGGCGGCAGAATACTGTCGTCAACATCGCCCGCGTCGATACAGGGCGACGTTCTGCCAAGATGAAAATCGCCGGTTAGGGCGTCTCGGAAGCGTGGATCCTCGGCCAGATTCCCAATGCCAACGTAGCCTCCCTCGACGTTCGAATGCCGTACTTCCAATCCACTGGGATGCGACGAGTAGATTTGCGACGCATCATCGCGGCCGATGTTCGCCCATAGAATGCAATTGACGACCTGCAGAGTACCCGCCGCATGATGGATAGCGCCAGGGCCCTCCTCGTCTCCCATGTGCCACGAGGTAGATTCATTGGCAACAAGCGTGCAGTTGACCATCTGAGTCGAGCCCTCCTGATGCTGCATGCCGCCTCCGATACCTGCACGATTCTTCCAAAGCGTGCAGTTGGTCAATCGTACTTCCGATGCGGCCATGTCACCGGGCTCAACTGCATCGAAGCCGATGGCGAGAGCACCACCTGCAACGCCCGCAAAATTGTCTTCAAACACACAATTCATCAGCGTCGCCGAACCGCCGTCGCGCATGCCACCCCCGACTGTGCTGATATTCTCGACGAACTTGCAGTTGGTCAGCCAAGTCTCACAGCCGAGCGCATTCAGCATGCCACCCCCCAGCGCCCTGCCTGGTGGCCCGCTCGTTATCACCGCCTGATTGCCTTCAAAGCGGCAATCCACAAATTGCGGCGCAGACTCGCACAGGTTGGCGACACCGCCACCCTGTCGAGCTTCATTTCCGATAAACTCGCAGCGTTCTATCACAGGAGACGATTGCCAGGTGGCGATCGCCCCACCGTAGCCTGCAAAGCTGGCTTTTCGAACGTGTGTGCACGTTTTGGCACGGTTATACGAGAACACGCAATCTGCAATTTTTGTGTTTGGCCCGGCGTTGATCATGCAGATCCCAGCGCCCGCACCCGCTTGCGTATGATTTGCTTCAAACCGGCAGTCAACTACTTTAGGCGAAGCCTCGCAGATCATCATCCCACCACCGCTGCCTGCCTGTGGACGTACATCGCACAAGGATCCGATCTGATGAGTCGAAGGATCCTCGGCAACATTCGCTTGAAAGATGCAACCGCTTACCGTCAGATTCGAACGCTCGATGAACATCCCCGCGCCTTGATTATGGCGTCCGTCACGAATCGTAAAGCCATCCAAGCGAGCCCGCGAGTCGACGCCTGATGCGGTTACCACCGGTTGCGTATTGGGGCGTGAGCCCGCGGCGATAATGTTCGTCCGTGCGCCACCAGCCCCTCCGTAGACTTTGACGCGACTACGCAGGCGAATGTGTTCGCTGTAGATTCCTGGAGCGACGCGGACGGTTCCTGTGCTCGCGCTGGGATGCTCACGAAAGTAAGCGTCGTCGAAGTAGTCGATGGCCGATTGAATCGTCACAAAGGGATTGGCGCGCGAACCGAGCGGTGCGGCCGGATCGGCAGTCAAATCGCGATTGACATACACCGTCTGCGCCGGTGCGGTGGGTAGGGCAAACCCAGCCAGAATGAGCACGAATAAGCTCGAGCGCGACATCAATATCGAGTACATGGCTGCATTCTCCCAAGAAATCAAAGCTAGGGATCTACGGACTACCGAACCTCAAAAACCGGAGATTGCGGCATATTGCATGCCAATGCGCGGTTGAAAGCCGAAATTTGTCTTGGAGTGCGCCGATGCTCGCCCTCCATCACAACATCGGCCCCATGCTTGCGGCTTGCAAGTAGCCGTTTGCAAGGTTCCATCGTCAACGCGGATTCCTGCCGCGCAGCGTGCCCTATAGCGCGCATTTGAGACTTGGAAGACTTGGGGGAGACTTGGGGGGAGAGACTTGGGGGCACTCCACTTGCGCGGGTTCCACGATCTCTCCCCGCCGGCATGCTGTGCCCCCGGTCTCACCCCCTGTCTCACCCCGCCGGCATGCTGTGCCCCCGGTCGCAGGCAGACTTCGCAGACTTGGGGGCACTCCACCTGCGCGGGTTCCACGACCTCTCCCCGATGGCATGCTGTGCCCCCGGCTGGCCCCCCCGGGTGGCTGGTCCCCGTGTGGCTGGGGAAGTGCTGTGCCCCCGGGGTGGCTCCAGGTGGCTTGCCTCACAATATCCGAGGTTCTTGCGCCGCAAGGTTTAAGGCAGGTCGCGCACCGTCAGCCCACGCGTTTCGCCGTCAACGAAGAATCTTGAAATCGCGTGACAATCGAAACGCGGGCGGTACTGTATACAATAGACCAACATTTTTTGCCCTTTGGGGAGCGGGTGAAGGCATGAGTTTCTCGCCATTGCGTGCCCAGAATGCGTTTGATCCGAGAGTGGCATTGACGACCACGCTGGTACCGGACGCTGCGGCAACTGAGCTTTTGCAGATTCTCGATCAACATCTCGAGGATCTTAAGGCTGGCGCGGCGCCTCCCCGCGCGGAGTTAATCGAACGCTATCCTCATTTAGCATCGCAATTGGATGCCTGTTTGGCCGGTTTAGAGTTCATTCATGATGCGGACGCCTCACTCCCTAGCTGCCACCAGCGATTGGGAGACTTTCGGATTATCCGTGAGGTGGGACGTGGAGGGATGGGCGCGGTGTACGAGGCGGAACAGATATCGCTTCGTCGAATCGTAGCTCTCAAGATCATGCGATTCGGAAACGTGGCTGACCCGGAGGCAATCGAGCGATTCAAACGGGAGGCAGAAACCGTTGCAGCATTCCACCACACGAACATCGTGCCAATCTTCGCGGTGGGTGTGGACCGTGGTGTGAACTACTACGCCATGCAGTTCATTGAAGGCCAAGTCTCGGCAGGTCTTAAGTGACGGAGCTTCGGATTTTGACTGCGTGCAGGTTGCTGAGTGGGGGTTGCAAGCTTGTGAAGCGCTCGAGCCACGCGCATCAACGGGGAGTCGTGCATCGTGACGTTAAACCATCCAATCTCTTAGTCGACCGAGAAAATCGATTGTGGCTCACCGACTTTGGCTTGGCGCCAAGTTGGACAATGTAACGCTGAGCGTCGCAGGCGCACTGGTCGGAACACCGCGGTACATGAGCCCCGAGCAAGCAACCGCTGCCATCAAACTCGTCGACCATCGGAGTGATATCTTCAGTCTCGGCGCGACACTCTACGAGCTGCTGACGGGTGTTCCCGCGTTTCGAGGCGACACGCCGATCGAAGTTATCCAAAACATTTTAGCGGCAGATCCGGATTCGGTCCGTAAGCTGGCCCCTTCAACGCCCCGAGATTTAGAGACGATTGTGATGAAGTGCTTGTCAAAAGAGCCTCATCAGCGATACGACTCGGCGCAAGATCTTTGTTCCGACCTACGCGCGTTTATCGATGGTCGCCCCATCCGCGCGCAACGCGCGAATGTCATCGAGCGGGGTGCGAGGTGGCTTCACCGTCAGCAAAGTAGCGTGAAGCTAGCGGCGAGTGTTGCGGCCATCACTGTCGCCACAACCATCGCCGCGATTGCAGGTTGGTTTGCTTACGATGCAGCGCGGCAGGGCTCGCTTCAACTCAACGCTGCAACTCCGCCCTTGGTCGTTGAGGTTATCGATCAACAGGGTGACGTGGTACAGACAGAAACGGCACCAATGCAGAATGCCATGCATCTAACTGCTGGCGATTATGAAGTGCGTGCTTCCTCAGAGGGTGAGTTAAGCGAATCCTATCGCGTCTCATTATCTGCCGGAGAAGACTTGAGGTTCACGCTCGATCCCCACGACCAGCTCCTATGGAATCGGCGAAACATTGATGGGCGGTTTGACGTTTTTCCTGCGAATGGTGCCAGCAATATTGTCACATGGAGCAAAGAAAGGCTGGCTATTTGGAAACATTTTCCGCCTCAGACGATCACGACGCCGCTCGGGGCCGCCAGTCTTCCCGATTCCGCGCAGGCCCCAGGATTCGTGTGGCCGGGGAATACGGTTGGCGCGGATCGTTCGGGCTATGGGCATTACAATTTGGGTCCATGGGTGGGGCAGAAGCCGGTTGATGTCGATCATGACGGAACGACTGATTTGATAATTGCTGGGCGTCATCAAGCGTGGTTGGCGGCGATTTCAGGCCACAACGGCAGCGTACTCTGGATCGCGCCACGTGGACGAGATGTTACGAATGGTGCTGCACGCGTCGATAACCTTTCGGAGTTACCTGTAACCAGTGCCGTGCTAAGTGAACTGATCTTGGACCAAGATATCGACGCAGATGGTGTCGCTGATATTGTGACTACCATGGCTGAAGTCGCCCCTGGAGCCGACCCAAATGCAATTCGCCCCAGTGTGAATTGTTGGGTGGAGGCAATTTCAAGTAAGACTGGTCAAGCACTGTGGCGTTTCGATATTCCCCTGGATTGTTTCGCGCTCGATGCCGGTGAAAAAATTCCCTATGAGTTAAGGTGGTATGTTGGGCGAGCGAGCGGCTCTTTCGGTGGCAACAATGGAAGCGGTAGCTTTGGCCGCCATCGCGTTCGTTTTGGTGGGTGGAAGTTTGAACGTCACGGACCTCATGGATATCGCCCGGCTTCGGTCACTTCCATCACCGTCCATGGTATGCGACGTTTGGCAGTTGTTGCCGGGAAAAGTCTTGTTCTAATCGATCCCGAAACCGGCGAACGAACAGGCCCAGTTTTTGATTTAGGCGTTCGGCCTGGCCAGGCATGCCAATGGGGCGATGTCGACGGCGATGGTATTGCTGACTTAATCATGCTTGAGGAAAAACCTGACTCAGTACCCGAGTCCGCGCCCCGCTTGGCTGCCTGGTCGACTGGAAAACAAAAACTGCTGTGGTCGAAGACAATCGAAAGCAGTTTTCCGCGGGTCCCTGACTGGTCCATTGCTGCGCCGCGCTGGCCGCTCGTTGCCGACCTGGACGGAGATGGTAAATGCGAAGTCATGGTCCCAGATGGACGATCGTCGGACTCCGCAGCTGCCGGCGTTCGCAGCGTTGCCGAGATTCCCTGGGGTTCACTCTCTGTTATCAATGGAGCGACGGCCGAGACGCGTTGGAGCAAACGATTAGTCACCATGGACCGCCAAATTGGTCACTTCCTTGACGGCCCAGACATCGATCAAGACGGCTGCCGCGAAGTGTTTGCGGCGACGCTAGTAGGCAATGAATTCCGTGTGCACGTCGATGCACTCTCTGGCCGAACGGGCGAAACGCTTTGGACAAACAGTTTCGCACCGGCAAGCGACACAAACTCGAGCGTAGAGTATCACCTGACACCTCCCAAGTGGTGGCATTCAGGAAAAAATGCTTGGCCGCAGTTGATCGTACATGCTGTCGAAGGCGGCGATGGCCAGCCGCGTAGTCTCGCAGCCGTGATCTCCGTTGCTGACGGTAAGCTAGAGCGAATTGGACGAAACATCACGGCAATGCACCCCTCCGACGTGGATGGCGATGGCGTCGAAGATCTTCTCGTCTTTAACGCAAAGTCGCGACGTGACCCGGATTTTGGCGGCAGCTTGCACTGCATTCGCGGCGTAGCAGCTGAATCCTGGTCTCAGTTAGGGGATCGCGGAGATCCAGTTTCTGACATGGACGGCGATGGCGTAAGGGACTTGGTAAGCGGTTGGCCAAGCGATGTTCTCGCCGCGACCAGTGGAAGCACTGGAAAGTTGCTATGGAGCACAACGCTTGGAGAGGACGGGCGAAAATACCAGATTCGGGCAGCCTCTGCCAATCAGAGCGGTGCAGGCGACCTCGATGGTGATGGCGTTGGCGACCTACTTGGCTGGAGTCACGTGACGAACTATCGAGAGTTTGGCCATCCATTTTTCGCACTGTCAGGCAAAACCGGAAAACGGCTGTGGATCGCTGAAGACATCACTGCACAGATTCTACACCGCGTGCTAACGGCAGAGACGCATGACATCGATGGCGACGGTAAATTAGAAGTAATCTGGATCGCCTCCCTCGACCATGGAAATCAGCTGCGAAATAATATTTCCACAAACGATGCACAACTGTGGATGTTCGTGTGCTCAGGCCAGACCGGCGCATTGCAGTGGGCAACCCCATTGAGCGCAGCTTATGGCGGCACGACGGCAAATGTCCTGGCGCAAATAGCATTTGAGGAAAAGCCACTTTCCGCAGTGGCGGCCGACATCGACGGCGACGGAGTCAAGGATTTTTTAGTGCCGAACATCTTGGACGATGGTCGCGGCCTCGAGACGACCGTGCGAAGTGGCATCAATGGTACCGTTCTCTGGTCTCGCCCGTTTCCCATCGCTCAAAATCAGCAGGTTTCACTTACCCAATGGACCCCACCTGCCGTTTGCGACCTCAATGGAGATGGACGAGTTGAAGTAATTGCGGTTGAACCATGCTTCGTCATTCCACACGGCACGCCCGTGAGCTCTCGGCGAGTCGTCACGGCGCTCGACGGCAAGACCGGAACGGAATTCTGGAATTCTTCGGTGGATACCTCCTCTGCCCTGGGCAATGCAACTGTCTCGCGAAGCGGTGAGTTTTGGCGTGCGCGCGCTGCGAGCCGAAGGCAATACCTTTCGATTCGCCGTCCTTACATCGGGCCCAAAGCCAGTAATCTCAGTTTTCGATGCCAAGGGCGTGCGCCAGGAATGGGGACTCAGCGGATCACTGTCGTTTGCGGAAATGTGGGTTTGCGATGCAGATCAGGACGGCATTGACGAAATCGTGTACCTCGATCAGCGCACGCTGAGTCTCATTTCGACTTGTGAACCAATGCGGTCCATCTGGTCACTGACGCTGCCCGCGATGGGACCATGCCGAATTGTTGACATTCGCAAGACGTTCGCATCACCTACCCCGACTATCGCCGTTGCCTTTGATGCGTCTGACAACAGTGTCATTGGATTGAACGCGGCGACAGGCGAACGCATCTGGTCCGCAGCGGGAATCATCTCACGCAGCGAACAGGATGGAACACTTTTCGTACCGCGTCGCATAGACTGGCTTGATACCCACGAAAACAAGTCGGCTTTCAACGCCCCGTTTATTTACTGTAATTACGCAGGTGTATCGCGAGTTCGCCGTGGAGTCTCTCAGGATTTGGCGCTTGGATCGTTGAACACGGGGTCGGTACGCGTTGTGCCCCAACCCCTTGGAGCACATGCAATTCCTAATCGTCCGCAGGTTGATGTTCGCTGGTACCGCGAACTACCTTGGGCGAGGGAATCGATATCCGTTCTGGAATTGGGATGGAACATAGTTTGGCTATTGCTCCTCGCGCTGTGCATGATCGTCCTCCCCATAGCCTTTGTTTTTCGAATTGTTCGCCGACGGCAGTACGGCTTGAATACGCTGCTTTGCTTGCCAGTGATTGCGGGCTTCTTTCTTGCTTCAGTTCTGATTGATATACCCATTGCGGAAGATGTGCATACAATGAGCGAGCGATTGAGTGTTGCTGCCGCGTTCGCCCCACTCGTACTTGCTATCGGGGTCATGTCGTCCTGGGCGACTAGCGGACGTTGGCGGCGAGTCTGCTCGCATGGTTGGTGGGGACGATATTTGTGAGTGGCCTCTGTGCCGTAGTCATGCTGTGGATCGATGCTTACCATAGCCACCCGTTACTACCTGAGGAATTTTACAGTTTGCACGACTGGCCGTTCATCTGGTTGATAGGCGCCTACGTGACAGCTTGGCTGCTGATGATCTCGCTACCCTGTGAGAGTGCGATTGTATGGCTAAGGAAGCGGACCGGTCAGGCTCGGCGGTCGCTCGAAGGTGATCAGGCTATCGTTTTAAACTCATGACGCGATGCATGCTATGAACGAATCGCCGATCAACAATCCGCTTTCGGATGACGCCCCACATGGCTGCGAGCGAACGGCATGGTTGATGCGCTATGAATCTTGGCTACGAATCTTGGCGCGATGCGAGATTGACAATCGATTTGCAGGTAAGTTTGATGCCTCCGATGCCGTGCAACACACGTTGCTCGAAGCTTGGAAAGGCTGGGACCAATTTCGTGGTCGCGACGAACCGCAACGTCTGGCATGGTTGCGAACTATTCTTGCCTTTCAGCTTGCTCATCTGGCGCGACAGTACGCGGGAACCCAAAAACGTGACATTGCACGTGAGATCACTCTCGAACAATCGCTTGACCAATCCTCACAGCGGCTTGACGCAATGCTGGCGACGAACGACCCATCGCCGAGTCAACAGGCAATAATCAATGAGCGAAGTCTGCAACTGGCGACCGCCCTGGAAATGCTGCCTGCAGATTATCGACAGGTGATTACCCTGCGACACATCGAGGACCTTTCGCACAACGAGATAGCAATGCGTATGAATCGCAATCCGGGTGCTGTTCGCATGCTGTGGATGCGAGCCTTAGCGGCTCTCCGCGATGCCATGCGTTCGCAGGAAGAACGACAGACCAACGCTCCCACACGAGGATCAATTGGGTAGAATCGTTGGGAGTCAACCTTTAGCTATTTGTGAAATCTTTGCGCGATGTCGCAATTATGATCCACTGCTCGCAGATCGCGCACGTATGAATTCGAATTCCCAGTTGATCCGTTGGTTGATAGCAGCCAACTTATTGTGTTGCTCAATTCTCTCGGCAAGAGCTGACGAGCTGCAAATTGGAGTAGCGCAAGTCGAAATCACTCCGCCCCCCGGATTTCGAAAAGGGGGCGGTTACGCTGAGGTCATCAGCACCGGAGTTCGAGATCCTCTCTTTGCGAAAGTGCTCGTCCTACGCCAAGGAGTGACGTCCGTTGCGTTGGTCATCAGTGATCTTCTTTCGGTACCCAGTGAATTGAGTGGTGCTGCGCCAGACGCGCAAGTCAGTTGACTGGCATTCCGGTATCGAACATTGTCATCGCAGCGACTCACAATCATGGCTCCCCAGAATACTGGGGGCCCTTGCGCGACCTTGCCCACGAGGCTTCCGTAACGCAACAAGGCAGTGATCCGCACGAGGCGATAGACTATCAGCAAGAACTGGTCGATGCGTGGAGTGGTGCAATCAAGAGTGCGTACGATTTCGCATCGCCAGCAACGATGGAGGTCTATATGGCGCAGCAGTCAGGGGTGGCATTCAACCGCAGATTTCATATGCGTGACGGATCCGTCCAGTTCAACCCCGGCTATGGTAATCCAGACATCGTGAGGCCTGCCGGACCGGTCGACTCAGACCTTCCGGTCGTCCTGTTTCGCCAGTTGGGCATGCCAGGAAACTCGCTGGTTTCTCTCACGACGTTTGCAATGCACACGGCAGTGGATGGGGGCGGGACGGAATTTACCGCCGACTTTCCCGCCGTGCTGCAACGCCAGCTGCAACAGAGATATGGTGCCGATTTCGTTTCGATATTTGCGGAAGGAACTGCTGGTGATATCAATCACATCGACGTGAATAACAGGCACCAGCTACGGGGCAGCGCAGAAGCCGCGCGAATTGGCAAGCTGCTAGCTGAAACTGTGATTCGTGCACTGGGCAAGCAATCAGACCCTACCATACCGCAACTGGCGATGACGAGCCAAACTGTCTTCGCTCCATTTCAGCATGTTAGCGAAGGCCGGTACCTAGAAGCAATCGATTTATTGAAAAACCAGCAGACGGCGCGAGTGCCGTTTCTCGAGCTGGTCGCTGCTTGGCGAGACTGCCATCGATATCACCATGCAAAGCACTATGGCGCTAGCAAGCCGCTAGAGGTTCAGGCAATTCGCTTGAGTGCGGACACGGCAATGGTCACCCTTCCCCATGAAGTATTTGTCGAGACGGGTTTGGCCATCAAGGCGTGTTCTCCCTTTCGCAATACGATTGTCATTTCTTTGGCCAACGATGTCGACTACTACGTTCCAACACGACGTGCATTTGAAGAAGGCAGCTATGAGGTAACCACCTGCCCGCTCGACCCGGGTTGCGGAGAACTGTTGCTGGATGCGGCCAGGCAAGCACTGGCAACGGTCAAAGGGCCTGAAAATATCGTACCGAAAGCGGAATAACCGTGTCGCCCCAGCACGTCTCTCGCCGAACCATCCCCAGCCACTTGGTGTCCAGCCACTTTGATGCTCGGCGACAGCCTAGGACGCCCTACTTACGGGCTTCGGCCTTGGCGCAGGATTGCAGCTTTCTCCTTGAGCAACCGCTGAGGCCACTCGAAACGCGGCGCGGTCTTCAGCCAATAGATATCAATTGTCTGTTGGCTTCCGTTAATTGCTGGCAAGCACGTCAGCGTGTCGCCGGCCATGAAGAGCCCAAGTTCTGGGAGCTGCTACCCCTGAGCGACAGATGTACAGATCCCCTCTGCAGACTCATACGTGGATCCACCGTTCGGCAGCGATTCTCTCAAGAAGCCGTTTTTGGGAAGCACTTTCAAGTCCAGGGAAATACAATTCTAGCCGTCGCCCGATTTTACAGCTTTGTTGTCCGACTCAGCGGAAACACAGCGCTGGCACTCACTCCGTTAGGCTAGGCTTTGCCTCAGAAGGGATCTGACCCTTTGACGGGCGGGTCGACTAGCTGACATTTTTGCCCTGCCCGGAGAGGGGCAGACCCCTTTTGAGACGAAGGCTTGTGAAGCATCGATGAGAGAACAGACAAGTTTTTTTGAAAGCGGTAATGGTAAGCGTGAAAAGCTTCTGCGAGCTCTACGCCGTCGACACGCGGGGTTCGAGCAACTCGAATCCCGTTATCTATTGATTGGCTCCGATTGGACCAATGGTCTCTCGGCTTTGAACGTTAACAACGACAGTGCGGGTTTGATTTCACCAATTGACGCATTGCTGATTATCAACGAGTTGAATGGCAAGAAGATTCAGGACCCAAATTCAGGAGCTCTGCCAGCACACAAACCCGGAGTTGAGCCGCCTCCCTATATCGACGTCAACTGCGACGGTCGCGTGTCTCCTATTGATGTTCTCCAAGTCGTCAATCACCTCAACGGATTGCCAGACGACGTCGGCATGGCCTTTATGACTGGCGATGGGCAAAGCGGCAATTTCTCATCGTTAGGCTGTGCACCGGTGTTGCGCGAGGGGACGTCATTCGTAACGACGCTAACAACTCCGCTTACTATTCCGGCGGACGCGGCTGCTGTTTCATTCGTCTTGGAGGGTATCGAGTTTGACTCGATGAGTGAAGGACAGATTCACGACGCCTTCGAGGCTTCGCTGCTCGACCGTTCAGGGAGATCACTCGTTCGATCCATTGCGGCTGGCCGCGATGCGTTTTTTAATTCATCTGAAGATGGTGAAGCGTTGGGTACGACGCAAGTTGTGATTTCGGGTGAGCGAGTTACCCTTTCTTTAGCTGACGTTTTACCAGGCACACAAGCGGATCTTGTTTTTCGACTGGTCAACAACGATTCCGATACAAACTCTGTCGCGGGCATTCGCTCTGTCGAATACCAGTTCACTTTCCCCAGCGGAGAAGGACTAGCAACTAGAGGCAAATCCAGCCGAGAAAGTACCTGCTAGCGGCTTGGCCAGCGAAACTTTCGAAAACGGTCCAAGGCTGCCTGCCCAATCCCGCCGCCGAGTCCTGGGCTCGTGTTGGGGCGTGCTCCGTCAGTCGAGGCCAACTCATCGAGCTCGTTGCCGCGAGACAAAAGCGGCGAAGGGAGCGGCACGGTCATCGATAGCCGCGGCACTGAATACTTTGGATCGGCTTTCCAGACAATCTATTTGAAGGCAGCAACCGACCTCAAAAGGCGTTTATATCACGGGCGATGTGGCGCACGACAGGCTTTGTGGACATTCCCGGTTTGGTTGACCCAGCCACGTCCCTGCCGTTTCACGTGGAGTTCATTGTGAATCCCGGAGAAGTGACTGCTGTCGAACTGCCGAGCATGGACGTTGGCGATAGTCATGACGACGAGACCGACTTTGACGTGGAAGTGGAGTTGATCTCCCAGGTGCAACGCAAAGGCATTCATGTCGTCACCAACCATCCGGTCGCTGTATACGGGCTCGATCTGGCGATCAGTACGTCCGACGCGTTCCTGGCATTGCCGGTGAGTTCGCTGGGAACCGAGTACATCAACCTGGGTTACGAGAACACTTTCGCTTCGATCAGCCAGGTCGAAGGAACGCAGTTCTTGGTAGTGGCAGCCGAGGACGAATACGCAAGTTACGCATCACACCCGGTACATATACCGGGTCGACGACCGCGAGCTCGTGCGCTCATCATGCGGCCCGATGGGACGGTGCCGTTTGGCCTGGGCAATGATGGAGGATTTGATGTCGGTCCGTTCATAACGGATGCGGAAGGCACGTTCAAGCTATCCGTAAAGCCCCCATTCGACGGCTACAGTGGTCATTACGAATTTGAAGTCATCGACATTGCCACCGCGGCTGTTCCCGCCAGTTTCGGCGAGAAAGTCACCTTGAACTTTCCCAGCGGCCGCGAAGCCAAGGTTGTGTCGTTTGATGTGGTAGCCGGCCAGCGCTTGTACTACGACGCCATCAACCCCAATCCGGCTCCCAACGTCTACAGTCCGCATACTATCACCCAGCGGTGGTGATCAGGCGACGCTCTCATCGCAGACGGATAACAATGCCGCCGCCAATTTCTTCGGCGACACTACAGTTCCGTGAAACGGGTAAGTACTATGTCCTGGTTACAGGTGAACAGGACGCGGCATTTGATTTTAGTTTTAGAATGCTCGACGTCGACGTTGCACCAAGATATACGCTGGGCTCAGATGTCACTGGAGTCAACGATCCTGCGGGCCAGCGCGGATATCTACCGCTTGGATGGCGTCGCCGGGCAAATTCTGTTTTACGATTCATTTGTTAATGATCGATTGATCAATTTTGGTTTGTATGGTCCTGGTGGATCCCAAGTTTCTTTGGTTACGGTAGCGGATGACCATGTGATCGTGTTGCCGGAAACAGGCAACTACACTGCGGTTCTGGATAGCGCATCGTTCGCGACCTCTTCCTATGGTTTTCGACTTATCGATTTGCAGAGTCAGCCCACGCTGCCTGTGTCTACTCCCACCAATGTTCATCTAACGGGGGGACGATTGGTCGGCTTTCAATTTGCTGGAACGGCTGCCAACAACTTGACACTTGATCTTCAATCAGTGTCCTTGCCGGGTCGCACACTCTATACGTTACTCGATCCCGCAGGCAAAGAAGTTGCGTTTTCTGTTGGTGGAAATAGTCTGACCGCCAGGCTGCTGACCACGGGTCAATACTCACTGATCTTTCGAACCGTTAGCAACAACGAAGTAGGTGATGTCACCTTCTCTGCGTCGATTACTCCGGACCTCATCGTCGCCAAAAACGGATTTAATTCGGTCCAAACATTAACGATTGCTGCCGGTGGCAGTGCGACCTATCAGTTCACTGCTCCCGCCGGCACGCGGGCCTTGGTCGACGGTCTCGACAATCTCGGCGAAAACCTGTACGTCGAACTCAACGCGCCAGACGGTACGCGGCTGTACACAGGATTCGGATTCGCCGGCGAACTCCAAGACATTCCACGCTTTGACCCGGCATTTTTGCCGCAGTCGGGAACTTACACCCTCACTCTCCGCGGCAATACGGCCAGCGATGCGGGCAGCTATCAATTCCGGCGTTCTCGACCTGGATACTTTTGCCTCGCCGCTGTCGCTTGACACAGTCGTCGCTGCCTCCTTCCCGACCGGACGCGAAACGCTCGTCTATTCGTTTGACGCAACGGTTGGTGACCAATTGCTCTTCGATGCCCAATCGGGATCTTACATTTTCGGCATTTACGACCAGCAGTTGGTGGCAACTTGGGCTCGAGGATTTTTTGGTGCGGCTTCAACTTCCGAGGCCGATGGCATTTCACGGATTCTAAGAACGGGTCGACACTATCTCATTTTCCATGGTGACCCCAGTATTCCCGGCGACTTCAGCTTCCAAATTCAGAATCTACTTAACGCTCCCACTTTGACTCCGGGAGTCGAAGCCACTGGAAGCGTCGAAAACAGCAATCAGGTCGTTTACCGCATGCACCTGGAATCGGGGCAACGTATTCGTCTCGATCAGTTGCTGCCCTACGATATTGTCAACTATGCGATTTTCAATTCTGGCGGTCGAGTACTCTTCGGTTCTGGATTTCAGGCCGTCGACTCCGGACCGCCTGGCGCACCATTCTTGGTAGTAGCAGAGACGGGCAATTACTACGTAGCAGTGCAGAGCCGTCAAACCGCGCCGCAGAATTATCGCTTCCGCATTGATGATTTAGCTTCAGCACCTGAATTGATATTCGATGCCGATCAGCAAATCACTTTAAATCCGGGTAATGCAGCGCAGGTCTTCCGCATCAATGCCACGGCTGGCGAAACAATACACCTTGACAATTTCGATTCCTTTTTGCCGCTTAACTGGGGTATTACCGGTCCACTCAATCAGTTTGTTGGTGGAAGCAACAATGGCTCCGACTTTTCGGCGAAGGTTCTTACTACCGGGACGTACTATCTTACTTTCAGCGGCTACCAGGATAATGCGGCAGTCACTGTCAATTTCCGAGCCACGCGAACGCCTGGCCCTATTGTGCCCCTCTCTGGGTTCAACCAGCCTGTCGACTTGCAAGTCGGATTGACGGAAACGAAAACCTATTCATTTACGCACCCACTGGGCGACTTGTTTACCTGAATGTCAGACGATCACAGTTCGCGATTCCAACCCACACGATTACCCTCAACCAAGGCGAGACGTACTTGATACGCGACTCGTCAAGTGCGGGATTCAACGCTGCGCCAGATGTTACCGGTTCGATTATCACCAGCACTAAACCCGTCGCGGTTTTTGGAGGCAATCGCGCAGGCCTTCATCCCCAGCCAATTTTTCGCGGCGGATCATCTGGTGGAACAGCTTCCGCCAACGAATACTTGGGGACGCGAGTTCGTGACGGTCCCGCTTGCCACAGATTCCATGCGTGGCGATCGATTCCGCTTCCTGGCACAAGCCGACAACACGCAAGTTACCGTCAACAGCGTCGTCGTGGCCACACTCAATCGCGGTCAGTTTTTTGAGCAGGCGATTGTTGGCGCGGCTCACATCGAATCCAGCAGACCGATCCTGGTCGCACAGTACGCGCATTCCCAGAATTACTATCGCACCGCTCCCGGTGGGAATGCGAGTTTCTTAGGCGATCCAATGATGATGATCGTCCCACCCTTTGAACAGTTCCTGGCAAATTATACTGTCTCGACGCCCGTTGAAAGTGCGATCCTGAATGCCGGGCGCTTCGATCGCAATTTCATCAATATCGTATCTCCGGCTGGGGCAATCGGGCAGATTGAACTCAATGGCACTCCGATTGATGGCAACCTATTCACCGCCATTGGCAGTAGCGGCTTCTATGGAGCCCAAGTGCCGATCGAACTTGGCGGTTACCAACTCAACGGTCCGTTGCCTTTTGGTGTCTTTGTGTATGGCTTTGGGTCCTTTGATTCCTACGGATATGTGGGCGGACAGTCCCTCTCGCCGGTTGCTCAAGTGAGCTCCGTTGTGCTTACGCCAGCCACCGCCAACCCGCTGATGAACAATTCGTTGTTATTCACCGCCCGAGCTTCCGATGCTGCGGGCCAGCCCGTCGCCGGCATCCGCGTCGACTTCGCCGTCGATGGCATCAACACGCGGCGCAATTTCGGTTTCTCCGACGCCAATGGCCAAGTGCAATTCAGCTATATCAGCACGACCCCTGGTCGAGACGTGGTGACGGCGTCGGTTGGACAGCTGTTGGACGATTCCATCGTTGATTGGCAGGGCAGCGCTGCACTGCCAACGATTTTTGTAGCCGCGCCATTGGATGGCAGTTCCGTACCGGCGGGTAGCACGTTGGTGGCCAATGGTGCCGCCTTGGCCGATTTCCCCAACGCGACCCTCGATCTCATTACCGTTAATGGCCAGCCTATCGAAACTGTTGATGCTGCCGGGAACTTTTTTGTATCTCTATTTGTGGGACCGGGTGACAATGAATATGAGTTCACCGCCATCGATTCCAACGGTCAGTCGACATCGCAGCGCATTGTGCTGACCGGCGCCCAAGTGAGCTCTTCAGCCGTTGACTTCGCCAGCTTGGTAGACGTCTCGGGCAGCTTTTCAGTCGACTACGCGCGTACTTCCTATAACCAATCGAGTCGAACACTCTTTGCCGAGGCGGCTGTAACAAACGGGGGGCAGTATCTGGCCGACGTGCCACTCTTCGTTGCCATCACGAATATCAGCGATCCGAAGATTCTGGTACGCGATGCCGATGGCCTGACACCAGAGGGCAATCCGTACTATGACTTCACCGGACTGGTCACTGGCGGCAGTCTGGTACCGCGCGGGCAATCGGGCTTCTTGTCGGCCGCCTTTTACAATCCCAATCAGGTCCAGTTCACGTATGAACTGCAGTTCTTGGGCAAACTCAACGAAGCACCGCAGATCACCAGCCTGCCCGTTACCAATGCCGACCTGCAACGCGAGTATAACTATCAGGTAGCTGCCGTGGATCCCAACGGCGATGCGTTGCGGTTCAGTTTGAATGAGAGCCCGGCTTCGATGACAATCGATCCCGCGACAGGCCTAATTCGCTGGACGCCAAACGCGTCTGAAGATGGAGTCTATACGGTCGAAGTCCAAGTTGCCGATTCGCGATTGGCAGTTAGCACACAACGCTTTAGCTTAACAGCGCAACTGGCGCTCGCCAATCGTTCGCCGGTTTTCACATCGCTACCGGTGGGCCTGGCGGAGGTAGGAGTCGGCTATCCCTATGCGCCGACGGCCGTCGATGCAGATGGCGATTCACTTAACTTTAGTTTGCTCTCGGCACCTAGCGGCATGAGCATCGCGTCGGGTAGCGGACTGATCCAGTGGGTCCCCACGGCCTTGCAGCTGGGCAATCATCAAGTCGTATTGCAGGTCTCCGATGCGCGCGGCGGCATAGCTCGTCAGGCTTTTACATTGCTCGTCGTTTCACCTGCCGACAACCTGCCGCCGGTGATTGTGTCCACTCCCCCCTTGGCCACCAGTGTCGCTTTGGTCAGCTATCAAGTAATCGCCCTTGATGCCGACGCTGAAGCACTCACCTACCGTTTGCTTACTGCGCCAACTGGCATGACGATCGACAGCTCCGGCCTCATCCAGTGGTCAACCACCAACGCCGATCTTGGCGCTCATACGATTGACGTGCAAGTACTCGATCCGCGCGGCGGCAGTGATCTACAGAGGTTTTCCATAGCAGTGTTCGACAATTTAGCCCCAGTGATCACTAGTCAACCGGTGGTTACCGCCCAAGTTGGAAGCAACTATGTCTACCAGGTAAATGCGGTAGATGCGATTGATGATATGCTGTCGTTCAAACTGCTCGATGCACCCTCGGGCATGACCATCAATGTGGCCACAGGACTCGTCCAGTGGAGTGTCGCGGCCAGTGCCTACGCGCAAGAACGAGTGATCGTGCAGGTGAGCGATGGTCGTGGGGGATCGGATATCCAACAGTTCACGATTGATGTCGCCGGCGGACAAAGTCTAGCCGCAAATCTCAATCCGTTCTTTGTCAGCTCGCCTCCGAACGTCGCCTCGGTCGGCACGAAGTTACTCTATCAAGCAATCGCTCGCGATCCCAACGGGGATCCGCTGGCTTACGATCTGCCATTGGGACCGACCGGGATGGTCATTGATTCAGTCACGGGCCAGTTGGCTTGGCTACCGCGTGCTGACCAATCAGGCATGCAGCAAGTTGTCATTCGCGTTCGTGACGGTAGCAGCTCGGGAATCTCGTTGCAGTCTTTCCAGATTGCAGTCGATGCCTCCAATACCGCGCCAATCATTACCTCAACGCCCATCGTGACCGCGGGCCTGGGGCAGCCTTGGGAATATCGCCTACATGCACAAGATGCCGATGGTGACCAACTGGTGTTTGAATTGCTATCGCCCAGCAGCGGCTTTACGCTGACGAAGCTGGAAGATTCTGACGCCAGTGCCGTATTGAGTTTCACCCCTACGAGGCAAGGTGATGAGCAGGTAGAGTTGGCCGTAAGAGATGCGCGGGGTGGGGTCAGCCAGCAACAATTTAGACTGCAGGTCGTCGACACCCTCATCAATGTCGCACCTGAGGTTAACTCGCAGCCGAGGACCCGTATCGCAGCTGGACAAGACTGGATCTATTTCATTGACGCCAGCGATGCCAACGGCGATCCGTTGAGTATCGTGTTGAGTGAGGCACCTGTTGGCATGTCGTTCGATGGCGCAGCTCGCAGTTTGAGCTGGATGCCCACGCTGGCACAACTTGGTTCCCAACCGGTGAAGTTGATTTTTAGCGATGGACGCGGGGGTACGACGGAGCAGAGCTTTTCCGTTGAAGTGACGTCGGTCAACGAGAATCATGTTCCGCAAATTGTGTCGCCGCCTTCTGCCTTCCGCGCAACGGTTGGGGAAGCCTTTGCTTATAATCTGAAAGCCAATGACGCAGACGTCGATCCTGTCCGCTGGACACTCGTCGACTCTCCACGCGGCGCTTCGCTAGATGAGCGTTATGGGACGCTGCGTTGGACACCAAAGTTCGAGGAATTGGGCTTACAGCGATTTGTCGTTTCCGCCGAAGATCCGACCGGCCGGCAAGCGTTGCAGAGTTTTTCGCTGTTGGTGTCGGGTGCCAATCTCGGTCCGACCATTCTCTCGCGTGCACCTCATGCAGCCGCGGTGGCGGAGCGTTATGTCTACGGCGTGCGGGCCATCGACCCCGAAAATGATTCATTGAGTTATAGCTTAAGCAATGCGCCTGCCGGCATGACCATCGATTCGGTTCGCGGTATTGTGCGTTGGATGCCCACCCTCGCCCAGCTTGGCACCGTCTCAGTAACCGTCGATGTCGCCGACACCTATGGCAATTCGTCATCTCAGACTTTTGACATACTCGTTTCGCAAATGATGCGCAATAAGGAACCGATAGTTACCTCGCGCGCCCTCTTCAAGGCACGTGTTGAGGCCGAATATCGCTATGATGTCGAAGCGCTCGATCCGGAAGGCGATACGATTACTTTTGCTTTGATCGAAGCTCCTGCTGGTATGCAGATCGATTCGCAGTCGGGCTTGATTACCTGGACTGCCACGGCAGCGCAGGCAGGATCGCATTTAGTGCGAGTGGCTGCAGTCGACACGGCCGGCAATGTGAGCGTACAGCGATTCGCGGTGCAGGCTCGCTCGAATCAAGCTCCCGTGATTACCTCAGCGGCGCCGACCACGATCTCGCTGGGTGGTATCTATCGTTATGATGTGCAGGTCGACGATACCGAGCAGGATCCGCTCGAGTTCCATTTGCTGGTCGCGCCCGTTGGAATGAGTATCGATGCATGGGGACGCATTCGCTGGACGACCGATCCGACAGTCGAGCTTTCGAACCAAGTCGTGGTCAGCGTGACAGACTCGTTCGGAGCGACGGCTACGCAGACTTACATTCTGAGCGTCATACCTGACCAAACTGCGCCATTGGTCGAGTTGCAATTGAGTAGCAATCCCTTGGTGCTCGGACAAGACAGTGTGGTAGTCGTCCAGGCTAGCGACGATGTAGGTGTCGTGGACGTGGTGTTGACACTGGATGGCGTACCTCAAGTGCTCGACGCCTATCACTCGTTCACGCTGCATGGCATGAGGCCTGGGCAAAATATCTTGCAGGCCTCTGTCCGCGACGCCTCGGGCAATGTGGGAACGGCCAGTGCCGTCCTGCGCGTGTTTGATCCCGCCGACACGCAGGGCCCGACGATTACATTGAACTCGCCCAACGCGAATGCGATCGTGACATCGCTGACCGATATCGTTGGTTCGGTCACCGATGACAACTTGCAATTCTACCGTATCGACTACGGCCGCGCCGATCTGGTTGACGTCAACCAGCCAGCGGCCGACGATCCCGATTATCGAACGTTGATTACGAGCAACGCCAGCGCCGTAGACGCAGTGCTGGCTACATTCGACCCGACCATGCTCAATAACGACGACTATGTGATTCGCATACTGGCGCAGGATCTAAGCGGTAATGTTTCTGCCAAAACGCTGCCGCTCGGTCTTGCGGGGCAATTGAAGCTTGGGCCATTTGCCTTCAGGACTGTGGATTTGACGATTCCGATCGCTGGAACTTCAATCACGGTCACTCGCAATTACGATACCCGCAACGCCAACGAGTCGGGAGATTTTGGATTTGGATGGAGTTTGGATGTGCAGGATGCCGGGGTGCGCGAGACGATCCCCGTCAATCCTCTGGAAGAGCAAGGCTTGTTCTTCGCTGCGACTCCCTTTCGCGATGGCACGCGCGTCTATTTGACAAATGCGGAAGGAAAGCGGGTCGGCTTTACCTTTCGGCCACAGCAGCAATTCAGCCTATTTGGGGGTGGTTCGTTCGCTGGCTGCTTAATGTTCAGGCCAATGTTGCGGTGATTCCGGGCGTTAAAGCGTCGCTTGACTCAACTGGAAAGGCAACGGTATCTGCAAAACTGCCTGGAAATAGCGGCATAGGAGATTCGATCGATTCTAGCGGCGTTTCCAAAGCCAGTGGGCCTGGTGCTAGCTTTACTTCGGCTAAGACAAGTCTGCCCAACAACCCAAATTTACCCGTAGGCGATTTCGATTTTGTAGTGACCTCGACGGCCAAATCACCTCACCTGTTGATTAGCGGCAATATTGCCATCTACGTGGGAGTTGCTCAGGAATTGGAGTTGATCGCCAAGGCGGCAGCCTCACAGAATGTGGCCTCCACGGTCGAAGTCGAGTACGAGAAGGCGGTCGACAATCCCTCGGCTGCGGTGCGCGCTCGCGGCTTTGCCAAGATTCCCACGTACCTACTAGGTCCCGAGACGAGTCCCGACGGCCCGCCGCCAAATAGCGGTGGTACACGACCGACCACTCAGCATCCCGGCGGTGGTACGGGGGATGGCGCAGCCGGTGGCGGGGCCGGTCCAGGAGGTGGCGCGAGCCCACCAACTGGTTCCTTCGGTGGCTGTACCGGTGTGGCTATCGGCGATTTCGTGTGGTTTGATAACAATCGTGATGGACTACAGAATCACGGCGAGCTGGGCGTCAGTGGAGTAACGGTCCGACTGTTCGGGACGGGCGCTGATGGGCAAATCGGTGGCGGCGATGACGAGCCACTCGCGACGACCTCAACCGACGCGTTGGGCCACTATATGTTCGCCAGTTATGGGCCGGGTACCTACTACGTTGCTTTCGACCTCAGCACGTTGCCCACTGGTTTTACACCCACAATCCGCTTTGCAGGTCCGAGCTCCATCGACTCCAATGCCGACCGTTTCGGCATCACGTCGCTGATTTCACTGGCCGATTGCCAAGTTGATTTGACGCAGGACATGGGTATTGTGCAAGCTTAAGGTGCTGCGTGGCTTCGGCCGGCAAGTGCGTCCTGCCTGGTTGCAGTGCGCGCTTGCATCGCAGGCAGCGCTAGCGTCTCGACGCGTGGCGGACATCAATTTCAAATTCAAAATCGAGAGTTGCAAGTATTTCCTCTTCGAAGTCGAACTCAGAAATCGCCCGATCCGTGCTAGTAGCGGATTGACTGTATTGCAACGGTTGATGGTCTTCAGCGAGTTGTATTTCCGGTCGACCCAACGATTTTACGCTGCTTGAACGCAGCGAATCCAGCTTAGGTAATTCCTTGTGCAACTCTGGAGCTTGACCGCGACTTGGCCAATTTACAGAGTTTTCGCTCGGAAATGCGAATTGACGCATGGCGATGTTGTCGACGACTCTCACAGCATCTGGGAGTTGTACTATGCTCTTCTTGGCGACTGATAAGGCGGGTCTGGGGTCGGCGATTCCCTGTGGATTGCGATTGGCCGGAGCTAGGGCGAAAATTGCGCCGTTCGCCGATTGTTGTCCCGCAATACGGATTGTTGCAGCGTCGTATTGGTAGACGCTGTCAGTGCCGGCATCAACGATCCAAATGTGATTGACATCATTCGGATCGATCGTGATTCCAGTGGGCTTGGCATTTTTTTCATCGATCTGCCAGTTTCCTTCGAGGGATCCACCAATGCTGTAGCGGAAAACGTTGTCAACGTAACGCGCGTCGTTGACGACCCAAATATGAATTCCATCCGTCACCAAATCCATTGGGTTGGTGTTGGCGCGATCCAGGCGGAAGCTTGACGTGGGGGAGGCCTTGTCGGACCGTCGGATTGCTCCATCCCGGAAGAAGTAGACTCGGTCTTCACCGCGATCCACGATCCAAAGATCATTCCCATGAACTGTAATGCCTTCCGGTTTGTCTACCCCTTCGATTTCCCATGATCCAAGCAGCTGGTTGCCGTTGGCATAGATAAACACTTCGCCTTTGGCATCGACAACCCACAGGGTTGATCCATCTGGATTGGCAGCGATACCCCGCGGCTTGTGTTCCTCCTTGTTCAAGCTGTCGTTTCTTAGAGCAACGCCCTGAGCGTCATATTCAAAGGTGCGTTTTTTCGATTGATCGACCACAAAGAATTTTGTTCCGCCTGGCGTTGCATCTGTAACCGGGCTGGTCGGTAGACTGGTGAGCGGTCCCTCGGTAGTTCCGTGTCCATCGACATAGCTGACCTGCAAAGTGATCAAAGAGCCAACATCGATAGTGGCCAGTAGATAGTCGATTCCTGTTGCGCCTGCAATCGCAACAGAGTCTCGTAGCCATTGGTAAGCGAAGGCACCTAGGCCGTCGGCATCACTGATGCTGGATGTCACGGCACTTAAAAGTTGGCCAGCACGGGCGGTACCGGCAATTATCGGAACGCCCGTTGGAGTGTCGTTGACGTTGGCCACTGGGCCTACAGGTGCACTGCTAAGAGATTCTGGAGTGCCATGCCCGTCGGAGTAACTCACTGTGACCGTGATCGTTTGCCCAACCTCTGCGTCACCTAAAGTAATTGCAGACGTCGTCGCGCCGTTGCTCCACAGGTAGCTGAACACGCCAAGGCCGTCTGCGTCCGCGATGGCACTCGTGTCGGCTGTTAGTACTTGACCCTCAGTTGCCGTGCCCGTGATAACCACGTTGCCAATTGGAGCATCGTTGACGTTGGCCACTGGGCCAACTGGTGTACTGGTTAGAGATTCTGCCGTCCCTTGACCATCGGTATAGCTCACCGTGACGGTTATCATCTTGTCCACGTCTGCATCACCTAGTGTAATCGTATTGGTGGTTGCACCGTTGCTCCACAGGTAGCTGAATATCCCTAGGCCATCTGCATCAGCGACACTGCTGGCGTCGGCTGTCAAAACTTTGTCTTCGGTGGCATCACCAAGAATGAAAACGCCGCCCGTAGGGGCATCGTTGAGGGCTGTGACAGTCACCAGGAATGTCTGCGGAGCGCTGGTGTCGTGCCCACCATTGGCCGTTCCGCCATTGTCATGCAGTACAACAGTCACCGTCGCGTTTCCATTCGCATCGGGTGCCGATGTAAACCTTAGCGTACCGTCGGATGAAATCGACGGCGGTAAGCTAAATAGTGAGGGGTTGTCGTTGGTGACGATAAAGTCAACGATTTGCGATGCCTCGCTGGCTGGGCCTGGCGAGATGTTGGTCGCCCAAGGTGCAACCGTTTGCAATCCCGCATCCTCCGCAACAATTTGGTCCGAGCCAGCAACGAAGCTCGGAGCTACGTTTGGCGTTAGCGTGGAATCTAGCGAGTCGCCAAAGTCATCCTCCAATTCAATTTCGCCGTCGTCTAGATCATCGAAGTGATAGCCATCGCCGGGAATCGGTGTGCCCAGCACGACAGGTATGGATCCCAGGACGACATTTGTTCCTTCACGTACGAACTGCAGGTCAAAGCGATAAGGCACTCCGTCACCGACAAACTCGATATCGAACGCTGCCATTTGGCCTGCCGCTACACCCATTTGTGTACCGGAATGATTAATGATGTGGACTCGCGGATCTGACGCTTGAACGGTGATGTTCACGGCGACATTGGTTACGGCATTCTGAATGGCCTTCGTTACACCTGCCGAAACGCTGCTCGCAAATCCCGAAGCGATCTGGAAGTAGAATGGATCGCCGGGGGATATGGGATCAGAAGTTCCATTGGCAATCGTTGTCGATGTCTGATTCGTCGCACCGGTAAGCTTCGCGATGGACTCGAGTCCCAATCGAGGGTCGGCCGATGCGGCGGTGTTCGTACCTAGGCCAATCACCAGCGCTCCCAGCGCATTCAGGCCGGTAATTGTTTCTTGCAGTCCGGCGCCTGACGCAAAAGGCGTGGTCGGGCGTGACGTTTGCGTCAGAGCGCTAATGGGCAGTGACAGTCCGTCGATGCCGGTGACAGTCGCTTCGCCCTTGGGCTGATATGCAAAGCCCGTATCCGTAGCGAGAAGAATAACAGGTAGGGCACCAGCCCGGAAACCACCACCACCGATGCTTCCAGCCGATGGCAAAGCGCCACTCGCCGTGTCGACAGTGAAGGACGCAAATGAAGGAACGTCACCACTGTTACCGGGTGTGAGTTGCGTTGAGGCCAATCCCGCGGCGCCGCTGTCCATGACTGAACCATTGTTGTTGCCGTCAAACCCAAGTCCGGTAACCAGTTGGTACAGTGCTTCGATGTCCGTTTCAGGTTGATCACCGCCGTATCCCGGCGCCGTACGATCTAGCGCCGCCTGGATGGCTGCCTGATAGCCCGTTGTGCTCGCAGCGACGATTGGTTGGTTCAGAATGAACGGACGTCCCGTCGAATATTCTGCTCCAAAATTGCCATACTCCTCGAAACGACCTACCCCGAACCCAAGATCAACGCCGGGCAATGATGCCTGCAAATCTGCCATGATCGTTGGAAACGCATTACGGACGATCGGGCTGTTAAATGTAAAGCTTCCCGTATCATCGAACAACAAGAAGACATCGACCAAGTTCGTTAATCCGCCGGAACCGGGCAGAGTGATCGTCACTTTCTGCGGAAAATGTTCTCCAACCGCGAGCGACTTGGTGATACTCAGTGGCGTGACATTACCAACCGCTGGATTGCTAACGCCCCCGGGCCACAAGATTCCACCGACCGTGTTGGGAGACGTTATATACCGACCGGGATCGGGAATTTCGCGAACGACGTAGGCTCCAGGCGACAAATCTAGAAACTCGTAGGCACCGTTTTTGTCGGTGACACTCTGCGGTTCACCCGTGTCAAGAATCCCATTTCGATTCGAGTCTATGAAGACCGTCGTTCCAGCAACAGCTGGTTCCGTTGTGTCGCGCACTCCATTGCCATCGAGATCGTCAAACTTGATGCCATGAATT
The DNA here is from genome assembly GCA_963707245.1 of Pirellulaceae bacterium. Taxonomy (GTDB): domain Bacteria; phylum Planctomycetota; class Planctomycetia; order Pirellulales; family Pirellulaceae; genus Aureliella. The sequence continues at coordinate 38,612 of CAVPPY010000020.1, forward strand.
TCATTGCGACGATAAACGTCAGCAAAATCGACTCCCGCTTGAACGGGATTCGTTACTAGATCAACAGTATGCATACGTGCGGCATCTGGTGTAGCACTCAACTCGTCCTTTACGATTTGCCGTACCTCATACATGTTGGCGGCGAGATGGGTGAAGCTATACGTGCCTGCCTCGTCAACCGCAGGCGTAAAGAATTTGTCGTCCGAAGTAGTTGCAGTTGGTTCGCCACTATCCAAGGCTGAATTGTTATTTAGATCCAGATAGACAACGATGCCGCTCAAGCCCTTCTCGCCAGCATCACGAACGCCGTCATGGTTTGAGTCAACGAAGACGGTTCCCGAAAATTCCTTATCGCGTACTTGTTGCTCTCCAAAGTTGATTCCAGAGGCGTTTTCGCCGTTTTTCAACGACAATGTGCGTGTGCCGGAGATCGGAAACGTATGATGCCAGCCGCTTCTCGACTGTATGACGACCGTCGAAGTTCCTGGCGTTACGCCGTTGATGGTATACGTTCCGTCCGCAACGGAGATAGCCTGTGGCTCGGTTGCGTCTGCCAAACGATTGCTATTGAGGTCGACGAATACCGTCCAGCCTGCAGAACCTGGTTCAGCGCTCGGAACGGTATCGCGGATTCCGTTTCCATTGACATCGTCCCAAACGTTTCCGCTAATCGATCCCGGAACCAGAGTCGATAAATTGAAGTTGGCAAAATCGGGTGCGGTCGAGGTTGCACCGGAGTAGACTCGAACCGTGTAATTGTCGCCAAAGCCAGGGGCTGTTTCCCATCCCGAGGGAACAATTTCGATGACTTCATATTCGCCAATTTGCAGGTCCGGGAAGACGTATACACCATCGATGTCCGTCGTGGCCGTTGGCTCGTCGGTGTCGAAGGCACCGTTGCGATTCATGTCGAGATAAACAGTCCATCCGTCGAGGCCCGGATCGGAAAATCCTCCACTAAACACCGTGTTGCGAACTCCATCCCGATTCACGTCATTCCAAACCGTTCCCGTGATGGCACCATTCAAGACGGTGAAGTTGGCGAAATCTACCTCCTGCGTCTTCTCACCGGCAAGCACGCTGACTGTTTGCTCTACGGCATATCCTGGTGCCGGAGACCAGTTTGGCGGTAGAATCTCCTTGATGCGATAAGTTCCCTCGAGCACACTGACAAAATAGTATTTGCCATCTGCGTCCGTGGTCGTTGCCTGTTCCGTGGTGTCCAAGCTGCCATTGGTGTTCGCGTCAACAAACACCGTCCAGCCTTCCAATCCAGGCTCCGTTGGCAATCCCGTTACAGGGTCAACTGCCCGATCTCCATCGCCGTTGATATCATTCCAAATAATGCCTTCGATGGACCCATTCAAGTCAGAGAAATTTGCAAAGTCGGCTACGGTGGTTTTCAGCGCGACAACCGTCGCCGTCTGCTGGATATCGTACCCTTTTGGCACATCCCAGCCTGCTGGCTGAACTTCAGTCACTTCATAATCGCCGGCTGGCAGATCCGAAAAAGAGTAGTGGCCCAAAGAGTCGGTCACTGTCGATGGCTCACCGAGATCAAGCATCTGATTTCGGCTACCGCCGCCCACAGGCGGTAGGTCAAGAAAGACTGTCCAGCCGGCAAGCCCCGGGTCCGTATCATCGCGGATTCCATCCTGGTTAAGATCTTGCCAGACGATGCCTTCGATGGTGCCGCCAGCGAAATTAAAGAAGTCGATTTTGTTGGTGCTTTGCCCAGCGGTAAACACAACATCCCGCGATACTGGTGAAATGGGCGTCCAATCGGCCTGCAAAATCTGCGACACACGGTACACGCCGGTTGGTTGCCCATTCATGTTAATTACGTAATCGCCTCCGGAACCGGAGACCGCAAACGGTTCCGAGGCGCCGCCCGGCAGATTATTGAGTACGCCGTTTCGATCGATATCAACAAACGCGGTCCAGCCCGCGAGCGTATTGTCTGGTCCGCTCTTGATGCCGTTCCTGTCGACGTCTTCGTAAAACGTGCCATTGATATCTGCTGCTAGCAACCGCCTCAGTTCCAATGTCTCGAAGCGGAGTCCACGTTTTTGATATGGACCATAGCATGCTGACCTTCTACTGCGCCAACGGGAGGCAAGATTCATCTGAGACTCATTCAAAGATTTGCGGGGTAAGCTCGACAGGGGTTATTCAAGTAGCTGTTTTTGAAGGCCCTGTCCGCCAAAAATCTCTGAATATGCCTGAAGTTGTCGCACCGTCAGGCGACAGTTCGCTTGCACTAGTACGTTTGGCGTGTCACGCTGGGCGTCACGCTGGGGTCAGCCCCTGATTCTCGTAGTCGAGCAAGCCTGGAGTGCTTGAGCCGGGATTGATCCTGAGCTGACGGAAAGAAAAACGTTCCGTTTTTCCGAAATAGCGCTCACCTGCTGGCCTAACGCTTGTCGGCCCGGTCGGCGCCTTGGGCCCGGTCGGCCCGTTGGGTGCGTCTTTTCGTTCGGCCCGGACGGAGAGCCGCCTGCGGCGACTGGGACCGATGGGGATGAGGCCGGCCCGCAACGCTCACGACAGCAGTTGCAGCGCGAAACGGTGCAAAATGATGCGACGGAGTGCGAAGTGCTCAGCGGTCTGGCCGCGATGGCGACTGAGCAAAAACCCAATGAAAATACGCTGGTTTCCCAAACGGAAAACGCAAGTGAGGGTGCTGGGACTTGAACCCAGGACCCACGGATTAAAAGTCCGATGCTCTACCGACTGAGCTACACCCTCTTTTTGCGTGCGTCTGGAGGCGTGGTCGTGGGCAGATCGAGTTCGAAGAGAAATCAATCAGCAAAAAGACGACCACCTCGCTGTGACAACCGCTATTTCCCTGGGGGAATTAACGTGAGGGAGGAATTCTATAGGACGAAACCAGCCAAGCCAAGCCGCGATTGCTGTAGAAACGAAAGGCATTCTCTCGCCTGCTTGCGAATTTTCCCAGCGTTTCGTGAGGCTAGAGCCGGGGCGGGTGCTCAAGAAACCGCATTCGAGGATTTGAGCAAGCGAATCAGGGAGGCTCGCAGCTCGCGGACTTTGAGCGGCATGGCGAGCATCGTCCGCTTGGAGTTTACCTTGGCATTGCGAATGATGAACTGCTGCTTGCGGTCGACCAGCAAGATCGCAGGAATATGGGCCGTGTGCGGGTTTTCGCCAAACTCATTGAATGCATCCAAGGCGGAAGATGCCAATTCCGGAGCACTGAACAGGACACAGTCGGCGGGCGGATCGCCATCGGGCTCAAAGCGGGCGAGGGCACGGGCCGGATCGCTGATCACCAGTACGCGGTAGCCTCGTTTCTTGAGCTTGTCGCGAATCAGGTCCTGAAACTCAATCTTGCTTTCGACCAACATGATTGTTTTGTTCGCCCCTTCCGTGCTCACGTCGTGAGCTGCATCGGGGTCGCCCGACGCGATGCGGGCTGTGGTTTGAGTGTCACCGGCTTCGATGCGCGCGAGCGTACTCCGCAGATCGAGCAACAACTCGTTGGGAGTTTGATATCGCTTGGTTGGGTCAAACTCCATGGCTTTATGCACGATGGCCGCCACATTCATGGGCGTTTCCGGGGCAACTTTGAGAATATGCGGGACTTCGCGAAAACGGCTGACGTTCAAGCGGGCCATGCGATCGCGAGTTTCCGTCAACGGAGAATGTCCGGTCAGAATGTGATACAGCATGCTGCCAAAGAAATACAAATCGCTGCGCGGGTCATCTTTGCGAACTCCTGTTCCACGTTCTAGTGCAGCATAGTCAATAGCCCGCGCACTAGGGCAATCCGCCAGCGCCGCTTCGTTGCTGGTATCGGCCAAGGCGGCTAGACCAAAGTCCACGAGTTTGGCTTTTCCCTGAGAGGTTACGAGCACGTTGCTGAGTTTCATATCTCGGTGAGTAACCCCCTGGGTGGATGCGTAGGCAAGGCCATTGGCCACATCGGTCATCAATTGCATGGAGGTTTTGGGATCGAGTTTGGTGCGAATCTTTACCAGTTCGCGCATGGTCTGGCCTTCGACGAATTCCATCACCATGAAAGGGCTGCGTGGATCGTTATCGACCTCGTGAATGGCCACAATGTTGGGATGCCGCAACTGCATACCCACGCTGGCTTCGCGTAGAAACTGTTCGACCTGTACCGGTTCGGAGCGATGCCGCTTGCGCAGTACTTTTACAGCGGCCACGCGTCCCGTTTCACGGTGTACCGAACGATAAACGCGGGCAAAGGTTCCAGCACCGATCAGATACAGGACTTTCCAATGCCCGTAGAAATACCCCGTCCGCTCGCCCTTGAGCAATCGGTCCACCTGCAGATTGGTGAGCAATTCTTTGCGTTGCAACACCCGAATCAGATCGTCACACGAGCCCTCGAGCGAACCAATGTCGGACCACGCCTGTTCCACTTCGATTGGCTCTAACAGGCCTAGTTCAACGATCCGCTGGGAAAGCTGATTGGGGGTGAAGTCGACCATAGTGCCTAGGTAAAGGAAGCGCCCAAAGGATTGGAATCTGATAAGTGGATGAAAAACCCAGCTTGATAGTAAGCAAGCCCGGCATAAAACGCAAACCGTTGACCTGGCGTGAGGGCGAATTAGGCTGAATCCGCCCGCTAATCCAAGACGGGCAGTGTCCTTCGAGCCAACTAAGGCGGACACAGCGAGTCTGGTCGCAATTGAGAGCGAGTCTCGGAGAGACTCGCCTACGTGTGGGCTACTTAGGTGAAGGCTAATGCATGCCGCCGAGGCCAATGAAAAAAGGGCTGCTGAATCTATACCTGACGAGGCATGAGAATCCAGCAGCCCTTTTCCGGAGAGAGATGCAACATACCAGCTGCTGAGCTGGCGGTTCACAGCCGTGGCGAGGCGGGCGAACCAGTGCTTCCGGTGTTATTCGTTCTGGCCGTATTCGTTTAATTTATCCAGGAATTCATCGCGTTCGCGGCGGGTGGCTTCAAGATCAAAGACCAGGTACTTCATATCCAATCGCAATTGCCCCAAGGCCTCTTGGACGAGCGTCAGGATCCGACGGCGACGAACGCTGCTGTCGGTCACTCGCCGCAGCGAGGGCAGCAGGCGAATGCGATGTTCAATCGGCAGTTGCTCGATGGCAGCAGTCAGCTCCAGCAGGTCCGTCGGGATATCTTCTTGGCGGACTTCGTTTTGCGATTGGGCGGATGCTGAACTCATTTTTCGATCTCCGAAGTTGGGTAGCTGAACTCGCTGTGTTGTTGACTCTCTAAAGCATGCCGAGGGCCAAACTGGGGCTGTCTGCCGATGATATTTCCTAAGTTGTTGAATTGCAATGACTTAGGATAATCGGCGTATTTGGTCTGCTTTACCGGTGTTGCATAAACGCACCAAGTAATGATCTGGAGAAATTCTGTAAGTTCTTCTAAAAGAATGACTTACGGTGTTTTCAACAAACTGAAGAGGATGTTGCCGCCAGGCAACAATTTTTTTGCCCATGTTCCAATTATCCCCATTGGGGGTTCCATGATGCGGAAACGCAACACGAAATGCCTGAGTTGGCTGCTGTCGCTGGCTGCTTGGCTGGTGCCGAATGCGGTTTGGGGGCAGCGCAGCGATTCGTTCGAGGGGGGAAATCCACGATGGCAACTGGTCGAAAGCGACTGCAATGCCCAGCTGACCGAGCATGAAATCAGTTTATTGCTACCGCATAGCGGGCGCACCTGTGAGCAGATGGAGGTCGACTGCGGCAGCGGGACGCTGGTGCTGCTGGCCTACCCCATCGAGCCGTGTGTCGCCCTGGACGAATTCCAACCGCGGATTTGGACTCGGTGCAGCAGTGGCCGCATTCAGATTGGCGTTCGAGTCATCTTCCCGCAAGCCGAGCACCCGATCACGCAAGGTAGATTGAACACGATCTTGTGGGGCGAAATCTATAGGGACACGGGACAGTGGCAAATGTTGCGGGTTCGGGAGTTGCAAAGATTGCTTCAGCAGGAGCTGATTACCCTCAGGCAGCGTTTCGGATCGGAACTGAATCTCGAGAACGCCTTCATCGATAGTCTGGTGCTGAATGTCTACACCGGCCCGGGACGCTATCGCGTGCAGGTGGATGACTTGGATCTACCAGGCATGATTCCCTTGGCGGCAGTGGGCATGCCCCTGGCGGCCAATTGGCGCGAACGTTGGCGTTGGCGGCAAGAAACCGCGACCGCCGAGGAACGATTTTGGGCGGCTGCCAATCGCCCACCTGTCTGGCTGCAGTATCGTGGCGAATCCCTCCCATGGCTGAATTCACTAGGGCTCACCGGCCTATTGCTAAATCAACTGCCTAGCGAATTGCAGCTGGGTAGAATCCAAGACGCTGGCCTGGGGGTCATTAGCCCGCCGCCACCGCATCCGTTGGCCATCAGTGCGGAGGCAGCACCGGCACTCAAGGGCTGGTTGGTGGGTGCCGCGCTGGATTCTCGACAGGCAAACCTGGTTCGAGAGCAGACGCGATTGGTTCAACAGTTACCCGCAGAATTGCAGCGGCCGCTGGTTGGCGAGGCTCTAGAGCATGCCTGGCAGTTCAGCCGCATGGCTGACGAGGTGATCGTGCCAACGCCCAGCCCGGTATCGGCGGCCAGCATGCAGGACAAATTGCAGTGGGTGGCGGAGCAATTGCAGATTACGCGACAGCGTGGCGATGGTTGGGTGTCGATCAATACCGGGGAAACCCCCGCCATCCTTGATCAGTTCCAAACTGCTAACAGCGTCTTGCGTCCCTCGGAGATCAGCCAGGATTATCCGGCCAATCCGCTGGGGTTGCGGCATCAGGTGGCTGGTGCGGTGCTGGCGGGAGCTCGCGGTGTCCTGTTTCGCACTTTTCAGCCATTGAACATACAGCAGTCGGCGGAGAGTGTGCATGTGGCCGCGATGCGTTGGGCGATCAATGATTTGAGATTGTGGGGACCGTGGATCATGGCCGGTCAATCCACGCAAGCGCCCAGCTTCAATCGCAGTGATTATCTTTCGGCTGCCTGGACCGTGGCCGACAGTCAGCTGATCCTGGCCATCAGTTCAGCCAAAGATTGCCAATACTGCATACCGCCCACGCACGCCTCGCGCTTGGAACTCGGCAGCACTTCGCCGGCCGGCACGCAGTATGTGTTGCGACTTACTCAGGGATCGTTGGAACGCGTGGAGACATTGGCCACTCCCGCAGGATTGCAGTGGAGCGTCGAGAACCCGGAGCCAATCGAATCTTTCGTCTTGACCAACAATCCGAATGTGCTCAGCTTTCTCCGCAAGCGAATGACCGACTCGGCAATGCAGAATGCGTCGGACCAGCTGGAGATCGTGGCTTACAATCTGGCTGTTGCCGCCGATGTGACGGAAGCCAGATTTTCACCTCGGGATGAGAGTGAACTTGCCCGACTGGCCCGCGCCGAGCAATTCGAACAACTTGCGTTGGCCCAACGGCAGCTAGACTTGGGGTGGCGCCGCCCTGCGCTCCAATCGCCCGCGGGAGGCAACGGAGATTGCGTTTCGCGCGAGCAACGGAATTCAAGGGATGCTCTATGATGCGCAGCAGACTGCGGTCAGCAATCTGGCGGCTGCCCAAGCCAGTCCGTTTGTCGTCAGCCCTGCCCTGCTGAGTTACCACTGGAAATTGGCTGAGGCCTGTGAACGCAGCGAGTGGCGCGCGTTGGACTTACCTGGCGCCGAACTCGCGGATCTGGGAGAACTGTTGGATGCGGGCTGGTCGCAGCAGCGGCGGCTGGAAGAACGAGTTGACCTGCGGGTCGAAATCTTGAAACCGGACAGCCAGCCAGGTGGCGGAATGCGACTGGCAGCTTATCAAAAACCGAGTGGGCAAACACCAACGATTATCCCTGGAGGTTACGAAGGCGCATCGCTGCGCGTCCGTAGTGCGGCAGCCCGGGTTTCCAAGGGGCAGTTGGTCCGTGTCGCGGCCACGGCCCGGGTGCTCCGAACCAGTCCCGGTCGCGACAGTGGACTATTGGTCTACGACAATCAGGCGGGGCCCGAGTCTCGGACAATTGGTTCGTGGCGCGGCCGGTGACCGCATAGAAATCGAACTTTACCGCTTTGCCGTCAGCGATGGGGAATTCCGCATCCTGGCCGAATGCCGTGGCGAGTGTGATATCGTACTGGAAGCCATCCGCGCCAGCGTGATCGATCCGGCCACAGATCGTCGGAGTTACAACACCGCGCCCGCAGGTAGCCTGCCGACCACGATCATCGGTGAAGTTCACCAGGAAATTCCTGGACCGTAACCCCTTGCGAATGCCCAATGCTCACGACTAGAGAACCAGCTGCCCATCGGCTGCGCGACGACACCTTGGCCATTTGGATGGCGGGAACGGAGGCCGTTACGCCGCGACGGTTGATAGCCGATAAAGTGAAACTGCATGGAACCGTCCTTGACTTGGATGGCTCGATGCTGGAGCTGCAGGGTCTGCGGCGATTGGTTATCGTTGGCGCTGGCAAGGCATCTGCGGCAATGGCTATCGAACTCGATCGACAAGTGTTGCCAGGCTTGCGTCGTGAACTGCCCGGAATTCAGATCGAGGGATGGATCAATTGCCCTGAGGGTAGTATTGCCGAGCAGCCCAGGGCGGACATACACCTGCACGCCGCGCGGCCCGATGGTGTGAACCTACCTACGGCGGCGGCCGTGGCGGGCACCCAGCGGATTCTCGAACTGGTGCGCGGTTGCGACAGCCGCGATCTGGTCTTGTGTTTGATTTCCGGAGGCGGCTCGGCACTGATGGTGGCTCCTCCCGATGGGATTCAATTAAGCGATAAGCAGGAGGTTGCACGTTTGGTCGCGGCAGCTGGAGGCAATATTCAGCAATTAAACTGCGTACGTCGAGCGCTGAGTTTAGTTAAAGCCGGTGGCCTGTTGCGGGCCTGCCGCGCCGGCCAATTAGTATCCTTGGTGTTGTCCGATGTGATTGGAGATCCGCTGGAGACGATTGCTTCGGGACCCACAGTGGCAACCTCGGCCCCCAATCCGCATGAGGCTCTGGCAGTTTTGGAGCGACTGGGGCTGAGCCAACAACCGGACTTGAGAAATGTCGTCGACTATTTGCGCACGGCTGCGGCTCGAACAAGTACGCTGCAGCTCGCCACCTCGACTGTCCAGCATGTGCTGTTGGGTAATAATGCCGATGCGGTGGACGCGGCAGGGTCCAAGGCCGTCCAGTTGGGCTATCGCTATGTGATGCAAGCCTCGCGCCAGCCAGAGCCCGAAGTGATGCAGGTGGCACAGCAAGCGACGGAGAGTGTACGTCAATTGGCCATGCAGGACGCCATCGACTGCTGGATCTCCGGTGGCGAGCCGAGTGTTCGATTGCCTGCCAAGAATTGCGGACTTGGCGGCCGCAATCAGCATTTGGCGTTGGCGGTAATGCATGGGCTTAGCCAGCAAGGGTGGCCTGCCGAGATGCGCGGCGGGCGCTACGCCAGCCTCCAGCCGCATGCGACCGCTGGTGTTCCTTAGCGCTGGTACCGATGGCGAGGATGGCCCGACCGATGCCGCTGGAGCCTGGTTTGATGCTGAAATCTGGAAGCGAAGTCAAGCTCTCGGCCTGGATGCTAACCTCTTCTTGCGCCAGGCCGATGCCTATCATTTCTTTCAAAAAGTTGGAAGTCTATTTCTTACTGGACCCACAGGAACCAATGTGTGTGACCTGCGGGTAGCCCTGTGCGGATCGCAGGCGAATTTCTAGGTTTTTCGCAGTAGCCGCTGTAGCCGGAGTCGCCAGACTTCGGACAATCATGGAAAGAACCGAATTCTGGCGAAGGGGGCTGCCCTAAAGTCTAATCTGGTCAGGGGCTAGAAGCGTACGGGCGGTTGCCGCAGAAACTCGTTGACGGTGGTGGGTTCCTGGGGAGGTTCCGTACCCTTGAGCCAGTCCCATGCTCCACTGGAATCCTTCTGTTTTGCTTGATTCTGTGGTTGGTAGCCTTGAGGCTGCCGGGTGGTTGGAGTGGGCGAATCAAAGGGATTGATGAAGTCAACGGTATTGTCCCACCAGCGTTTGGTTGTGTTGCCCAGGCGACTCATGGTGGAAGCGGAATTTTTCTTTGACTTGGTGGGTTTTTTCGTCAGACTGGGAAACTCCCAATTGGGCAGTTTGAACATGGATGGTGAGCCACTGCCTGTAAACAGTTTGCTACCGTTGACTGAACTCTGGTCGGCGGCTGGAGCGGTTTTCGATTCACTGGCAAATGGATTCCACCAGGGGCGCGTTGTTTCCTGGCATGATGCCTGTTGTGCCCTCGCGCCATGGATAAACAAGAGAACAAGTAGACATAAGCTGAATCTGCGGCTGATCACCTTGATTACTCCTCAATGAATACCGGGTGAGTAACGAGATATGCTGCCAGCGATCCTTGCAAAATGGCCCGCGCGTCCAGGTCACTTAATGCTAGCCTACCCGTTCGTCGTTCCGCCTTGAGGCGGCCAAGCCGGTTTGCTTTCAGGGCGAACACTTGCCGGCAGTTCGTGCTGGTAATTTGGACTTTTCGCGGAACATGTTCGCGCCACCCCTCGCTTCCACAAAGTGACAAAGCCGCTAACACGTCCTGACACGCTGCGAATGGAGGGACTACGAACTACTCCCTTGTTGGGCGGGCAAGGGCGCGTCAGGGTTGCGTAGGGCCCGAAAATCAAGTATCCATGGTGCAAACAGGCTACAATCGTCGCCGCAGATCGGTCTTTGTTGCCGTAGAAACTGGCCGCGTACTCTCGCCAAACTTCCTCGCCAGCAATGCCTTGTCCTCTTCCTGTCGCCTGGTACCAAGCCAGCTTGATTTTCTCGGATGCGGGAAAGGCGATGACTAAACTGTCTTGATGGTCCTTGGGAACGACAACAACCACTTCATCGCCTAGCGACTGAGCGAGATCTTCAAGATCGAGATGAGGTCCATTCGGGTCGCGTTTCAGTCCGTCGAGCACTTCTCTGAAGATACCCTTCGTGCCTGCCAAAGTATCGACGACGATTTCGATGTCGCTAAACAAATGCTGCTTATCGATGGTGATCTGGTAGGCGGACGACGAATCTACTGTCAGCCAAAGGTGCTTCCTTGGCACAGTTTGCGTGATGCTACGAATGCTCTTGGGGTAGCCAAGTTCTTCGATGACCTCGTTGAATTTGTTGCGGAAGGCTGCTTGGGGTGTTTCGCCTACTGCGGACTGCAGTCTGTCCTTGCGCAGCTGTTCGGGCTGGCCGACTGCAAACAGTGTCGTCATCGTGGAACGCAGGAAATTGTCGGGCAGTTGCGTTGCCGCCTTCTCGCCGGGCCGGGAGATTGGAGCTGGGCCCACGGAGGATTGCTGCGGATTCACGACGCTTTCCGCTGCATTTTGTAAAAGCACATTATTGCACTCTGCTGCAGATTGTGCTTCTATCTGGTCGCGCCACCTTGCGTAAGCGGCCGTCCATTCGGGCTCGCTGGCCTCAAGCGATTTTCGCCGCATGCCAACAATCAGAAAGCTCGGTTGTCGTGATCTGAGAATCGATGGCACTGGTTTCTTCGCATTTGATTGAAATTGAAAGCCATCGAAGCTGAACTCCAACGCGTTTTCCTCGGAGAATCGACAACTACCCAATAAGACGTGGTCGCTAGCGGATAGCGTACACCTCCCCGTACCAGTGAGAAACAATGTACCGTCGCTGGTTAGTTCGCTTCGACGATAGAAGGTGGCCCGATTGCCATGTACAAACAGGGCCCCGGAATTCGGGCTGCCTTTCTCCAAGAACCCGCTATCGTTTATCGACGTAATCTCCCAAATACCCTGCATGCGTTCGAGGACAGCGGCAGCCTCGGAAACCATGGATGGTTTAGACTGCATGGACGGCTTGTCCATCATGCCTTCCATGAATTCGGCGGGATCGGGTTGAGCCGCGTCCATCTGGACACTCTTAGCAGGCAGCAGCTGTTCGTCACCAATTTGCACTTTGCTGCCCTCGGCCAGTTGCAGGAAGGAACGCGTACCATCGGGATTGGTGATCACAATCACGATCGACATCAGCAACCCCATCAGCATGCCGGAAAGTCCTGCCGCGACAGCGTAGAACAGCGGGATTTTTCGCATCCGCCACGACTTGGCTAATGACCTGGACGCAGCGCCCGTGGCCACTGCGCTGGGTTGTGGCTGCGGCGAAAGTTGGGCCGCATCGTGAATGAGCTGGGGCAAATTATGATCCGCACAGAATGGCGCCAGAGCGTCAATAACATGCTTGGGAGATAGTGGGCGGTCGTCGGGTTCCTTGGCCAGCATTGTGTCCAGCAGATCGACAAGCCCACGGGGAGCGTCCGGCAGGAAATCATTCAATGGCGGCGCGGGCTTGGAGACATGGGCTGTCATTTTTGCAAATGCCGTGATGTGCTGTTCGTCCGCAAAGGGAGCACGGCCGGTCAATAATTTAAAAAGCGTACAACCCAACGCGTAAATATCCGCTCGAATATCGACGGACTTGGCGTCAGCGACCTGCTCGGCGCGACATAGTCGGCAGTGCCCATGGCCTGTCCCGTACCGGTCAGCTCTGCAGGATTTCCATGCTCGTATTGCAGGCGTGCCAGCCCCAGGTCCAACAGCTTGACATGCCCTTGGCTACTCAGAATCACGTTCGAGGGCTTGATATCCCGGTGTACAAAGCTCTGGCAATGGATGTATTCCATGGCTGAGGCAACTTGTCGAGCAATCTCACAGGCGTTGGGAATTGAGAGCCGACCAGTGCGCAGCAACAACTGTCCCAAGTCTAATCCGTGAACGTACTCGGTAACCAGCACCGCAGCCCCCTGCACGTCGCGGGCATCGTGAGCGGTGACAATATTGGGATGGCTTAGCCTCCCCACTGCACGCATTTCCGATTCGAAACGATCGCGCATTTTCGGGTCGGCCAGGCGGTGGCTGGCCAGGACCTTCAGCGCCACCTCGCGGCCTAGCTTTGTATGCCGAGCCAAATATACGGAACCCATGCCGCCATGACCAATTGGCCGTAGGATTTCATAATCGCCAATCCGTTTAGCCAATTCTTGGGGAGGATTGAGCGGATAATTTTCGGCCAGCGACAGAGCCCCCAGAGCATTGAACACTGCCTGCCGGCAAGTGGGCTCGTCCAGGAAATCCCCATCTTCCCGCGGCGCCCGCAGGGAGCAGATCAGCGAATCTTGGCTGTCGTCGAGCGCTTCGAGTTCCGAACGACATTCGGCGCAGTGCTCTAGATGTTCAAAAAGCGCGTGGCTATCCTCGCTCGGCAAACGTCCAAGCGTGAGGGCTTGGATTTCTGCTCTGCTGGGGCATTCGATTGTGGTCATCATTACGCTCTCCCGTGTCTGAACCTCTGGCTGCGTGTCGCCTGGTGGCGACTACGCTAAAGAACGAAAGGTTCTGACAGCATTTCAGGGAAAAGGCCGTTTTATCTTGAACGGCTATAATGCGAGCATGCAACCACCAGAATATAGCTCAGCCGGACCCGAGATTCCGACACTGTCTACGCTTTTCCTCGATGGAGTCCAGCGGCTGGATCCGGCGAGTTGGAATCGCTTGGTTACCAGTTTTGGGCCGGTGGTGTACCGTTGGTGCCGGATCTCGGGTGTGCCCGAAGCCGATGCTGCGGACATCGTGCAGGAGGTTTTTGTAGCCGTGGCACGTGGCATCGCGACTTTCGAACGTGCTAAGCAGCAGGGCAGCTTTCGATCTTGGCTGGCGACGATTACTCGCAACAAGGTTCGTGACTATTTCCGCCGTTGCTCCAAGCAGGTCGCGGCCAAGGGTGGGAGCGAGGCCGTCCTCCGCCTGAATCAACTGGAAGAACAGCTGGAGTCGACGATTTGTGCTGACGATGCCCAGGTGATGGTCGTTCGCGAGGCTCTTGAGCGTGTACGGGTGGAGTTTGAGCAGACGACCTGGGAGGCCTTTTGGATGGCAACCATCGATGGTCGACCCACGGCCGACATAGCACAGCAGTTGGCGATTTCCGCTGCTAGCGTGTATCAGGCCAAGTCGCGCGTCCTCCGCCGGTTGCGTGCGGAATTAAGGGATCTTCCCTGACTGTTCGTAGTTCCGCCTTTAGGCGGCCAAGCCTCGCCGCGTTATTCCCATTGGATGTCGGCCGGATCAGCGAGCGGCCAGGTGCCGGCGTCTTTTTGGGCGTTAAGGAAACGCCGGCTGAGCGCGATTGCCGCTCACTTCAACTGAGATGGGGCAATGGGGGTGGTAGCGGGGCTGCCTTCAGGTGGAACCTGGAACGGGGGAATTGGCTGGATGCAGCACTAGTCGGATCGTGTGTGGGCACTAAAATGTTGCCCACGGTTCGGCTGGTTGGCTTGATGGCTAGCCTGCCCTGTCTGGAATGCAGCCTTGCTTGCCGCATGGGAGCCGTGGCGCCCAGGCCGCCTCTCGTAGACGCCTCTGATCCAATTAGGAACTGAATCTTGTTACGTTCGCACACATGTGGTCAGCTTCGCAGCAGCAACATTGGCCAACAGGTCTCCCTTTGTGGATGGGTGGATAAAGCTCGTGACCACGGTGGGACCATTTTTCTGGATTTGCGCGATCGATACGGGAAAACCCAGGTGGTGGTGAACCCCGACAGCGGTAGTTCGGCCTTGGAAACCGCGAAGAATCTGCGTGGCGAATTTGTGGTGCAGGTGGAGGGCCAGGTAGCGCCGCGGCTGGAAGGCAAGGACAACAGTAAATTGTCGACAGGTGAAATCGAGGTCCGCGCCAGTAGTTTGCAGATTCTCAATCGCTGCAAAACGCCCCCGTTTTTTCCCAACCAAGAAGAATTGCCCGGCGAGGACCTCAGGCTCAAGTACCGCTATATCGATCTGCGCCGCGAAGCGATGCAGCAAACCTTGATTTTGCGGAGCAAGATCATCAAATCCATGCGTGACTACTTCGCAGCCAATGATTTCATTGATGTGGAAACACCGATTCTTGGCCGTAGCACACCTGAGGGAGCCCGTGACTATCTGGTGCCCAGCCGCGTGCATTGGGGGCATTTCTTTGCACTGCCTCAATCGCCCCAGTTATACAAACAGATTTTGATGGTGGCCGGCTACGATCGCTACGTACAAATTGCTCGCTGCTTTCGAGATGAAGATTTGAGGGCGGATCGTCAACCCGAGTTTACGCAACTGGATATGGAAATGTCCTTTGTCGATGCCGAGGACGTGATTGGCATGATCGATGGCTTGATGAGCAAGCTATCCAGTGAGTTGCTTGGTGTCGAATTACAGACGCCGCTGCCGCGCATGACTTACGACGAAGCCGTGCGGCGTTATGGTAGCGATGCCCCCGACTTGCGGTTTGGCATGGAGATATCCGATTGCAGCGATCTGGCTCGGCAAACTGAATTTCGTGTGTTTCGGGCTGCAGTCGATGGCGGCGGCTTTGTGCGTGGCATCAAGATTGAGAAACGCGCTGAAGAGTTTTCGCGGAAACGCATTGATGAACTAACCGATTTCGTCAGGAATGACTTTGCCGCCAAGGGGTTAGCTTGGTTTCGGGTCGAGGCCGACGGCTCGCTCTGGTCGCCAATCAGCAAGAACCTGGAGCCGGCGATTCTCGACGGGCTGAAGCAGCGTTTTGACGCACAACCCGGAGATTTGCTGCTGCTGCTGGCCGATTCCTGGGACGTGACCTGCCGGGGGCTCAACGGCTTGCGACGTCGCCTGGGGGCTGAACTGGGCTTGTATGATCCTAAGCAGATGCATTTTTCATGGGTCGTCGAATTCCCCATGTTTGAAAAGGACGAAGCAGAAAACCGCTACGTGGCCATGCACCACCCGTTTACGGCGCCGCGGGCTCAAGATCTTGAAAAGCTCAGTACGCAGCCCGAGCAATGTCGAGCCAAAGCTTATGATTTGGTGATCAACGGTTACGAGGCCGGAGGCGGGACGATTCGTATCCATGATTCGGAAACGCAACAGATCGTATTCGATCTGCTGGGCATTTCACCCGAGATGGCCGAAGATCGCTTTGGTTTTTTGCTCGATGCATTGCGCTACGGTGCCCCACCCCACGGTGGCATCGCCCTGGGCATAGACCGCGTGGTGATGCTCTTTGCCGGCTTGGATAATATTCGCGACTGCATCGCATTCCCCAAGACGCAGCGGGCCATGGATCTAATGACCCAAGCTCCTGGCG
>CAVPPY010000021.1:0-58061 GCA_963707245.1 Pirellulaceae bacterium
GTCGTCCGGTCTCGCCCCCGCAAAATCCCGAATCTGGACAAGCCTTTTCGCAACTGTACGCAGTTCGCGTTCCTTGACGAGTAATCCGGGCTAAAGGCGCCAATAAGCCCTTTGCATGTCGCGAATGTGTTTCACGATCTGTTCGGTCGTATGGGAGGGCGTGGGTGAGGCGGCTGCCCGGGGCCCTGTCTCCTGGAGCGCCAGGATGACGCGTTTGACGCTTTGGGCGAGCCCTTCCAGATGATAGCCGCCTTCCAGGGTGAGGACGATCTTTCCCTGGCAGCAGGCATTCGCGATTCGCATCAGGATGCGCGTGATTTCCGCAAAACCGTTTTCCGTCACCCCCATGCCGGCCAGGGGGTCCCGGTAGTAGGTATCGAACCCGGCAGAAACGAGGACGAGATTCGGGCCTGAACTGAGTAGCGATCGGCTCGAGGACCTCCTGGATAGATCCGGATGAAGTCTTCATCCCCCTGTCCTCCCGGGAGAGGTACGTTTACGGTATAGCCTTCCGCCTTGCCCGTTCCGGTCTCATCCGGCCTTCCTGTGCCGGGGTAGTAGGGGTACTGGTGGGAGGAGAAGTAGAGGACCGAGGGATCCGATTCGAAGGAGTGCTGGGTTCCGTTTCCGTGATGCAGGTCCCAGTCCACGATCAGAACCTTTTCGGCGAGTCCCCTGTTCTGAGCATACCGTGCCGCGATGGCGATGTTGTTGTAGATGCAGAAGCCCATCCCTCTGTCCGCTTCCGCATGATGGCCGGGCGGGCGGGACCAGGGCGAACCCATTGCCTATTTCGCCGGAACAGACCGCATCCACGAGCACGCACAGGCCTCCTGCCGCAAGTTTTGCCGCCCGGTAGGACTGCGAAGAGACGTGTGTGTCAGGGTCGAGCCGGCGATGTCCGCAGTCCCGCGTCGACTCGATCTTCTGATAGTACGATTCGGTGTGGATCCGCCGTATCTCTTCCGCCGTGGCCTCCGGAGCCTCGAGGACTGCGGTCTTGCCTTGCAGTTCCTGATCTTCCAAGATGGAATAGATGGCACGGAGGCGGTCCGGGTGCTCGGGGTGGAAGTCCGAAGTGATGTGTTCCAGGTAAGCGTTGTCTCGGATCAATCCTGTGCGCGCCATGGTGCCCCCTCCTAGAGTCTTCCGTTCAACATCTACGTATTTTCGTAGATGTTGGGAGACCTCCGGCTCGGTAAATCGAACGAGTCGAAAGGGAAAAGGTCAGAGGTGAAAGGGGAAAAACCCTGTTTGTTCGGGCTCATGCGCGTAAGTGGGCGCGGGGTCTGATCCCTGGACCCTTTGTCCTTTCACCTTGACCCTTTCGACTTTTCCCTCGCGGCGCAAGCCGCATTGAGGTTTGTTGCGATGGATCCTGTCTACTTGATACCGGGTTTCAGGTGAATTGACAAGTCGAGTGCCGCTGGGTTGACCTTATCGGGTGGTTCGGATAGGAAAAAGGAAGGGGCAACCGACGGAGAAAGAGTATGCCTATACGAGAAAAGACCTTGGCGGAGTTGCTGGACACGATCGGAGGGATTATTCGCCCGAGGGACGCAAGGCGATCGCCTACGAAGAGGAGAAGGCGATCGGGAAGGCTCTGGCTGAGTGGGAGGAGATCGTCAGCGACGCGAGAAGGGAAGGGAAGGACGTCTCTGTCATTCAGGATCACCTGAAACGCCTGCATCAGCTCTGGTGGCAGAGGGGGGACCGCAGGGAAGGAACCCCTGCCGGAGCCCTCGAAACGAGTCGGGCCTTCCAGCGAGGCAGGCGAGGATCGGGACAAGACCTACACATCGCTGAAGAAGACCTTCCGGACCGAGCTGCAGAACGTGTGCATTGTCGAAAGCGTGGACCTGGTCTCGCGGAGCGACGAAAACCTGCTCCGCATCAGGGGTCTCCTCGACGAGATCATTAAGGAACGCCTGAAGGAAATCCCTAACTGGGTCAAGCGCAAGGATCTGATGGAAGAGATCATGAACGAGGTCCTGGGCCTGGGCGTCCTCGAGGAGTACCTGAAGGACCCGATGGTCAGCGAGGTGATGATCAACGGGAGCGACGTGTACTACGAACGGGATGGCCGGATCTTTGATGCGCCCCGAGGCTTTGCCAGCCCCGATGAGGTCCGGCAGATCATTGAGAATGATCCACCCCATCGGAAGGCGGGTGGACGAATCGAGTCCTCTGGTGGACGGCAGGCTGCCGGACGGGTCCCGGGTGAACATCGTCGTGCCGCCCATCGCCCTGGACGGGCCGGTCATTACGATTCGGAAGTTTTCCCGTTCGATCTTCTCTGCGGATGCGTTGATCGAGAACCAGAGCATCTCCCGGCAGATGGCCGAGTTTTTCGGACTCATGGTGGTGCACCGGTTGAACGTGATGATCACAGGCCGTACGAGTTCGGCAAGACGACCCTCCTCAACCTGATCAGCAATTTCATCCCGAGCGGGGAGAGGATCGTCACCATCGAGGAGATGGCGGAGCTGCAGTTGCTCCAGCGCCATGTGGTGCGACTCGAGACCCGGGCTCCGAATGTTCAGGGCAAGGGGGAGATTACGGTTCGGACCCTGTTCCGGAACGCCCTTCACATGCGGCCGGACCGGATCATCGTGGGGGAGTGCCGGGGTGCGGAGACACTCGACATGCTCCAGGCCATGAACACCGGCCACGACGGCTCCATCAGCACGGCTCACTCCAATTCGCCCCGGGATCTCTTCTCGCGACTCGAGGCTATGATCGCAATGAGCGACCTGCCGTTGAATTCCCGAACGGTGCGGAAACAAATTGCCTCGGGAATCGATGTCGTGGCTATTGCACGCGTTATCCGAACGGCCAGAGAAAGGTCACGAGCGTCTGTGAGGTCCAGGAGGGAAAAGAGGGGGGCGAGGAGATCGAGCTGCGCGAGATCTATCGGTTCGATCGGCTGAGTTCACGGGACGCGGAAAGACTGGAGGGCCGGTTTCTTGCGACCGGGTTCGTTCCCTCCTTCGTAAAGGAGAACCCGGATCTCAAGGAGGATCCATCCGTGCAAGCACTCTTTACCTAGATGCAGCCTCTAGGTCCGCATAAGGAATCGAAAACATGGAACAGAACGGACAGAAAGGGCGGATCGAAAATGTCCTGATCGTCGGAAGCGGCGCAGCCGGCCTGACCGCGGCCATCTACGCTGCAAGAGCGAACCTGGAGCCCCTCGTCCTCGAGGGAATGCAGCCGGGCGGGCAGCTTACGATTACCAGCGATGTGGAGAACTATCCGGGCTTTCCGGAGGGGATTCAGGGACCGGACCTGATGGATGCCATGAAGAAGCAGGCCGAAAGGTTCGGGCCCGCTGCCTGAGCGAGGATGTGGTGGAGGTGGGTCTGGAAAGGTGCCCCCTTTACCGTCCGCACCGACAGGGGCGAGTACGCCTCGAAGAGCCTGATCATTGCGACCGGGGCCTCGGCCAGGTTTATGGGCCTTCCCAGCGAGCAGCGCTTCATGGGGAAGGGAGTGTCGGCTTGCGCCACGTGCGACGGGTTCTTCTCAAGAATCAGGAGGTGATGATCGTGGGCGGAGGGGACACGGCCTGTGAAGAGGCCCTGTTTCTGACGAACTTCGCCAAGAGGGTCCGTATCATACACCGAAGGGACGAGACTCCCGGGCCTCGAAGATCATGCAGGAAAGGGTGATGAAGCACCCGAAGGTGGAGGTTATTTGGAATGCCGTGGTGGAGGAGATTCTCGGAGAGGACCCGAAAGGGGTGACAGGGGTGCGGCTGAAGAACACGCAGACCGGGGAGACCTTTGAGGAGAGTTGCGACGGCGTCTTCGTCGCCATCGGGCACGTGCCGAACACCATCGGCCTTTCAAGGAAAGATCGAGACCGACGAGAAGGGGTACATCCTTACCCGGGACGGTACGTGCACGAATGTGGTCGGCGTGTTTGCCGCAGGGGATGTGCAGGACTCCAGGTATCGTCAGGCCGTGTCGGCTGCCGGCAGCGGGTGCATGGCGGCCCTGGATGCGTTCCATTTCCTCGAGGACACGGGCGAAATCGAGTTAGTGGGGTGACCATGAAGAAGATTCTCATAGGACTGTGTGTTGCGATTGCGCTCATTGCCGTACTGATCGCGGTGGTCCTGGTCAACCGATGGGCGAACACGCCTTACGGAAAGCTCGACTACAAGGTAGCGGTCCTTCTGAAGATGTTCGAAGCGACCGCTGGCGAGAGGTCCTTCTCGGAGGTCTCGCCTGCCGAGCTGCGCGAGTGGTACAACCGGAGGCCGAAGCGGAGGGGGGTCGCACTGCAAAGCGTGGAAGACAGAAGCATCCCCGGACCCCAGGGGCAGATCCCGATTCGCATCTATACGGCCGAGGGAACCGGAAATCGTCCGGTTATCGTCTACTATCACGGGGGTGGATGGGTCGTTGGAAACATCGAAACCCATGACGATGTTGCGAGATACCTTGCGAAGGCGTCCGGAGGCATCGTGGTTTCCGTTGACTACAGGCTGGCGCCGGAGGACCCCTTCCCGGCGGCGGTGGACGATGCCTACGCAGCCCTTCAATGGGTTTCCGAGAACGCCGAGAGTCTCGGGGGAGATCCCTCCAGGATCACCGTTGCGGCGACAGCGCCGGGGGGAACCTGTCCGCCGTTGTTTCGCTCAGGGCCAGGGACAGGAATGGGCCCAAGATCTCTTGCCAGGCCCTCATCTATCCTGTCACCAACCTCTCCGGACTGGACACGGAATCTTACAAGAACTTTGCCACAGGCTTCTTTCTCACAAAAGAAGGGGATGGAATGGTTCCGGTCACATTACCTGCCCAAGCCGGAAGACCGGGCGGACCCGTATGCATCGCCGCTTCTGGCGCTGGACCACAGCAACCTTCCCCCTGCCGTCGTGATTACGGCCGAGTTCGATCCTCTCCGGGACGAGGGCGAGGCATACGCAGAGAAGCTCCGGCAGGCGGGTGTCCCGGTGGAAGTGGTTCGCTACGACGGCATGATCCACGGGTTCGTCTCCTTCGTGGGTATCGTGGACCAGGCAGCGGAGGCCCTCGATCTGATCGCCGCCCGGGTCAAGATAGGACGAACGATTCTGTGCCCCTTGACGACTTCTCGACACTGACTTCGATTCTGGCTGCAGGTCACTTGTTGTCCGAGCACGTCGGCTTGGAGAAGAAGAGCCTTCGAAGAGTCGGACCGATTCAATACGCGATTCACTGGCTCTACGGCAGGTTCGAGCCGAACATCCTCCGGCTGGGTGATTTCATCCTGTCGAAGAAGATGATCACCGACACAAGACTGGAAGCTCTTCCTCCGGGCTTTTGCGTCAGCCCAACCGCACTTGCCTTACGGCATCATCGTAACCAAAGAGGCGGCGGAGAACATGCTGGACTTCGTCGTGCATACCGAAGGTCCCAAGGGAGCGCGTTTCGCCCTGGGTCCCTGTGTGTGTCAGTACGCGCTCAATCGCTGGAAAGAGCCCGTCAAGAAAGATCTGGTCGTCCTGTACGGCGCTGACATCTATTATCATCTGGACATGGGCGATGAACTGGTTACGGTCGAAGAAGCAAAATCGATGCTCGGAGAGTGCCACAAAGCCGGTCTCGTACACGGCATCGAGTTCTGTCTCCAGTCGGGCAAGTGGACCTTTGTGATCTGCAGTTGCGATACGGAAATCTGCATGCCCACCCGGTTCTATCTCCGTACGGGGAAGTTCCATTACGCAGGCCCTGAAATCGCGGAGCACGACCCGTCGAAATGCGTGGGCAAGAACAAGTGCGGCAACTGCCTTGAGAGATGCATCTACGGCGCCAATCAGGCGTTGAATGACACGATAACGTTCGATGCCTCGAAATGTATGGGATGCGGCCTCTGCGTCACTACCTGCATCGGAGAAGCCCGGGCCATGAAGGTGCGGGACGATTACCGGCATGACCACCAAATTCCGGCGGAGATCCTGCTCGGTCAAGCCTGATCCTTGAGCCTTCCAACACCCCCGCTCACCATCGTCTCCAGAACACACTCGGTTCAAACTCGACCCGTCTTGTACCCTGACGGATGCTCACCTCGGCCTTGGCGACCGACTGGCTCCAGTAGGGCGTGACAGGAGTCTCTTCATGGTAAGAGAAGGGCATGCATTCCAGCACTTCGGTGGACAGCACTCTTGCCTGGACCGTTAGGCCGGGACGAGACAACCTGACGTCGGTATTCCAGGCCATGGTGCTCTCTCTGCGCCCGGCTGAGGCGCGTGCTTGTCT
Source organism: Pirellulaceae bacterium (assembly GCA_963707245.1). GTDB lineage: Bacteria > Planctomycetota > Planctomycetia > Pirellulales > Pirellulaceae > Aureliella. The sequence goes on from CAVPPY010000021.1 coordinate 6,246, forward strand.
ATCCGCTGCCAGTTCACCAGCAACCCGGAATGTCGGCAGTAGCCAGAAGGCGTTTCCCCTCCTTCTGCACATATGCGAAGCCTCCGCGTGTCTCCTTTCTTCGGTTTGAGAAGGCCCGGAGGGTGAACGACCGTTCCGGTCAGGATGGTCCAGGGGGGATGTTCGATGTGCAGCCAGTACCACGCCTCTGTAAATTCGTACAGGGGAAAGCTGAGCCTCCCCTGCTCATGATACCCCGTGCCGCGAACATCAAAGGCTTCGCCGTCCAGGACCATTCTTCCTTCCATCCTGCCTCGAGGGACAAAAGGGGCGTAGTGGAAATAGTCCCGGGTGGAGATGGACCGCCTGGAAAGCATCATCCCCCATCGGGGAATCTGGGCAGGCGGTCCGAAGGGCGACCAGGGCGGGGTGTCCGGGGTGAGCACCAGTTCTCATAGCCGAGCCGGCCGGCCTTGGCCTCAGGATGTAGCGGCCAAGGTCACCCTGTGCCGGTCCCTTGTCGAACGTGGCCGAACAGTCCTGCCCAAAGCGGGCCCCAATTTCTCCCGTTCGAGGGAAGAATTCCGAGGGTGGGAACGAGCGAGGCTCGCGGATGATGACGCCATCCGGTCTCTTCAAGACGATATTCTGGAAGGGCTCGTCCAGGCCGTGGTTTCTAATCCTGCCCTTCATAACTCGGCAGGAAATAGGTCAGGAGCCGGTGCCCGTCGTCGAACGCTGCGTCAAAATACCACCATTGCAGGTGAGCTTCGGGGGCGTAGGCCGCATCACTTTGGGGAATTCTCTTTCTCATTTGTCGGGCCCCTTCAGTCGTTCATAGTGTACGCGCCCTTCAATGAATAGATGTGGTCGCGCAGAACCCGTTCAAACCTCGCTTCGTTCACAACCGGCTTCTGGATCATCTTCTGACACAGATCCATCTGCCGTCTGTACTGCTCCTCTTGAGGTAGAGTTCCAGGGCGTACTTCGAGAAATCGCGCACCATGACGTCGAAGATCTGATCGATCACATCGTCTTCTATCTTGTAGATCTCCTTGTTTTCAAGGATGAGATGCCCGTAAGGAACCAGCGTAAACAGTTCCCCAAGGGTGAGGAGGAAGTCCAGGTCCTTGGCCTGGTCTGCTGTGGGCGTCGCCTTCATAAGGAATTCCTGGAAAGCCTCGATCTGGTTCCTGAAGATCGTCACGTTGGGGATGTCCACGTTGCCGTAAGCGATGTTGAAGTCGTGAAACTGGATCTTCCCCAACCCCTTGGTAGCCCCCTGGTTGAAAAGGAAATCATCGTTCTCCAGACCGTCTCTCTTCGCGATCTCCGGGAATTCGGCCGGGACGAAGTAGTTGCTCATGAATTTGATGATGAGGGCCATGTTTACGTGAACCGTGCCTTCCAGTTTGGGCAGGGCACGGATGTCTCTGGCCGCCATTTCAAAATACGTGTCCTTCTCGAACCCCTTTGCCGAGATGACATCCCAGAGGTGGTTGATTACATCCTCTCCCTGCGAAGTTACCTTCATCTTTACGATCGGATTGTAAAGAAGATATCGCCTGTCCTCCGCCGAAGCGCTGCGCATGTAGTCGGCAGCCCTCAGGGCGAAGAGCTTCATGGCTACGAGCCGACAGTAAGCATCCGAGAACAGTTGCTTGACCTGATTGCGGCCAATAACTGTTTGGCCCCGGTGTTGGAGCGGAGCACTTCCGAGGCCAGATCTTCCAGTTGATCGTCGCACAAGCTGCCGAGCGCATGCGCGGTGATCAACTTGGTAGGTAGGGCCAGCGCAGGACTGCGCACCAGGTCCATAAGCGGCTGACGAGCTTGGCTAATGCCGCAGGCCGCGGCGCCCTCCATGGCGAGTGACAAGAGGTGCGGATCCGCATCGGGAGACTGCAATCGCTGCAACCAGACGGCCGTGGCGGCCGGGTGTTGATGTTCGATCAAGATGAGTTCGACCACTAACCGGTTGGCGGGTTCCTGCTGTACCAAATCCCATACTTCCTCCGCCTGACTGGCGTCAAACAGCTGGCACCAGGCCGCAATCTGGGCCGCGCGAAGCAATGGATTATCTTCCCCGTGCGCAACTGTTGCAGGATTGTGTTGCGTGCCAACAAGCGGTCGGACTCGACCAATCGTGGAACGTTCTGAATGATGCGCCGTGCCTCATTCAAACGGTACTCGGCCACTCCCGAGGTTAAGCGGCCAAGGTCGACACGGACCTCCCCCTCGGCCAACTCCGCATTCCAAAGTGCGCCCGTGTCGGGCTCCAGCTCCCAACGGTGCTGTAAGCGAATAGGATCTTGGGCTTGCACCGATGCTGCCAGCGCCAACCAGAGCGCCGTCGCCATCAGGCTATACGGCAGGACCTTAAGTCCATATGGCAAGCGGCCAAGCGCATGCAGGCTGGCTGGTTCGAGGATCGGCTTGAGCGTCTTGGTTGTGCTCATGGATTATTGGGCAGTAGGTGATTGATTATGGAAGTCGGTATTCAATTGGACTACAGGAGACATGCGCCTATCATCCTGCCAACGATGCTCAGTCCGGCAATGTCATACGCCACACGCGGAAGGCAAGCAGCAACAAACTCAGTAGCGATATGATTCCGCTGACCCACCAGCCAATGGGCGTCAAATTGTATGGCTCGAAACCTGGTGCCTGCATTTCACTGAGCGCGAGCGCGGCGGGATTGATGGTCAAGGCTCGTTCGACAAAAACCGGACCAAAGGGCTTGCCGCGCCCCAGCCAAATCAACAGGGTGCCGGCAAAGATTGCCAACAGCACCCCGTAGCTGGTGGCCGTAGCCACCGCTGTGGTCTTGGCGAAAGCACTGATGCATGCGCTGATCGATACCACCATGATCACGGCCAGCACCAGAGAAATGACCACATTGCTGACTTGGCCACCCAAGGCAGGCTGGATGTAACTCATCACCAAATATCCGGGCAGGGTCGCCAGCAAGACTAGCAACATCGTCCACACCACACTCATTAATTTTCCGGTGAGAATACGCCATGAAGCGATAGGCGCCATGCGCAACAATTGCCAACCGCCACTCTCAACCTCCGAAGCGATCAGGTTGGCTCCCAAACTGGGGCCGACCAACAACAGCAGGGCAATCTGCATCAACACCAATGGTCCCGCAATCCGTTCGACTCCCCAGCTGACCGTGCCCGTCGCGGCCACCACGACCAACAGCAGCGAGATGATTGCGCATATCGAAATTAATCTCAGTAGCCAATGCAATCGTCCGAATTTTCGTGTGCGAAATTCCTTGACCATGACCGGGTTCAGCCACCATGGAATGCCTGCCTTGCGTTGCTGTGGATCAACCAGATAAGCCATCCGCCTGAGTAGGCTTGGCTTGTGCTGTGTCACCCGTCCGGTTGGCCGAGCGCGGTCCAAGAGGATCGGATCCAGTTTTCGAAGGGTCAACAAGGCCAAGACCACACTGAATCCCAAACTGCCCAGCAAGAATTCTGGCCAGCCCGTGGTGAGACCCAGTTCACTGACGCTGGCTTGGGAGCTGGTGATTTGTTGCAATGCCGATACCGGGCTGATGGCTGATAGCCACTTGGCTAACAATGCCTTCCAGCCAGAAATATTGCCAATCAATACCAGCGGACCAATGGATAACACCGCCAGGGCCAAAATGGCGGCGTAGGTCCAGCGTAGCGAACCGTCGCTAGAGGCGGAGCGGATGCTGATCCACAGGCCAAGCGCCGTGTACTGCACAGCCATGGCAATCAACACCAGGATGAGTGGCCCAATATGATCCGTCAGGGAGATGCCGCCCATGGCAAAGCAAGCGGCCAACGCTGGCAGACTGACCGAAATCAAGACCATTGCCAGCGTGACATTACTGAGCAACTTTCCCACATACAATTGCCAGGAACTGAGCGGCGAGGCCATGAGCAACCCCAGGGTACCGCGGCGCCGCTCGGCAACCAGCGAGGTTGCTGGAAAGGCCGGCACCAACATCATCACGGCCAAAGCCAGCGCCACCGCTAATGGCCGAAAGATCAACACGGCTCCTTGGCTGACCACATCCACCTTGGCGTCCGTAGGCCAGCGAAGATAAACCAGGCCGCAGCTGACCAAAGCCACTGCCAGGATCGCCAGCACGGTCTTCCAGGAGCGCAGGCGGCCCAACAATTCGCGACGAAGTATCGGATTATCGAATAGAGACGCCATCATTTCTCCACCGCGACAGCTGCTGGCGATGCAGGCTGCGAACTCGAGGCGTCGCCGGTCGCCACCGACAGGAATGCGTCCTCGAGATCGCCAACCACCTCACGGAATTGAGCAACCTGAGCACCCGCGGCAACGATCTTGCCCAGCATTTGAGACAAGACTGCCTCGGTATCGGAAGTAGGAAATCTCAATGTTCGCTCAGGGCGACTGATGGCGATTTCCTTGCCGGGCAACTGCGCCCTTAAGATCTCCGCCGCTGGATCCAAATCCATGTCACGCACCAACTGCACCTCGTAACTACGTACGGGACATAGATCTCGCATCACATCGTCGAGTGGTCCGAATGCCCGCAATCGACCGCCGGTGATGATAGCTACCGAATCGCAGATGCGAGACAGCTCAGGCAGAATATGGCTGGTAACGATCAAGGTCTTACCCTCGGCGGCCAAACGCAGCAGGATTTCACGCATCTCGATACGTGCGCTGGGGTCAAGTCCGTTGGCCGGTTCGTCCAGAATGAGAACTTCAGGATCATGCAGCAGCGTTCGGGCGATCCCCACGCGTTGTTGCATGCCGTGGCTCAAGCTCTCGACAAATTTGTCCTGCATGTAACTGGCATTGGTGATCTCCAGCACTTCATCGATCCGCTTGCGGCGTTGCTTGGCACCTATTCCAAACACGGCGCCGAAGAAATCCAGGTACTCGCGGACACGCATGTTGTCGTAGGAACCAAAACGATCGGGCATATAACCCACCAGCTGCTTGATCCTGGCAGCGTTGTGACTGCAGTCCACGCCAGCGATGGACGCAGTGCCTGAGGTTGGCCGCGACAGCCCTACCAGAATCTTGATGGTCGTGGTCTTACCAGCTCCATTGGGTCCGATAAAGCCTAGGATCTGCCCACGCTGTACATGGATGTTCAAATCGTCCAACGCGCAGAAAATTCGCCATAGCGCTTGGTCAGGTTTTGGGTTGTTACAACTGCGTCAACTTGAGACACGCCGGGTTACTCCAAAGTGCGCGAGCCGCGAAGGCTCACTCGAAAGCTATCAATCTGCCATGTGACCACCGAATTCGCGCCGCCCTTTTGGCCTTCATCATTTCGATCGCTGACTTCCAATTCAATATCCAATACGCCATCGCGGGCATCGGCCAGGATGCGCGGATCAGTGACCCGGGTTTGCCAAGGAATGCTCGGTGCCTCGAGCCTGACAATCTCAATGGCTTGGCCGCCATCATCCGGCCTGCTCAGCAGACGCACCGTGCGTCGCGGCGCCTTGATATCCAGCTCGATGTTCAGGGAATCCGCCTGAAAGGGTAATACCTCAGGTGGCAACACCAGTTGCAAATTCGAATTCACCGCCAGCGATACCTCCGGCGTCCACTTCCCGCTCACATCACTGTAGACGCTGGTTCGAGAAAGCAGATCTTGGTTCTTTCTGATGCGGACTAAACCGAATGGAATCAGCAGTTCCGTATTCGGCTGAGGACGCAGCAAGCGAATCGGCAATGCAACCAGCGCAGAACCTGCGGGCTGGAGCGAAGGTTCGCTCCATACAGCTGTATCCCAATGCTCGGTCCATCCGTAGACCGCTCTGGCCAGCGTGGGCACGCGATCATCGGGTTTGAAGAACTCTCGGTAGACCTCAAGCCGTCGCTGCTGTTCATCGGTGATCAGCGTACCAGCAATCCAACGATCATCGGTGGCCAGTAAACTGCCATCGGCGGTAATGGCACTGCCGTCTCGCGTGCCGACCATCGGGCAACCGGGTACGCAGCTTAGCACTGGATCGTCAAATAGCTCTAGCCCAGCAGGCAGCTCAATCCTCAGGCCTGCCTCGGAGAGGCTCCCCGTGGCCGTCAGGTCTTGCGTGCTCTTGGCGTATGCAGCTGTATAGCGCCATGTACCTGGTGGCCAGGCAGTATTGGAAAGCTGCCACTCTTGAAAATCCTGCGTCGTAAACCGACGAATACCGCTCTGAACGCTTGCGTCGGCCCAAGCATGCCCATCGATGGTACTACTGAGCTGCATGTCTCGCTGTGCATCCAGATACAACACTCCTTGTTCACGAATGCTGGCGCTGTGTTCCATCCTGACTGGCATGAATAACCTGCAACGTAGCGGCCGTCTCGGGGATCTCGCGACGTATCCAACCGGTAGCCAACAACAAAGCGCCGCCAGCGACCAAGGAAATCAACGGCGCACTCCAACCAAAATGACTGCTGTCTCCCAATTTCCATTGGATAGCGCCAGCCGCGGCCAGGAGCGCCAGGAAACTCATCAAGCCCCAGCCAACCCAGCGGCGCGGCAAGACGGGATTGCCAATCAACTGCTGTGGATAATCCACCGGATCGGCCAGCGGTTGGGCACGCAAAGCGTCGTGCACGTCGGTCGCTAACGATTGGGCCCAAGGCCGCATCTTGAAATCGGTTGATTGGAGTACGTCCTGCGTTTCGCTACCCTCCATCAACCAGGCATGGCTTTCCAGGGTTGTGAGCAATACCTGGCCGTAACCCACGTTCATCCAGATTGCAGCCGGCCAACCGTTGACCTCATGAGAAACCCGGCCGCCGCTGTGCAACACGCGCAGCATGCGGGCGGGCTTGTCGATCGAAACGGCCAAGTCCTCTGCTGAGATATCTTGAGTCCAGCGGAGCACATCGACGGAGAACGAATTTAATTCAACGGTATCGACTGCCTCACACAGTTGCCCCGGTGCCAACAGTGCTCGCACGCTGCTGCAGGGTACCTGATCCAGCATGACCCACACGCGTCCGCCATTGTTCACAAAACGCTTCAATGCCTCGACCGCGGTAGCATCGCGGAAGGCTTCCGCATCCGAGATCACCACCAAGCCCACCTCACCCCAGTCGGATAAATTTAGTGGCAACGTACGCGGGATCAGACCTACCGTACCGCGAGAATTCCCCGAGGCCACGCGGCTCGATGCCACCAGTTCGTAATTGCTGTGCGGCTCGCGGAAAGGCCAATACCAATAGGGAAAATAGGGAGGCTCACTTTCGATAACGGTAAAGGCTGTATTGGGCTCGCGCACGATGGGCAAGCGTAGCGCATGCCGCATCGGCACTCCGTCGATATCGGCAATTACCTCGCGTCCCGCCTCGTCACGATAAAGAGTTAACTCAAATTCAGCGTAATCCTCCGTTTGCAGCGACTGCGGAACCTGGACATAGACATCGACTTGCTGCTCGCTATTCGGCAGAAATGTAATGCTTCTTGCACTTTGAGTGTCCGCCATGCCAGCCACCATGGCCACCACGGTTCCCGTTTGGGGTTGATCGCTTGAGTTGAAGAAATTGGCGGTTAATACCAACCAACCACCCGGCTGGGCTTGGCCATGTGCCGCTTTGGTAAAGCTGGTGAAACGCAAGAACCCCGCTTCTTCCTGGGCAATGGAGCGCGCGGCAAACAGGCTGTTGCTGGCCAGCCACAAAAACAACAGAAGGAGTCTGGTCAACACTTTGGGTTCCACAAGAATTCAACGGGGGGCAGACGCCAGCCACTCGCGAGCGGTGAGTAGCTTACCATCGACTGGGCCCGCCTGCAGCCTTATCTGCGGAAAAGCAGGCGGCCACCTCTTGCGTGGCGCGGCGAGCCTCGGCCACAAAATCGCTGTTTGCCAAATCGGCAAATGCAAGCCACTCAGGATAATAGCGCTCGATACACGCCGCCAGTCTCTCTTCAAACCTTGGTGTCAGGCGAAACGCAGCATTCAGGGAATCGATCCGATCGGCTTCGATGGGCAGTCGCAATCGCAAGCACGCCGGACCGCCGCCTCCCGCCATACTTTGTGCCAACGACACAAAATGTACCTGGTCCATGGCTACAAGTGGATCGTCGATCAGCTGCTGAATTAACCGCTGGGCCGCAGGAAACTGTTGGCAATCAGCCGGACAAATCATCAGCCGAGAATGAGCGCCCTGCGCGTGCGGCGTGCTGATCATCTGGCTGTTGAAGAAGTAACTCTTCACAGCATCGCTCAGAGACATATCAGCCGTGGGCACCTGCACGCGCAGCAGGTCCTCACCCGTGGTCGCGCGAAACGCGCGTTCCAATCGCTCAAGCTCCGCGTGGGCACCGGCAAAGGCCAGTTCATGATGGATCAGCAGGCCAAGATGGCTGGTGGCAATCACATCGTTGTGAAATACGCCAGCCGATATGGCGCTGGGATGCTGTTGCAAGAAAAAGGTGCGGTCGGGTCGCAAGCGGTGCAAGCGTGCAATTGCCTCACATGCCTCGCGGGTCTGCCGGGGCAGAAAGACCGACGATCCGCTCAACGACGCATCGTCTGCACCATACACAAACAAATGAAACCCCACCCTGCCCGAGGGATCGCACAGCCGCATGTGATTGGCGGCTCCTTCGTCGCGTAGGGGTAGCACCCCAGGCAAGGCTGGATGGATGGCCACCTGCAAAGAACCCAGCAGGGATTCGAAATCAGGAGTTCGCTCTGCAGCTTCGAAAGCTCGATGCCAATTGCTGAGCATGTTGGCCAGCGTGATATGCAGGCGACCATCTATAGCGTCGACTGCGGGAGATACACAAGCCGAATTGGCAGCCCACATAAAAGCGCTCGAATAGGCGGCCGATAGCGCTCGCGGGCAGGACTCGAGAGCGGCCTGCAGCGTTTCGGCTAATGTCCCACCAAAACCCAAATGGTCGAGAAAATCCAGCCGCGGTCGCAGGGGCGGTGGCATGACAAACTGCGGCACGCCCAGCCGCGATACCATCGACGCCTTGGACAGGCCCTCCAACGCGGCTCGCCTGGGACTACTGCTCAGCCCCTGGTGTTCGATCGAGGCCAGATTGCCCAGCCCCAGGCCACCATAGTGATGAGTGGGTCCCACCAGCGCGTCGATGTTGGCTTCGATCAACATGGGTTACTCGATGAAATCCAGTCCAGGCAGCGGCTTGTGGGCCTCGCTGAGTTCATGGCTTTCCAGGGATGCGATGGGATAGGAACAATAATCCGCCGCAAAATACCCGCTGGGATGATGGTTGCCGCTGAGTCCCACGCCTCCGAAGGGCAGTTTTCCACTGGCGCCTGTCGTTTGGCGATTCCAATTCACGATTCCCGCACGAACCCGATGGAGGACGTAATGAAAGTCAAGAATCTGATCGCCGATGAAGCCTGCTGCTAGTCCAAAACGGGTGTCATTCGCCAAGGCAATAGCCTGGTCCAAGTCCGAGGCTTGGTAGATCATCAATAGCGGGCCGAACAGCTCACAGTCATCGGCCTCTTGCCGTGCATCGATCAGTAGCGCCCCAGGGCTAAGCAAGGCTGCAGATCGCTCGTCAGATTTTACCGGCACCAGGGCAGTGGCCCCTTGGCGCATAGCCGAGATTGGGCAGTCAGAATCTGCTGTGCGGCTTGAGAGTGGATCAGCGGTCCCATAAAGGGCTGTGCGGCATCCATGGGTAGGCCGATGCGGATCTTGGGGATTAACTCGGCCAAGACCTCGATCATCTGCGCATAGGCGTCCGCTCCACTGACAATCAATCGACGAGCACAAGTACAGCGCTGCCCGGAAGTGATAAAGGCCGACAGGATAGCCAGGATAGCAGCACCGCGAATATCGGATGCCTCATGCACGATCAGAGAGTTGTTACCTCCCATCTCCAGGGCCAGAACTTTTTCTGGCTTGCCCGCCAAGGCCCGATGCAGGCTCGCGCCGACACGATAACTGCCCGTAAACAACACGCCATCGATATGCTCATCCTCGACGATCGCCGAGGCAACTTCCGCCGCACCATGGACCAGATTCAGCACACCTGGCGGCAAGCCTGCAGCCATCCATATACGACACAACCATTGTCCGGTGACGGAGACGAATTCGCTGGGTTTGAAGACCAAGCGTATTTCCCGCCAGCAAGGCCGGCACGATGTGCCCTCCGGGGATGTGGGCTGGAAAGTTGAACGGCCCAATCACAAACAGCACTCCATGAGGACGATAGCGGGTTACCGCCAGATAATCCCCGATCGCTTGGGTCGTTGTCCAGCGGCGTGTCATCAAGGCATCGATTGAGTTTTCCACTTTGGCGATCGTGGCAGCCACCTCTGTCTCGGCCTCCCAAAGTGGTTTGCCTGTTTCGGTGGCGATCAAGCAAGCCAACTCATGCTTGGATTCAGTGACCAGCATGGCAAAATTGCGACAGATGGCCATCCGCTCATCCAAGGGCCTCTCACTCCACTCGTCGAAAGCGCGCCGTGCCGCCGCGACCGCCGCCAGACCTTGCGCCGGACTTGCCCAATGACCTCTCCCCAGCAAACTCCCGTCACCAGGCGATAGCCTCTCCCAGGCTGCAGCTTCACCCCGCAACCACTGACCATCAATCAGATTCAAGCCCTCGACCGGTTCCAGTGCCATCGTTTGCATCTTGTTGAACGATAAACGAAATCAGGGATAGAGATCGGTTGCAAACAGACTGTCGCCGACCTTTAGTTTCAAGGCGTCCGCAGCCTGTTCCCCAATCGAAATAGCATCATCTTTGCCAGTGGCAACCTCGATCAACGATCGGAAGCCACCCGCGATCGAGGCCAGGATCATGGCTTTGCCATGCGGCTGTGCTTCGGTCTTGGCCAAACTGCAACGTCGGGTGCGCCGCACTGCCTTGATTCTATCAAGCCGACAGCTGACGACAGGGCCACCATCAAAGATGTCGATCAGGTCGACCTTGTGAAAGCCCTCCGCCTCGAGCATCGCCAAGGCTGGCCGGGTATTGGGATGCACCTGCCCCATGATAGCCTGCGTGGCCTCGGGCAGCAGATTGGTATAGATCGGGTAATGCGGCATCAGGTCTTCGATAAAACGCTTGTTGATCGTCGACAGCGTATCCGCTTGTGGAAAGTCCATTTCAAAAAAGTGCTTGCCAATAGCCTCCCAAAAGGGACAGTGCCCATCATCGCTCATCACGCCCCGCATCTCGGCGATCACTTCCTGTACAAATCGCTTGGGATGGGCGGACATGAATACAAATCTGGCAAGGCTCAGCAAGCGTCCCCTGCCCTGTCCACGGTACTCGGGCAACAAAAACAAACTACCAATCTCCGTTGGTCCATCGTGAATCTTCTCCAAATGCAAGGCTTCGATGTCGATCGCCTTGCCGAGCGCTTCGCAGTAATTGGATTCACTCACGCGGCGGTAGCTATAGAACGGCTCATAGCCCCCGGTCTTGCTGAAAATACACGACAAGCCAACCAAAGCAGCGGTGGTTGTTTCCTCCATCACGAATACATAGGGCTCCCCAGAAGGCTTCTCCGTTTTGCGCGTAAAGGCAAAATTCGACAACTCGACGCGTTCGCTGAGCTGCTCTTTGCTGATTTGCAATGTCGTCAGGCCATAGGTCGATTGCTCGATCAATTGCCATAGTGCATCGATGTCTTCGAGTCGTACCGCGCGCACAATGATCAACTCTCGTCCTCCTGGCTCGGGCCTGAAACATGTGGGTAGCCTCCGAGGCGAACCCAATGCATGCATCGCCCACTATTCTACCGCTGGCCAGCCTCAGGTGTGCTTTGCTCGGCGGGCACAAGGTAGCACCTGGCCGAGGTTTAAACGGAGCCTATTGTGGGGGTGAGAAAATGAACTGGAATCTCGGGGATGCTTTTGAAACAATGCCGGCAGGCAACCAGTCTTGGTTGGGTTCGAAGTTCGGGATTATCGGAAGGGATGCCGTGGCGCGGGATGCGGTCCACGAAAAACCAGATGCATGGTCGGCAGCGGGACTGCTGGGCGCCGGGTTTGACTACGTCAGCCAAGTCCTGAATTCGCTGATGCTGGCCGCCCGGCGTTGGCAAGCGGATGATGCCGCTTCCATGGCCGCTGCGGTTGCCTATTATCTGTCCCTTTCGCTATTTCCCATGCTGCTGCTATTGACCTCCGGTGTGGGTTTGGTACTCCGCTTCACCCGACTGGGGCAGGATGCAAAATTGCAGATATTGGCCATCGTGGCCGAGCATTGTTCACCAACACTCAAAGCCCAGGTGGAGCAGGTCCTCCTGCAGCTAGGCGAACAGAGCCTGGTTGGCGGACCCTTCGGCGTGCTGACAGCGATCCTAGCAGCCATCGGCGTCTTCTACCAACTCGAGCGAGCCTTTGACAAGATTTGGCGCGTCCCGCCCACGCCACAGCGGGGAGCTCTGCAGGCTCTGCGGCACATGATGACGCAACGGATGGTAGCCTTCTTGCTGCTCGCTGGTGTAGGCATGAGCATTGTGCTGATCCTGGTTGCCAATGTGGCCTTGGGTGTTGTACGACAGTGGATGTCGTATCTCCATGCACCGGGGATCGTGTTCATTACTCTGCTGGACGCGACGGCCACCATGTCCATGAACGCGTTGGCATTCGGTGTGCTTTACCGCTGGCTGCCCAAGCGGCCTGTGCTGTGGCGCGACGCGATACGCGGTGGACTACTGGCCGCGATCATCTGGGAGGTTGGCAGACAGGTTCTGGGCGCCTTCTTCATTGGCATGCGCTATGCAACTGCCTATGGAGCCATCGGCTCGTTCATCGCCCTGCTGTTGTGGTTCTATTGGGGCATCACCATCCTGTTTTTTGGGGCCGAGTATGTCCAGGTGCTTTCGCGGCGTCACGCCCAACCGCTGAAGAAATTACACTTGTTCAAACGAACGCGTCGGCCGCATCACTCCCAGGCGGGCCAATTGAATCGCCAGCCCTTCACGCTTCGGGTTATGAAAAACCCTGGGAAAATGCTCAAGTGTGCAACTTCAAAGCTCCCACGCGTAGCTACCGTCGCCAGACGGTGGGGGTGTTTCCTTTCCACGCGTAGCTACCGTCGCCAGACGGTGGGGGTGTTTCCTTTCCACGCGTAGCTACCGTCGCCAGACGGTGGGAGTGTTTCCAACGCGTACCGTCGCAGCTGGTGACGAGCTCTCGCCACGACCCTCGGCTACCTCGCCAGACGGTGGGGGTGTTTCTGGCCGTACGCGTGCTTCCCACGCGTAGCTACCGTCGCCAGACGGTGGGAGTGTTTCCCAGCGCGTAGCTACCGTCGCCAGACGGTGGGGGTGTTTCCCACGCTCTGGCGAGCGTAGCTACTGGATTCTCCCAAGAAAAGCATCTCGCCGCACCCAATTCCAACCCACACGGTACGAGGGGTTCCCAATGGGCTTTCCTCGCTCACGCTTCGGCCTATGAAAAATTACCCTGCCAACTCGCTAGCCAGGGTTTCACCCTAACGCGTTCCCTCGCTTGCCCGGGGATTATAGAATGCGCGACTTGGTGATTTGAGCACATGTGAGCCCTTTCCCTTTCTCTCCAGGAGCATTCCATGCGAAGTGCATTTCTAACCTCGGCCGTCTTAGTCTGCGTTTTGAGTACCTGCGCTCAGGCGGAAATCAAAACCGAAACGATTGAGTATAGCGATGGCGATGTGGCACTCTCTGGCTTTGTCGCTTGGGATAGCGAACTCCAGGGCAAGGCACCCGGTATCTTGGTTGTCCATCAATGGCTGGGTTTAACGGACTATGAAAAGAGTCGCTGCAAGCAATTGGCAGAGCTGGGTTATGTGGCATTTGCACTGGACATTTACGGCCGTGGCGTTCGCCCCGCCAACACCACCGAAGCGGGTAAACTGTCCGGGATCTACAAAACCGATCGTCAACTCTACAGGCGACGGTTGCAACTCGGCCTGGCACAGTTAAAGGCACGGCCCAATGTCTCCACCAATGAGCTTGCGGCCATCGGCTATTGCTTTGGTGGGACCGGCGCTATCGAACTCGCTCGCAGTGGGGCTGACATCCAGGGAGTGGTCAGCTTTCACGGTGGACTCGATTCACCCACTCCCGCAGACGGCAAAAATATTCAAGCCAAAATGTTGATTTGCCATGGTGCCGATGATCCATTCGTGCCCGAGACAGACATCGATGCCATGCGACAAGAGTTGGATGCCGCTGGGGTCGACTGGCAGATGATCTACTATTCCGGCACCGTACATTCCTTTACGCAGCCCATGGCCGGGAATGACAACTCCAAGGGGGCTGCCTATAACGCCTTGGCCGACAAGCGATCCTGGCAGTCCATGCAGGATTTCTTCCATGAAATCTTCAAGCGGCACTGATTTTGGTCCACCCGCCCTGAAAAACGTATCTGTGGTCGAATCGAGAATTGGTTGCCGCCCTAGCCGAGTTACTCACCTTGAACTGCCCTTGTAGACTGTGCCCAAAGTACTTTTCTGAAGCGCCATGCAGCCAATGGGTGACCTGGCGTCACGCTCACGCCTGTGAGGCTGGGTGGCACTGCACAGTTTATGCCCTGCAACTGCTGGGTCGGTAGTCATTGATGACAAGAATCTGGTTTATTTCCGACACACACAATGCACACGATCAACTGCGTCTTCCGCCAGGTGTCGACGTGGTGGTGCATTGTGGCGATGAATCCAGTTCAGGCAAATTGAGCCAGAACGAAGACGAGTGCCGACGCTTCCTCAGCTGGTATTCCGCCCTGGAAATTCCCGTCAAGATTTTCGTGCCAGGCAACCACTCCATCGCCGTTGAGCAAAACCTGATTCGCGCTCAAGACTACCCCGCCATCAAGTTTCTGATTCATGAACCTTGCCGCTTCGGCCAGATCCTATTTTTCGGTTCGCCTTTCACTCCCCAGTATTCGGACTGGGCCTACATGAAGACTCGCCAAGAACTGACTACACTCTGGCAGTCGATCCCCAGTGGTATCGATATCCTGATTACCCATGGACCTCCCAAGGGTATTCTGGATGTGACTCGAGATGCTGACCACGGGAAACCCATCCATGCCGGCTCCAGGTCGCTGGCCGATCAGATTATGCAACGCATTCGTCCACGGCTGCACGCGTTTGGGCACATCCATGATGAGCAGGAGATTGACAATTTCGGTTCTGTTTTCCGGCAGGGCATCCATTTCTTGAATTGCGCATGTTGCGACCTACACCAAAGGCTAAAGCACCATGGATGGGTCATGGATTGGCCGCCAACCGTGGCCGAGCACTTTCGCAGCGGTCATCCTGATTACCTGAATCAGACACCCATGAGCGGTCTATCGCACCCGACGCGTGAGTTTTCAAGTTGCGCATGGAGCATTTTCCCAGGACTTTCATAACCCGAAACGTGAGCGAGGAGAAAGTCATTGTAAGAATTCCTCGCTTACGCGTTTCACTGTACCACACAAGTTTTAGCGAATGCTTGCGATTACGGACGGTTTGATTGGACAGATAAGATTTACTTTTGGTGTCGAGCGTCGAACGATTGTGGGCCGGAATGTCGAGCGGAGCAATAAGATGTGGAGGGAGCAAGGGAACGGAAGCACTAGCAATAGCGTTATGGAAGGGCGACGATGTCAGAGATTTCTAAGGCAGGGCTGGATATTGCGGATGAGTTCGACGGCGTGGATCTTGGAGACTTGCGTCTGAATCGAAGGCTCTTGAAAATTGCGACCGAATTGGGAGGATGTCCAACTGGAACCATACCCGCAGCTACAGTTGGCCGCGCGGAGATGGAAGCCGCTTATCGTTTTTTTGATAACCCCAATGTAACGCCAGCGGACGTTCCGGCTCCGCACCGACAAGCCGCGTTACGACGACTCCGGCAATGCGGGATCGTGGTCTTGGCTCACGACACAACGGAGATGGACTTGACTCGTCCGAGTCAGCAAGTCGAAGGAACTGGTCCGCTTGCGAGTGAGTCGCGTCGCGGAAGTTACTATCATCCATTGCTGGCCTTTAACTTAGACATCTGTGCTTAGGAACAGTGTGGAATAAGCATTGGGTACGCGAAAAGATTCACGTGGGACGAAGCGAGGCGGACAAACAACGAGCGAAGTTGAGTACTCCGATCGAAGCGAAAGAGAGCATGCGATGGATCGAAGGCATTCGTGCAGGTCGAGAAGTTGCACAGGCGTGTCCGCAAACCAGTTGCGTGTGCGTCAGCGATAGCGGATCGGATGATCTATGAGTTGTTCGCCGAGCTTGCGGCACGAGGGACTCTGGGAGCGAACAGCAGCTTGTCGTTCGAGCCTGCCGTGATCGAGAACTATGGGAAACGATGACATGTATTCGATGCTGTTCGAGCCCAGCTTGCCTGTATAAATGCCAAGTCGTGTTAGCAGTCGTAAAGCTAGACGTAACTTACAAAGAAAGTCTCCACGCAATACACCGCGTGATGCCAGAACTGCAGAAGTCGAAGTTTGCGCAATAAAGGTGACGCTACAACCGCCTGCACGTCCAGATCGAAAACTACCCGTTCTAGATTGAACGTTGTTCTGGTCGAGGAGATCAATCCGCCTGAAGGCCAAGACCCGATCCAATGGCGGCTGATCAGCACGCTACCGATTCATACGGCAGATCACGTGCAGCTAATAGTTCAGTGCGACTGCATCCGCGGCAGATTGAAATCTACTTTCGAACCTGAAATCTGGATGCAATGTAGAAGAACGATTGTTCGAACGCTTCAGTCGCTTCGAGATTGTCTAGCGGTATACATCGTGGTGGCCTGGAAGGTGCTATACCTCTGCCATCTCGGACGCACTTGCCCGGATATGAACTGCGAAGTCGTATTTACAGCCAGCGAATGGAAAGCCGTTTACATGATAGTTACCAAAACAGCCCCACCCACTCAGCCACCTAAGTTGATGAAATGATCCGCCTCATTGCCTCGTTGGGCGGTTAGGTCATTCGCAAGGACAGCCAACCTGGTCCTCAAACGCTCTGGCTCGGACTGCAACGTGTTAACGACCCGTCGCACGCCTGGGATGCCTTCGAGTCGCGAGAATCCGCCTGCAGTCAAAGAGTTTCCGCGTAGGCGGAATTTGTGTGGTACAACGAGCAGGCAAGCGGGTTAGGGTGAATTAAAATCGCGCATTTCAAAAACTACGCGTCGGGTTAGGAGAAAGACGCAACTTCAAAACGCGTTGGCGCGAGGTTGAGTTAAGCATGCTCCCTGGCTGGGTTTCTGCACGTCTACTCGACGACGACCAATTGCTCTGCGGAATCGACAACCAATTGGCGAGCGCCGTTATACAAGGCGATGCGCCCCTTGGCACGGATCGTTTTTTGCAAGAAGCTATCCAAGCCGCTGTCCGCCAAGTTCCCTGTCAATGCCGAAGCCATGACCACGACGGTAAAGTTTTGGGGACTGCGGAAGTTGGCTTCGGAATTGAGTAGCAACCGCTCACCCGCTCCGAGCCGCTTGCCACTGGCGACTCGAAACTGCACTTCGACTTCCAGGTCTACATCTGCCTTGTTGGCTGCCCAGGCATCCATGACTCCTGCGGGCCGGGGCAGGCTCTCTGGACCAGCTTGCAGCACCTTCAGCGGCACGCGAACTTGCACGGCAACTTGGCCGTCCTCGTGGCGGAGTTGCAATCCGACCCATGGCTCATGGCTATCCCAATGGATCTCGATCGATCCAAAGTGATTCCCGTAGGGCAGACTGGCAACGCGCAGTGCATTGGGTTCGGTTGGCCGCCATGCCTGGTTTGCCTGATTCAGGCCACTGGCCGTGATATCGTACAGCGGATAGCCGGCCGCAAAGGGATCGAGCGAGATCTCTCCCAGGTGCCGATCTCCGCTGATGATGACAACACCGTTGGCCCGACATTCTCGGATCAACTGCAGCAGTCTCGAGCGCTCGCGGGGAAAGTTTCCCCACTTCTCAAAGGGGTGCTCGTCGCTGAGCACTTGAATACTGCTGGCAATGATTCGCAACTCGGCTGGTTGTCGCAATTGCTGTTCAAGCCACTTCCACTGCGCCTCGCCCAGGATGGTGTCCGATTCCTCCACAGCAGGAACATAAGGTCTCGCTCGAAATCCGGGCAAAGGCTGCTCGGCCAGTCGCAATGGGCTTCGAAAGTATCGCGTATCGAGCATAATCACCTGCACTCGATTTCCCTTGGGGCCGATGATGCTGCGCATCGTAGATACCCTTTCTCGACCGCAATGGAGAGTCGGCTGGCGTCTGTAGGAAATCATGGAACAGGCGTTGGGCCGCGTCCTTGTGCTGCCACTCAACACCAGCATCATTGTTCCCAAAGTCGTGATCGTCCCAGGTGGCCAAGATAGGGACACTGCTCCGCAAGCGGGCGAAACTGGGCACCGAGGCCAACTGCTGATAGGCGGCGGCTATCCGCTCTGGCGTCGCAGGCTTGAGCCTCCCGTCAACTAAATCCGCATAGATGTTATCTCCCAACAGCAGCAACAGCTCGGGGCGGTATTCGACGATCGATTGCCAGGTCGGACAGGGCTGCTCTTGATTGGCACACGAACCGAATGCAATCCTTTGCAGCCGTTGCAAGTGCTCGAGTTCGTCGGCAAAACCGCTCAAACACAGACCAGCTTGAGCCAATACGGCCAGTAGCCAGGCTAAATACCATCCCTGCCGACAAGGCCTTGCCGTCGCTGATCCATCGAGTTGGGCACATCAGATTGCTCTCATCAAGGCGAAGAAATTAAGATGCTGGGGCATCGTTTTGCCCGCCAGCTGAAGTGCCCAGTATGCGTTCGATATCGTGCGGCTTGATGGGCTTGACAACATGGGCATCAAATCCAGCGGCCAGCACCCGCTGACGATCTTCCTCGCGTCCGTAGCCCGTCAGGGCAATCAGGGTGACCGCATGATTCCCCAGCGACATCCGCGTGCGGCGGGCGACTTCATAGCCGTCCAGGATGGGTAGCCCAATATCCACGATGGCAATGTCCGGCCGCTCCTTGGCAATCAAGTCGAGTCCTGATTGACCGTCACCCGCCATCGAAACTTGGCAGCCGCGCAATTCAAGTAGCTTGCACAGCATTTCGCGATTGTCGTCCTGGTCTTCAACGATTACCAACCGCAGAGGGGAGACACCGCGGGACTTTGGTAACGGGAGCTCCTCGGGCTGATCGACGGGCGACTGCAGCTTTCGATCTTGGGGGTCTGCCAAGGGAATGCGCACTTCAAACTCGCACCCCTTGCCAATCCCCTCGCTGCGGACGACGATCGAGCCCGAGTGCCGTTCCACCAAACTGCGCACCAGGGTCAGCCCAACGCCCATGCCGCCGGCGGACCGATGCAGGGTTTCATCGGATTGCACAAACATGTCGAACACCGAATCCAGCAGTTGACTGGGAATGCCTCGGCCATTGTCCCGCACCGCAATAACCGCCATATCTCCATCCGCATGCATGGCCAGCTCAATGCAGCCCTGGTCCTGCGTATATTTGGTTGCATTATTCAATAGATTCTCCACGACCTGCAAGAGTCGAGCCCGATCGCCCAACACCACCAACGGTTCCGCAGAGATGGATAGCTTCATTTCGTGTTGGTGAAAATCCAAGTAGGCCCGCACGGCCTCGATGGATTCGTCAGCCAAGTCGCGTAGGTCAAAGGCCTCAAATCGCATTTCGATTTTTCCGGCCGTCACCCGCGACACATCCAGCAGGTCGTCCAGCAGGCGGGCCATATGCACCGACTGCCGCTTGATCACGCCGATCGCCGCCGCATAATCATCGCGTTGCTTGGGTTCTGCGCTGAGCAGACTGACGGCGTTAACCAAGGCTCCCAGGGGATTGCGCAGTTCGTGCGAGAGCACAGCCAGAAATCGATCGCGTTGTCGAACGGCCTCAACCGCCCTTGCTTCCGCATGTTTCAGCGGCGTAACATCGGTCTTGATGCCGCCAATGGCAATCATCCTTCCCGTCTTGGTCATGTATTCGAAACTTGGTCGCCAGATAGGTGTGCATGCTCCCATCGGGATGCGGCAGCAATTCTTCAAACTCGACTAACTCGTTCTGCTCATTGATGCCTTGATCGTTGGCGCTGAGCACGCCGGCCAGTTCAGGTGGGAAGAGTTCGCGATCGGTCTTACCGACCACCTGGTCCACAGACCGCCCCAGCACTTCGGCAAACATGCGATTGACCACTTGATAGCGACCCTCTGGGTCTTTGAGAAATACCAGCGAGGGAGAATTCTCCAGCACGTCGCGAAATTGAATGCTGGCCAACTGCAATTCAGCTTCGGACTGCCGAACCTGGGAGATATCAATCAAGGTCAGCACGATGCCCTCGCAGCCGACGCCCTTGAAATAGGGCAGAATGCGCAGCAGGAAGAATCGACCCCCCAAATCTTGAACTTCGCGTTCAATCGATTCGCGGCGTCTGCAACACTCTATGGATATCATCCAGTAGGCCGGGGTGCTGCAGCCATGGGCTGAAACTATCCATGCGGCGGCCGATGTCTTCGTCAACCAACTGAAAGGTTTCGGCGATCTGTGGCGTGAACCTTCGTATCCGCAGCTCGAGGTCGAGAAAGATCGTCCGCACCTGGGTACTCAGCAACAGCCCCGCCATGTCGGCGGTCATTTCGACCAATTCATCGATCCGCGCCTGGTATTGGGAGTTGGCTGCCCGGTACTGCTCATAGACCGAGCGCAATTGTTCGTTGGTAGCCACCAAGCGATCATTCGCTTCCAGGAGTTGCTGATTGCTTGTTTCGAGTGCGGTGAGTCTCGCATTGAGCTCCTCACGCGTTGGCCCCAATTCGGCAGCTTGCGGTGTTTCGGCTCCACTGCCTTGGTCATTTGTCATGCTTGCTATTCCCGGCATTGATCGACACGATTCAGGCCAACTGCCCACACGCTGGGAGCCAGCTGGCTGCAGATATATGATACGCCCTGGCGAGCCCAAGAGTTTGCGGAACGGATACCATTGCCGCCACGTCCAATTCCCAGCGCTTGGACCGCATGCGGTGCTAGCTGGGCTTGCTGTGGGAGGTTCCGCGAAGCGAAGCGTGGCAAGTTATCAAGAACGGTTTTCTACCTTTTTCGATACTCGCAGTGGAGTTCGAATCACGAGTTAACGCTTTTCACAACCGGCACCGCCAGCCATGAACACAGCGGTCGCCGGCCGCCACTCGGGGGCGAACCAAAGCGGGTGAGGGGAATCGAACCCCCGTATTCAGCTTGGGAAGCTGATGTTCTACCATTGAACTACACCCGCATAGCCGCATTGAAACTCTGATTTGCCCTGTTGGCTCAGCCTGATTGACACCAGTCGGGACGCACGGCCTGCAGGGCGATGGGCTGACCGTCTCGTGCACTCAATAGCTCTTGCTGCAGCTGCGCCAGCCGCTTTGGCTGGCAGATACCCTCGAGTTGCAATTGGAATTCGCGACTTTCGCCAGCGGCCAACTCGACCGTTCGCCCCTGCGACTCCTCGAAAGAGCGTGGATTGGGAAAGCCGGTGGCTGGCTCCAGGCCCGTCACATAACCGTCTGCTTCGGCAACGGTGTTTTTCCATTGGCTGAAATAGGGCAACGTTTCTGGCTTGTAATGCACCGCAAAACCGTGTTTCTGGTCGGCCGACGTGAGCAGCGCCTTGGCCCAACCATCTGCACAAGCGGCAGGGGCTGAGAAGTAGACCTGTTCGCTGTAGCCTGCCGTCGGTGCCAGGTAGCTGAGCGCACCCTGCAAATCCTCGGCGGCCCGCGCGTCGCGGGCAACAGCCTGTTTGGCAGAGATATCCAGCTTGGCACCGGCTGCCAGCAGGGGGCGCCCAAGATTGATGTGATAGAGCATTTGGATCGAGGTCGCAGAACCTCCCAGGTTGGTGACCTGGTCATGGATCTCGATCACTGGCTTGCCAATCGTGAATGTGTACTGCACCCGCAGGCGTAGGCTATACTGCAGGAAACGCGTCTCGTAAACATCCGCCGTTACATGTAGCTGGGAGCGTTTTTGGTCCAGTCGCACACGCAGGTCCTGGGCGGGCAGATTACCCACTCGGCCATGCAAGGGAAAAGCCAATCGCTGGGCGCTATCAAAGTCTGGGGCGCCACAGCTTCGCATTCCGCAGCGCACCAACAGCTCGTCAAACCCGTCCAGCCAGCCAATGCCGTTGGGCTCGTCCAGGGCCACATACTGCGGATGAACCGGTCCGGGGACTGGTGAATGCCAGGCATAATCCAGGCCCTCGATGTGCGCTTTCCACAGGCTCATGCCGCGCGTGGGACAGATTGCGGCCCGCACGCTACCGCTGTTGACCACCAGCAATTCGACGCCCGCCCGCTGGCCATCGTTCAAACGAAAGCGTTGTAACTGAAAATCGCCCGCCTCGGCCTGGGCCAGCGTGGGATGGGGCAACAGATCCGAGACGCAAGGAGGAGCGCTGCAATCAACTGTTTCGATGTGCGTGATATTCATGTTTTTACCGCAAGCAGATGGGGATTGGGGTGGTCCTTACTTGTAACCGCTGTCGGCTGCGAATAAAACAGGCTTTCCCTAAAATGTGAGTTGGAAGACATATTCAGCGTTCTGACGCCCGACATTCGGACTCACCCAACCCACCTCCCCCATGCCCTGCACTTCGCCCACCGCGGAGCGCTGGCACTGATGCAACTCAAGCATGACAACCACACAACCATGACAACCACAAAACCATGACAACCAAGCGACTTGACGAAGGATTGATCCAAAAAGACAACGTAGCGGCCATCCTAGATCGGGCGCTCGACGCTGGTCGAAGGCTTACTCAGGCTGACACCTACCTGGGTTCCACGCAGCTTTCTGCATCCCGGACGTCGCATCAAGCTCAATCCGGCCGACCTGTATGCGTTTGGAGCCGATCGCGGCGGTATCGACGAACGCTGGTTTGGCAGCACCACCGAAGCCGCCAATGAAGGTCGTGTGTGGCACGAGGGCTTGAGCTTCTGCCTGTTCGAAGGCCAGAAATTTCTTCTGCGCGATGCGGTGGCCGAGGCCGGGCAAGCGCTTGGTCGGCGAAGCCATTTACTCCAAGTACAACCGCTGGCCGGTCTACTCCAAGTTCTTCGACAACATGGGTCCGATTCCGCACCACATGCACCAGTCGGCCGAAGACGCCGCCCTGGTCGGCCAGGAAGGCAAGCCGGAAAGCTACTACTTCCCGCCGCAGTACAACAACGTCGACAACAATTTCTGCTACACCTTCATGGGGCTGGAACCGGGCACCACCAAGGAGCAATTGCGACGCTGCCTGGAGAATTGGAACAAGGGCGACAACGGCATTCTCGATCTATCCAAGGCCTATCGACTGAAACGCGGCACCGGTTGGCTGATTCCACCGGGCGTGTTGCATGCCCCGGGCTCGCTGTGCACCTACGAACCGCAATGGGGCAGCGATGTGTTCGGCATGTTCCAGTCGATCGTCGAAGGCCGCTATGTGCCCTGGTCGTTGCTGGTCAAGGATATGCCGGACGAAAAACACCACGATCTGGACTTCATCATCGGCCAACTGGATTGGGACAAGAACGTCGACACCCATTTCAAGGATGCCAACTACATCGAACCGATTGTCGACACGGATCGCAGCGGCGAGGCTTCACCGACAAATGGATTGTGTACGGCACCATCGATGGCAAGCAACTGTTTAGCGCCAAGGAGCTGACCGTCGAACCGGGAGCCAAGTGCACGCTGCAAGATCCTGGAACCAGCAGTTGGATTACCGTGCAAGGCAAGGGACGCATCGGCAAACTGGCCTTGCAGACTCCGGCCATGATCAACTTCGGCGAGAACACCGAGGACGAAGTCTTCATCTCCCACGAGGCCGCTACGGCGCGGTGTTGAAATCGAAAATACCGGCAGCGAAGCCGCTGGTTGGCCTGCGCTACTTTGGCCCCGACACCCATCCCAACCTACCCGCCAATGGCGCTTGGCAGGCAAGTCGCTAAGCCAGAGTCGCCTTTCGCTCCCGCGAAAGCCCGAACACCAACGATCGTGAGACTTTCGGGAGCGAAAGACGACGAACCTTGGCAACATTGGCAAACCGTGACAGCCCAAATACATCGCTCGAGTGCCGACGAACTTGCAATTTGGCACCCACTTTCACACAATTGACAACCGGAGTCCACCATGACGCACACCTCACCCAAACTTCACAATGCCATGTGGCCCGGCTTGGTCGGCAAGGGAACGGACGAGGGTCAGGAGCCGCCCATCAGCCTCGAACGGATGCTGGACCTGACAGCGGCCGCCGAAGTCAATGGACAGAAGTTCGAAGGCATCGATTATTTCCTGTTCCTGCCGCACACCAATCCCGAAGCCACCGACGACGAACTGCAGCAGATTGCCGACTTGATCCAAAGCAAGGGCTTCAAGGTGGGATCGCTTGGTCGCCCCGGTTTGGCCGGGTACCGTCGGCGATTCGGCCATGGGCGATGCCGAAGCAACGCGAAAAGTTTCTGTCGGCCGTGCGCATGGCTTGCCGCATCGCCCGAATTTTCAATGAACATGGCGTGCGCCAATACGGTTGTATTCGCATCGACTCGGCCGAGTTCGGCGTCGAAAAATGGCGCGAGAACGCCAAGGCCAATACCTCCAAGATCGCCGAGACGTTTCCGCGAGGCAGCCAGCATCGCCGCCGATAGCGGCGAACGCCTGGCCGCCGAAGGCGAAATCTGCTGGGCCGGCATGCACAGCTGGAAAGACATGCTCAACCTGCTGGAAGAAGTCGGCATGCCCGAGACACTGGGCTTTCAAGCCGACCTGGCGCACACCTACTTGTACCTGATGGGCTACAACGCTCCCGAGCATGCGCTTGCTGCACGAGGGCTACACGCGAGGACGAATTTTACGCCGCCTATGAAAAGATGACCGACAAACTGCGACCCTGGACCATCGACTTCCACGTTGCCCAAAACGACGGCCAGGTGCACGGTGCCGGAGCGCACGACAAGACCGGCAAGCACTGCCCGGCCGACGATCCCAACGGCAAACTGGACATCGTGCGACTGCGCCGGCTACTGGCTGAAGGATGCCCAGCAACGCGGTATCCAACATATCTGTTGGGACGGCTGCATGTTCCCCAATGCCATGCTCGAAGATCCCAAGACTTGGAATACGATCCTGGACACGATGATCGAAGTTCGCAATGCCCACGGCTGGGAATAGCTCCGCAGGCGGTCAAACTCGCAGTCACACGCTGCGCAGCGCTGATGCCTCCCAGCGGTGATGAGCAGATCGCCCGCTGCACCCATTCCACCCCCCACCCTGAATCCAGGAATGAAACCATGAAAGAAGTTCGAATCGGCATGATCGGCTATGGCTTTATGGGCAAGACGCACTCCAATGCGTACATCCAAGCCGCCCATTTTTTTCAAAGCGAACACAAGCCAGTCTTGAAAGCCCTGTGCGCTCGCAACTTGGAAAAGGCCAAGCCCTTTGCGGACAACTGGGGTTACGAGTCGGTCGAGAGCGATTGGCGCGAGTTGCTCAAGCGCGATGATATCGATGCGGTCGATATCTGCACGCCCAACAATTTGCACAAGGAAATTGCCATCGACGCAGCCAAGGCCGGCAAGATGATCCTCTGCGAAAAACCCTTGGCCATGAATGCGGCCGAGGGCGAGGACATGTGTGCAGGCCGTGGAGAAAGCGGGCGGTGCCCAACATGGTCTGGTACAACTATCGACGCGTGCCCGCGGTGTCGCTGGCCAAGCAAATTGTGGACTCGGGAAAACTCGGACGGATTTTCCACTATCGCGCCAATTTTCTGCAGGACTGGACGATCAATGCCGACGTGCCCCAAGGCGGTGCGGCCACCTGGCGGCTGGACGTCGAAGCCGCCGGCAGCGGCGTGACCGGCGACCTGCTGGCCCACTGTATCGACACGGCACTGTGGCTCAATGGCTCGGTCAACCGATGTGACGGCCATGACCGAGACATTTGTCAAAGAACGCGTGCATGCCGAAACGGGACAGAAGCAACCGGTGGGCATCGACGATGCCTGCGCATTCCTGTGCCACTTTAACAATGGTTCGCTGGGACTTGTTCGAGTCGACTCGCTACGCGCGCGGGCACAAGGCCCTGTACACCTTTGAGATCAACGGCGAACACGCCAGTATGCGTTGGGATCTGCATGACCTGCATCGCTTGGAGTACTTCGATCACAGCGACGAGTCCATCGTTCGCGGTTGGCGGAGCGTGCATGTCTCCGACGGAGATCAACCCTACATGGGCAATTGGTGGGTACCTGGCTTGCAGATCGGCTACGAGCATTCGTTTACCCACCAAGTCGCCGACTTCCTGACGCAGCCTGGATACCGGCGAACCGGCCCACCCCACCTTCCGCGATGCGCTCGAGACACAGACGGTGTGCGATGCCGTCTTGGCCAGCGCCAAAGACCGCCAGTGGAAGAACGTCTAAGCGTAAGAAATTGATTCGATAAAGGGGTGCTGAGCCTGTTGAATTACTTAGCTCACGCGTATCCGCATCTGCACCGCCCCTATTTTGCAGCCGGTACCGCCCTGCCCGACTGGATGAATGTGATCGATCGCAAGAACCGAGCGCGACGCCAGTTCGCCGAGCCCATTGCACAGGACGCCGATCCAGACATCGCCGAATTTGCCCAGGGAGTGATGCAGACATCACGACGATGACCGTAGCTTTCATGGTCGCCAGGCTTTCGTCCAGCTCAGCTGCCAGTTTGCTGTGGAAGTGCGACAACAACTGGCCGCGGGACTGGGCCATCAGGCCGGTTTCTTGGGTCACATCAGCGTTGAGCTGCTCATGGACGCGGTATTGATCGAACGCCAGCCTGGACTCGTAGATCAGTATTACCGCATGCTGGACGCACTGGACCATTCCAAACTGCAGGTGGCCGCCAATAAGATCTGCAAGAGCCCGGTCTCGAATTTGGTAATTCTCCTCCCGCGTTTCATCCAGGAGCGCTTCCTGGCCGATTACCCCGACAACGGCTGCTGCTGAAACGGCTCAACGGCGTCATGCGTCGCGTCGGCTTGCCGCCACTAGCCGATTCCCTGTCGGATTGGTTGTCCACGGCTCGTCCACGAGTCGCGGCAGCCTTCGACGAATTGATCGGTGGGCCGCATGGCAGCCACGGAGAGTGCTAGGCTTTGTCCGAATAAGCGGGTACTGACCCTCTCCGGCGAGGCAAGAAGACTAGGTGTTGAAACTCGACTCGCCTCCAAAGGGTCAGACCCCATTTGCGAGCACAGCCTAGCTAAGAATCCAAACTCAACAACTTTTTCAAAAACACCATTCACTGCTGGAGACAGAAGATGAAATACGGAATGAATTTGCTCTTATGGGGTGGCGAGATCAACGACGACATGCTGCCAATCCTGGAGAAGCTCAAGGCCATGGGTTACGACGGGGTCGAGCTTCCGCTGTTCAACTTGGACCTGGACTATGCCGCCTGGGGTAAACGGCTCGACGACCTGGGCCTCGAAAGGACGGCGGTGACCGTGCGCAACGAAGCGGACAATCCGATCAGCTGCGATGCATCCGTGCGGGCCAAGGGCATTGAGCTCACCCAGAAGACCCTCGACTGCTGTGCCGCCGTGGGCGCTCAGACCTTGTGTGGCCCCTACCACTCTGCCTTGGGATATTTTTCGGGTGCGGGCCCAACCAAAGACGAGTGGAAATGGGGGGTGGAGAGCATGCGGTCGGTGGCCGAGCATGCCGGCCAGGTCGGTGTGATGCTGGGCGTCGAAGCCCTCAATCGCTTTGAATGCTATTTCCTGAATGCCCATGCCGACTCGGCCCGCTTTGTGCGTGAGGTCAATCATCCCTCCTGCCGCATGATGTACGACACGTTTCACAGCAATATCGAAGAGAAGGATATTGTCGGTACGCTGGCCGAGATCCAGGACGTGCTATGCCACATTCACATCAGCGAGAATGATCGCAGCACTCCTGGCGCCGGCAATGTGCAATGGGAACGCAATTTCCGTGGCATCGGCCAGATCCAATACGACGGTTGGCTAGTCATTGAAGCCTTCGGTTTAGCCCTGCCCGAATTGGCTGCTGCCACCAAGATCTGGCGACGCATGTTTGATGACGAACTCAAGCTGGCCAACGAAGGCCTGGCTTTCATGAAGTCGCAAGTGGCCAGCTATTGCGCTTAGCCAGCCCCGTTCGCAATCCGTTCGTAGTTCCACCTTTAGGCGGTCTTTAACTCGACCGCATGCCCCTTTGTAGTCTGGTTCGCAATCCCGCCTGGTGGCGGTGTTTGCCAGACGGCCGATGCAAGCTGGCGGAGCTACGAACGATGCCTGCGGCTGGCTAGCGATGCTGATTCCAGTAGATTTTTACATTGTGGGTGGCGCGGCCAACGGCAATGATGTCGTTGTCACCGTCCTGGTCGAGATCGGCAACGGCCAGATCTTCGATGGCCACGCCGCCCGGATCGACTAGCTGGCGCTCCCACTGGACAGTGCCTGCCGAAGGCGATGGATCGTAAATGCGCAAGCCCCGGCGATGCTGCTGGTCTTGATCATCGCGAACGCCAATTACCAACTCTTGATCATCATCGTCATCCAAGTTGGCGCAGGCCACGGCGTGTCCCCAAGCCAGTTGCTCATCTATCACTTGTCGGGGCCATAGTTCGTCGCTGTGCTGCCAGTCGTCAGGCGAGATGTAGACCACAATCTTGTCGCCGTGCCAGGGTTCTACGGTGGCCAGATAGCTGCGGCCATCAGCCAATTTTCCGTGGCGTATTTCACTGGCACCGCGTTTGGGCGCGGGTTGCTCTTGGCCAGACCCGAGTCGTTTCAGGTTGACACTACCATCCGCATTGGGCGTCAACCACGATGCGCCTTCGTAACTGGCCGTTACCAGATCGACTGCGCCATTATTATCCAGATCGGTAACGTCAAAATTATGCATCACATGCAGCTGTTCGGTCAGAATGTGACGCGTCCAAGTCTCTTGGGACGGATCGGCCCCGGGGATAAAGGCCATCAAGCGCACGCCAACCTGGTCGAAGCCTGGTGCCCGCGAGCCGCGTCCCTTGAGCGGCGCAACGACCAGGACGGGTTTGCCATCGCCGTGGGCATCGACCCACTGCATGCGATGCGTGGTGGGCTCGGAGGCAATGGGATGATAGATCCAGGGTTCCGTTGGGGTTTGTTCCAACCAGCCAATACTACCTCCCGAGTCGGCATTATTGAATTGCCAATCCGCGCCCAGGGCAAAGTCCAGTCTACCGTCACCGTTGATATCATGCGCCGCAAAGCAGACGTTATCAAACTTGGCGTCCGGCGTGGAATAAATCACATGCTCAACCCAAGTTGGATTCTCCAGCCACAACACGCGTTTGCTGTCCACCAGGGCGATATCCAATTTACCATCCGCGATTGACATCCAAGGCGCGCACGGCGTAGCCAACCTCCAGCTGCGTGGTTAGTTGCTGGGCGTCAAAACGGAATGGCTGTGCGGCCACCAGGCCGATCAACAGTGGCCAAGCACACAGGCCATACATCATGGAAAAGATATTGCGGGCCATGTTTGGCTGCTCCCGTATAGGATGGGCTAGTTGTCAGGCTGATGGCCACCATTGTAAGACGGCGCTACCTCTAGACCCAGAGGGACGACGCATTCATCATGGAGGCAGCTAAGGAAACTCCACCGTCTGGCGACGGTAGCTACGCTGCACAGCACAGTAGCTACGCTCGCCAGAGCGTGGAAACTCCACCGTCTGGCGACGGTAGCTACGCTGCACAGCACAGTAGCTACGCTCGCCAGAGCGTGGAAACTCCACCGTCTGGCGACGGTAGCTACGCCGCACAGCACGGTAGCTACGCTCGCCAGAGCGTGGAAACTCCACCGTCTGGCGACGGTAGCTACGCCGCACAGCACAGTAGCTACGCTCGCCAGAGCGTGGAAACTCCACCGTCTGGCGACGGTAGCTACGCTGCACAGCACAGTAGCTACGCTCGCCAGAGCGTGGAAACTCCACCGTCTGGCGACGGTAGCTACGCTGCACAGCACGGTAGCTACGCTCGCCAGAGCGTGGAAACCTCACCGTCTGGCGACGGTAGCTACTCCACTGTCTGGCGACAGTAGCTACGCTGTACAGCACAGAAGCTACGCTCCATTAAACCGCACTTAGAACCCGGATAAAAAAACTATGAGCTTTTTCAAGGTAGGCGCAGAACAGCGGGCGCAATTTGAACGCGAGGGCTACATCCTCGCTCCTCAATTATTAAATTCGACGGAATTGGATTGCCTAAACCGTTATGCGCGGGCCGACCAACAGATATCGGCTCGGGCTACGTCGCGGGCAGATGCCCAGGGTGGCACGACAACGCTAACTCTGAGCAACGACTTGCAAGACAACTTATACTCGGACATCGTCCGCTTGCGACGCGTGGCGGACAATATGTCTACCCTGCTGGGCGATGAAGTTTACCACTACCACCACAAGATGATGTTGAAGGAACCGTTCGTTGGCGGAGCCTGGGAATGGCATCAGGACTACGGCTATTGGTACGACTACGGCTGCTTGTATCCGCATATGGGCAGTTGCTTCATCGCCGTGGACAAAGCCACGCGGGACAATGGCTGTTTGCAAGTCATTCCCGGGTCGCATCTCTTGGGACGGATGAACCACATGAAAGTGGGCGGACAAACAGGTGCCGACCCCGAACGCGTGGCGGCAGTCCTGGATCGGCTACCTGTGTCGCATGTAGTTATGGAACCCGGCGACGCCATTTTCTTTCACGGAAATCTACTCCATCGTAGCGATCAGAATACCAGTCCCGATCCGCGTTGGTCGCTGATCTGCTGTTACAACACCAAATCAAACGACCCCTACAAGGCTTCGCGCCACCCGGGCTACGCAAAGCTGGAGTTGATCGAAGATGCCCAATTTGAGTCGTTGGCGGCGGAACGATGTCAGGCACTGCTTGGTCCATGCGACCCATAGCAGCCAATCGACTTGGTGCATTAGCCCACTCGTCGCAGCGGTCTCCCCGGAGCTGGCGCTGGCTTAGGTTGCATGGCTAGGGATAAGACGCCAACGTTTCATCGCCAAACAGCCAAGCAGGGAACTCAAGACCAACAGACTCGACGGTTCGGGTACGGGATTGGCTTGCGCCTGCAGGAACCCACGGATTTCTCCGCCCGCATAGACAGTGGTATGAATGTTCAGATAAGCCCTCCCATTGGCAGCCGCCGCCAGTAACGCCGACTCGGCTGATGCGGTAGTTCCGCCATTGTTGCCCAGGAAAGATGCGCTGAAACTGGATGCCAGTGTCAAGTCGAAGGTGTGATCGTAGCTGCCTGAAGTGACCCCAATAGGGAATCCGGTAAAGAATGGAGTCTGGGTGGCAACGCCGGCGGTGCCAGTTCCGGCGACCGCTGTTGCCGCATGAATGTGTGCGGCAGTCGTCGTGCCCAGCAGGCCACTAAAACTGGTTTCGATGCGCATGGTGTGCGCGATAACGTCGAAAGTTATGGTTGCGACTCCGCTGCCTGGTGATGCATTGGGCGGGGCCTCGTCAGCTCCACTGAGAACCACCGAGTAGATGGCACCGGCATGCGCAACATGCGTTGACCCAAATAGCGCGAGGGCAAACATGGCCAAAGTAAATGCTCGAAGGTGATGACGGCAATTGCAAACCAACATGAGAACACCTGCTTGTACGGGAAAAGGGAGGAACCGGCGCCAGAATTGGCGTCACGCATTGTATCGTCGGCGGGTATTCGAGTGATTTATTTGTACGATTAGTTTGTGAAATCTTGGTTCATGGAGTGTTGAACGCTTCGTTCCCACCGGCGGCCAACAAGCCTGCGCTCGTGAGACTTTTCACAAGCTAAATCCAGGGAAAATGCGCTCGCGGGCGATGGCGGCGATTAAGATGGAGATCGACTGGCCATGGGCGGCGGTTGCTTCGCATCGTGTTCTTGGGACGATGCCATCTTCGTAGGTTGGAGGCCTTAGGGTGCAAGCCTCTTATTTTCGCTGTTCCGTTGGGCACCTGCTGTACGCCGCCACGTTAGCAGCCGCTTCGACCACTTTGTTCGGGTGGTTGGGACTGGCAATCGCCATGTTCGTACTCATGCTGTGGTGGCAAATATTGTCTGGGACGCAGCGCGAGGTTTGCGGGCAGCCTTCAGCCCAAGCCACGACTGTCCAGGGAATGCCTTGTCGCACCTGGGAGCCGAACCTCTCGGGTAAAGCCAAGAATACGCACCAATCTGAATTGCCTTGCGTGGACCAAACGCGTCTTGAGGCAATGTCTCGTTCGGGGGTGGACAATCGGCCGGGCCTCAAAACGCGTGGGCGTGGGTTTTCCAAGCAGGAACTGATCGTGGTGCTTCTCTTGATTGGCCTGTTGGCTGGATTGCTGATGCCGGCCGCCAAGGACACCGACCCGCTGCGTCATGCGGAGATCTCCATGAAAATGGTGGCTCGAGCGCTCAAGCAGTACCGCCAGCAACACGGCCAATTCCCTGCCGCCGTCCTGCGCGACCATCAGGGTCAAGCGCTACACAGTTGGCGAGCTCAGATCTTGCCCTTTCTCGAGACGGAGCACCTGGCGGCCGCATACGACCTGGGCCAAGCCTGGAACAGTCCGTGCAACGCCGCATTGTCGCCCTTTCGACCATGGCATTTTCGCACCTATTTCGAGCAGCATGAGATGGCTGAGTCGGATACAGCCATGCAATTGATGTTCGCGGGTGATTCGCTGGTTTTGGTTGAGCACGAAGATTTCGTTAGCCATTGGCTTGAGCCGGCCTGGTTGGAGCAAACGCAGCCCGAACTGCTGGAGCATTTCCAACAAACGCCTACCGAAGGTCGCGGGCATTGGGACAGAGGTTTTTTTACATCGCGATTTCGTGGGCGTTTGATAGTCTCCATGTCCAACACCTTTCACGTTCACCCCTCAGCCGATCTGGAGAGTCTTCAGGCTGCATTGCAGATGGAGCATAACACGACCGAACCGGTGGTGATCGGCCAGCCAGTCCGCGTGGTGCATTGGGCCAATCTTTTTCATCTCTTGGTCTTTGTCGGCGTGGCTCTCTATCCATTGCGCTGGCTGCACCGCATTAACGCCGCCCGGGGTCCCCAGGGCAGATTTGCAAGAACAAGATGAGATCGACAGGGCGACTCAGCTTAGCATCGTTCGATAAGTTATTTTTTAATTTGTCCAGCGAGCATCACGACGCGTGATGAATACATGAATGCGAACATCACGACGGAGCGTGATGAGTACATCATGTCGTCGAGCATCACGACGGAGCGTGATGAGTACATTATGTTAGGCGAGCATCACGGCGGAGCGTGATGAGTACATTATGTCAGGCGAGCATCACGGCGGAGCGTGATGAGTACGTTTTGTCAGTCGAGTATCACGACGGAGCGTGATGAGTACATTTTGTCAGGCGAGCATCACGGCGGAGCGTGATGAGTACATTATTCTGGGCCCAGCCGGAATTCTTGTACATGCAACTGCATGTGTCGCAAGGCGGCGCCAGGATTGAAGAAATGGGTTCTATCCACCTGCAGCCCGTGGATGGGTACGTGGGTATGTCCAAAATACACCTTGCGGACTGGAACCTTCACATCGGGCGAAATCTGCCGAACCGTGTGCAGCAGGCGCTGGCAGGTGCGGGTCGGCGAATGCAGCAGCATGGGCACCAATTTGTGAATGCGCATGCCGACGGCCAGGTCGTAGGTGCGATGGGCCAAATTGGATTGAGGCATCTCGTGGTGAAATTTTCGGCGATAGGAATCCAGGCCCGTTAGGCCACCCGCATCCAGCACGTCTCCATGCAAGAACAGACAGTCCCCGATTTGCAGATGGTGTTCTGCCCAGGAGAATCGCGGCTCACTCCGAGACAGCTCTTCAAGAACTTGCAGGAAATCGGGATGGCAGTCGTGATTTCCAGGCAGATAGACAATTGGTCGATCGCCGGTCGCGTCGAGCAACTCATGCAACCACTTTCGCGTAGCGTCCAGGGTAGCCTGGTGACTGCCTTGGACGCTCCAACGAAAATCGAAGATATCGCCTCCCAGGACGAGACTATCGCTGGCCCGGCTGCGTTCTGCGATCTCGGCCAGCATATCCTGACCAATGCTGCGCGGACTGAACAGGTGCAGGTCGGAAACGAACAGACCGTTGTCCGCGCCAGCTATGCAGCGCTTCTGGATGTTGTCTTTTGGGCATGGAGTTGGAACTTAGTCGTCGACCAGCGGTCTTGCCCGCGGGGGCTGATTTTGGGCTGTGCGGGATGGTAAAATGATGTTTGGCTGCTGACCATCATCATAGCAGCCATGTTTCGGCCTGGCTGCGATTTGGCGATTAGGAGTTCTCGTGACGAGCGGACAAGACGATTTTTCTACGGCGACTGGCGGTGACGACGAGCGGGCACTGGTTCAGCTGAGCGACAGTCTTGCGCGAATTCGTGGAGAACTGGAACGGATTATCGTCGGCCAGCATGAGGTGATCGAGCAATTGCTGATCGCCCTGTTGGCCGGTGGACACTGCCTGCTGGTGGGTGTGCCCGGATTGGCAAAAACGCTGTTAATTTCCAGTCTAGCCAAGTCGATGGACCTCGAATTCAGCCGTATTCAGTTCACGCCGGATCTAATGCCCGCGGACATCACGGGCACGGAGGTCATTCAAGAAGATCGCACCAGCGGCTTGCGGGAATTCCGCTTTATTGCCGGTCCGATTTTTGCCAATGTGATTTTGGCGGATGAGATCAATCGCACGCCGCCCAAAACCCAGGCGGCCTTGTTGGAAGCCATGCAAGAGAAGCAGGTCACCGCTGGCGGTCGGCGGCATCCGTTGCCAGCTCCCTTTTTTGTGTTGGCAACGCAGAATCCGATCGAGCAGGAGGGCACCTATCCCCTGCCCGAAGCCCAGCTCGATCGCTTTATGTTTAACATTTTGATTAACTATCCCAGCCAGGCAGACGAGCTGGAAATAGTGCTCCGCACGACAACGGACCAGCGCACCGATTTGCAGACCACGATCTCGGGTGACAGGCTACTGGAACTCGCGCATGTCGTGCGACGACTTGCCATCACGCGGGGATTGGCCTTGATGGCCACACAGATTGCCCGCCTGACCAGGCCCACCGACGAACATGCGCTCGATCGCGTGCGACGCTGTGTGCGCTGGGGGGCTGGACCAAGAGCTAGTCAGTACATTGTGTTGGGAGCCAAGGCGCGGGCAGCCATGCATGGCAGTCCCGTGGTGCGCCGCGAAGATATCATGGCGGTCGCACCGCCCGTCCTGCGGCATCGTATGAAATTGAATTTCCAGGCAGAGGCAGAGGGCATCTCGGTCGATCAAGTCATTGGCGAGATCCTGGATCAGGTTGAAAGTACTCTTGATAGCAGCAGTTCACGTGAACAAATCGCAAAAGTACTTCGATCCTGAAACGCTTGCCCGCATCAGGCCCCTGGGGCTCCGTGCCCGAACGCTGGTGGAGGGTTTGATCGCTGGCTTGCACCGCAGCCCCCTGCGCGGGCAATCCCTGGAATTCTCCCAGCACCGCGAATACGTAGCCGGGGATGACCTGCGCCAGGTGGACTGGAAAGTCTTTGGGCGAAGTGACAAATATTACTTGCGACAATATGAAGATGAAACCAATCTGACGTGCACCTTGATGCTCGACCAGAGCGAGAGCATGCATTATCGCGGGACGCACAGCCCGTTGTCCAAGCTGGAGTACGGGCAATTGATCGCCTGCAGCCTGGCCTATTTGGTTATCAGCCAACAGGATCGTGCAGGATTGGTAACCTTTTCGAATGATATCGACGGCTGGTTACAGCCCAGCAGTAATCCCACTCAATTCGATGACATGTTACGCTTGATGGAGGAGCCCAGCGGCAAGCAACGCACGCATGTGGCACATGTCATCGAGAACTGGTTGGGGCAAGTCAGCCGCAAGGGGTTGGTGGTCATCATCAGCGATATGTTTGATGACTTGCAGCGGCTGTTGGCCGTGCTGAAACGACTGCGTTTCTCCGGCTACGATGGGCTGTTGCTGCACACGCTCGATCCAGACGAATTGAGTTTTCCCTTTGATCATATGGCTCGCTTTGAAGGGCTCGAGGGCATTTCGCCTATCGTTACCGACCCGCTGTTGATAGGTGGCGCCTTTCGCAAGGCGATGGCAGAATTCTGTCGCCAGTTGGAATACGGCTGCCAGCAACTGGACATGGATTATTTCCTGTTGCGGACCGATGAGTCGCTGGCCGCAGCCTTGCCACGCGTTTTGTCCAGTCGTATCGCGCGAAGGAACTAGGCATGCAGGGTTTTGCACAGGCCTCGGGCCTGCTGCCGGTCGATGTACAGGCCCTAGCCGCTGCAGGCTGGCCGAGCGGTGCGATGTTGGCAGCTGTCGGACTGTCCGCCGCCTGGATGTTGGCCTGGGGCTTCGCCGCCCTGATCCCCATTGCCCTGCATTTTCTCAATCGTCGCCGTCAGCAACCCATTCCCTGGGCGGCCATGCAGCTGCTGCTGCAGGTGATTGAACAGCAAGCCAGGCGTGCGCGTGTCGAACAATTACTGCTGTTGGCCCTGCGCGTGTTGATCCTGTTGCTGCTGGCCTTGGCCCTGGCCAGCCCCTTTTGGAATGCCGGTGACAACGGTCCAGAGATAGCCGCAGCGCGAGCACCGCAATTGTGGATCTTGGTTTTGGACACCAGCTACTCGATGGGCTACCGCAGCCAGTCCGGGACGCGCATCGAGGCCGCCAAAGCGCGTGCGACTGAGCTGATCGCCGCCGCAGAGCCAGGCGATGCCTTTGCCCTGGTTGAACTCAGCCAGCCGTCCAAGGCCGTGCTGGGCTCTCCGACCTTTGATCGCACCGCCTGCCTCAGCGAACTCCAAACGATGAGCCTAAAGGACACTGGCAGTGAACTCGGCTCGTGCCTGGCGATCGTGAGTGAAATCGCCAAAGCAACCTCCAACGCTGAAGGCATGCCGCGCCTGGCACATATCGTGTTTCTCAGCGATCTAGGCCAAGACTGCTGGCAAGCCGCCGTGGATGGCCCCCAGCGGACGGTGCTTCAACAAATGCAGAAAAACTATCTGACCGAAATCGAAAGCTTCAGCGATGCGGACCCGGCTAATACCGCCATCGTGGCCATGCGACCCTCGACCAGTCGCGCCGTGTCCGGCGAGAGTCTGCTGGTCGAAATCGATGTGGCGACCACAGGTGCCGCGGCACAGCGCTTGCCAGTCCAGCTGGAACTCGATGGCCGGACGGTAGCATCCACCTATGTGGATATCCCCGCGGGCGAATCACGCTCCGTCCGCTTGGAGGCCGCACCGCAGGTCAGGGGTTCATCCTTGCTGGCAGCTTCGATACCCGACGATCGCCTGATGGCTGACAACCGTCGGCTGCACGTCATCGAGGTCCGTCAACAATATCGTGTCCTGCTGGTGGAATACGAACGCAATGATGCCCGCCTGATCCGGTTGGCTCTGCAAGCCGCTAATCGATCCACCAACAGACAGGTGATCAACAGCGTATCACAAGTAGATCTGCCAACGATCGATTTGAACCAATGGGATCTGGTAATCCTGAACGATATTCCCTGGCTTGGTAAACCCGTACTGGACAAGTTGCAGGGCTATGCTCGCGACAGCGGCTCACTGGTGTGCTTATTCGGCCCGCGAACGGACGCTGCGGTATGGAACACCTATGCCGAGACCAACCCATCACTGCTGGGCTTCCGTTTTTCGACGCCCAGTGTGGAAGCCGAGTGGTCCATCGATCCACTGGATTATCGCAGCCCGGTGGTAGCTCCCTTCGCTGGATTTCCCAACAGTGGACTGCTGACAACGCCGATTTTCCGACTTTGGCAGATCGAGATTCAGGAAGACCAGCGACCATTGGTGGATTTGGCAACCACCGACGGCAAACCGCTGATTGTGCGCCAACGCTTGGGAACCGGTTGGGTAGCCAGCCTGCTCTCAGCTCCCCAAGACGGGCTGAATCGACAGGCAGAGCAAGGCTGGAACGCCATCGCGACCTGGCCCAGCTTTCTGCCGCTCATGCAACAATTGGTTCAGGTTGCCTTGAACACAGGTGCCGACCGGCACAATCTGTTGGCGGGCGACCCCTTGCAGGGTAGGCTGAGGGATGCTGGCCTGGCATCAACCGTCACCATCCAACGCCCCGACGGCTCGGAAAGCCAGTTGGCAACCGAGGCGGTGGAGGACGGGGCCATGCTCTCCTGGATTTACTATCCCACGCAATCCCGAGGTGGTTATCGCGCCAGTTGGAATGGCGGCGAGCAAGCATTCGCAGTCAACCTCTCGCCTGTTGAAAGCAATTTGCAGTCTGTTCCGGTTCAGCAGCTACCGCGCTCACAGCCAAATGCCGAGCTGCTGGATAGGTCGCGCGCGGTCGCGCCACGAGTCGTTCAAGACGAATCCCTGGCGCGGGCTGTACTCGGCCTGCTGATGCTGCTGCTCGTGCTAGAGTCCTGCTTGGCTTGGTGGCTTGGAAGACGAATCGGATAAATGCCTGTGGAATCGGACAATCTTTCGGTCGAATACGTGCTGGACAAGGCCTGGCCGCTACCGCTGTGGCTGAGCATTGTCGTCGGCCTGACGCTATTGGCTCTGGTTGCCTATTTGTATGCGCTCGAACGCGGACCTGCCGCGCCGCGCCTGCGCCTGCTGCTAACGGCCATTCGCTTCTCGCTGTTGGCCATCGTGCTGTGGATGCTCGCGGGCTGGAATTGGCAAAGATTCAAGAGTGAGCGACCCGAATTAGTGCTGGCCATCGATCGTTCGGCAAGTATGCAGACCAACGATGCCGCCCTGGATGCTGCTCAGCCCATGACGCGCATCGAGGCGGCGCGGCAGCTGTTCCAAAACCTGGATGAGCGACAACGTCGCAGTCTGTCCCAACGCTACCAATTGAAATGGTTTAGCGTGTCGGAGAACCTGGAATCCCAATCCATCGATTTGCTCACAGATCCTAACCCGCTGGAGAAGCTAGCCGCTGATGGATCGCATAGCCGACTGGGCGATGCGTTGGGGCGACTAGTGGATCGCCAGGTGGGCAGCGGTACCGCTGCCGTCGTCTTCATCAGCGATGGAATCACCACCGCCGGGACCACACTGAATGAAGCCGCGAAAAAAGCTCGCCGCAGTGGCCTGCCCTTTCACACGCTGGTGCTCGGAAAACAAACGGCGCAACCCGATCTGCGATTAGTCGATCTACTGGTCGACCGCGAAGTCTACCTGGGTGACCAGGTTACTGCGGAAGGTTCGCTGGTGGCCAGTGATATCGTGCCCACCAAGGCCACGGTCAGCCTGCGCGACATGTCGAACAATAACCTGCTGGACTCGGCGGTTATCGAATTACAGCCCAATGGCAACCCGCATCAAATCCGCTTGAGCTTTGTTCCCGAGCGCACGGGGGAGATCCCGCTGCAGTTGTCGGTGACCCCCATCCAGGGCGAAGTAGACCAGGCAAACAATACGTTGTTGGCCCCGGTAATGGTGCAGGATAAGGCCATTCGAGTACTGATGATTTTCCCAACCGCAAATTATGAATTCCGCTTTCTAAAGAGCTGGTTGGATCGCTCGCGGCAGGTGGGCGCGCGGGATGCCGCCAGTTTCGAATTGCAAAGCGTGCTGCAGGATGCGGACGCCGATTATGTTGAGCAAGATACGAGTGCGGTGCGGCTGGTCCCTAGTGGCCCAGCACTGGCCGATTACGATGTCTTCGTCATCGGCCAGGTGGATCCCAGCATGATCAGCCGCAGTGCGCAGCAGGCGATCTACGATGCGGTGACGACCGGCGGTTCGGGCTGTATTTTCGTGTTGGGAAGCGCCGGCCGCGTCGGCGATCTCAACAATTGGCCGCTGGGCAAATTGCTGCCCGTCGAAAGGTCCTTGGCCCCGCGGCCCGCCGAGTCATCCGGCGGCCCCTTTGAATGGCGACCCACAACCCTGGGAGCAACCGCGCTGCCCATGCAGTTGGCCGGCTCACCGCGCAAGAGTCAAGAGCTGTGGCAATTGCTGCCTGCCGCCTCCCAAATTGCGGATGTTGAGGATTTGAAACCGGGAGCTCAACTGCTGGCTGTGGCCGTAGATCAGCAGTCAGGCAACGAATCGCCGCTGCTGATCAGCCAGTTCGCCGGTGCAGGTAGAACCGCCTTGCAGACCAGCGATGAAACCTACCGCTGGAGCAGCTTTGCCGGATCGGATCTGGTCTACCAACGATACTGGGGGCAGATGTTACGCTGGCTGAGTCGCGGAAAACTCAGTCGACGCAGCGAGATTAGTGAAGTTTCTGTCGACCCCAAACAAGCCCGACTCGGCCAGCCAGTGCGTCTGCAAGTCAGTCTGGGCGGTGCCTCGGCACGCGGACAGTTGCCGGACTCGGTGGCCGTCCAGCTGGAAGGCGCCGATGGCTCGCGGCAATCTTTCTCGTTGCCTCGCAGCGATATGGAATTCCCCAACTATCAGCTCACCCGCAGCGATCTGCCGGTAGGCAACTATCGGCTGGTCTTGCTGCAACCGATCGAAGACATTCCGCCTGCAGCCGAGTTTGCCGTAACGGCTCCTCCAGGAGAGCAGGCCAACCTGCGGGCCAATGCGGACGAAATGCAATTCCTGGCCAAGCATTCGCGGGGTCGTTTCTATACGGCCGCAACGGCCAGCCAATTGTTGGATCAATTACCCGCCGGCCAACCGGCGCGGATTGGCGGGTTACCCCCCCTGCCCTTGTGGAACAGTCCTTGGATTGCTTTGCTGTTCGTCGTCCTGCTGACCAGCGAATGGCTGCTACGGCGACATGCGAGAATGCTCTAGTTCTAGGCTTTGTCAGGAATAAAAATTGGCGTTGGGAAAAAGGGGTCAGACACCAAGTGCCAAGCTCTCGAGGCTTCCGCTTTTGGTGTCTGACCCCTTTCCCTTCAAGTCTCAACCAGTCAAGGGCTTGGTGAAATGGTGCAAGCCCAACTCGATCAGTTCGGCCTCAACCTCTGCCGGCGTGGGGCTGTTGAGCGAGGCGACGACTTGATCGCGCACCAGCACGGCAAAGCGCTTTCGGGCGCGATGGATGAATACCCGCAGACCGGATTCCGAGGGCAATTCAGGGCAGTTTTCCGCCAGATGAAGGAACAACTGACGCGTGGTCCACTGCGGCTGCTCGACGCGCGCCCGCAAGACCGTGAAGTAGGGTTTGGAGGTCTGTTGTTGCAGCTGTTCCAGCCGATTCCAGGCCTCGTCCAACAAGGCTTGGCGCCATGCGATGGCAAACTCATCGATCTGCTGCGCACCTGCGCTGGACGACTGGATGTAAGGAAGCTGCGATTGCAGCTCGCGATCTCTCTTGTTGCGGCGGTAATAATCCATCATCAAATGATGGACCACCGTCTTCAAATAGCTACGAAACTTGCCTCGGTGACTATCAGCCTCGCGAAAGTCTCCACGTATGAGCCGAAGTGCAAATTCCTGGAAAACCTCGGCCGCCGCGTCTTCGTCGCGCAGTGATGCCAACAGATAACGCCGCACGGCCTGGCCATATTGTTCAAACAATTCTGCCTGGGCGCCATGCAATCCAGAATTCTCCTGGTGCGCCTGCCGTACCAACGACCACTGCGTATCAATGCGACTAAGTCGGCTATCAACCATCAATCACGAGCTCCCACCACACACCTGCCCCCTCGTTATTGTTCATCCAACCATGCCAACTGCTGCTGAAACTCGGGATACTTCTGGAAGGATGCAAAGCTGGGATCCAGACGAATCTCTCTAGCCACATCGAATCCCAGCTGCCAGGCGCGTCCCAAAGCCCAACGAGCCTTTTCTAAGCAAGCCTCACTCAGAGTTTGCAACTCCGCGGTCAGCTGGTTACCTTCGCGGCTGCCGATCTTGGAGGCGATGATGATCATCTCGAGTCCCTCCAGGTAGTAGGCACGAGAGAAATCCTCAGCATTGACTTCCTCGATCGACTCTACCGTGCGGACCGCTTGGTCGAATTGCTCGGCTGCCGATTGGGTTCTCGCAATTTGAATCAACCCATCCACGAGCCGCATGCGGATCATGGCTTGCTTGGGATCTTGCGCCAAAGCGAGGCTGTGTTGTTCAAGCGCCTGGCGATGCATCTCCTCAGCTTCCTCGAGACGTCCCAAGTCACGTAGCGTCGAGCCCACGCCGTTGAGCGAAATGGCCCAACTGCTACGGAGATAGGCCGCATCGGGATTCAGCAGCACCAGTTTTTCGCGGACATCCGCGGCAAAGCGACGGCGTTCCAATGCCCGATCCATATCATTGAGCACCTGGTAGATACCGCCCGCGTTGAGTGCCGCGCGGGCCACGCCGTCCTGAAATTCAATGATCTGTGGATTCTTATCCGCCAAGTCCTGGTACTGTTGGTGGGACATGTCGTAATAAAACAACGCCTGCTGGTAATCCTTTTCCTTCGCTCCAGTCCCATAGTAGTAGCCGGTCGTGTTGGCGATCGAGCCGAGGGTTTTCTTGGCTAGCATGTGATCGGGATTTTCGTCCACGATTTGCTGCAGCTGTTCAATTGCCTGCAGGTAATAGGCTTCGGCCGTGTCCAGTTCAGCCATGCGACGGTAGGTAATCCCCAGGTCGCGTTTGACATCGGCCAGTTGTATTCTCAGCTCGATATTGTCGGGCGCATCAGCCAGCAGTTCGGTGCGCAAGTCGTGCGATTTGAGGTAACACTCCAAGCTCCGATCGGTCCGCTGAGTAGCTCGATCTTCGGATTCGAAGGCCAGCCCCAGCATTTGGTATTGCCGGGCGAGATCCGACAGCCCCAGTTTCGTTTCAGGGAATTCCGCCCGTAAGATTTCCAATTGCGCGATGGATTCCTGCAGTAGGGCCATGCCGCGGACCGTATCAAAGCGGCGAACGATATTGTTCTGCAGGCCCAGGCTGCGTGCCAAAAACATCCGAGGCATGGGATCCTGCGGATTGCTTTCGATCAGCTCGCTAAAAATCTGGATCGGCTCGTCGACCTGATCTGCGACCTCAGGGCTGCTGTTGAGCGTACCTTCTATCTCTGCGATTTGAAAAAGGCTCTTTGCCAACTCGAATTTTAATTCTGCATCATCTCGGTACTGGGCAACGAATTGCGTATGGTAATCCTGAGCCTCGGTCAACAGTTCCTTGCGGAGGGGCTGCAGGCCAGGTTCTTGCAGCAAGCGCTCTTGGCTGACGACGGTGAAAAAGCGATTGACCGCTTCGCGAGCTTGCTCAAAGTGCGCCTGGGCTCTCAGTTTCTGACGATTGGATTCGGTCAGGTTGTCTTGGGCCAGGCTCAATGCATTGGAGGTTTGTTGCAGCTGCCATGAAATGCCCCCAACCCCCGCCAGGGCCACCGCGGTCAATGCGACCAGCAGGGCCGCCACGGCCGGACGTCGTCGACACCATTTGACCGTTCGCTCCATCCAATTGATGCGACGCGCCATAATGGCTTGTCCATTCAAGAAGCGCTGCAGGTCATCGGCCACAGCCTGCGCATGCTGGTAGCGATTCTTGGGGTCGCTGGCAATACATTTGTGAATGATCGTTTCCAGATCGCGGGGGATTTTCTTGGATTGCGTGCGCAAGCCGCGCGGGGCGGCGTCGGCGACCTGCCGCAGCAACAGGTTGCGGTCGTTGGCCGGATAGGCTGGCTGCAAACAGGCCATTTCGTACAACGTCAGCCCCAGGGCGAACAAATCGCTACGCTCATCACCGGCGCCATCGAGCTGCTCGGGACTCATGTAACGCAACGTACCCAGGACCTCGCCGGTGCGTGTCAGGTTTGGACTCTCGAGACACTTGGCCAATCCAAAATCGGTGATCCAAGCACAACCTGTTTTGTCGAGCAACAGATTGGCGGGTTTGATATCGCGATGCAAAATCTTACGCGAATGGGCGTATTGCAGCGCGCTGGCGACCTGGATACCAATCCGAGCCACACTCCGCCAATAGCTCGATTCGCCTGGAATCGACTCCACACCACTGGACGAATCCCCAACCAGGTCCTGCGACGGAAGTCTTTCCTCAGCCGCCGTGCTGGCCTCGGGCTGCCCCATCGCTTCAACCACGGTAGCGTCCTGCGGTGACTCTTGTGACTGCTGACTGAGTTGGCTGACGACCGTGGCCACGGAGGTCGCACCACCCGCTGTGGCCGAGGCTGGGGACTCGCTCTGCCTGGACAACTCGTGCAGCACGCGATCGAGTGGCTGGCCGTCGATGTACTGCATCACAAAATACGAGGTATCTCTTTCATGTCCCACGCCAAAAATGGGAACGATATTGGTATGGTGGAGCATGGCCGACGCGCGGGCCTCGTGTTCAAAACGAGCCCGCAGGCGATCATCGAGCTGGGCGGATTGCGGC
This sequence comes from Pirellulaceae bacterium, assembly GCA_963707245.1. Taxonomy (GTDB): domain Bacteria; phylum Planctomycetota; class Planctomycetia; order Pirellulales; family Pirellulaceae; genus Aureliella. Next base: position 50,542 of record CAVPPY010000021.1, read on the forward strand.
AGTACCTTGAGCGCCACACGACGACCGAGGGACTCCTGCTGGGCCTCAAATACGATGCCCATCCCGCCCCGACCAATCTCGCGAATGATGCTGTAGTCGCCCAACTTCCGCAGCGGGGGCGTTTTCCTCAATCGCTCCAACTCGGCCTGCATCAACCGCTCTTCGCTGGGGTCTTCGACCTCTTGCCCATGCTGCTCCATCATCTGCAATACCGGAAACAATCGACGCACCTTGTCCGCCAAACCAGGATGCCGCTGGGCATAATCCTCAATCGCGGGTCGCTTGCCAGCCCGGATTTCCTCGGCAAACTCGTCCGCCAAGTTCTCAAATTGCGTCTGAGACGGATTCTCGTTCATGGCTTAAAGACTCAATACATTGCTATACATCGACTAAAAGACTAACCCAACAATCGCTGCAACTTGTCGAGCGCCCGAACATAACGTTTTTTTACCGCCTCCAAATTCATCTCCAACACATCGGCAATCTCCCGTGTAGTTAGTTGTTCGAAATGCTTGAGCGTCAGTACCTCACGATCCACCGCATCCATCCGCTCCAAGGCTTGCTCCAGCTGCTGCCCGCACCTCATTCTGCTGTAGAGCGTGCGAGGGCGATGTGAAATTACCCGACAACTGAATCGCCAATACGCTCGATGATGCGGCTGGCACGCCACCCAAGGGCGAGTGCTCGCGATAGGCCGAGCGCTTCTGAGCCAGCAGATGCGTACGATGAGCCTGAATCAACTTTTGACCTGCCAGATAGCGCAGCCACAGAAAGACGGGCAGACGTGGATTGCCCAAATAGCTCTCGCGCTCGCGGGCTGCCTCCATGAATGCATCCTGGATCACATCCGAGGCATCCAGCCGGCTCCTCAGCAGCGGGTTCATCCGCAACTCGACCATCTTCCGCAGTCGCTCGCGATACTTCAGCAACAGCTCATTGAAGGCGCTTTCATCACCCGCCTGGGCAATGCGCAGCAGATCCAAATCCTGAAGCGCGCTCGTTCGGTTTGCCTGCGAAGAATGACTATTCACGGATGCGATCCAACCCTGCCTGACGAAACGGTGTTAAGCATTAAAAAATTTGGTCGGGCTTGAGTTCCCAAACACTATTTTTATCAGTCTGGCTCGTCATCTCCCGCCGGATCTCCCGGAGGAGAAGGATTGGGGGCCAGGGGGCTAAAGAGTCGGCCATCCGAATGAAGGCGTGTTTCATAGAAATGCTCCAGTTTTCAACGCTTGCCGCGCGATCTTGCACTCCCCACCCGAGTAAAGGACGAAGGGGGAGCTATTTTTCATTCGCTTGAGCCCGGAAATGGAGAGCCATCTTCAAACTCAGAAACTCTTCCCTGCTTGACTGGGTTCCATCCGTTTCGTCAGGCCTGCTCCAACCCCAGGCTCCTGCTGAACCTAGTGCTCTCAACACAAACTTTAATTTTAGGATTAGCCGTTTTGGCGTTAGCCACGGTTGTATTTGAAAAAACCGTGGCTAACGCCAAATCGGCTGATGTTTCCAACCCTAATTCCTAGCTGTGACATTGCACTAGTCAGCAAACGTGCAAAATCGAAGGCCCCAAGGACAGAGATTTTGGCCGCGGACAGATTATTATGCCACATGCATCCGCCGCCGTTGACCACTACAGCAGCTGCATGCTTGTTACTGACAATTTATCCACAATGCCAATCTGGGTTTTCCGTGCCGAGGACCGCCAAAAGCTTGGCTTGGAAAGAGCTATCCGAAAACCGAAGAGAACCGCTAGCGGGCTGCTGAGTTAATAGTTTAACCCGCAGCCAACGGCGAGGTTCGCAGCCTGTCACCTCGCCTACGGAGACTGCGGGTTAAACAACGCATAGACATCCAACCACTCAATCAACAAGCTCCTAGTGCTTCAGCACAATTTAATTTTGGGATGAGCCGCACGGCGTTAGCCGCGGTTCCCTCTGCAGAAACCGGGGCTAACGCCGGCTAACGCCCATCGGCTGATTTGACTAACCCGAATTCTTAAGTTGGACGAAGCACTAGCTATTGCTAGCGCCGCAGCGGCTCATGGGTCTTGAATAGTCTCTCGCTCCGAGAGTCGACATCCAGCCTGCAACCCCCGCTGGCACCTGCGCTGGAACAGCTTACCCAGTCCCGATCTGTTCCCAGTTTTCGCTCCAGGGCAGCTGAAATTGAACAACGATTCATCATCGGCTGCTTGACGACTGCCCTAGCATGCCTCACTATCAAGAGTGCGTTCTTGCATCGTATTGAATCTCTGGCCGGTGGCGAAATCGCCAGGGCGCTTGTCTAATTGAGCATTGGCACTTTCGCGAAAGTGATATCCCACTGTGCAAGTCAAGAGGAGATGACCTCCTCCCCTGCCGATTGCGTCGGATTGATCTGGCGGCGGTCCGGCGAATGCGATTCCTGCGACTGCTTGCCCCACGACCTACAAGTTTGATTTCTTTTAAAACCTCGGGAGTAAATCATGTCAGTTAACCTTTTAGATTTAGCCAAGTCGGCGTTGGGCTCAGGAGGCTTGGGCCAAATTGCTGGGATGCTTGGCGAGAGCGAGCCGAAAACCAAGTCGGCCATGGAAATGGCCGGTGCTGCCCTACTGGGATCCTTGATGAAGCAGGCTTCCTCGCCGCAGGGCGCCAAGATGTCTTCAAAGAAGTGAATCGCTTTGACACCAGCCTGTTGGATGGTCTGGGCGATGTACTTTCGGGAGGAAAGGCCAGCAAGCCCGCTACCAATTGGTTGTCGATCGGCGCATCGTTGCTTTCATCTCTGTTTGGCTCCAAGGAGTCGTCGATCTTCGACATGCTGGGACGGTTGGCTGGCATCAATCAAGGTTCCTCCAAGTCGCTGATGAGTTTCCTGGCACCTCTGATCATGGGCTTGATTGCCAAGAAGGTGAAATCGGGTGATCTTGGCTTGAGCGGTCTGACCGATTTGTTGATGGGCCAAAAGGCGCATGTCGCCAAGCACCTGCCCGCTGACTTTGGTCGCGAACTGGGGATTTCCAGTCTGCTCGACACGGCTAGCGATACCGCACGCAACGCTGGTGCCACCGTAAGCCGCGCCACTCGTGAAACGGCCGAGACCGGCAGCAGCCTGTTCAAGACGCTCGTGCCGCTGGCCATCGCCATTGGCTTGGGACTGCTCGCCTGGAGAATGTTCTTCTCCGAGCCCCCTAAGGAAGTCGCGAAAGATGTCGCCCCTGCCGCAGTGCCCTCGACAACAGATACGGTTGAGCTCATGAAGCCATCGATTCCCACCTTGGATCTGGAAGCCGTCGGCACCAAGCTCAGCGAGTCCTTTGGCGATCTGACCAAGTCCATCTCCGGCATCACCGACGAAGCTTCCGCTCGCGATGTGGTTCCCCAGCTAGAGCAGCTGCAAGCCCTGGTCGAAGGCTACGGCTTTGACAAGATGCCCGCCGCTGAGACTTCGGGAATTGCTGCGATCCTCAGTCCACTCTTGGACAGCCTGCAAGCTGCCTTGGATGTGGCTTACAAGGTACCCGGGGTGCAGGCCATCATTGAGCCCACCGCTACCGCGCTCATGGACAAAGTGGCTGCATTTGCCAAGTAGTCTGCCGCGACGGCAGAACCTGGCTTGCAAGAATTGAAATTTGCCCAAGGGTCTCTTCTTCGGAAGAGACCCTTTTTTCTTGCTCCCCATGCATCCTGGCTCTGGGTATGCCGTACATACGATGCGTCTAATCCGCAGCGTAACCGTTCACGGCCTTCGGCCTTGAATGGTTACTAAAACTCAAATCCTACTCAGCCATCGGCGGTGCTAGGCTTTGTCCCAAAGGGGTCTGAACCTTTGGAGGCGAGTCGAATTCACACCTGTTTTTGGCCTCGCCGGAGAGGGTCAGACCCCTTTTGGGACAAAGCCTAGCTCGTACTCGAACTCGATCGGCACGCGTTTCGACTACGAGTACCATTTCATTGAGTACGAGCACGATTCTTGGAAGCCGTGCTGGTAGGACATTTGAAACTGACGCTGTCCAACCAAGCGGGACGCTTTCTAATGCGTTCCGGCTAATGAGGTAATTTAATTGCAGACGTGTCCTCAGGGGGTGATAGTCACTGGGATGACCGCGATGGCAAGGAGAGGCATGCAAGTGAACACCATGGGAGCGTCGGCTGTGTATTGCGCTAGGCTGTTTAACTGGGCCATGTTGATGGCTTGGGCTTCGATCACCGGTGGTCCCGTTTTTGCGCAGGACCCATCGTCTTCTGGTGATACGGCAAATCGGATCACCATTGAGATCAACACGCCGGGTGAAACTCCGCCTTGGGCCATGTGGCAGCGGCGTTTATTGGACGATCTCGCACCGGCGGCGCGAGAGTTCGTTGCCAAGTACACTCGCACCGACGGAACGCTAATTTGGCGAAAGGAATGGCCAGGTATCCAAGCATTGAATCCGAAGTATCCGATCCATCTGTGGTTCGCTTCTCGGGACAAGGATGACTATGGACGCATTCAATCGCTATCCAAACCGGAGCAATGGCAGCGGCTTGAGTACCGCAAGGGCAAGAGAGACTCGGAGAACCTGCTGCCCTGGCTAGGTTTCCTGGCAGGCAAAAACGCCGATTATCCGCTACAGATACTGAAGGCGACCTATGCCGAGATGCTCAAACGCCTGCAGGAGATTCGCCATGACCAAACTAGTGTCGATGAGCAAGATGTCCATCATTGGCAAAAACTGAATCCCGTTGTGCTCGAAGCCCTGGTACAACTCACGATGGGCTGTCCCAACCACATTTATCACGGTGGACTGTTGCATGCCAGCATTCGGCACTTTGACCCTCAAAACCAACGCCCCGGATTGCCTCCCGACGTGGCCGTGTTGGTCGACCACATTACGCCAATCGGCATCTCGTTGCAGGTTGTGAACATGCACCCCACCGAATCGCGCGAGTTGATTATCCAAGGCGGAGCATTCGGCGAACATCAAATAAAACGCGTCAAGCAGGTTATCCACTATCCCTATCAATTTCATAGCGTCGATTCCAAGTGTGTGAGCGTTCGCTTGGCACCTGGGGCTGTGGGACGCCTGGAGTTGGAGCTCGAGCGCTACGCTAATCCTCCTAGTTACGCGTTCCCGTGGCACGCCGACACAATTCCCCTTAGCCAAGATTCAGGCAGGTGAGCATGCCTGGACTCAGGGGTTGATATCCAGTCGGTGGGCCTATCGTTCGTCACCGACAGTCAAGGCAGGCAGTTATTCGTTATTGAAATGGCCGATGCCCACACGCATGATGGGGAACCGCGGGATTATGTTGTTGAGCGACATTAAGAACTCTGGAGTTGGAAATCTCAGCCGCTTACGATTGTCGGTCCCATTGCTTCTGAGGAGTAGGCACAGGCTTGGATGGCAGCCAACGGAGTCTTCGACGATAAAGACGAACCAGACAGGAACGGCGGTAACACCACATGGGATACGCAACCTCCCTGCATCTGATCGGAACGGAGCACACAGAGGATGACGCGCGGCGACTCTGTGTCCTCTGTGCCTCTGTGTTTAAACTCTTCCAGCCTTCTTCATCGGCGACGGCCAGGACAAGAAGCCCGGTGATCAAGTTGTTTTTTTTTGATGGTTACGCCTGGATGATCTGCCTGTATGTCAGGTTGATGCGCTCGCCGACTGGCTTCTTCGTCTTTGGAATCTCGTGTTTCCAGAAGTGCTGCATCGTCCCCGCCATGATGATGAGCGTACCATTCCCAACGGCGAAGCTCATGGTTTCCTTGGTCTTGTTGTGCTTGATGCGGAAGGTTCGCGTGGCACCCAGCGACAAGGAGCCAATCACCTGGCCCATTTCGGGTTCGTTGTCCGCGTGCATACCCATGCTGTCCTGACCGGAACGGTAGCGGTTCAGCAAACAGAAATTGTACCGACCCTGAACGGCCTCGATCTTCTCCTTGATGTTCAGTAGTGTCGGCGTCCATGGCCGGGCGACGTTGACCGTGCCTGAGTAACGATAGCTGAGGCCATCATCGCCATAAGAGGCGGTGAGCCGGGGCTGCATGTGGCCGAAGATACCCGGCCTCTGTTCCCAAACGCATTCATCCCTGATGGCGATGAAGCATCGATCAGCCAACTCAACGGACAGGAACCTCTCGGCATACAGCAGAATGCCGCCATCCATCAGTTCGATGGTTTGCATCACCACGCCCGCTCCTTGCGGCAGTTAACAACCTACCTGTAGTGGACGATTGGGTAGGAACTCATCTGCCTCTGCCGCTCGACCTACAGCCACACAGCCCACTTGGCTTCGTGCTTGGTGAATATTATAGCCGGGGGTTGTACTCGAAGACGCACGCTAAGTACTTCCCGGTGGACGTTTCGCAGAACACGATCGGGCGCCCAGTCGAACGGCTGGTGGTACGACGACACACCGAAATTGAAGGTTTGAAGCCGCAGGCGGTATCCATTGGGCACGGACTCAATAGAGTGCGGCCGCATTGAAGCCAGATCATCACCAGCCATCGCAGTTGCGTTACGTCTTTGCAAAGGACAGAACCGGAAAACGAGAGGATTTGGTTGGCATGCTACTTCGCTAGCCGGATCCGATCCAGCTCGCCGGTGTGTCCATGTGCGCTTGGGCATCACTTCAGGGCAACGCAATGGTTCAAACCAGGCAATCTCTTGGTGAGCGAAAGTGCGCTAGCACTCGGTGTTTTCAAAACCGGTGGCTAGCGCCAATCCGCTCAGTTTGAGAAACTGCCTGGCCCTGGGCATCACTTGCTACGACTTGAAATTCGTGCAGCGAACCGTCTATACTGCCTCTCGGCTAAAACAAGAATGGATGGAATTATGTCAGATTGGAATCTTGAACAACTCAAACTACTACTCACGTCGGCCGAACTGAAACTCGTTCAGTCGAGTCGACAGCCAACCCTCGCGAAGCTCTCCGAAGCCAAGTTGAGGAATCAGATCGCCCTAACGCGAAAGGCTCGCGACAAGTGGCGCGATCAATCGACGCAGCAACGCCGCGCGGTGCAACGCAGCCAGGGCTCGCGGGTCACTGATGCCGCTAGCCGAAGCGCGACAAGATGGAGATTCTCGACGAGGCACTGAAAAATCTGCAGCAGCAGCTCGATAAAACTGCAAGCGGAACCGTTGCCCCGGGCTCTTTGGCTTCGGCACCCAAAGCCCCAAGTAAACAGAAACGCTCCAAAGAGCATCGCCAGAAGCGGGCAGGAGTGCGCATCGCTGGAGGAACAGCGAAGCAAGCTAAGTGAACCAGTGCGACTACGACGACAACTACGACCAAGACCAAGACCAAGAAGAAAGTCGCCAAGAAGGCTTCTGCCAGCAAGAGCAAGATGGGCACTAAGAAGACCGCCACGAAGAAAGCGGTCAAGAAAACTCCCCGCAAGAACCTATCCAAAAAGAAAGCGGCTTTTAAGAAATCGGCCAAAAAGAAGGACTCGCCCGCGACCTCGGTCAGCTCTGCGCCTCGGCCGGGAATAAAAAGACGGTCAAGAAGAAGCCTGCCACGAGCAGTTCGCCGACTAGCGGT
>CAVPPY010000022.1:0-6472 GCA_963707245.1 Pirellulaceae bacterium
GAACCAGCCAGCCTGCATGCACTTGGCTGTTTGCCATATGGACTTAAGCACCTGCCGTATAGCCTGATGGCGACGGCGCTCTCGTTGGCGCTGGCAGCATCGGTGCAAGCCCAAGATCCTATTCGCTTACAGCACCGTTGGGAGCTGGAGCCCGACACGGGCGCACCTTTGGAATGCGGAGTTGGCCGAGGGGGAGGTCCGTGTCGACCTTGGCCGCTTAACCTCGGGAGTGGCCGAGTACCGTTTGAATGAGGCACGGCGCATCATTCAGAACGTTCCACGATTGGTCGAGTCCGACCGCTTGTTGGCACGCAACACAATCCTGCAACAGTTGCGCGCGGGGAAGATAATCCATTGCTTCGCGCGGCCCAGATTGCGGCCTGGTGCCAGCTGTTTGACGCCAGTCAGGCGGAGGAAGTATGGGATTTGGTACAGCAGGAACCCGCCAACCGGTTAGTGGTCGAACTCATCTTGATCGAACATCAACACCCGGCCGCCACAGCCGTCTGGTTGCAGCGATTGCAGTCTCCCGATGCGGATCCGCACCTCTTGTCACTCGCCATGGAGGGCGCCGCGGCCTGCGGCATTAGCCAAGCTCGTCAGCCGCTTATGGACCTGGTGCGCAGTCCAGCGCTGGCCCTACCTACCAAGTTGATCGCCGCGCATGCGCTGGGCGCACTTGTGCGACGATCAACTGGAAGATCTGGCCTCGGAAGTGCTCCGCTCCAACACCGGGGCCAAGCAGTTATTGGCCGCAAGCCTGCTGGACAAGCATGTTAGTGATGCAGCCGAGGCGATCATGTTACAGATCGCGAATGGTAATGATGCACCGGCCCAAGTGCGGGCCTTTGCCTGGTTGGCTAAGAATCGCTCTCAGATCGCCAGGCAGTTGGCTCCCGCCTTCGTGGAACACCAGGACAATAGCCTGCGTTTGCTGGCTGCGAATGTCTTGAATGAATTTGATGACGCAGATAGCCTGCGCTCGCAGGCGCGACTGTTGAGCGATCGAAATCCCAGCCTTCGGCGAACCATTCGAGAGCATTTGATTAGCAAAGCCCAAACGCAGGGATTGTCCGAAGTCGTTGATGAAGTTCTGGATGCGCATTTAGGCGGTGAAAGCTTTGAGGGGGTGGAGCAGGCCATCATGGTAGCGACCGTGCTGGGGCAGAAGCATCGCTGCTCACAATTGGCTGATTTGCTGGAATATCCGCGACCGGAGGTACATATTCGAGCGGCCTGGGCGCTGCAACAAATGGCGGATGATCCGCAGGTACTCGACCAGATCCTCGAGCATTGCCAGCGCTGGACGTCGCTGCTGGTTACCCCACAGCCAGGCAAATCGGTGGAGAACACGGATTTGATTCGACTCTCTTTCTTGTTTGAAGCCTGGGCCGTAACGCCTATAAGCCCGCCGACGCCATGTTGCGATTGTATGTACCCAAGAATGGCCAAAAGATGCGTCCCATCACCCGCATTCCGGCCATCTGGGCCTTGGGGCATATCTGGCAATCCAGCTCCGATTCAGGCCTTGAGCAAGAGCTTGCCGCACGGATATTGGACATGAGCGTGAATGATCCCGAAGAGGATCCGGTCAAATACACCTCGGCTATTGCCTTGGGGTTGATCGGCAATCCGGCCAGTATTGAACCTCTCAAGTCAGCTCCCTATGCGCCACCCTATCCAATTGGCCTCGCTATCGAATGGGCCCTCGGTCAGATCGATGTATCCTCGGGGCAAATCTCCGAACGGCGTTGAATCAAACCCTGCACAGTCATAATGCTGCTAAATGGTTGCAAATGACCGTAGCCCAAAGCCGCCTGGATTTGGGGAGCCCGGCACTGCGATGGTGCTATTGTGGGCTTAGTGGCTACCTTTTCACGAGCCTGGCAAACTTGGATTAATTTTTTCGATCACTTCTGAATGCTTGGCGAGGCCACACGTCAACGTGAATCACGTGCATCCGCGGCTGACTGCGAAAAATTGACAAACCTAGAGAACTCTGATATTTTCCGAGCACTGCCTGCGAGTGCCTACGCAATAGGTGCCTTCGCAATAATTGGGTGTCCGGGTCAGCGGCTGATTTCGATGTCGCGCTTCTCGATCGGGGGGGCCTTTGATGAAATTTCCAGTGCTCTATCAACCGGCAACCTGGTTTGTCTCAATGTTAGAGATTGGTTTTCTCGCCGAGGATGTCAGATCGCCATTCCCACGATCAGCGAGAGAGTGCAGACCCTTCGCCATGCGGCTCAGGGTCGTCCTTTCAGCCCTCGTCGCCGTAGCTTTGCTATTCCCCGTGATAGCAAATCGAGTAGACGCTCAGAGACCCATGGGATCCTCCACGGAAACTGGATTTCGACTGCCGTTCTCGGGTCCGGAAGAGTTTGAATATCTGGCCCCGACACAAGCCACGGACCCGAGTCAAATCAACCAATGCCTGGGCCGGAAAAGAGCAGACAAGATTGCCAAGAAGATAGGATTAAAAGAGAAGTACACGCTGACTGAGAAGCAGTACGTGGAGTTCATCACTGGCAATGGGCGGGGCGGTGATCCTGAGAGTGCGAAGTTGGCAGATCAGAGCGTGCGGATTTTTACGAACACCAACGATCGTCCGCTGGTTTATTTAGACGATAATGGCCAGCCGGTTTTCACCGTACTGGCCAGCTATGGGCTCTTCGTGAACGAGCAGGGTCTGTTGATGAGCCTGGCTAATCCAGACGCCCCGACAAGAAAAGCAAACGACTTGTTGAAGCCGCTGGGCTACGTCAATAAGTGGTTTATCCTCAATGGTGCACGGACTTCCCTTTCCCAACTTTACAACTCGGCATATACGGTCGAAGCCGCGTTTGGCTTCGCCTCGCAGCAAGTGTCGGACCCATGGCAGCTAGTAAACAACACCAAAGCAGGAGTCCGCACCAAAGTTGGCATGTCGATGGCACCGGCTCTGTGGCTGACCAACTTTGCTCTGCTGTATACGTTGAACCCAGACGTTGCCGCTGAAATGCCTGCCTACTGGACTCCTATTCCAAGTGACGTGGCCGAGGCAATTCTCGCGAGCGATTGTGGGCAGGTGCAGTATAGCGACTGGGCGTCTTACTTTCCGCCAGCCCGCTCGGCCCAGACCTCTAGCCCGGAGCATTGTTGTTGGAATGAGCTTGCCGCGAGCGACTGGCACCTGGTTCGCCCCATCACCAATGGAAGAAAGGCACGTAATGGCAACTCACAAAGTCATGATGTCGACGCCACCGCGCGAGGTCAAGCGCGCGGACGCACAATTTTCCGTCGAGCGCGATGGCAAGAAATTTGGCACGCTGGAAATATCCAATGGCTCCCTGGTTTGGTTTCCGCCTTATACGGATTATGGCTTCAAGGTCAGCTGGAAAAAGTTTCACGACATGATGCAAGAGAGTGCAACTCGGGTCGAGAAACGTTGACTGGAGCCCTCACCAGACAACTCGACGTTTTGCTCAAATCTCAGGGCGCGAGGCATGGGCTTGCGGTACTCGGCTCACACCTCACGATTGGGGGGACCGTGGCCAGGGCGGCAAGCGGCGCGAGAGGTGCAAGCCCGGCGGTGAATAGCCATAAACCGGGTGTAAAGCTGCCATAGTTGTCGGCAAATATGCCGAGGATGAACGGCCCACAACCGCTGCCAGCCACCGTCGCGCACCACACGCTACCACGTATGGAGCCCAGGTGCTTTCGACCATAATACCTGACCCACATGGTGGAACTCGCCGCGATCAGCAAACCTTGCCCTGCACCAAACAGGGCCGCAAATAGATGCACATGAAAAGTTCCGGTGGTGAACGGGATCACGCCAACCCCAGCCGTTAACAAGGCAAATCCGATCACCAGTAGTCGATGCATGGGCAGTCTGTCAGCCAGGATACCTCCCAGAATTTGAGCGGCGAGCATGTTGCAAGAAAACGTCATGAACAAGAGCTTAGCGCGTGCGGCCGGTATTCCAAACTGCCCGAAGATGGGTAGCGCGTGAAAAACAATACCCGTTCCGATCATGGCCCACAGAACCATGCCGATCATCAGTATCCAGTATGCTCGATGCGCGATGGCTTGACGCAATGTGTATTCCGGCTCGAAATGCTCTTTGGCTGCGTACACTTGCTGGGCTCTTACTAGGCACAAGCCATCGGGCACTAAGCCCATGTCTTCCGGGCGGTTTCGGAGGGTCAGCAGCAGCAGCGGCACAAAGGCGGCCAGAATTCCTGCGCCCATCAGCAGGTAAGTCAGACGCCAACCGTTGAACTCGATGGACTGCAAAAGAACAATCGGCACAATTGCAAACGCCGCCGCCCCGCCCACACTCATCATTGCATTTACCGTTCCCAAACGCTGCCGAAACCACATCGAGACAATATTGCTTCCGAGCAGCGACATGGCGCCTGACCAAGGAATCGCAACAGCAGGAATGCCGCAACGAGCGTCAAGAAGCCCTGCGCCAAGCTAGCACTACGCAGGCTCCTGCGAGCCCCAGTGCAACGAGAAACGTCGTCCATCGTAGTCCAAATCGATCCGCCAAGGGTCCGATGACGAACAACGGAAACGCGGCGAAGAACGTGCCTAGCATGTACGCGGCCGACAGTTTGCTACTTGTCAGGTGTAAACTCTCCTGCAACGCAGGGGTGAACGCCGAGATGGCGAATGTCTGGCCCGGACTGGAACAAATTTGAGCCATCAACGCTACCAACACCACTACGTATCCGTAGAAGAATGGCAGTCGGCACGCAAGAAATTGGAGAATCGGTTCATTGTTTTAAGTGACAGTTTTTAGAAAATCTGCGATGGGGAAGCTATTTAGGCGGGCTGAGGAATGCCGCCCAGGCGAATTTTTTGCTTGTGTGCGGGGGGACGGTCAAGGATCGCAATCCGCTTACTAGACTAAGTTGCATGCACATGCGGTTCGCGCGAAGCCCAAATTTGAAAAGATATCGTGTTGGTAGGCGCTCGAGCTGCTGGAACGCGGTGAACTTGGTATTTTGGGATGGGCGTCGCTTGATTCCCTTGCATAGGCACGGGATACTGTTGGCTGGGGGCAATATTCGGCCAAACCCAGATCGCGTAGAGTGCCACAGAATGCATCAAGTGCGGCACTAGTACGAGCGAGAAAATCTTGATTCGGACTCGCATGCGTCATCAGGCTAGCGGAACACCGAACGCTTGAGTTCCCGGCAACCTCCGCAGCCTCGTTTGGTTGGTGGCTGAGCTACCGTGAGTTCACTTGCGAAAATTTCTCTCTGAGAATTAATGTCGACTGGTGTACCGAATCTTAAATCATGGTCAGATTCCGGTAAGATGCCAAATCAATGCGTCTGTGACTGCAAACACGAAGCCCAGTAAGAATCCCCAGCGAATAATGACTCGCTGCCATTGCATGAAAGCAGGCTCGATCAACGTACATGCGAAGGCTATGGCCAGCCAATGCACACCAGCAGCAAACACGCAGATGTGGAACACAGTCTCCGCGAATTGAAGACGGCTAGCGATTGCGGCAGAGATACTCAGAGCCGCGAGCTGCATAGCAACAATCAAAGCTAGACTCCGCAGCAATTCGGTCGTATCACGTTTATGAACAAACAAGCGGTGCACGATCCAGCAGGCAATCGTAAATTGGAACAGAATCCAAAAGAAGCGAATTGAGGCACAGAACAGGTTTGGCGTGTGGTGGCAAGCTATTAGCAGAAGATATGCCATCGGGCCCGCGAGTGCTGCAAGAATTCCCAAGCGGGCTGCAAATCTTGGTTGGTCACGCAAGCCCGCTAAACCGATAATTAGACCCAGTACAGACAGGAATCCAGCACATAGAAATGCGATGATGGACACGACGCTGCCCAGCAATCCCACGAAGAACCACTCTGGAGTTGCCTGATTTTCGCTAGAGCCGTAGCTATACAGAATGCTAAAGACAACTGGCGTCAGCCAGAGTGGAAGTGACAACGCAGAGAATAAGCTGGCGACTATTCCCAGGGAATTGGTCGTCGACTGAGCAGGTTGCCATGCGGATCCCGTGGCCGCGTTTTGTAGGGTTTGTGTTGCATCGACTATGATGGCGGGCTTCAGTGGCGGCGTAGCATCCCCCCTCATATTCGCCTACCGTCACCGAATCGCGACGAACGAAAAACTCGCGGAGCGACTCAGCATACTCTGCATGCTGCTCGAGTAAGGTCTGCCGATCAATCCTGTCACCGCGAGCTTCCGCGTCGAGAATCTTGGCAATCAGCATGGGTGGCAATTCCGCGTTGCTACTGGCGTCATCTGGCATGGCTTCGCTTGTCCGCTTAGTGATTAATGACCTCGGAACTGGCGCACTTTCGCTCACCAAGAGATTGCTTGGTTCGAACGATTGCGTAGCCCTGTTGCCAGTATTTGGTAATCGGCTCGTAGCAGGACTGTGAGTACTTGGCACCGTTTTGATCGTGTTGGCCAAAAGCATGATCTCGCCAAGGTGTTATAAGGG
>CAVPPY010000023.1:0-16311 GCA_963707245.1 Pirellulaceae bacterium
AAGCCTGCTCGACAAGCACGTTAGTGATACTGCCGAGGCGATCATGCTACAGATCGTGAATGGCAATGATGGCCGGCCCAAGTGCAGGCCTTTGCATGGTTCGCTAAGAATCGCTCGCAGATCGCCAGGCAGTTGGCCCCCGCCTTCGTGGAACACCAGGACAATAGCCTGCGCTTGCTGGCTGCGAATGTCTTGCATGAATTTGATGACGCAGACAGCCTACGCTCGCAGGCGCGACTGTTGAGCGATCGAAATCCGTAGCCTTCGGCACACATTCGAGAGCATTTGGTAAGCAAAGCACAAAACCAGGGATTGTCCGACATCGTTGACGAAGTTTTGGATGCGCATCTGGTCGGTGAGAGCTTGAGGGAGTGGAGCAGGCCATCATGGTAGCGACCGTGCTGGGGCAGAAACATCGCTGCTCACAATTGGCTGATTTGCTGGAACATCCGCGACCGGAGGTTCATATTCGAGCGGCCTGGGCGCTGCAACAAATGGCGGATGATCCGCAGGTACTCGACCAGATCCTCGAGCATTGCCAGCGCTGGACGTCGCTGCTGGTTACCCCACAGCCAGGCAAATCGGTGGAGAACACGGATTTGATTCGACTCTCTTTTCTATTTGAAGTGCTGGGCCGTAACGCCTATAAGCCCGCCGACGCCATGTTGCGACTGTATGTACCCAAGAATGGTCAAAAGACGCGTCCCATTACCCGCATTCCCGCCATCTGGGCCTTGGGGCATATCTGGCAATCCAGCTCCGATTCAGGCCTCGAGCAAGAGCTTGCCGCTCGGATATTGGACATGAGCATAACTGATCCCGAAGAGGATCCGGTCAAATACACCTCGGCTATTGCCCTGGGGTTGATCGGCAATCCGGCCAGTATTGAACCTCTCAAGTCAGCTCCCTATGCGCCACCTTATCCAATTGGACTCGCTATCGAATGGGCCCTCGGTCAGATCGATGCATCCTCGGGGCAAATCTCCGAACGGCGTTGAATCAAACCCTGCCCAGTTTCATTGCCTGATTTCTAACGCAGCAGATGCGAGGTTTTAGCGGAGAGGTTTTTCCATTGAAAAACCAGAACCAGGCGCATACACTTTCATCCAAGTCTGGTTACTGAGCTGCCACCATTCCGAGAAATAAAGCCTCTCCGTATCCTGCAGTGCAGCCCCACCCAAAATTGAAGGATGTCTCGCATCGTCAAGAGCATGCTCCCATTTGTCACTGCGCTGTTGATCTATCCAATGGCCTGGCTCCATGCGGCAAGTCCGCAAGTTGAAAACGCCGATGCCGATACCAATACCGTGCGCGTCTTCATCTTCGCCGGTCAGTCGAACATGGTCGGTTCGGATTCCAAGGTCGAGGATATCAAACGTTTCCGCCGTTCGCCGGTTTGGACCAGCCGCAGGACAAGGTCTTGTTCTCTTACAACATCGGACGTGAGGACAAGCTGACCTCCAACGGCTGGGTACCTTGCAGCCGGTCGACAACGTCGTCGGACCGGAACTCAGCTTTGCCCGGAAGGTCTCGCAGGAAATCAAAGCGCCGATCGCCATCATCAAGTGCGCCGCCGGAGGCACAACCCTGGGCGGCGATTGGAATCCCGACGACCCGAGCGGCTTCAAGCTGTATCCGCTGGCACTGGAGCTGATTCAATCATCGCTGGCCGAATTGGACCGGAAGAAAGTGGCCTACCGCATCGAAGGCTTCATGTGGCACCAGGGCGAGAACGACATGTTCAACGAGGAGTACAAGGCGAACTACGGCAAGAACCTGAAGAACTTTCCTGGCGAGCTGGCGGCGCGATCTCAAAGCCCCCGATCTGAAATTCTACATCGGCGAACTTTGCACCAAGACGATTTGGGGCATGGACAATCGCGAGAACATGTATGCCATCCGCGCGGGACAGAAAGCGGTCACCGACAGCGGATCCGCTGGCGGAATACATCCCGACCTCCCACGACGCGGTCGAGATCGGCGGCGGCGTCGGCTTGCACTATCACTACGGAACTCTGGGGCAACTGGAGCACGGCGTGAACTACGCCGACGCCTATCTGCGAACGATTGGCAAGCTGCCAACCACCGACCGCCCGCTCGAAGTGTGGCCCTATGCAAAGGGCAGCACGGTCAAGCTGTTCGTCCTCGCCGGACATCGCAACATGGAGGGCGAGCGGGCTTTCACTCAGGAACTCAAAGCCCTGCAGGGGCAGGAAGTGCTGGCAAACGACAACAACGGAATCGCCTACAAATACAGCATCGGCGGCGGCTACAAGAACTCTCGAACGGCTGGGAACCGTTAGGCCCGGCCGGCTTCTACGACACCTTCGGTCCCGAACTCAGCTTCGGAAAGACGCTGCAAGGCCAAAATCTCGGCAACATTGCCATCGCCAAGTTCACGCACAGCGGTTCGCAGATGAACGACTGGACTCCACAGGGAACGGAGGCCAAAGATCGCGAATCTCTACCCGCCATTCATCGCCTTCATTCAGGAATCCATCAAGGAACTTCAAGCCAAAGGTCATGAAGTGGAACTGGCAGGCATCTTTTATCATGTCGGCGAAAACGACATGTCCTTTGGCCCTTACCGGCAGAGACGCCGCCAAATGGCTGCAATCCACGGTCGCGCAAAGCCGCCAGGACTTGGGCGCTCCCCTCGCTGAAATGGTACGTCAGCCAACAACCGCCCACCGATGAGAAGGGGCTCAATGCCATCGACGTCACCGCGAACCTTGCCGCCCTCGCCGCCGCAGACCCAGCTTTCATCCACATCCAGGCATTCGATCTTCCTCCGCAAACGAGAACTTGGTCATGACCGCAGAAGGCATCGTACACTTGGGTGAATTGCTCGCTCAGAGCTATCTCGAACACAGGTGAAGAGGACTTGATTTTCACGTAAAGTTTTTTGGTCTATGCACTTGGAAAGAGAATTCGTTCCATGGGAACACTTACGTATGACTAGTGCGTCCAAGCGAGTCGCAGGGTTCGCACCTGGGGCAGTCAACTTCGTAATCGCTATTGTGGGCTTAGTGGCTACCTTTTCACGAGCCTGGCAAACTCGGATTAATTTTTTCGATCTCTTCTGAATGCTTGGCGAGGTCACACGTCAACGTGAATCACGTGCATCCGCGCGGCTGGCTGCGAAAAATTGACAAACCTAGAGAACTCTGATATTTTCCGAGCACTGCCTGCGATTGCCTTCGCAATAATTGGGTGTCTGTGTCCGCGGCATGATTTGGATGTCGTGCTTCTCGATCGGGAGGGTCCTTTCATGAAATTTCCAGTGCTCTATCAACCGGCAACCTGGTTTGGTCTCAATGTTAGAAATCGGTTTTCTCGCCGAGGATGTCAGATCGCCATTCCCACGATCAGCAAGAGAGTGCAGACCCTTCGCCATGCGGCTCAGGGTCGTCCTTTCAGCCCTCGTCGCCGTAGCTTTGCTATTCCCCGTGATAGCAAATCGAGTAGACGCTCAGAGACCCATGGGATCCTCCACGGAAACTGGATTTCGACTGCCGTTCTCGGGTCCGGAAGAGTTTGAATATCTGGCCCCGACACAAGCCACCGACCCGAGTCAAATCAATCAATGCTTGGGCCGGAAAAGGGCTGACAAGATTGCCAAGAAGATAGGATTAAAAGAAAAGTACACGCTGACTGAGAAGCAGTACGTGGAGTTCATCTTTGGCAAGGGGCGGGGCGGTGATCCTGAGAGTGCGAAGTTGGCAGATCAGAGCGTGCGGATTTTCACGAACACCAACGATCGTCCGCTGGTTTATTTAGACGAAAATGGTGAGCCGGTTTTCACCGTACTGGCCAGTTATGGGCTCTTCGTGAACGAGCAGGGTCTGTTGATGAGTCTGGCTAATCCAGACGCCCCTACGAGAAAGGCAAACGACTTGTTGAAGCCGCTGGCTACGTCAATAAGTGGTTTATCCTCAATGGTGCACGGACTTCCCTTTCGCAACTTTACAACTCGGCATATACGGTCGAAGCCGCGTTTGGCTTCGCCTCACAGCAAGTGTCGGACCCATGGCAGCTAGTAAACAACACCAAAGCAGGAGTCCGCACTAAGGTTGGGATGTCGATGGCACCGGCTCTGTGGCTGACCAATTTTGCTCTGCTGTATACGTTAAACCCAGACGTTGCCGCGGAAATGCCTGCCTACTGGACTCCAATCCCAAGTGACGTGGCAGAGGCAATTCTCGCGAGCGATTGTGGGCAGGTGAAGTATAGCGACTGGGCGTCTTACTTTCCGCCAGCCCGCTAGGCCCAACCTCTAGCCGGGGCGTGGCTGTTGGAATGAGCTTGCCGCGAGCGAAAGGCCCTCGTTTATCCCATCACCAATGGAAGAAAGGCACGTAATGGCAACTCACAAAGTCATGATGTCGACGCCACCGCGCGAGGTCAAACGCGGCAGACGCACAATTTTCCGTCGAGCGCGATGGCAAGAAATTTGGCACGCTGGAAATATCCAACGGCTCCCTGGTTTGGTTTCCGCCCTATACGGATTATGGCTTCAAGGTCAGCTGGAAAAAGTTTCACGACATGATGCAAGAGGGTGCAACTCGGGTCGAGAAACGTTGACTGGATCCCTCACCGGGCAATTCGACGTTTTGCTCAAATCTCAGGGCGCGAGGCATGGGCTTGCGGTACTCGGCTCACATCTCACACTGGGCGGCGCCGTGGCCAGAGCGGCAAGCGGCGCGAGAGGTGCAAGCCCGGCGGTGAATAGCCATAAACCGGGTGTAAAGCTGCCATAGTTGTCGGCAAATATGCCGAGGATGAACGGCCCACAACCGCTGCCAGCCACCGTCGCGCACCACACGCTACCACGTATGGAGCCCAAGTGCTTTCGACCATAATACCTGACCCACATGGTGGAACTCGCCGCGATCAGCAAACCTTGCCCTGCACCAAACAGGGCCGCAAATAGATGCACATGAAAAGTTCCGGTGGTGAACGGGATCACGCCAACCCCAGCCGTTAACAAAGCAAATCCGATCACCAGTAGTCGATGCATGGGCAGTCTGTCAGCCAGGATACCACCCACAATTTGAGCGGCGAGCATGTTGCAAGAAAACGTCATGAACAAGAGCTAGGTCTACTGATCGCTCGACGGGGCTTGCAGAAGGAGCTCACCATGATCGTCTCGGAGGAAAACGTGAGCACGCCTGGCGAAATGGTCGTCCCTTGTGCGCAGATCGCTTCCGTCGATGTCCTCAGAGAACGGCTGATTCCCGCCTGTCATGCACGAAAATTCGTTTAAACTAGAGTTTGCGGGAAACGGGGTCAGGTACCCATAGTGCGCAGCACCCTTTGGGCCGTTCCGGCTATTGGTACCTGCCCCCGTTTCCCCAGCCCTGCCCCCGTTTCCCGAGCCTCATGCGAACAACTTCAACTGTATACGCTATGACCCGCATACGCTCGAATTCTAGACCTGTTCAAGTGCGTTTATGTTGCAGGCTGCTGCTCGCGCTACTCTTGATGCCCGTGTTGCCATGGACACATGCGTTTGCAGAAGACGGCATAACCTATGCAGCGCACATTCAGCCGCTGCTGGCTAAGAAATGTGTCGTCTGCCATGGACCGGATACCGCCGAGTCGGGGTTGAGGCTTGATTTGCAGTTGTCCGCTACCGGAATTGCTGATTCGGGAAGCTGTGCCGTCAGTCGCGCATCATGTTAGTGAGAGTGAATTGTTACGAAGAGTCACCAGCGAGGATGATGCGGTCCGCATGCCGCCCGAGGGCGAACCGCTATCAGTGCAGGAGATCGAGTCTCTTCGAACATGGATCGATGAAGGAGCCGCGTTCACTGGGCATTGGGCGTATCAGTCGGTCACAGAGCCTCGACTGCCAGCCATGGCAAGTACTGATTCCGTGGGCAATCCAATTGATATGTATGTGTTGGCTGAATTAGAAAGACACTCCATCTCGCCCTCCTCGCCAATGGAGCCCGCTCTGCTGGTCAAGCGCTTGTATTATGACCTCGTGGGGCTGCCGGCCCCGCTGGAGTCAGTCGACGCCTTCACCCGCGACCCGAGCTCCGGGTAACTATGAAAAATTGGTGGATCGTTTACTCGCCTCACAACATTTCGGCGAGCGGTGGGGCCGTCACTGGCTGGACATGGCTCGGTACGCTGACTCAGACGGGTACGAAAAGGATCGACCGCGCCCCAATGCCTGGCGA
This sequence comes from Pirellulaceae bacterium, assembly GCA_963707245.1. Taxonomy (GTDB): domain Bacteria; phylum Planctomycetota; class Planctomycetia; order Pirellulales; family Pirellulaceae; genus Aureliella. The sequence goes on from CAVPPY010000023.1 coordinate 6,189, forward strand.
TACCGCGACTGGGTCATTGCAGGCCGTCAACAACGACGTGCCCTACGATCAGTTCACAATCGAACAGCTGGCGGGAGATTTATTGCCAAACGCGACACCTCAGCAACGCCTGGCAACCGCTTTCCACCGACAGACTCTCACGAACACGGAGGGCGGTGCGGACAGTGAAGAGTTTCGCGTTGAAGCTACCTTCGACCGTACGGAAACAACAGCCACGGTGTGGATGGGTTTGACCATGACCTGCGCGTCGCTGCCACAACCACAAGTACGACCAGATTTCGCAGCAAGAGTACTACGAATTGTTTTCGTTGTTCAATTGTGTGAATGAGACAGACATTGACGTGCCCCGTAGTCTGGCCGCGTTGTGGATTACGAAACTGCGCAGCGAGAACACGAACGCCAGTTGCAGGTTCTCCAGCAGCAGCTAGCTGAAGCCCGAGCGGAGCTAGAGCCGATCAGGTTGAGGCCTGGATTGCAGAATACTCAGAACAATTGCTGAGTTCGCAGGCCGTTACCGAGCGCGGCTGAAGTGCTGACCGTGTCAACCGCCAGCCAAGCCAGCTTGGAACAGCAGCCCGACGGATCGTGGCTGGCAACGGGTACGCGTCCAGACGAGGACGTGTACACGCTTGCAGATCGCTGCGCCGGAAGCACCACTTACGGGACTGCAGATTGAACTGCTGACCGAGCCGTCACTACCCAAGCAGGGTCCGGGTAGATCCTCCGGTGGCAATTTTGTGCTGGGCCAGGTATTGGTCGAGATTATCGACGAGCAGATCAGGCGCAGTGCAAGCGGTTGAATTGGTGGCTGCGGAAGCTGACTTTTCCCAAAAGGGATTTCCCCCGGAGGCGGTGTTGTCCTCTGAACAAGCAGGCTGGGCGATTGCACCACAACAAAGTCAGAGTCACAAACTAATCGTATATTGCCGGCAGCCTGTTTTGATTTCGGCGAATTGTTCCTTGCGAGTACGGCTGGTGCAACAGTACGGCACGCAACATACACTGGGTCGATTTCGGTTGTCCACGTTGGCTGGTTTCGATCCGTCAAAGATCCTGCCAGCGGATGTTCTTAGTGCACTCCGCAGTCCTGAGCAGTGACCGTTCGCCTGATCAACGTCGGCGAATCGCCGAGCATGTCGCCAGCCAACACGCTTCCACGGCCAGGCTGATGCGTCAGATTGAAGACCTGCAGAAACAAGCCACCGCCTTCACCTTTGATGCAGGCTCATGTGCTCGAGCATCGAATCCGCGAAACGCGATTGCTACACGAGGCGATTTTCTGCAGCCAGCCGAAGTGGTCGAGCCGGGAGTATTGGGTGTTGTTAGTGTCACGCATCCGTTGCTGCCCGCGGACCGCAGGGGAGCCGGTTGATCGGCTGGATTTCGCACGCTGGCTGATGCACCCACAGCATCCATTGACTTCGCGGGTGGCCGTGAACCAAGTCTGGTCACACCTGTTTGGCGTCGGTATTGTTCCCACGCTGAATGATTTTGGCGTACGTGGTGATTTGCCTTCTCACCCGCAGTTGCTCGATTGGCTGGCGTGGCACTTCCCGCGTTCCATGCGTTGGAGCCGCAAGGAACTGATCAAGACTATCGTTATGAGCAGCACCTATCAACAATCGTCGGTCCACCGCCCAGAATTGTCGCAGATCGATCCAACCAATCGTTGGCTGGCACGGCAGAATCGGGTTCGCGTCGAGGCTGAAATTGTCCGCGACTTGAATTTGGCTGTCAGCGGATTACTCAATGAGCAGGTTGGCGGTCCCAGCGTATTTCCACCTCTGCCATCGGTGTAGCGGAGCTCAGTTATGCCAATAACTTCAAATGGGAAACCAGTCCAGGCGGAGATCGTTACCGCCGTGGCATGTACACATTCTTTAAGCGGACTTCGCCGCACCCGACCTTGATCAGTTTCGATTGCCCAGACTCCAACACAACACGCGTTAAACGCGACGTTAGCAACACGCCGTTGCAGGCTCTTGGCGACCTTGAACAATGACGTCTTTCTCGAGTCTCGCAGGCCCTCGCCCGTCGAGTACTGCGTTTGTCAAACATGACGGCGAATAGCAACGTCTGCGTCGGCCATGCGACTGTGCATTGCCAGAACACCCGCTGATCAGGAAGTTGAGCGATTTTCAAGTCGCTACTGGATGCGGCGTTAGATTACTATGCATCACAAGAAGACGCAGCCCGACAGTTGATTGGCGACTATCGCGTTGACGAGATTCCACTGGCGGAGAATGCCGCTTGGGTAGCCACCTTGCGAATGGTGCTGAACTTGGACGAGTTCATTGTGAGGGATTAGCTATGCAACCTAGAGACTGCCAACTTGCTAGATCGGTTTCAACCCTCCGCCGCGAGTTCCTGACGACCACGGCCAGCGGTCTGGGCATGGCTGCCCTCGGTTCGATGCTGTCAGCGGACGGCTTGTTGGGCAAGGCACGCGCGGCTGAAACGGAGCAGGTGGATAGATTGGTCAATCCATTGGCCCCCAGACCGCCCCATTTTCAGGGGCCGGCCAAGGCTTGCATTTTTATCTTTATGGCTGGTGCGCCTTCGCACATCGACTTGTTCGATCAGAAACCGGTGCTGCGTGAGCGTCACGGCCAGCCGCTGCCGGATTCGATGTTGGAGAAGGTTCGCTTTGCATTTATCAAGAAAGACAAGGCACTACTGCAAGGTTCGCCGTACAAATTTCAGCGTCACGGTCAATGCGGTATGGAGCTGAGTGAGTTGCTGCCGCACTTGGGAAGTGTGGCGGACGATTTGTTGCTCGTGCGTTCGCTGCATACGGATCAGTTCAATCATCACCCTGGTCAATTGATGATGCAGTGCGGTCGCGGTACGTTTGGGCTACCCACCATGGGCTCGTGGCTGACCTATGGATTGGGAAGTGAGTCCGAGAACTTGCCAGGCTATGTGGTCCTCAACAGTGGGCGAGGTTCGTCTGGTGGAGCGACACTGTGGCAGTCCGGCTTTCCTGCCGTCGACTTACGCGGGCGTACTTTTCCGTAGCCAAGGTGAAGCCGTGCTGAACCTGTCGAATCCGACGGGCATTCCTCCCGAGCTGCAGCGGCGTGGTCTCGACACTCTGCGGCAAGTCAACCAGCGCCGCTATGCCGAGGTACATGATCCGGAGATTGCCGCGCGCATCGCGTCGTATGAACTGGCCTACCGCATGCAATCGGCCGCGCCGGAATTAATTGACTTGTCCCAGGAAACAGCGGCCACCTTAGAGGCCTATGGTGTCGATCGCAGCGAGCCGGCAGGGGCTCGGGAGGCCGCGGCAAGCAGGGCGACACCTATCAGAGTTTTGCGCGTAATTGCCTACTGGCGCGGCGGATGGTGGAACGCGGCGTGCGATTCGTCAATTTGATTTATGCTTCCTGGGATCACCATGCCAACATCCCCACGGAGTTGCCATACAACACGGGCTGCGTCGATCAACCGATCGCGGCACTTATTCGCGATTTGAAGCAGCGTGGCATGTTGGAGTCGACCATGGTCGTGTGGGGCACAGAATTTGGCCGTACTCCGCTGGGCGAAAACCGTAGCGGCAAACGCGAGGTGGGTACGGGCCGTGACCATCACCCGCACTCCTTCAGTATGCTCTTAGCCGGCGGCGGCCTCAAAGGCGGCATGACCTACGGGGCAACAGACGACATCGGTTGGCATGTGACCGAGAATCCCGTGCATGTCAATGATCTTCCACGCGACCATGCTGCATCAATTCGGACTTGACCATTTGAAGTTGACCTACCAATTCCAAGGGCGCGATTTCCGGTTGACCGATGTCGGTGGCAAAGTCATTCCGGAATGGATTGCTTAACCGCCACTCGCCTGCAGTTTGTGCTAGCAGCATTCGTTAAATCGCAGACGCCCTTGTGAATTCACTTGCGAAAATTTCTCTTTGGGAATTTCGGTCGACTGGCATCCCGAATCTTAAATCATGGTCAGATTCCGGTGAAATGCCACATCAATGCGTCTGTGACTGCAAACACGAAGCCCAGTAAGAATCCCCAGCGAATAATAACTCGCTGCCATTGCTTGAAAGCAGGCTCCTCCCGCGTACACGCGAAGGCTATGGCCAGCCAATGCGCACCAACAGCAAACACGCAGAGGTGGAAGACAGCCTCCGCGAATTGAAGACGGCTAGCGATTGCGGCAGAGATAATCAGAGCCGCGAGTTGCATCACAACGATCAAAGCTAGACTCCTGAGCAACTCGGTCGGTTCACATTTATGAACAAACAAGCGGTGCACGATCCAGCAGGCAATCGTGAATTGGAACAGAATCCAAAAGAAGCGAATTGAGGCACAGAACAGGTTTGGCGTGTGGTGGCAAGCTACTAGCAGAAGATATGCCATCGGGCCCGCGAGTGCTGCAAGAATTCCCAAGCGGGCCGAAAATCTTGGTTGGTCACGCAAGCCCGCTAAACCGATAACTAGACCTAGTAGCGACAGGAATCCAGCACATAGAAATGCGATGATGGACACGACGCTGCCAAGCAATCCCACGAAGAACCACTCTGGAGTTGCCTGATGATCGCTAAAGCCGTAGCTATACAGAATGCTAAAGACAACTGGCGTAAGCCAGAGTGGAAGTGACAACGCAGAGAATAGGCTGGCGATAACTCCCAGGGAATTCGTCGTCGACTGAGCAAGATGCAATGCGGATCCTGTGGCTGCGTTTCGTACGGTTTGCGTTGCATCGACGATGATGGGGGGCTTCAAAGGCGGCGTAGCATCCCCCTCATATTCGCCTACCGTCACCGAATCGCGACGAGCGAAAAACTCGCGGAGCGACTCAGCATACTCTGCATGCTGCTCGAGTAAGGTCTGCCGATCAATCCTGTCACCGCGAGCTTCCGCGTCGAGAATCTTGGCAATCAGCATGGGTGGCAATTCCGCGTTGCTACTGGCGTCATCTGGCATGGCTTCGCTTGTCCGCTTAGTGATTAATGACCTCGGGAGCACATTGAGCTGGCTATCCATGGCCCCAATCCATGGCCCCAATTCATGGCCCCAATACATGGCCCCAATACATGGCCCCGATACATGACTCTGCGTGGAGTGGACAAATGGCCCAACTAGTGCTGGTCATCACTAGCGCGGCATCAATTCGCCTACGTTTGATAAAATATTCTGGAAGCCTGGCAGCACACCTGCTAAAAACAGGCTTGGTTGCACGACTTTTGCAATCGCTTGAATTTGCGAGCCCTTGCCAGTGCAGGGCCATGCAGTTTTTCAAACTAAGCGGATTGGGCTAGCTAGCCACCGGTTTTGAAAACACCGAGTGCTAGCGCACTTTCGCTCACCAAGAGATTGCCTGGTTTGAACAATTGCGTTGCCCTGCTTGCCAGTACTGGGTAGTCTGCTCGTAGCAAAGCCTGCCAACAGTTTAAGCACTGCTGCTCGCGTTGTGGGTTACGCGGGCCCGAATCACGACAAGCAGTTTGGAGTACACTCGATGGCAACCTATCTGACGCGGCGGGACGGAAAGACCTACGGTCCATTCGATCACGCCAACTTGGTTGCGATGGCAGCCCGCGGAGAGTTGCTTCGCACCGATGAGATTCAGCAGCGACCGGGGAGCCACCTGGCAATCCGCGGAGCATTGGAGGGTGCCGAGTTCAATTCTCAGCGGCCAGGCTTTTCGCCTACCTCTTCGGAGTCGGCTAAGCTCGGTCGTTCTCAGGCAGCTGGTTGGATTTCCGTGAGCTCGAGGCTATTCGGCTGGACCTTGTTCGTGGCATCGACGGTGGCCTTCTTACTTGCGATGAAGGCCCTGGGTACGTGGTATGTAGACAACCGAGGGGAAATGCAGCTCGCGGCAACTTTTCTGGGAATGGCGTATTGGTTTTTGGGCTTAGCGCGGTCCTAGTAGTCCATTTGATAGTCATCATCATCGGTGCATTCCATTGGAAGACGATTTCCGGAGCAACCATGATTGCTTCGGTTTTCGTATTTCTGGATGGTCTACATCGGTTACTACTACGTGACAATCAGTCGAATCCGGCAACTCGGCGCCGCCGACTTTACGTCAGGACTCGTTGTCGCAGCCCAAATGCAAGACGCTGAACGCATCCAATTGTGTCTCCAACGGGGTGGAGACCCCAATGTACTCTTTGGCAAGACTACGGCCCTCATCGAGGCTGCGACCAAAGGCGATACGAAGATTATCGGAATGCTGCTTTCCCACGGAGCGAACCCAAATTTGCGGGCAGACGGTGGCCCAAGTCGCTTTGATGAAAGCAGCCGAGGGAGGGCACACTGATGACAGCGCTGCTGCTGATCGATTCCGCAGCCGACGTTAATGTGAGCAAATCCACAAGGATCGATTCCGTCGTGCAGTCAGGCGTTGATTCCCCACTCGCATTTGCATGCGTTGCTGGTGATGTGCCGCTTGTTAAGGCGCTGATTGATGCGGGTGCTTCTCCGCCCGGCAAGAATGACATTCTTCGGGCTTGGGCAAATGGTCACGACGAAGTGGTTCATCAACTATTTTCGATCCCACCAGAAAACATCAAGAACCAAGCTGATGTTAGAGAAGCTGCAAAACTGATTCTATTGAAGAGCGGGGAGACGCATCCGGTTCTGGCTGTGTTGCTGATGGACAGGTGGGTCGATGTGGATGACCAACTCAATCCGAGTACCACCGCTGGTCGGCCGGTCGGGAGAGTACCACAGCGGACTACGCCGCTGTGCATCGCGATGCGCGCACAAGATAGCAGCCTGCTCGAATATCTGTTGAATCGGGGCGTGAAAATTGATCTCCCACCCAGCGAATTCTATGGCATATCCAGTGCTAGAAACGTAGAACTGTTGCTCGACGCGGCTCCAGATTTTGATTTCAACTATCAGGACCGGTTTGGGACAACGGCCTTGCAGCAAGTTGAAAGTCCCGAAGTAGCAAGGCTCCTGCTAGCACACGGCACAGTGCTTGATTTGCGAAATAGCACCGGTAAATCAGCGTTCGACATGGCTCTTGAACGCGGGAATCTGAGTTTAGTCAAGGTGTATCTGGAGTTCATGGATCAACCAGCCGCCGGGATGATGACTACGACGGCAGAAGACTTGAGTGAAGAAATCCGTAGGCGGGATCTGGTTCCAGCAGATTTATTCACTTTGCTCAAAGTAGCCGTTGCTCTCGACCGACCCGCCCTGATCGACGCCGTGCTCAGCTCAGGGTTTCAAGTTTCGAAACCGCTAAATAAGGGGAGATTGCTACAGATCGCCGCAAATTGTGATGCCGTCGCCGCACTCAGGCATCTGATAGAGCAAGTCGGATTCGATGTCGAGTCAAAGAACGAATATGGTGCTACGGCACTGTACATGGCATCAGTCAACAGTAATACCGCCGCGTTGAGCGTCTTGATTGAGCTGGACGCGGATGTGAGTGCTACCTTTGATTTGCCGCCACTCTATTGGGCGGCTGATCAAGGCAACCTTGAAGTCATGCGATTGCTATTGGCGGCTGGCGACCGGGACGCGCAAGGCCAAGCCGTCAACGCGGCCATGCGAAGTGGACATGTCGACGCTCTATTCATGCTGATCGATGCCGGCGCACAGGTTAGCCAAGCAAACTTACGTGAATTCGAACGGGCTTCTGGACATATATTGTCTGAGAAACAGAAAAGCAAACTGAGGGCACAGCTTCTCCTGTATAAAATGTCCCCATCATCCTTCTAGCTGGACAGCACCACTTTGAATAAGCCGCAGGGCGTTAGCCAAAAGCGGGGACCACTCAAGGCGATGCAAGAACCGAGGCTAACGGGCGCGGACCTAACAATTCAGGCTACAACGCGAGCGAGCCCGCTGTCCAGAATTTTGAAATGACGTCAATGAGCCCTTCGAAAAGCCACGGCAACGACTCGAAGCCCAGCCGTACTGGCCGCTGGATATTGGGAGGGCTGCTACTCGGTGTTTTGTGTGGACGTACTGCTGGGCGAGTACTGTGAGGACCTGCAGGTCGTGGGGCAAGCCTACGTGGGGCTATTGCAGATGACGGTGCTGCCATACTTAGTCATATCACTGATTGCGAAGATGGGCCGGCTGGACGTCGCTCAAGCAAAGAAGCTCGGCTTCACGGCGTTGGCCGTGTTGCTGATTCTATGGGTGATCGGCATCGTTCTGATCGTGCTGGTGACCGGCATCCTCCCGCCCGCGCAAGGAGCCTCGTTCTATAGTCCTGCCCAGGAACTGGTCGGAGGCGGTTGGCAGGATTTCTTGTCCCGCTTCATTCCGACCAATGTATTTCGCTCTCTGGCGGATGAGTACGTCCCCGCTGTTGTCGTGTTTTGTTTGTTCTTCGGCAGTGCCTTGATGCTCGTACCCGGCAAGGAGCCGTTACTCGATTTTCTGGATGTCTGTACAACGGGGCTCAGCCAAATCAATCAATTTCTGGTGCGATTGGCGCCGTTGGGACTGTTTGCGCTGACTGCTGCCGCGGCAGGTACGCTTCGTATGGAGGAGCTGTCACGACTGCAAGCGTATTTGATGATGTTCACGGTCGCATGCGTAATCGCAGCGTTTGGGATATTGCCAGCTCTGGTAAGCAGCTTGACCCCTATCCGTTACCGAGAATTTATTGCCGCAATGCAAGAGCCGTTGCTAATTGCAATCGCTACGGGCAAGCTGTTTGTGACGTTACCGCAGATTACGAAAAAATGCGAGGAGCTACTCAGCCGCGACGAAGAAACGGAGCACGTCTCAGGCGAGTCCACCGCGAGCGTACTGGTACCTCTCGCCTATCCGTTTCCGCACTTGGGAAAGACGCTGGCGTTTGTATTCATCTCATTTGCTGCCTGGTACGCCGGGAAAGACTTGACGACAGCGCAGACGCTAGGCATCGCCGCCGCGGGAACAATCTCCAGTTTTGCCAGCCCGCTGGTCACGGTGCCTTACTTACTGGATCAACACCAGCTGCCTCAAGATTTGATGTCGCTGTTCATTCTGCCGGGCTTCATCACCATGCGTTTGGGAGACGTGGTTGGCGTCGTGCACTTGATGGCACTGACGGTCATCGTTGCTCAGTTCCTGCGCGGGAACGTGCACATTCGCTGGAGCAGGCTGGTAATGGCGACGGCTGGACTGTTACTTTGCCTAGTCGTCGCGATCGGTACCAGCCGCTGGTACTTGGCGTCGACGACACTGAAATATAATCTCGATGAGCAGTTTCTAGCTCTTGAGATACCGTCCGCTTACAAGAATGTGATTGTCTACCGCGATCGAGGCGAGATTCCAACGCGGCCGCCAGTGGTTGGCTCACACTTGATCGAATTAAAAACGAGAAATCGATCAGGGTCGGCTATTTCCCCGATGCCAAGCCTTACTGTTTCTTCAATCAGCAGCAATCGTTGGTTGGCTTGGACGTCGAACTTATGCATCGACTGGCCGAGCGGCTGCAGATCCGACTGGAGTTTGTTCCGTACACGCCGACGACGGTCGAAGAACAACTCAGTGCGGGCGAAATCGACATCATCATCGGTGGTGTGATCTTGATGCCCGAGCGGCTATTGCGTGGCGGCTTCACTCAGCCCTACCAAACAGCGACCCTGGCGGTTGTTACGCGGGACCATCGCCGAGGAGAATTCGACACTTGGGAGCATCTTCGCAAGGAAAACGGTTTACGACTGGGCGCAAACCACGTGGACATGGCTGCAGCCGCGCGGCGGTATCTGCCAAATGTTCAAATCGATGTGATCGATTCTGCCCTGCCCTTTTTTCTAGGCGATGCGCCGCAGCTTGACGGGATCATCATGGCTGCCGAGGTCGGTTCGGTGTGGAACATTTTGTATCCCAGTCACACCGTAGTCGTTCCTCGACCTGCGGTCCGGCGTCCCGTTAGCATGGTGGTTCGCGCTGACGATCAGGCCTGGCTGCAGTTCCTCGATCGCTGGTTGGATTTTGAACGACTGGACGGCTCGCTCGATCGCCTACGCACGTACTGGATCGAAGGTGGCGGCACTCAAGAGAAACCACCGCGTTGGTGCGTTCTGCGAGACGTGCTGCACTGGGTTCCCGAGTGAATTTCTCATATTCCATCGGAATCCGCCAATCGCCTTGGGCGACGTCGGCAGCAGCCAGGTGATAGCGGGCATCGACATCGGGTCAGAAGG
>CAVPPY010000024.1:0-291619 GCA_963707245.1 Pirellulaceae bacterium
CGAAATTGAGCGGCGCCAACCGTCTTCGGTCGTCCCACAATTCGTCCGGCGACAACGTTCATCGCGCCGGTTTGCACCAGTCCCGCGACCACGACAAACAGAACGGCCACCGTAATCAATCCGGAGTTGCCCAACCCGGCGACGGCCTCCGCCGCGCTGGGCAGACGCCGGCTGTCGAAGAGTTCTCCGCCAAAACCAACAACGTCAGTGCCGCCATCAAGACAAGATCTGCTGGCGCTCAATTCCGCACCAGCGCAGACAAACATCACGACGACCCGTCAAACACGTCAGCCACGCTTCCCAACTCATCGTTTAGCAGGCTCCCTGGCCAGTGGCAATTCGGCGTGCCGCAAGTCCTCCTCTGTGAGAAGTCGACGGAGCAAAGGCAAGGTCAACAGTGTCGTCACCAGCGCCATGATAACCAGCATACAGAACACGCTGTCGGGTACCACACCCATGTCGCGACCGACGTTAATGGCGATCAAGCCCATCAGCGCCCGCGTGTTCATCATGACCGCCACGCAGCCGCTCTCGCGCCACGTCAGACCGCCTGCTCGCCCCGCCAAGCCACAGCCGACGATTTTGCCCACCATTGCCGTGGCAACCACGAGGCCGCACAACCACCAATGCTGCCACGACTCCAGCAAGCCGACATTCGTTCGCAAGCCGGTGTACGTGAAAAAGATCGGCAGGAATAAGGTGTACACGATTTGCGCAACCGCCGGCCAACTGCGTCGCGAAAGGCGTGACGATCCGAGAGCACGGCTCCCAGCACGAACGGTCCGAAGATCGCGAAGATGCCGATCACGTTGGTTGCAACTGCGGCCAGGAAGACCGCAACCAAGACTACGGACAAGCCGATGACCGACAAGTCGCCGCCGCTCTCGCCTAAAAAATAATCCGTCGCGCAGCGCCCATCAGTGGGCGCACAACCAACCAGCAGCCAGCCACAAACACGATCGTCAGCAAAGCCATGCGAATCACACTCCACAGCTCGAAGTCGCCATGAATCATCGTGCTGACGCCGGCCAGCAAAATCCACCCCAGCGCGTCGTCGATTGCCGCTGCGGTGATCGTGAGCGTACCCAGTCGTGTGCGTTGGATGTCCAATTCGATCATGATCCGGCCCAGGATCGGAATCGCCGTGATCGACAAGGCGACCGCCACGATTAGCATGAAGCCGGTCCGATCCACATCGGCCGCGACCAGCGGATGCATCCACATTGCCAATGTTAGCCCCAAGGCAAACGGAAGCGCGATCCCCGCAGCGGCAACGCCCGTTGCCGTCCGTCCCACATGACGTAAGTGCGAGAAATCAAACTCCAACCCGATCAAAAACATCAATAGCACAAGGCCCAACTCGCTGAGCACTCGGAACACGATCGTTGTATCCGCTGGAAATATGAACTTGATCGCTTCCGGTGCAAAGTGGCCCAACACGGATGGTCCCGCGCAAGTCCTACCAATATCTCGCCAACCACTTGTGGCTGGCCCAGCTTTCCCAGCAGCCATGCCCCGAGACGTGCCGCCACGATGATCACAACGAGTTGAATCAAAACGTGCAAGAAGTAGTCTTGAAAATGCTCGCTCACCGTTCTAGTAGCCTCGCCATACGCAGTAGCCGACTGTGTAGCTCATCGCTGCCAGCCAAATCAACAAGACCATGATGGCCTCGCGGCGAGAGCTGATTAATACCGAATCGTCATGTTTCTCTTGCATCGGCTGCTCCGGTCATCGCGAGTTGGATTCTATCTACTGACTGAATGGGAAGTCGGTGAAGGCTGTTGTCGAAGACCTCGCCAAGCCGTAACGGCTAAGGTGACTGCAGTGAGCGGGATTACGAACATGAGCATGACGTCTCGTAATGCGTAGGTCAGGTCGTGACTCGTCGCGTTTAGCACGAGATAGGCCGTGTACGCCAGATAGTAGAAGAAGAACACGCCCCCTTCCCAACGCGAGATGACATGGCCCGTGAAGAAAATCGGCAGGCAGGCAGCGGCCACAGCGATCATCACAGGAATGTCGAACCGTAGCGCAGCCGAGCTAACTTCAACGCCCGTCGGTGCGATGACGCCTGACAAACCGAGCACGCACAAGATATTGAAGATGTTGCTGCCCACAACATTCCCCACCGCGATGTCACGTTCGCCGCGCACGGCCGCGACGAGCGACGTGACGACTTCCGGCAGCGATGTCCCCGCCGCCACGATCGTGAGACCGATCACCAGCTCACTGACGCCAAAACTTTCTGCGATTCTCACTGAACCGTCGATCAGCAAACGCGAGCCGCCACCCAGCAGGATCAGACCGAAGACGATCAAACCCAGGTCCGAAACTCGCATGCGCGGCTGGTCAATCGCGTTGGGCCATTGTTGAGCGAATTCGGCCTGAATGTCGCGGCTTTCCTTCCGGCTTTGCCGAACGCACCACCAGGTGTAAGCGACGATGCCCGCGAACAACACCAACCCTTCCAGCCGGTTGATGCTTCCGTCCCAACTGAAAACCAGCGTCAGCAGCGACACCCCAATCATGACGGGCACATCCCAGCGAATTAACTGGCTGGAAACGACCAACGGCACGATGAGTGCGGAAAGGCCGAGTATGAACAACACATTAAAGATGTTGCTGCCGACAACATTGCCTATGGCCAGATCGGCGCTGCCGGCCAACGCAGCTTGTACGGAGACGGCCAATTCCGGCGCTGGTTCCAAAGGCGACCACGGTCAAACCGATGACCAATGGCGAGATCCGCACGGCGGTCGCCAAACGCGACGCTCCCCGCACTAGAAACTCACCGCCACCCACGAGCAACGCCAGGCCCATGCCGATTCTCAACCAAGCCCATAATAGATCATTCATCCAACTTCCTCATGCAACAAGGTATTTGATTGCCAGGAACCCCAGCACCATAAACAAAAATAAAACGATGGTCGCCAACTCTAACCGTTTTTCCAAGAAGCCTCGCACCTTGGGGCCGAAGAAATACATTGCGGTCGCAACCAGGAAGAAGCGGCCGGATCGTCCCAGTGCTGATGCCAAAATCAATGTCTGCAATGAGACGTGCTCGTGAAACACGCCCGCCGCCAGCGTGAAGACTTTGAACGGGATCGGTGTAAAGGCGGCGGCGAAGATCGACCAAAACGCATGCCGCTGGTACAACTTGCCGACGTGCGCCATGTTCTCGTGAGTGACGCCGGGAACATAGTCGTGGAAGAAATCCCCGACGACCGACCACAAGGTAAACCCAATCAGCCAACCGAATACTCCTCCCAACACCGACGCCACCGCACTGACCGCCGCATAGTAAAACGAACACCGTGGCCTTGAGGCAGACAATGCGATCTGCAGCACGTCAGGCGGAACCGGAAAGAAAGAACTCTCGGCAAACGAGATCGCGAACAAGGCCGGCGTGCCAAAGGGCGTCTCGGCCCAGTGTAACACCCAATCGTACAGCCCGCGAATAGGGCTGCGCGCACGGTGGGTACACGGTGACACAGGAGTCGTCGAAATGTCTGTTGCTGATTCTGATTCTGATTCTGTCATTGGCTCGCTTCTGCGTTGAACGGATTCATTCCGGCCCGCAGCTCTTAGGCATTTCCCGGAGCTAACACGCTGTGTCGTTGGCCATAGAGGAAATAGATCACGAGCCCCACGCCCAGCCACACGAACAGCCGTATCCAGGTATCCAGTGGCAGAAACAGCATCATCGCCCCATTGACCAGGACTTCGAGCGGAGCAACGAGATAGATCAGCGGGCAGCGGAAAGGCCGCTCGGCATCGAGACGCTGCCGGCGGAGGATCAACACGGATGTACAGACAATGACAAACGCCATGAGCGTGCCGATGTTTACGATTTCTTCCAACTTGACGATCGGAGTCAGTGCGGCGACGACACAGATGATGCTGCCGGTCAACATGGTCGACAGGTGCGGCGTGCGAATCGTCGCGTGGACGGTGCCGAACATCGGCGGCAACAATCCATCGCGGGACATTGCCAGAAGGACGCGGGCCTGGCTCAAGAACGTCACCAACAAGACGCTGGTCATTCCGGCCAGCGCCCCCGCGGCGATCAGCGCAGCCGATGCTCTCAGCAATAGACTGCCGTGCTGTTCACCCAAACGCCGGAACGACGCAGCCACCGCCGCTTCGACGTCGATTCTGGGGTACGGTTCCATGCCGGTGATCACCGCCGCCACGGCGACGTACAGCACGGTGCAAACAACTAACGACAAGAGAATTGCAATCGGCACGTCCCGCTGCGGCCGCATGGCTTCTTCCGAGTGCGTCGAAATCGAATCGAATCCGATAAAGGCAAAGAAGACAATCGACGCGCCGAGCATGATTCCGGACAGACCGTAAGGCGCGAACTGGCTTCGCACTGCGTTGTCGACAGGGGTGAGCCAGCTGTTAAGTCCCAGTTGGCCGATCAGCCCCCACTTGGCAGTCGGGTTAGCCGGAATGTGCCGCTCGCTAACCGCAATGCCCGTCCAGTTGTGCGGATCGACGAAGTGCCAGCCGACAAAGATGACGAATAATACGACACACAGCTTCAGAATCACCAACGCGGTGTTCATCGCCGCGCTTTCGCGAATTCCGATCACGAGAACCACGGTTACGGCGAGCATGATTAGCACGGCGGGTAAGTTCAACCACGAAGCGCCGCCGGACGTAAACGGATCGGCGGCGATGATCTCCGGCACTTGCCAACCGACGACGACGCGCAGCAGTTCGTCCAGATAGTGCGACCACGATGCGGCCACTGTCGCGCAAGCCATCGCATACTCCAGGATCAAGTCCCAGCCGATGATCCAAGCCAGCAGCTCGCCTAGCGTGGCATAGGCATACGTATACGGGACGGTCGAAGCGAACTCGGCGTAACACAACGCGGCCAATGCGCATCCCAGACCGGCAACCAGATACGAAACAACAATCGCCGGTCCCGCATCGAGCGCCGCTGCGCGGCCAGTCATGACGAAGATGCCCGCTCCGATGATCGCTCCGACTCCCAACGCTGTCAGCGACGTCGGTCCCAACACGCGCCGCAGGCGATTGTCAGCGCCGTAGCGGCTGGCCCGCTCGCCGTCAGCTGCTGCGCCTTCCAGCGATAAAGCACATTTGCCCCGCTCAGCCCCAGACGGGTCGCCACCGATTCGGCCGAATGGCCGTCCAGCAACATTTAACATTTGAACCGCCTCTGCCTTCAGCTCGTCACTGTACTGACGTCGAGTTCGACTTCGCTTCTTCCTGGCCATGAAACACTCCTTCGATTGCTCAGTTCTAATGGGTGAATTAAGCAGTTGGAGTGTCCACCGGCGCTAGTCCTTGTAAGTGAAGGTGACCTGGCCGTCGTTGATGGACTGCAGGCGAGAGTTGGCGATCGCCACGCGATGAGTGTAGCGAGCCAGATACTTCAAGGCGTACTCAGGGCCCTTCCAAGGCGGCTTGGCGTAGACGACCCAGTCCTTGGCATACAACGGCGAGAGCCAGGAGTTGAAGGCAAGAGGTGAGTCGTAGGGTTGTAACCGTCCTGCTAAGGTCAGCTCGCCGCGACGATGAGCCGCTTTCAGCAGCTTCAGAAACTTGCCGCGGAAGATGCGGCTGAGCAGCTTGACCGGCATGAAAAAGCCACGTGGGCAATGAATCCAGCGCGACCCGTCGAGCGAGATACCACCACCCGGGACGACACAATGCAAATGAGGATGCAGATCCAGTTTTTGACCCCAGGTGTGCAAGATGGCGAAGAAGCCGATCTTGGCTTTCAGATCCTTCCAACCGGCGGCCGCTTCCAGCAACGTTTCGGAGGTCGCTTGGAACAGCAGGTTGTAGACCACCACTTTGTGCTGCAGTGCCAAAGGTCCCAACTGATCGGGCAAGGTAAAGATCACATGAAAGTATTCGACCGGCAAGAGCTCTCGCTGTCGATCCTCAAACCACTTGGCGCGCAGGCTGGCCTGGCACTTGGGGCAGTGTCGATTGTGGCACGAGTTGTAGGCCTGCTTCTGGTGACCGCAATGATCACACTCCAGCACATGGCCACCCAACTGTGCCGTGCGACAGGCGGCCAGCGCCTTGAGCACCAACCGGTGCAATGGTTGCATGAGCCGCCCATACTGGTTCAGGAAGGCACCGCCATAGCGGCGGAAGACGTCAGCAACTTCGCAGGCAGGTCGAGACATGACTTGACTGCTATCGGCCCTTTAGAGATCTTCGTCGAGAAGATCTGGAAACGGTTCTCCGGTGCCTCTTGTGCTTGCCGTAACGTGCGTATAGGTCGCCGTGGTTTCGAGGCTTGCATGTCCCAGCATCTGCTGAATCGCGCCAACTTTCATGCCCGCCTCGAGGCAATGCGTAGCGTAGCTGTGGCGCAAGGTGTGGGTCGTACAGGGTTTTTCAATTCCCGCGATCCGTTTGGCAATTCGCAATTCCTGGCGCACGGTGTTGATCTGGCAAGGCTTTTCGCTTTGAGTACCTGGAAACAGATAACGGGCGGGCCGCTCCGTGCGCCAATATTCACGTAGCTGCTCCAACAACGTGCTGCCCACCGTTCACCTCTGCCGCCGTCTTGCTGGATACGGATCTGCATCCGCTGGCGATCCAGGTCCTCCACACGCAGGTTTACCAGCTCCGAGGTACGCAGGGCTGCCGAGTAGGCCGTCATCAGCAGCAGACGGCGTTTGGGCTGACGCAGATGGCGAACCAGGCTCCACGACATTCGCAGACATTATCGTTTTCGAGTGTTCGGGATCGCTCATCTCCAGCCGTCACGTGCTGACGGCGGCTCATTGCTTGGACAGGGACCGCGATGGCGAAATCGATTTTTTTGCCCGTAGCTTTCCGTATGTCGCCGGGTTTCAACTTCCGGATGGTGAGCGTCTGATCCGGGTAGACACCAACGCGGTTCATTTTCCGCCGACTTGGCCCGAGGCTGCGGACACCATCGGGGGCAATGATGTGGGAGGGCCCGACATCGCTGTCCTCGAACTGATGGAAGCAGCACCGGCCGAGGTTCCGCGTTACCAACTCTACGCCGGTCGCGACGAGATCGGGAAGACGGTCGTGTTGACGGGCTACGGAGCCTCGGGATTCGGTGACACGGGCGTCAGCGAAATCCCCACGGCCGCCACCGTCAAACGCGCCGGGCTCAACCGCTTGGAAGCATTTCTGGATGGCCGAGAGGTTGAGTTGGGGTACGACTTCGACAGCGGACACGCGGAACACAACGCGCTGGCATTTCTCGGCTACGATTCGGATCTTGGCTTGGATGCCGATGAAGTGCTGACCGCCGCCGGAGATTCAGGCGGTCCTGTATTCCTCGATCAGACGATCGTCGGTGTGACGACTTTCAATACCGGCCGTCATGACGCCGACTTCAACGACATATTCGACCAGAGTTGGGGCGAAGCGGGATTCGCGACGCGAGTTTCAAGCTTTCAAGACTTCATCGTGGCGGCAACCAACGGCGAAGCGGTATTTGTCCCGGAACCAACGATATGGACGCTGCTCGTGACTGCCTTCCTGGTCGCAAGACCATTTTCTATTCCACTGGTTCGGCCAAGACGAGCGGGAGGACTTCGCGCTTAATCGTTGCCTCGCACGTAGCTTCGCCAAATGCGTGGAGTGGCATCGCCCTGAATCGCCCTGATGGGGGCTAATGGGGCAAGCCCTCGTATATCACAGTCTGGTCAATTCCGAATCAAGGTCCTGTGCGCCGTGGAGAATGCGGACGACCTCAATCGCCTCTTTGCGTTCAAAAAAGAAAATCACGTGATTGGGAAACCCCTTAACACGGCGAAAACGCAAATTGGCCAGGTCGGGATGGAGCGATTCAAATCGACTTCCGCTTCCCGGGGTATCGGCCAGCTCTTTGAGCGTGACTCGTAGATTCTCGAGAAATCTCAATGCGGCAGGGAGGCTGTCCTGAGCGATGTAACTCGCAATCGATTCAGCGTCTTCCGAGGCCTTGAGTCGCCTCAAGATGCGGATGCTCATCCGTCAGCCCTTGGCATGCTTCTCGATCACTCGTCGCTCAAGATCTCGCCACTCCTGGCTCGTCCATTCTTCGGCGGGCCCACTTTCAAGCCCAGCCAAGAGGGCGACTTCGATTTCAGATTTCTTGTTTCGAGCAGCGTTAACGAGGGCGACGATGTATTCACTTGGGGTGGAGAACTTGCCTCGCTGAACTTCTGCTTCGACAAATTCTCGCAAATCATCAGGAAGATCAACTCCCACCGTTGTCATCGATCGTGCCTCCTTTTGATTGCCTGAATGCCAACTGGACGGTGACGATCACGCACCTATTCTACACGGCGGAGTGAGACCGCCCAAGGTCGCGCGGCCAGACCCGTGAATTGTCCTCTCACAGGGCTGATCGTGAATTCAATCATGTCCAACCTTACCAGGCCCAGTAATGCGCGGGTGGGATCGGTGGTCAGCTGCTTGTTCGCGCAACCGGCGGCATCGACCGACGCGCGCTGACGGGCGCAAAGTTATAGCAACTTTGGACCTCCCAAGCGTTCGCGAAATGATGCAGCCAGGGCGCAGCGGTCTAATTCACCGACCGCAGATTCAAGTCGTCCTTCGGCTCAGCGGCTGGACAAACCTCAGCGGCTCAGCTTTTCGCGCAACTGCAGGCGGTGAAACCGACCTCTGAAGTTGCGCCATCAGATCGACGACGGAACGTTCCTGGCGTTCGAAGCCCGATTCCGACGGCCCCAAAGTGCATCAGGGCGTGTCCTTACGCACTCGTGCCAATCGCCGTTGGCATTGCGGAACCATCGGGCCGTGCCCCGTCGTCAGTCAGCCTGATACGACTCTCCGACCTTAGCGATGAGCCGGCACTTGCGAGCGACTTCGGCATCTATGGCCAAGCCGCAGTCGGTCGGCAACAAACGGACTACGAAGGTCGCACTGTCCAGTACGAAATCGCCTTCGGTCAAACCGCTGTGGCGGCCGCCGAGGAACAGTGGAGTCAGCTCCAACTGTTTGCCAAGCCATTCGACGAGATCATCTTGGCGAATTGAAGTAGCCACGCGGACTCAACAACGGTCGTGTGACGACTAGCTTTCATCCCACGCGCCGAGGGCGCGGCGAACGATTACCAGTTGGCCAACGTGATAGGCATTGTGATCCGCCACCAACAGTGCTTCGCGAAGGAGGGTCTGGCCGTCGCCGTGCGGAATCTTGGCGAAAAGGTCGTTGGAGTCATCCCGAACAAGCTGTCGCATGGCTTCGAGGTCGTCGTGAAAATCTGGACAAGGACATTGATCCCAGGCAACGTCGTCAGGTGGCGCGTCACTGTCTGGCCAATAGCCATCCGGAAAGTCCGGAGAGACGTGATCGGGATTCGTGCTGAATTCCAGTATATCCCACTGACAAATTCGCATGTGCTCAACAAGACGCCAGGGCGAATGAGGAATGTTGGGGGCTTTCGCTCCACGGAGTTCCACGGGTAATCCTGCCACCGCCTTTTCGAAGTCGAGATGGGCACCACCGCCATCGAGCAAGTAAAGGACGTGTTCTCTTAAAGCAGCATCGTTCATCGATGGCCTCCCGGTCCGGAAGATTTTCGTGTTATGGTTCAAGAAGCGAGAATCGCTGAGTACATTTCCGGGCCGAATTCGTTTGCTTTTCGTCGGAATAAACAGTCGCCCGCAAAGCTCTATGTATAAGGCACGTCGATTGCAGTGTGAACACGATCGAGATTTTGCAATTTCCTGCGAACCAATCGAGATCGACGACGTCTATACCTTTACGAACGCGAGAAGCGCGTCCGCACCGAAACACAATCGATAACGCTGAAAGAACTGGAACAATGATTTCAACACGGCTGAGTACCAAGCACACGTGTTACGCCTCAGGAAAGGGGCGGATGTTTAGGCGGCTTCGCTTATGAACAAGCGAATATAGCCCCCGCGCATCCGTTGCGCTTGTGACACTCGGCTGTACTCTTGCGAATCACGCAAAGCCCGGTGTCAACGCGACATCGGGCTTTTTTCGTGGATTCATCCAACAAAAAAGACGGACTGGTAGCTGAGACGGTCTAGCACCTGCCTGAAGCGCAGGAGACGAGGATTCGAGCGCCTCCCAGTCCACTGCGTGAAAGGTACGCGCACACAACAGCAACACAACACGGCCCGTTCGTCTATCGGCGCAGGATACCGCTCTTTCAAGGCGGAGAGATGGGTTCAACTCCCATACGGGCTGCTGACATCGGAACGTAGCGAAGTCTGGTTATTGCGCCAGATCGGGGAACCGGAGCGACCAACGCCGTCCATGCTGCGCACGGTGCCCGGTCGGTGCCCGGGGTTCAAATCCGATCGTTCTGACTGAACGAGTGAAACAGCATCGGGCAGAGGTGCAGTTGGGAGCACGCCTGGTTTGGGACCAGGAGGTTTTCGGTTCGATCCCGAGGTGCCCGACTCAACAAAGAATGGTCGTCGAGGGCTGGTAGCCCATGTTCGGCTGATAACCGAGCCGCGCTGAGTTCGATCCTCAGGGCGACCACTGAATGAAGACAGGAGCGACACAATGCTGACGCAAACCCGCTTGAAACGCATACACCCGACCAACGCACAGGGTCGTGGTGTCAACGGCAACACATCGGACTTTTAATCCTGAAGATGGGGGTTCGAATCCCTCCGGCCCTACTTCGCCACGGCGTGTAGCTCAGTGGTGAGAGCGGCGTCCTTATAAGACGCGGGCCGAAGGTTCGATTCCTTCCACGCCGATTGCGGCAAACGGGATCAAGGTGTTAGCGTCAACATACGTGGCTCTTAACCACGGCGGTGAGGGTTCGAGTCCCTCTGGTCCCACTAAACAAATCAACGAAATGCACTGTTCGTCTAGCGGCAAGATACCTCCGTCGTAACGAGGGGACGCGAGTTCGATTCTCGCACGGTGCTCTGATCTTTGACAACTTGGAAAGCCAATCAGCGCCCATGGTGTAGTGGTAACCCATCTGCTTGCCATGCAGAAGACGCGAGTTCAATTCTCGCTGGGCGCTCTGCGGGGTAGAGCGACCAACCTGCGGTCGGTGCCCGCAGCTCACAAGGCTCATAGCCTTGAGGTCGATGGTTCGATTCCATCTCCCGCTACTTTTTCAGGACGTGGGAAAGTCTGGAACCGGCGCGTGCTCCAGACCACGAGCTGTGTTGATTTCATTGGCAGTTTAAATCCGACCGTCCTGACTCAGCATCAATACGACTGACAAACATTCCGGTGTGGCCAAACGGTAAGGCAGCCGCCTGTTAAGCGGATGAGTGCAGGTTCGATTCCTGCCGCCGGAGCTTATGAATACGGAAGGGCAAGCCAATTGGTGATGGCAGCCGCCTCGAAAGCGGCCGAGCACTGACACTGCCTTGCGAGTTCGACTCTCGCTCCTTCCGCTGGAAGTGAAACATGTGCCATTGGCCGATCGGCAAAGGCGCCAGCCTTCCAAGCTGGACAGGCGGGTTCGATTCCCGCATGGCACTCTCAATGAAACCTATTCGGGGATCGGCTAACGGTAGGTTACCTGACTTTGGATCAGGTGATGGAGGTTCGAATCCTCTTCCCCGAGCTTGGCGAACCAGAGCAGCAGTGCTTTGTCCGTCTTACACCTGATCCGGGGTAGCAACTGTTGGTAGTTGCGTCTGGCTCTGAACCAGAAGGTCGCAGGTTCGATTCCCACCCGTGCTACTTGGAGTAGAACCGATGAAAGCCAACAAGCAATTCACGATTCGATTGGCCAATGGCAGAGAAGCGGCGTTCGAAAACGCTTTGGATATGGTCGAGTGGATGGATCGTCAACGCGGACTGGAGTATCGCGGCAATCGTCGTTCGAAGTCAGATGTTCGCTGTCAGCTTCGACGGAAGAAAACGAACAACAACGAAGCTCCCTTGGCACGGTACGCAAGTCGGCACAGCGGCGAAGCTTAAACCTTCGTGTTTGCGCACTTCGCGATCGCCCGTGCCACTGGAAATGCATTGGAGGAACAACATGGCCCGTTCGTCTATCGGGAGGACGCCAGCCTCTCACGCTGGAAAGATGAGTTCGATTCTCATACGGGTCACTGGACAAACAAGTAACAAAAGGGTCGGCGTGCATTGGTGAGCCAAGCTGGCTGTAAACCAGTGGTCTTCGGACTGTGGCGGTTCGACTCCGTCCCGGCCCACTCGCCGCGAAGTGGTGGAATTGGCGGGCACCGACCGCAGGTTGGTCGGCGCGACGCTCAGAACGTCGTGCCCAAGGGCACCGACGCGCAGCGTTGGTCTGGTAGGAGTTCGACTTTACTCTTCGCGACTAAATAACGATGCAGGCCAGTTGGTACTGAGCTGACTTTCATATGGTCGGTGACCCGGTTCGATTCCGGGGCCTGCAACTCGTGGATTTAGCAGCACGGTCGAGTACGCAAACTGGCAAAGCGGTCAGCGACCAACGCGACGCGTCGGTGCCCGGAGCCTGGCGATTTTGTGGGTTCGACTCCCACCTCGATCACTTGAACTGATCTCGTGGTCCAAAGGCTAAGACGCCTGCGTGACATGCAGGAGAGTGCTGGTTCGAGTCCAGCCGGGATCACTTGAAATTGGAAAGGGTCTGTAGGTGTTTCGGCAGCACACCTGCGTGGTAAGCAGGAAGACCGGGTTCAATTCCCGGACAGACCTCTCAATCAAACAACACGGGCTGCTGGTCCAATGGGAAGACGCCTGATTTGCACTCAGGTAATCGGGGTTCGATTCCCCGGCGGTCCACTCAGTGAGTCGGGGTGATGGTCCAACGGGAAGACACCGCTATGGCATGGCGGCCCTGTCTTCTGGATACACGGCGAGTTCGATTCTCGGTCACTCCACTGGACAAAGATATGGAAGGTAGCCGGATACGGTTCGCCGGGCCGGTTTGCTAAACCGTGCGATCCTCGGGTCATGTGGGTTCAAATCCCATGCCTTCCGCTGATGGATAACTAAATATGGTGTTCGTGGTGTAGTGGTCTTGCATGCGACCCTGTGAAAGTCGAGGAGACGAGTTCGATTCTCGCCGAACACCCTTAATGTAAAGGAAGGGGACATGACCAAGATATTGCAACGACCGGCGCTGGTTCTTAACCGTAACTGGCAAGCAATCAACGTCGCTACCGTTGCGCGGGCGTTGATCATGTTGTGGAACGAGTCCGCTAAGGTTGTCGACCCAGTCGACTACCAGCTGTACGACTGGAACGACTGGTCCCAGCTCGTTCCGGACCCCGACGAACCGTTCGTTCAGGCGGTACGCCAGCGGTTTCGCGTGCCGGAAGTCGTCACGTTGACGGAGTTTGACCGATTGCCTTCGGCGGCGGTGACCTTCAGCCGGCGCAACGTATTCAAGCGTGACCGTTTCACCTGCCAGTACTGCGGCAAGCAGCCTGGCGGTGACGAGTTGACGATTGACCACGTTGTTCCTCGTGCTCAGGGCGGTGAGTCAAGCTGGACGAACTGCGTATTGGCGTGTTTGGAGTGCAACAAGCGTAAGGCGGACCGCACTCCGGAGGAGGCTAAGGTTCGACTCCGCAAGGAGCCGGTCCGACCGACTTGGAAGCCGCTTTACTCCGAGCACGCTTCCAGGATCGAGAGCTGGTCGAAGATTATCAGCGAGGCGTACTGGAACGCAGAGCTGAGATCGTAATTGCATCGCGCCCTGTCGAGCGACGCGGCGCGACTTACGGGAGTGTTCTCCTGGGAGAGAAACCAGATTCCAAACCTGGTCGACAGTGTTCGAATCACTGCGCTCCTGCTGATGCCGACGTGGCTCGACTTAGAATGGCGTCCGCCTTGTAAGCGGAATCATGCTGGTGCAACTCCAGTCGTCGGCCCCACATCTCGATGGTGTAACGGAACGCACGGGACTCTCCTAAAATCCAAGTCCTGGTTCGATTCCAGGTCGAGATGCTTTCTGCAACGGTACGAGGAAGATCGGAGGTGCGTCATGGCTACCAGGAATATCGACGACGAACAGTGTTTTCGAGACGATGAGTAAACGGCGCCGGGGATATCCGTCGGAAACTCACGTGAAACGAGGTACGCGCTTCGTGCACGGAAACAAGCTGCTTGAAGAAAAGCTCGGCCGCAACGATCTGTGCCCTTGCGGTAGCGGGAATCAATTCAAGAAGTGCTGCCTGAAGTCGGGTCACTTTTGATGGCGTCAATCGCGACCACTACTTTTAGAGAATAGAATCACGATGACCGCCCGTGACTCGCGGGCGGTTTACTTGACGCTGGAGCCAGATGGTTAGGCGGCTGCCTGGGGCACCGACGCGCAGCGTTGGTCTACAGCTGAAGTGGGTTCGATTCCCACCGGCGTCTTTTTGTAAGCGAGGTTGATGTCGCTGGGCCAGCGGCGCACTTGGCCCTTACGTAAGTAAGTTGGTTCGGTGTGTACCGGATATGGAAGCATCCTACGGAACGGTCTGTGTCTCCGAGGCGACAGGAGCGTGCATCCAAATTTTTGCTGATGAAACCAAGCGACAGCGTCACGTTCACTTGACGAGCTGATTACTCTGAAGCGGGCGTAGTTTGTACTGAGGAGATTCACAATGACGAGAATTCGAGTAGCTCGGGACTTGCCAGATTTTGATGACAACGTACGTCGAATAGCCCGGATCTTTGATACCGTGTGGGTGAGCGTAGAAGAAAGGCTCGAAGACGGCTCTGTCGTAGTTAGTCGCGTGAGTGGCATGCCGCTTGAGGGCAAAGCAGAGTTTCAAGATTTCATGTGCGAGGCGGGCGGGCTGTTTGTCATTGATGCGGACGAGCCGATTCTCGAAGTGCGGGAGGGCCCATGGTAGATCCGTGCTTTAGCTCTTCGCAGACCAGCGGGTGGGGACGTGGCTTGGGATCGCGCGCCTTACTGCTCTCTACGACGCATTCGAACGCGGGCGTCAGTGATCGTCACGTTCAACCTCACGGATTTTCCCAACGAGTATCTGGCCACGCACGGGCTCGAGGCCCAGCATCCCGACGAATTCATTACCCAATTACTGGACCTCAATCCAGCAGCCGTGTGTTCGGCCGCCAAGAAGCAAAGAGCCGCCCTGAAAAACCCACGCAAAGACGTTGAGCAGTTCTTGGAAGCTCTTGCCAGACAGCATCTCCCGGAGACCGTCAGTCGCTTACGCGGTTTTGGTGAGCTAATTTAGAGTTCACCGAAAAAGCCGGAAGACGCAGTAACCAACTACGCTCAGATAGGTGCCGAGTGGGTGGCTGGGAGCTCTCCAAGTGCACAAAGTCCGACATTGGTCACGAAAGCAGCCGGTCGCCGGCCGCCATGGGTTGCTCAGCGACATCGCTTTGACTTGCGGGCGGTGCCTTTCACCTCTGCAAGTTGCGCGGGCGGGCTAAGCTCAGCGGTTGATGCATCCGCTGTTTCGAAGGAATCCAAGAAAGTCGCATCGGTCAGGTTGACTGGTGCAAGCCAGAAGGGCGCGTGAGTCAATTTGATATCGTTCGATCGGGAAAGACATAGTCTCCCCGAATCGGAATGTCGACACCGATTTACTTACGCAGACCTGCAGCGGACGTGCCGGTTGGGGTAGTAAAGAAGTTGTGACATCAGACCGGTTAGACCCCAGGCACTCGCATCAATTGTCTCGGTTAAAAATGCGTGGGAGGACGGATGGGCCGACACAATTTTGCCAGTATGTGCAACGAAGTCTATGTCTCGGGTTCAATTGAACATTTCGCCACCCAACTCTTCATCTTCGGCAAGCAAACGGTCCACCGCCGCAGCGAGAGAATCCGACTTTGGCGTCGCCGTTGCTACAAAGGTACCTGACTGGAACGCCAGCACCAAGTCTGCCGTAGTAAAGTCACCGTCTTGATTCCAGTCGCCTTCATCAAACGTGGCATTGCCAGAGATTCCGTCTTCGTATTTGCCTGTTTGGAAGACGGTAACAAGGTCGGACGAATTGAAAAGCTGATCGTGGTTGGAGTCGCCGATGATGCGGTTTTCGTGCCACGTGATACTTGATGTACGATCAGACCAATGATACGTCGATCCAATGATGTCGAGCCTACCGTCGCCGTTGATGTCGGCGACGTCTGAGACCTCGTGAATTGCGTTCGAAACTCCTAGTAACGCCTGCTCCTCGAACGATGCTTCACCATCTCGCACGTACCAAAAAGGTTGACCACGCCACTCACCCGCATTGACAATAAAGTCAGAATGGTTGTCTCCATCCAAATCCGAAACGATGATCGAATTATACTCCGCGACCTGCGTCGAGACGACTCTGGGTTCACGAAACTGGTCGCCCCCCATATTCTCCAACCACGCGACTTGTCCACGATAGTTCGAAATTGAGATCAGATCTGAATCGCCATCCGCACCAACATCAGCTACATCCAGAAAAGAACATGCTCCACCTTCATGCCAGGTGCCGATCATTTTTGGATCGCCAAAATGTCCCTTGCCATCGACGTTCTCGAGCCAAGCGAAAGTGCATGGGTCCTGCTCTCCGACATTGACATTTTTCGAGGTTACCGTGACTAAATCGACGTCTCCGTCATGGTCGAAGTCTACCGCAACGGCATTCTGCCAAGCTTGTTCCGCAGTGGGTAGGAGGTCATGATCCAGGCCAAAACTCCCAAGACCGTCGGTGTTTTCATACCACCGTGCGCCACTTAGGATATCGAGATCCTTGTCACCATCCAAATCAACCGCAACGGTTGGAGAGTTGGCGAGTTCCGAAATCCTGATCTTCGGACCAAAGTTCCCTAGACCGTCGATGTTTGGATACCAGAAAGTCCCAACATCCGGCCCAGGCGTGTGGCCAAAGGCTACCTCCAGCAGATCCAAGTCGCTATCGGCATCCAAATCGGCTGGAATAAGTCCTTCTGCAAGTGGCCAGTTTTCGGGATACACGCTGATGATCTCTTGCGGACCAAACTTTCCCTGACCATCGGTGTTTTCGAACCACGCAAGTACTGTTTCGTCTCGCTGTTCCGTTTCTCGTAATCTGCGCCGTCAGCAAGTCAACATCACCGTCGCCATCAAAATCGCCGACGACTGTCCCAAGGGCTGAGCCCAATACTGTCGGACCTTCGTGTTCAACAAATGTCACCGCGGACAGGCAGCGTCGTGACTCCAATTTCTCGACGACCAGTTGACAGTTTTTACGTCTAATAACGCTCATCGGTTCTAATCCACTTTTAGTGAGAGCCGCCTTGGCCGCGAATCGTAGCCAATAGAAGGGGGATAAACAAAATCAAAAGGCGAGTTGTCGGTTCAGGTACGGCCTGAATTGTTTCGCGTGGCCCCGATTCGAATCCTCCATCTTGGAAGGCAAGTACGAGGTCGCCAGCATCAAACTCGCCATCGCCGTTCCAGTCGCCGGTCGACCAGCCGGAATTTGCAGCGATGTCGTCTTCGTACTGACCGGCTTGAAAAATCGCGACCAAGTCACCACTGTTGAATTCGCCATCTAGATTGGCATCCCCGATGTAGGTATTTCCAAATTGCTCGCCTTTTACCCAAGCAGTGAGATCGTCGACATTCACAAGACCGTCGTCGTTCAGATCCATTCTTGGGTCAACGTTTCCGTCTTGGATATCGTCCGAAAGTGACTCAACGTCGTCAACGTCGAGCAATCGGTCTCCGTTGAAATCTCCCGCTAGTTCCGCCGTGATTAGCACGTCCGAGAAATATTGCATGGCCAATGCGATCCGTTCGCGCCGCCGGTCCGAATGCCCTCCGTCATAGATTTCAGACTGGTGAGGAACGCCGGCGTCGCTGAGTGCCTGATCGAGGGCTCGAAAATCTGCGATGTTTGCGGTGTCGCGATTTCCAACGTCCATCGCAAATCCGCGGAGCGATTTTAGCTCGTCGACATGGTCCGGAAGACGCCAGATTAAATCGTTCTCCAGCCACCGGTCCCGAACCTCAGGAATAACCTCCAGGCTCGGAAGCTCAAATGGCAAATCGGAGTAGAAATGTTCTGGGTTGTCCGGATCGGGAGAAAATCCAGTAGCCCAGGAGAACATGATCTTCGAGACCCCTGAATCTTTAGAATCGCCACGCGCGATCGCCTGCTGAAGCGGCCCGACGGCATCGCCGAAATAGGGAAACACAGCGTGATCGCCCATCAGATTGAGGGCCGATCCCTGTTGTGAGAAACAACAGCCGTTGCTTAGCGCGTAGACTGATCCAAACACGTCCGAATAGTCCATGGCGAACCGAATGGTGCCGTAGCCACCAAGCGAAGCCCCGAAGACTGCTCGACTATCCCGATGGCTGATCGTGCGGAAATTCTCGTCGATGTGATTTACGACATCTTGCGCCACGTAATCTGCCGTGTTGCCTTGAACAGGTGAGTTGATGTAGAGCGAACTGTGAAAGGGACTTACACCGTCGACGGCGACCAGGATCATTTCCTCCATCTGGCCATCCGCGATAGACGCATCGGCCGACCGACTGGCAGACCACTCGCTGAAGAGGCTTGCATAGTTTCCACCCCCACCGTGCAGGTAATAGGCAACCGGATACCGTTTGCTCGTTGTATCGTAACTTGGTGGCAAGTAAACGCGTGCTCTCTTCGTCGTTGGATCGTTTACAATGTTTCCAGCGAGTGCCGAGCTTTCGATCGTAGTGGAAACAATTCGTCCTTGCTGACCGTTGGCCGTGGGGAAAGGGACTAAGGACAGTACCGTGATGCTGACTGCAGATCGAATTGTTCGCATGGATTCGCTCCAGATTGGCGATTTCTTTTCCAGGGCCAATTACATGGTAAAATGACTTTCCTCGTATTCAGTTAAACCCGTTGTCATGTTGAGTACTGCCAAGAAATCTTGCAATCATTGCAAATCGGCTAAAATCTGAAGAAATCATGAACGACAAAGAGATGTTGCTCCAACGAGTGCGCGATGGAGATGTGCAAGCCGAAGCGGAGTTAGTGCACGAATATGTCAATCGATTGTTGAAACTGGCACGCAGCCGACTCCGCGCAAAGCTCGCGCGCGGGTCGATCCTGAGGACGTTGTTCAATCGGCCTATCGCAGTTTTTTTCGTCGAGCACGCGAGGGTCGTTACCTGTTGAGCGAACCCGAACAATTGTGGCAGCTCCTCGCGACGATCGTTGTCAATAAAGTTCACAAAACGGTTCGACGTCATACAGCAGTCAAACGAAACGTGGATGCAGAAGAAAGTGTTAATGGAAAAGAACCGTCGACTGCAATTCGTTTTCAACCAATTTCACAAGATCCAACACCGCAGGAAGCATCGATCCTGATTGAGGAAATGGAAGCGTTGATGCAAGGGATGACGGCGTTGCAAAGAAAAATTCTCGAGCTGCGTTTACAGGGCTACAGCGTCGATGAAACCACGAGAGAGTGCCAGTGTTCTCATCGGACTGTCTACAGAACGATGGAAGCGGCAAAGACCGAGCTGGAAAGTCGTTTTAGCGTTGGAAGGTAACTCATACGACTTCGATTCCTGACGTATTGGCAGAAAAAGGAAATGGTGACGTTTTTTCCTGTCATATTCGCCAGGGCAAAAGGGTTTAACAAAGCGCACCCGATCACCGCATCTTCATCGTTTTGCCATGAACGCCGCCAAACAAGGATCGATCGTTTTGGAGCATTTCGTCGAGGAATTTGACAAATCATGGCACTTGGGGCAACCGCAAACAATTGACGATATGCTCGGTTCCCACGGGGCCAAGCAGCTTGATCTGAATCAGCGGCGAAAGCTGCTCGCCGAGTTGGTAATGATCGATCAGGAATATCGCTGGAAGAATTCATCGGCACGACTCGATGAATTCGTTACGTCGTCGCGTGCGAACATGCTGTCCGATGGTCCACTGTTGGAGGGATATCTCGACGAAAATCCAGAACTGATGTCGGAACGAACGCTTGCTCTGCTTGTCGCGAACGAATACCGCGTCCGACATCTTTGGGGAGATCAACCCAAAGCCTCAAGCTTTGTCGATCGGTTTGGCTCGCGGATCTCATCAGATCGACTCCTAGAATCGATTGGCCAGGTTGACGACCAGTTGTCAGAATCTAGCGACGGTGTTGATGTGCGAACTCGTTGTCCCTATTGCCATCGGCGGATCAACACTTCGCCGGAAATGCTAAACGACATTCGCTGCAATTGGTGTGAGCGCAGCTTTAGTATGGTGCAACCGGACAACGTCTCGGACCTTCCTCGACAGATTGCTCATTTCGAACTCTTGGAGCGAATCGGAAGCGGCAGCTTTGGAGTGGTTTGGAAAGCTCAAGATACAGAATTAGAGCGAACCGTTGCAATCAAGTTCCCGCACAATGGAAGAGCAATTGTTGAGGCAGAACCGTTTTTGCGGGAAGCTCGGCGCGGCCGCGCAATTGCGGCATCCGAATATTGTCACCGTCTACGAGATCGGGCGAGATCAGGACGACATCTTTATCGTCAGCGATTTTGTTCAGGGAATGACGCTGGCAGATTTTCTGAAGGACCATGTATTTACTGCTGATGAAGCGGTGCAATTATGCGTGACGTTGGCGACGACGCTGGATCACGCGCATCAGGCCGGAGTTGTCCATCGCGATTTGAAACCGGCCAACATCATGCTGGATCATACGAACCGACCGTACATCATGGATTTTGGTTTGGCCAAATGGGACGGGGCAGATATCACGGTCAGCCTCGATGGTAAATTGCTGGGGACTCCCGCTTATACGTCTCCGGAACAGGCAGGCGGTTGCTCCCATCAAGCAGATCGACGTAGCGATGTCTATTCGCTTGGGGTGATCTTGTTTCAATTGCTCACCGACTCGCTGCCTTTCGAAGGTGACACTCACACCGTTTTGCATCGTGTAATTCACGACGAAGCACCTAGTCTACGGCGACTGAATCGCAACATCACCCGTGACTTGGAAGCAGTCTGTCTGAAAAGCCTGGCGAAGCGACCAGACGATCGATACCAAACGGCCAGAGACATGGCGTCCGATCTGCGTCGCATCCTCACCGGCCAACCGGTTCATGCACGAACCGTCACCACGGCTAGCCGAGTTTGGAAGTGGTGTCGGCGGAATCCTGTGCTGGCGGGATTGGTCACCGCCTTGTCATTATCGATCGTCATCGGCATCGCAGGAATGACGGTCATGTGGCGGTCAGCGGTTGCGGAAATGGACAACGCCCGAACCGCACGCGACATGCAACAACGTCAGTCTTTTGAACTGGCATTTGACCGGGCATTGCGACTTTGCCAAGACGGAGAAATTGGTCCGGGATTGCTATGGATGGTACGGAGTTTGGAATTGGCTCCACCTGCGTCAGAAGACATTGCAAATGTGGTGCGCAGAAACATCGCATATTGGCAGTCGCAACTTGTTTCACTCGAACGCTTCTTGGATATCGAGGCTAACGTTTCTTGCGCGGCGTTCAGTCCAGATGAGAGGCATGTGTTGATCGGAGCCAAGAATGGCGTCGCCAGTTTATGGGAAGTCAGCACCGGTAGGCTGATCGAGGAGCTGAACACCGCGTCAAACAATGTGACCGCGGTCGCACTGAGTGATTCGATCGCGATCACCGCTAACGATGAAGCAGGCAATTCCGTTTTGCGATTTTGGAGCTTGAAATCGGGGAAATCAATTGGCAGCCCTGTTTCGGACTTGCCAAGGATCTCCGAATCGGAGCTTCTTGCGATTAATCCCTTGGGGGCAACGTTCGTTTCGGCGCATGGCGACGAGATTTACTTGTGGGACTTGGAGTCGCGAGAGGTGATTTCTCGAATGAGGCATGACGATCAGGTCCGATCGGTCCGGTTTAGCTCAGATGGGAAACACATTCTTACGGCGAGCGTCGATCAAACGGCGCGCATATGGAATGCCAAAACAGGCGTTCCCGATGGTGAACTAATCGATGCGAAGAACAGCCTGTTCGCTGCAGCATACAATCAAGATAGCTCGCGTTTTGTGACTGGTGGCGATGGAGACGTTACGATTTGGGATTCTTTCTCTCGCACTCCCTTGGTCCATTTGACGAGCCACATCGGGCGCATCAGGACGTTAGAGTTTTCGCCGAGTGGGAATGAAATCATTGCCAACGGTGGTGGCACGATTTGGATTTGGGATCTGCGTTCGAGATTGATTTCTCAGTATCTAAATCTTGACTGCAATACCATGATTGTGAGTCCCGACGCCACTTATCTTTTTGCAGACGCAACCGATCGAGAACCCAGGATTTGGCGACTGCCCCAACACGCAGCGAGGGATTGGTTCGAACATGGCGGACCTGTTTGGGGCGTCGACATGTCCCAGGATGGAAAGACGCTGGTGACTAGTGGCGGAGGAGGGCTGCGAGTCTGGAATGTCGCATCGCGTCGGCTTTTGTTGCAACGCGAGTCGGACTTCACTGGGTGCGTTGCCATGAGCCCCACAGATCCGTCGCTTGCTGCCGTAACCGCGTCGGACAACTTGCAGTTATTCGACATGGAATCGCTTGATGCCATTGGGATTACGATGTCGCACTCCAACTGGATCAACCAAGTCGCATTTAGCTCCGACGGTCGTCAAATCCTTACCGCTTGCGCTGATGCCAAGGGAGCGCGTATCTGGAATACTGAATCCGGCCAACTCGTACATGAAATTCCTCATCCGGACATCGTGCTTGCTGCCGCATTCCATCCAGATGGCAAGAGTTTTGTCACGGCCTGTGAAGATGGTTTCGCCAGATTGTGGAAAACATCCACTGCAAAACAGATTGGAGGTGGCATGCGGCACTCAGCTGGCCTATTGGATGTTGCCATCAGCGCTGACGGTTCTCTCATTGCCGCCGCAACCGCTGACGGCAAGGCGTTTGTGTGGGACGTTCGCACTCAAAGACCCATCGGTCGACCCTTCCACCACGAAGCGAGAGTGCGATCCGTTACGTTTTCTCCGGATGGCAATTACATCGCAACCGGCTGCGAAGATGGAACAGTTCGCTATTGGCACATCGCGACAGGAATGCCTCTCGTTTTGCCACGGCGACACACGCAAACCGCCTATGAAATCAAATGGTCGCCTCATGGAGCCATCGTCACAGGAAGTCGCGACGGAACGGCTCGACTTTGGCCAATTCCGCCCAAGCCAATTCAAGGTGGTATTGAACGCATTCGATTGCAAGTTGAATTGGCGACGGGGCTTTCGCTTGACTCGAATAGTGAGCTCGTAGTTCTCAACAAAAGACGCTGGCGGTTGTTACGTCGAAAGGAACAGGGATCTAATCGCGAACAATAGAACAGATTGCATTCCCGCATAAATGCCAAGAGTGAACCGAGCTTGTGAACACCAATGTTGGTCTGATCGCAGTCGGCCAAAGCATTATTGAAGATCAGCCGTCCCGACAAATCTCTGGCCTGTCGACTTTTTCCATCGACAATTTCCGCGTCCGGTCAAAATATTCAGCCGACGCCAAAACTCTCGTGAATCGCGAGTTTCCCCCGGGTAAGCAATCTTTCCTGATGCGCCAACTCTTCTTAACGCATAGGGCGGGACATGTTGCGTTTAGTTTTGGCACGGGGGTACGCGGTAAGCCGTCGACCTGAGCTTGTCAGCGAGTCCAGTACGGGGAAAGGTCGCTCGAACCTATGCGTGGCAGCAATTCCGACAAATCCAAGTCCTTCAGAGATTTTTTCGGTTACGGTTCGCCACTCGTCGCAACTCTAAAGTTAGGTCGAACTGTTCAAGACAATCAGGCAGTCCAGCACCCCTTTGGAGAAACCATCGATGTTACTGCGACAAATCTGCTGGTTCCTGTTGCTCACTGCGGCTTTGTCCTCTCTGGGACCGAGAAGTGCGTGCTGCGCCGGTCCATACTCCGAGATTATTGTGTTTGGCGACGGCCTTTCAGACGTTGGTAACGCGGTAACGAGATGGCCCCGCCCCCCAAACAACAACGGAGAAAGAGTCTATTTCGAGGGTCGAGGCTCTAATGGTCCACTATGGGTCGAACGACTCGCCGACAGGCTGGACGTTCAATCGCCAATTGCCAGTGCTGAAGGCGGTCTGAATTTCGCTTGGGCCGGAGCAACGACTGGTTCTGTATCCTCCGGCTCTGATGATTTGGATCAGCAAGTGTCGCAGTATCTGCGCCGTAATGTCCCGAACAGCGAACAGCTGCTTGTTGTCTGGACCGGAGCCAATGATTTCTGGGGTGGACAACAAGATGTGACCGCCCCGGTTCATGAAGTCCGTGACAGAATCTTGGAACTGGCCGAGGCCGGTGCAGAGAGTTTTCTTGTGGGAAACCTTCCTTCGCGTTTCGGTGAGTTCCGGGTTCCCAACGCCGAAGAGTACAATCGCCTGCTCGCGTTGGAGTTGTCTACGCTTCGAACGGTGTTACCCGCTACGACAATCTTCGAATTGGACTACTTCAGCTTTTTTCAGGGAATCGAAAATGGTCCGGGCAGGTTTGAGTTTAGCAACATTGACGGCAAGGCATGCCTTGATTGTGGTTTTGGATTGTTCGAAGGAAGTATCGTTGTTCCTAATGCCGACGAGTACTATTTCTTCGATCAAGCAAACCCCTCGGCGGCCGCCCATAGGCAGATTGGGGATGCTGCGTACGCGGTGGTCGTTCCGGAACCCGGTGGCTCGTTGTCCGCCTTGCTTGGAGTGATCGGAGTCATCACGATGCTTCGCTCGACTCACGCAAGAGAGACTCGTGCGAAAGGACACCGAAGGATCGCCCAGTCGCTGGTTGCTTTATCGATGGCAGTCGGTCTAACTGCGAACGACGTGTCGGCCGCCGAGTTCTACGTCCTGGACGGTTTTTCCGGAAACGGATTTGTTCTTTCAGATGCCCGCCGTCTCGGAGTAACCTCTGAAGGGCCGAGCGGTACGGGCCGGGTGTCTACGACGGGGCGGCAGATCTCCTGCCAGTCGCCGACTCGCGAGTTGATCGAGGCTCGATGGACATCGGTCCACTTGGCGGTCATAGCCACGCTCTCGCTGCGTCGGACGATCTGACGGTCTTGTATGGATCAAACTCCGTCGACGGAGTCGAACATCTGTTTCGATGGAGTGCAGCATCGGGAACGGTAGACCTGGGGAGCCTTCACGACGATGCCGACGGCTTCACCATTGAAGTGTTTGACTCGACGCCGGACGGGAAAACCGTAGTCGGCTCGGATCGCGCGAGTCACCTCCACGACGTTCCGCAAGAAATTGCGTTTCGGTGGAATCTTGATACCGGCTCGGAGCAAATTGCCCTTGGGCAAGCCCTTGCCGTCTCAGACGATGGAAACGTGGTTGTTGGCGAAGCGTGGGACACAGAAGCGTGGGACACAGGTGCGTTTCGGTGGAATCCTAGCACCGGTCTTGAGTCTGTTGCGCCAAACGGCAGAGCAACGGACGTATCCGCTGACGGGGACGTGGTCGTTGGATCGGTCTATGGCAACTTGAACTCCCCAAGCCAGGCATTCCGCTGGTCGTCGGACGGCGGCTCGAATTGCGTTCCTGTGCCTGCGGGCCGAGACGGCAGCTACGCGCACGCTGTGTCAGCCGGTGGTAATGTAGTCGTGGGAACGATGCAGCGAAATTCCAACTCCTATCCCGGCAACGAGGTCTTTCGCTGGAATGCTGAATCAGGCGTTGAGATTCTAACCCCGGCGGAGGAAACTGTGTTTGAGGGCGTTACCACGCCCCTCATGTCTCGCGATGGTAATGTGATCGTGGCAAACGGCTGGTCCAATTCGGTGGAGGTCGCAGACGCTGCGTTTATCTGGCGTGATGGGCATGGGACACAGTTCCTGCGCTGACGTGCTTGCGAACGAATTTCAGCTTGCGGATCAGCTTGAGGACGTGGAGCAGCTCGGCGTGAGTGCTCTGTCCTCCGACGGTAGGGCAATCCTGGGGCTCGCGTCACGTCGCGGAGTCGACAACCGAGTTGTTGCCTGGATAGCTACGATTCCAGAACCGAGCGGGATGACGCTGTTGGCAGTCGGAGGGTTAGCCTTGATATGCCGACTTCGGCCGGATCGCCGCGGCGTTCCTTACTCGACTACCTGGCGCCGGGTCGGCCCAGTTAAGATGTCGTCATGGCCTCCTGGCTACGCGCTGCGGTCAGGTCATTGAACAACAATACGCGGGCGACTGTACCTAACGAAGGCATGGCTGTGACTCAGGATCGTGAGCATGAACTGGAGGAATTGCTCGGTCGACGCAGCAGAACGATCAGGGCGCGGTCACGTTGCTAATGACGATGCATCGCGACCGGCTTCGCAAGATGGTGGCCGTGCGGATGCACGAACAGTTGGCCAGCCGCATCGACCCATCCGACGTGATCCAAGACGCCATGGCCGAAGCTTCCAAGAAACTTCCAGAGTATTTGGATGATCGGCCCATGTCGTTTTATCCTTGGCTTCGACGATTTGTCCGGCAACGGCTCGTCCAGCTACACAGGCACCATCTCGATGCACAGCAGCGTTCCGTGCGTCGTGAAAAAGGGTCGGAGCTGCCACTGTCGGAGGCGTCTGGCGTTCAACTGGCCGAGCAACTCATATGTTCCGGCACGAGCCCGTCCGACGGAGTCATTCGCAAGGAACTCCGCGGCCAAGTCCGACAAGCACTTGAGCAGCTTTCTAAGCACGACCGCGAGGTGCTTGTGCTGTTGTATCTCGAGCAACTGTCGGTGCACGAGGCCAGTGAAGTCCTCGAGATTAGCCGCCGCGCCCTGAATATGAGGCACTTGAGGGCACTGCAACGTCTGAAGCCAATTCTCAACATTGGATAAACTCGATGGAGCTCATCGGATGACAAGTCTCAGCCACACGTCCGACTCTGCACCACATCTAGCGGATCTGGTCGCTGAAATCCGTAGGCGTTTGCAGGCTGGCGAGCAGGTTGACCTCGATTCAGTGGCTCGGCAATGCCCCGCACACATCGACGAGATTCGCGAGCTGCTGCCCGCAATGCAGCTGCTGGCCGAGTTGGGGAATTCGAAGGACGCTGAATCCGTCGCCCTCCAAGTACTGCCTGAGGCCGTGGCTCCGAAGCAAACCGTAGGAGATTTCCGCATCGAACGCGAAATCGGGCGGGGCGGCATGGGGGTTGTCTTTCAGGCGGAGCAGCTGTCCCTAGGACGCCGCGTCGCGCCGAAGGTGTTGCCTATGGCCGCGTTGCTTGCACCCAAGCAACTGGAACGTTTCAAGCATGAGGCTCAAGCCGCTGCCATCCTGGACCACCCGAACATCGTGAGCGTTTTTTCCGTCGGTTCCGAACGCGGAGTTCACTACTACGCCATGCAACTGATTCAGGGCCAGAATCTGGCGGAAATCATGTCCCAGCTTGCCGAATCGCCTTCCGTCCATGTGCCTCCATCGGACTCCGAGAAACGCAACGGGACACGCGGTGATCAGGCAACAACGTCTCCCATCGCAAGGCTCTCGACGCAGCGATCCAAGAATGATCGCGAATTCTTCCATTCGGTTGCGAAGATTGGAGTTCAGGCAGCTGACGCGCCTGAACATGCCCATCAAATGGGGATCGTGCATCGGGATATCAAACCGTCGAATCTATTGCTTGATAGCACTGGCCATCTCTGGGTAACGGATTTCGGCTTGGCCCGGCTCGAGGCCGAAGGAAGCCTAACGATGTCTGGCGATCTTCTGGGAACGTTGCGCCACATGAGTCCCGAGCAAGCCGCGGGCAACCATCGTGTGCTAGACCACCGAAGCGACATCTATGCACTCGGGGCCACGCTTTATGAGCTTCTCACGGGGCGGTCGGCGTTTCCGGGAAACGACCGTCAGAAACTGCTACACGACATTTCCGACCGCGATCCACCAGCCCCGCGGGCGGTGAACGCCAACATGCCTCGTGATATGGAAACGATCGTGCTCAAGGCGATGGAGAAAGAAGCTTCTGCACGGTACCAAACTGCACAGGAACTCTCGGACGACCTACGGCGTTTCTTGTCGTGTGAGACGATTGTCGTGCGTCGTATCGGCCCCTTGGGACGCCTGACGCGTTGGTCGCGACGCAACTATCGCTTGGTGGTATCAACCACTGCAGTGGCGATGCTGATCTTGCTCGTGTCGACGCTTGTCATCTGGCTTCAGCAGCAGAAGACCAAGCAAACACTCTCTCTGCTGCAACACGAGCGACAACAGACAATGCAGCATTTCCGAAAGGCCGCGACGAATATTGGTGACCTTGGACAGAGCGCGTACGGTCGGAGCCTGACGAATCCGTTGGTGGCAGACCAGATTTGGAATACCGTACTACGAGATGCAGTTACGTTCTACGAACAGTTTGTCTCTGAACAACCCAGCGCCGACGCTGAGCAGCTTGCGACCGTGGGTATGGCGCATGGTACGCTCGGCTTCCTATACAACACGGCTTTCGAAGATCCGAGTGCATCAGAGAAGCACTTGCGGAAAGGCGTGCGCCGTACTGGAACGCGCCGTGGCCAAGGAGCCACAGAATCGTGAGTATTTGCTCAAGCTCGCTCGAGGCTACGAGGGACTCGCCTATCCGCTTCAGCTTTTGAGTAGAGACGACGAGGCACTCCGTTTGCGAGAGCAGGCGTTGAAAATGGCGCGATCCCTCGTCGAAGCCCATCCCGGTGACCTGACCTGCCTGTTTCAATTGGCCCAATGCCATCGCACCTACGGCAGTGCACTCTCGGAAGTAGGCAGATACGAAGAGCAAGTCAATGCGATGATCAAGGCTGTCAAGCGGTACGAGCAAGTTCATCATGAAGTTGGCCACGGCTTCTGGAAGCCTGACTATTTGCCTCGAAATTGCGTCTCGCTTGAGGTCGTCTTCGCCAATCGCATCCTGGGCCATGCACTGACCGACTGCGGTCGTCACGAAGAAGCAATTGTCGCGTTTGGCAAAGCCAGCGAACTCGTTGATCAATTGACACCCGAGGAAAACGACTTTGCCGAAACGCACGCCTATTGGTACATCGACACGCTGCACCGAGAGTACGCGGACAGCTTGGTTGCACAAGAGAATTACGCGGAAGCAGCAGAGCTGCTCGGGCACTATGCGACACGCTGTGCGCAGCGTGTCGACTCACTCCCAGGTCTTCCGAATGAATTGCGGCGTCAGGCAAATGCACTGTCGCAACTCGGCTATGCTCACTTCGATCTCGGGAGGGTAGACGACGCTTCTTCGGCCTTTACACAGTCGATAAAGCTGTGGCAAAGACTCTGCAAGAAGTTTCCGGATTCTCACGATGACCGGGCTCAACTAGTGCGATTGCTTGCCAACTGTCCGTTGGAGGGACTCCGAGACGAAGATCTGGCGCTGGAACTAGCGGAGCAGCTGGATCGAAAAAACCCGGAAACGCACCAGCTCAAGGGACTCTGTGCATTTCGAAGTGGCCTATTTCAGCAAGCCGTTGACTCGCTGAATCTGGCTGTCGAGAGCCGATCTGAATTGGATGAAGTTGACGCCGTCCTATTGTGCATGGCGAATGCGCGATTGATGAATATTGGACAGGTCACACACTGGAATCGTCGCAGCAAGGAAGCGGCGGCGGGCGCGAAAAGGCCCTTTCAGTCGACGTTCACGGCCTTTGAACGACGGGCTCTTCATCACGAGGCCAAAACACTAATCGCCGACGTCGGCGCGCCTTCGCTTAGCCAATGATCTCAATCAAGCCGTTCTGTCGCCGGCCTATGCGCGGTCGGTCGCATGTCCTGACAACGTCATAGCTGGGCTCGATCGACGATGCGTCGCGTCACGGAGGGAGCGGCGGCTGCCCACATTTCTTGTCGTTCAGCAAAGGCACCCTAGCATACCGCCGAGTGTACGGTTCGTGCACAAGGGCGTGTCCTTGGTCAGTTGCGCGCGTTGGTGAAATCCTTCTAAGCACGATTGTATAGCGACAACAATTTCTTCCGCTGACGACAATTAAAAGTACCGGTTGTAGATAATCGTAACCCTCATTCGGAAGGAGGGTTACGTTGGTTACGGATCGTCAAGTTCGGAGGCTTTTCAACTTGTTGTCGCTGGGTAAGACGCTGTCTTCAGCAGCGTTGAAGACCGGGATGACAGAGCGAACTGCACGGAGGTATCGTAAGTTGGGCAGACAGCATCTCCCGGAGACCGTCAGTCGCTTACGCGGTTTTGGTGAGCTAATTTAGAGTTCACCGAAAAAGCCGGAAGACGCAGTAACCAACTACGCTCAGATAGGTGCCGAGTGGGTGGCTGGGAGCTCTCCAAGTGCACAAAGTCCGACATTGGTCACGAAAGCAGCCGGTCGCCGGCCGCCATGGGTTGCTCAGCGACATCGCTTTGACTTGCGGGCGGTGCCTTTCACCTCTGCAAGTTGCGCGGGCGGGCTAAGCTCAGCGGTTGATGCAACTTCAGCGAGTTGCAACGACACTCAACTGCAAGCGGTATCCGCCTGGATGCGACACCGCTGCATTTACTGAGTGGCTCAGGACGGAACCTCATTATGGCCTCGCGAGAGCGACGGCCTTCTCCCTACGAAAGTCTGATTCCGCGTCAGTACGGATAGACACGCAGAGCATCCTTGCAAGATTTCGCCGACATCGTGTCGGCGAGCGGGGCTCATTGCCGCCCCTGCACCCTGCTAGCCTTTCTCTGTGTTCCGTTTTGCTGTTGAGTCGTTTTAGCGAAGGGAGACCATTGTGAGATTCTATGATCAACGACATGCGTTCTATTGTGGCGTGGATCTGCACACGAAGCGGATGTACCTGTGCATTCTCGATCACGAGGGGAACAAGCGGTTGCATCGTAATGTGCGCGCCAAGCCATCCGACTTCCTTCAGCGCCATCCAGGCGTTTCGCGAGGACTTGGTTGTGGGTGCGGAATGCATGTTCACCTGGTACTGGCTGGCGGACCTTTGTCGGGATGAGAACATTGAATTCATTCTCGGCCATGCCCTGTACATGAAAGCCATTCACGGCGGCAAGAAGAAAAACGACAAGCTCGACAGCGAAAAGATCGCGCGACTCATGCGTGGTGGTACGTTCCCGATGAGCTACGTTTACCCGCGCGAGATGCGGGCGACTCGCGACTTGGTTCGACGTCGGATGTTCCTTGTGCGTCGCCGCAGCGAACTCTTGGCACATGTGCAACTGCTGAACCAGCAGTACAACTACGATCCATTCGAGAAGACGCTGAAGTATGCCGGTAACCGCGATGTACTCGATCGTTTCGAGGAGGACAGCGCCAGGTTGAACGTCGAGGCCGACCTGCACATGGTTGGCCACTACGACCGACTCATCAAACAGCTGGAGGCCAATCTGCTAAGGCAAGCCAAACTGCACGATCCTCAGGCGTGCAACTTGCTGCGTACGATTCCTGGCATCGGCAACATCTTGTCGCTTGTGCTGCTGTACGAAATCCACACGATTGATCGTTTTCCGAGTGTCGGAGATTTCTTGTCATACGCCAGGTTGGTTACGCCAAAGCAGACCAGTGATGGCAAGGTCACCGGACACGGTGGTGCCAAGATTGGCAACGTGCACTTGAAGTGGGCGTTCTCCGAATCCGTGCTCTGGATGCTCCGCTATAGCGACGATGCCAAAGCGTTTCTCAAACGGAAGGAAAAGAAATACGGCAAGTCGCGAGCCATGTCGATCTTGTCACGCAAGATTGCCCGAGCCGTTTATCACATGCTCAAGCGAAAGGAGCCTTTCAATGCGTTGAGGTTTTTCGCCAGCTAACGCGGGGTCGGCGGTGGAGCCGCTAGGACGAACTCAGGTCACTCAATGGGGGAAGCAAGGTGCAGCGATATCTCACCGCGCCAATCCCAGAACCTGCTCGGACGGAATGGACCACCGCTGACGCCCGCTCCTGAAACGCGAGACGATGACGAATCCAAAATGGCGTGATTGCCCCTGGCCCGAGCCCAAAACGAACTAAGACTTCCACGCTCGCGTGGGATGAACTCCTGGAATGAATGGACGGTGTTCAGGGAAACGATGTGCTTCTACGGCGTGGCACACCATAGAGAGCGGCAGTGTTGCCGTTCGTGCCGCAATCCCGGCCGGCTTTGTCGATCGGGGTCGACCGTCTGATAGGGGTTTGAGTGCGTCACGCCGGCGAACAGCTTGACCTGACGCAATCGCGAAGCAAACACACACGCAGTCCGAAAGCCGTTTTGATCTGAGTCAACTCGCCAGACCCGTTCAGGCAATCGGTTGACTCCTCACCGCTGAAGTAGGCAACTCGAGATCCAAATTAAGGAAGTCAAGAAAACCAAAAATACACGGGACGAGGAGCGTGCGCTCTCTTGACAAGCGAGACCATATAGGGGTTCGTCCTTGAGTCACGAACGCGGCCCCTTCATGGTCGCCAGATCGCCCGCAGACGCCATCAATGTGACTACACATCTAGCTGCGGTCGGTGTTTTCCACCGCTGCGCCGAGCGGCAATTCCGTCCTGCAGGAGGACGATGCATCTTCAGCGAGTTCCCGAGTCGGCCTAACTGCAGGCATCACGTTCCGAATGATACACCTCTGCGCCTAGTGAGAGCGAGACAGGAGGATCCGTCAGCTTCGCGTTCTGAGGCGTAAACGTGCAAGGATTACCGGGCCGGAAGTTGACGTGAACGAGGGAAGCGAGCCAGCCCGGTTCATCCGTTGAGCGAATGGCTCGATCGGGACTTGCACCAGAGGACGGACGAGCATTGGGCACTAGAAGCGGTTATGCGCCTCGCGAGCCCGCTCCGTGAGGTACTCGTGGTGCCCCAAACTGCTACCGCTGCAACTCCTGCGGATCAACGGGTGCCTGTCCGGGACCTCGGACACGTAAAACGTAGACGTCAGACCCCTCGACGAAGTAAAGCAGGCGATAGACGCGACCGCGACGTGTTTTGAAGAAGGTCTGTTTCACTTCGAGGAGCGGACAGTCTTTGTTTTCCAACGCCTCACTGAATGAGTCGGCGTTCTCGGCAAGCGTGACGAGAGCATCGTCATAAGCCTTCAGCCAGGCCTTGCCGCCCTGGGGCGAACGCTCGAGAAGCCACCGGAGAATATGACGTTTGTCCGCCTTGGCTCGTGACAATTCGTGAACAGTGAAGTTCATTCATCCGCGAGGCCGAATTCACGACGAAGTTCTCGGGAATGCTCGCCGGCGGGTGTCCCTCGTTCCCCGTTCATGAAATCGTCGATCGATGCATTAATCGCAGCGACGTTTTCGGCGTAATCCGCGTCGGTCGGGTTTTGCAGCATCCAGAGGTCAAACAGCTCGGGTAGCCTTGAGCGTGATCCGGTCTCGTCTCCGATGTGTTCGTAGACAAATTGGGTGAAGCTTTTCAAGTCGTCTTCGGTGGTGGCCATGGTTTTCGT
This sequence comes from Pirellulaceae bacterium, assembly GCA_963707245.1. Lineage (GTDB taxonomy): Bacteria > Planctomycetota > Planctomycetia > Pirellulales > Pirellulaceae > Aureliella. The sequence continues at coordinate 33,241 of CAVPPY010000024.1, forward strand.
CCCTCGCAGATATGCCAATTCTAACACGATAATCTCGGCGGTTCAAAACGGCAGCTGACCAGGACGTCGGGGTTGCAGCTTCGGTCGAAACAAGACCGAAAGAGCAGTTTCAACGTCTCAACGCCCGCGAGCTCGCACAATGAAAACAGGCTTTGGTCTGGTTGGATCGCCGGCAGGCGAGTAGTAGCGCAACACCGCCTAGCAGCAACGCAATCGACGAACAGGGCTCCGGAACCGTGAAGGTGACATCGTCATAGTAGGTGTTTAACGCGATCGGTTCGGTAGCCCAGTGCGGAGTCATCCCGGCGGTCAATCCGATAGAACCTGCGAAAAGCTCTGTGTCGATCACGCTCAGCTGTGGGTCGAAGGGCTCCTCGTCGCTCGCTTTCCACATCTTCACGGATAGCTCGCTGCCGACTGCTCCCAGTTCCATATACCAATCTTCGTTCAGCGTGAAGTCAACGTCTTCTACGACCCATGCTTCTTCGACGACGCCGTTGACAAATTTGTCGAGCTCAATTGTCTTGTTCGATCCTATGGCTGCCAGCACGTAAGCTGTTAACGTCGCAAGATCGCCTCGCACATACATCGCAATGTTTCCTGCTTCCGACGAATCGTCTGGCGCTTTGGCGCGCACCTTGGCCCGAAGCGTACCGTTGTTGAAAATCGGATCTACCGTGGAAGCATTCCACTGAGAAAGCGCGAATCCCGTGTTGTTCAACCCGGATTCGCTTCCTACGGGAATCGAACCCATCGTACCGTAGAATAACTCGCCATCGCGAACTTCGAGAATACCGGGTCCCCACGGCTTTTCCGAGTATGTCTCGGTGTTGAACCAACCGGCCAGATCGGGATTGGAAAAATCGTCTAGCAGAATTGTTTGTGCCTGGGCTGATTGCGCGAATACGATGATGGCAAGAATGAAAAACGAAAGGCTCTTTGCGTGAATGATACTCATGATAAAACACCTCTGTGAACGAAACGGACCTGAAGGGACCAGCCATCGCGGCTGCCCCATTTCGTTGGCGGTCGTGCAGGCATTGGCAGCTGCTATGGAGAGATCGCCAACACAAACCGAGTCCGTGTAGGAATCTCGGCTGGTGCGCTGCTTCGCGAAACGGGTCAGTTACATTTGTTTGCCGGAATCAACTCAGCGCAGGGTGCTCCAGGTCGTCTTCGGCGGGCTCTTCGCATCAACGCTCCGGTAAAGGCGATCGTCGCGATAACCGAGTGAATCGAACTGGGTTCGGGCACTTCCCTGACTTCGATCGTGCGGTAGATTGCAGAACTCTCGACTCCGTGAGCGTCAAACCCGACTCCGGGCTCACCTGCCAGCAGGATTCTGTCTTCGTCCAAATAAGTCAACTGGGGCTCACTCGGCATGGGTTCGTCGACCCGCCAGGCCCACAACTGAAGCAAGTTGTCGATTGCGTCAAACTGCAGGAAGATCTCGTTGCCATCGTCGAGGTCAAGATCCGTTTCGGCGCGGGCAAAACCGCTGTACCCTTGCGCACCACTGTTCCAGCCGAGATACACTTCGTGCGTTTCCGTATTGAATCCTCCTTGATAAGCTCTCAAGGCTCCAACGTCGGCGCGAGTGAACAATCCGATCGATCCCCAAGAATCACCGTCGAAGGCAACTTGCGCGGCGGACCGACATCTGGCTGAGGTTCTGCACTTCCGGCACGCCTGTGAGAATCTGTATTCCCCAATCCGTTCCCGACAGAACGAGGTCACCCGTGACGGCGCTCCTGCTGTTAGAACCGAGTGATGTCCAATGCACCAAACTCTGATTGCCGCTGCTGAAATCTTCAGAAAACAAGAGCTCCGCTTGCGCTGTCTGTGACGAACACAAACAGATGCCGAAAAACAGCGGCAACAGCAGACGAAGATGTTGCGACGGAACGACAGAATGATTGGAGTTGCGCATGGCGATACCTTATTGTTTGATGGCAGACGAATGATCACTTCCCAAGTCGCTTGCTGCCTCAGTCTCTCGCACCTGCAATTCCATGGCGGTTGGGCAAGGTTGATTCGGCGGCAGGTTGACAGGAATCGGTTTGAAACGGTCATTAGCGCGCCAGATGCGAAGGACATCGGCACCGGCCGCAATCGTCTTACCGTCGGGTGAAAACCGGCCGTTCATGGGCCACCGATGCGTGACGTACAGCGACAGCAGGCAAACGCCGAGTTCCCGATGCCAGACCCGAAGGACACCATCCTTGGTGGTAGAAAGTAGACGCTTTCCGTCTGGTGAAAAATGGACATGAGCAATCCAGTCAGGGCACTCGTCAAAAGTCTGGAGAAGTTCGAACGTCCCGGCATCCCAGATCTTGATGACGCGGCTGCCACCCCCTGTCGCGAATACTTTCCCATCCGGGGCATAGCCCAGCGCAATCGTGCCCCAACCGTCATCGGACATAAACTTCTTCAGCAGCTTGAAGTCGGGCATGCTAAACACCCATGTGGTCCCCACACTTTCGGATACGACCAGATGCCGCATGTCGGGCGACCAGCGAATCATCTTGATGTACTTGAACTGGTCCCGTGTGTGTTTGATTTCGTGTGTACGCCAGTCAAAGACATGACAGGCGTGCTGACTTCCGAAGGCCAATAGCTGTCCATCCGGCGAGAATTCCAGCCCGTGCAGATAGGGTTCGGGTGTTGAATACTGAGTGAATTGGTCTCCCGTCGCTGCGTGATAGATGGTGATCTCTCCTTCGCCATCGCCTTCTTTGTCGCCATTCGTGCCGACTTTCCCTCTGGCCACGGCCAACCATTGCGAATCTGGCGACACGGCAACCTCGATGCGCCATTCGGATGGCTCTCGCGTGTCCAACTGATATTCGATCTCTCCCGTCTGGAGGCTTCGCCTGGTCACGCGGCCGGTCACGTCGCCTGTGATGACGGACTTGTTGTCCGGCGTGATCACCAACGAGGGAATAAAACCTTCGACATCTCGATAGACCGCATGTGTCTGCGATTCCTTGACCAGATCCGACACCTTCCACACTTTGGCCAGATTGTCGCCACTTGCTGTCGCCAGCAACGACCCGTCGCGGGACATCCGCGCGGACGCGACCTGCGCAGCGTGGGCTCGAAAACTGCGAATGCACTTGCCATCGTCCAGATTCCAGATCGAAACGTTCGCGTCGGCCGACGCGACCAGCAACCAGTGGCCGTCGGGCGAAAAATCGACGGAGCGAATTCTCTCGTCGTGGTGCTGAACCTGCCGAACGACCTGCCACGTCGACGTGTTCCATATCTTGATTTCACCGCGGGCGAATCCGCTGTGCCGAACTTGGCTGGCGGTGGCGACATGTTTTCCATCAGGCGACCAGGATACGGCAGTGATTCGATTCTGGTGAGCACTGAGCTCACGATCCAAACGCCACGAGTCGCAATTCCAAACTAACAGCTTGCCTTGCTCGTTGCCTGCGATCAGATACTTGCCGTCGGCTGAAAAGCCGATGCCGGATCCATTACCGTCCTCTTGGACACCGGGCCCAACGAGTTCCGTTATCGCTTCGTGTGTTTCGGCATCCCAGACACGGATGGTCGCGGGTGACGGCGATTTGACATTCCATTGCCCGTTGTGCAGCCAGAGCGCGGCGAGCCATCGTCCGTCGGGTGATATTGCGAGATCGAGTGCGTGCGCCTGTTCGTCGTGAATCCGTGCCGAAACGACTTCGGCTCCTGTTTGGCTACTCCAGGTCCGGATAGTGCCGTCAATCGAACAGGACAGAACCGTCTTTCCGTTTTCGGCAAATAGAACGCGCCGGGTGAGTTTGTGGTGTCCTTGCATCGTATGGAGTTTTTGGCCGGAGTCGATGTCCCACAATTCGATCTCTGTTGAAAACCCACAGGTTGCGAGCAGGCTGCCGTCCGGAGAAAACGCGGCATCGTAGGCTCCGATGGCGCGTCCAAACGTCCACTTTGGTGACAACTCATCGCACAGGCTGCGAAGATAGAACCATTCAAAGTTCCGGTAGTCGGTTGTCTCTGCGCTACTTGGGTTGTATTGCTCCAACAGATCCACGGCCTGCAGCGTATCCCCTTCGTCCAGCAGATTGGCCGCGCGGCGAATATCCGATGCGTACAGGCGTAACCGGGTCGCTGCCGCCGCTTCGGCACGTTCGGCAGAAACACGTGCCAAATGCACCGAGCCCGCGCTGCCGGCAATTGCAGTGATCAGCAACGTGGCCAACAACAGTCCCGACAAGGCTGCCACAACCGGATTGCGATGCCCCCATCGGCTCAAACGCACGAGTTGGCTCATCGGCCGAGCTTTCACAGGCTCGTGTGCCAGAAATCGACGCAAGTCCTCGGCAAGAGCCTGTGCGGTCTCGTAGCGTTCGTCGCGTTGTTTGCACGCAGCCTTGTGAATGATATTGGCAAGGTCACGGGGAATGAAGTTGTCTTTCGACTTGATCGAAGGCAACTCGTCTTCCAGAATCTGCCGCATCAAGTGCTGTTTTTGCTCAGCGGGAAACGCTGGTTCTCCAAGGACCAATTCGTACAGCGTCACTCCGAGCGAGTAAATATCGGTACGCTGGTCGACCAATGCTCCGGCTTCGAGTTGCTCGGGACTCATATAGCGAAGCGTCCCAAGGACATCTCCGGTGACCGTTAACTCACTGCCGGTATCGAGTCGGGCCAAACCAAAGTCGGCTACGTGCAAGACTCCGTCGCGGTCCAGCAGAAGATTGGCCGGTTTGACGTCGCGATGGATCACTCCGTGCTGATGCGCAAAATGCAAAGCTTCGGCAGCTTGAATGCCGAGTCGAGCAACCGAGCGAACGTGCCCGCGACGATCTCCGGAGATGTCCGTCGACAACTCGGCGATCGGCTGAGTGTCAACGTTTGCTGTTGCACTCGATATCTTAGTCGCAGTACTTGCCAGCGGACTCATCTCGGCGATGATCGTGGCCAGGCTACGACCGTCAATCAGCTCCATCGAAAAGAAGTGGACGCCACGTTCACAGCCGACGGCGTGAATACCCACGATGTTGGGGTGTTTTAGTTGTGCGGCCGCTCGCGCTTCGTTCTGAAATCGCTGTAACCGTTTTGAATCCAGCAGTGCGGCGAACGGCAACACCTTCAACGCCACCCGGCGGTTCAGCGATTGCTGCTCGGCTTCGTACACGATGCCCATGCCGCCTCGACCAAGCTCACGGATGATGCGGTACTCACCGATCATCTGGTTGTCGCGTACGTCAGGTTCATCGGGATCGGTTTGCAGGTGTTCCAGATCTCGGCGGACCCCGAAAACCTGCCTCAGCGATTCGTACGTGCCACGGATGAGTTCTTCCTGATTTGGGAATCGAGATACGATCGCCTCGACGTCCACCGCCTCGCCGGCCTGAAACCGACTGGCCATCTCGTCGGCGATGTCGGCCATTTGGTCGAGCAAGGCATCCGGACGACTCGTATTGCCCTTGTCCACGTTGTGGCTGGCTTTTGTCATGACATCGACTCCGACAAACCTGCATTCAGCAGCAATGCTTTCAGCTTCAACAGGCGCGCAGGAACCGTTTCTTGGCTGCCTCTCGAGTCAGCTCCAAGACCTCGGCAACCTCAGCATTGGAAAGGCCATCGAAGACCCGCAGCAGCAAGACGTCTCGATCTTTCGGATCGAGCTGCGTGAGGCACTTCCTGACGATCACCGCCCGCTCGCGCGCCATGGCCTGACCAGCCGGATTGAAGCGGCTTTCCAGCACGAAACTCGCCAGATTGATGGACGACGCGTCAGGCAGTTGGATTTCGCAATCGACGGAGCGTTTTGTTGTTCGCAAATGGAACCGTTCCAAATCGATCAAGCGTTCGTGAGCCGTTTTTAGCAGCCACAGGCGAAACGGCATGGGGCGTCGCCCCAGAAAGTCCGCAAGCCGTCGGTTCGCATCGCGATGGGTCTCTTGCACAACATCGGAAGCATCAAATCGAGGCTGAAGCTGAGGCCGAAGCCGACGCTGGATTGATTCACGAACGTTGGGCAAGTGCCGCTCGAACAGCGTTTCGATCGCGCTGGAGCTTCCATCAGCGGCCGCGTCAAGCAACCGTAACGTATCTTTAGAATCTGAAAGCTCTTGAGTCATCACTATTTGTCCTTGAGGGCCTACCCGTAGGTTTCGGCGCACTGGGGACAACTATTCTGCGATTTTTTCCAACTGAGCGTTAGATGTCCGGTACAAACTACTGAGTAAGAACATGACCAAGCGGCGCCGGTTGACAGCTCGCCAGTCCGGGCCATCCCGCTGATCCAAGGGAGGCCTCTGTTGATGTCGTGAAGCGTTCCGACAAAATGGAGCTACGATGCTAATCTAACGCGACATTGGACCCGACAGGTGTTAAGAAGACCGTACCGCCACGGCGCGGAGGTCTATCTCACCGACCGCAGATTCGAACTTTCCTTGCGCGCGGAGGATGGACCATCCTCAGCGGCTTGGCTCGTCGCGCAGCTGCGAGCGGTAAACCCGACCGCTGAAGTTGCGCCGTCAGATCGACAACAAGACTTTGCTAAAGAACGAAGGACCACCTACTTGTGCCAACTGCGTCATGTGGGCGTGTCCTTGGTCAGTTGCGCACGCTCAGTGAAGAAATCGCAATTCGGAACCTCACCATTCCAGGAGGATCTCCACATCGACGTAGAAATCACTTAACGATGCTCATCGGTACACCAGCGTCGCTGAGAGATCGTTGCCAATGTGTTCGGCGAAACCGGAGGGTCGAGGCGAACGCCGCGTGCCCAAAAGGCGGGGCAATGGAACATGGCCTTACCCCCAAAATCGCACCTTTGAGCGGTCTTGAGTCTTCAAGCAGGAATCGCCGTAAGTGCTTCTGCAATAGTGACTAACGAGCCAGACAAAGCACGAACTCCACGCCCAAAAAGTTCAATAGACGTCCTGTCACCCCGACTTGAATTCAACAGGGCTTGTCGTACATCTTCGCGATGTGCTGTATCTTTTTGTGAATAAATGGCTTAAGTCGAGCGATGGACGCTCCCGCTCAGTTTAAACGTAACTCCGGAACTTGCCGACCTGGACATTCGATTTAGGTAAGTCAATAGTGGATCATGGTTTAGCAGGTACAAATCCAGTCACCACTTTCGCGGCCCCGTAGTCTGGATCGAGTTCTGTGTCAGGGGATGCTTGCAGCTGGCTTGGTTGTGCTGTCCGTTTCGTCTGCCGATCAATGGATCTGCAAATGCTCCTCAAATTCGATTGTGGCATCGACCGTAGCCGCTCGGTCAACCGTTTTGCGACGATGGTCAGTCCCGTTCTGGGAGATGCGCTTTGCGGTAATCGCGAGGAGAGCACCCGCATTCCGCTTTGAAAGCTTCATTGAAGCGGCTGAGGCTTTGGAATCCCGAGTTCATCGCCACGTTCAGAATGGTATCGTCTGTCGTAACCAGCAACCGTTGCGCATGAGAGATGCGATGTTGAACGATGAACGCCGTCATCGTAGTTCCGAACGTTTTGCGGAACAGGTTCATGGCGTAATTGGGATGCACTCCGTGGGCTTCAGCGATGATCTGCGACGTCAGCGGTTCCTGATAGTTTTTCGCGACATAGCAAGCCAGCTGATCGGCCCGGGACAGTCTGGCCGTCGTGCCTGCAATTGCGGTGGTGTTCATGCCACGTGCGAATCTCAAGAGGCGAGCCTGCACTTCCAGGCGCGCTGCACGTTCCAGCACGGGGTCAGCACTCCTCAGGTCTTGCTCCCATCTCTCGAAAGCGATGCGATCCGAATCCTCCTCAGCTGAGTCGGTCAAGAGTTCTCCTTCCAAAACTCGATGCACCAGGCTGGGATCGACGCCCGCCCGCAAGAATTCGCTGAGCGGAAGCGTCACAACGAAGTAGGGGGCATCCCCGTCGAAAGCCACGACCTGGTGTGGAATTGCTGCCCAGAAGATGGCGAGAGCCGCTCGCCGAATCGTGGTCCGGTGTCCTCCCAAGAGGTACGTCAGCGACCCAGACATCAGGAAGTTCATCTCGATCTCGTTATGGCGATCCGGCCGAGGCATGCGACTCGGCTTCCACGGTTCACAGGTGAACCCGTAGGGCGAGAACTCGGAGCGTGAGGTGTCGAATCGTTTCATTCTGATTAGAATACCGCAAGTTATGCGTCCAAAACAGGGAGAACTGCGGTCAAGTCAGGATTAGGATGCCACGCATCAGGCATTGCCGATCGCCGACGTCGAGACTCGCCGCGAACATCACCGGCGGTTCAGCGTTGACCCAACTCAAAGTGAACCACGACGGTGCTCAAGAAGATTCGATTTCAATTTCTGTTGATGTGGATTTTCGCCATCGCCCTTTCGCAGATGGTGTCACCACAGCTTTGTGCCAACGATTTGCCAGCGTTTCCAGGTGCCGAAGGATATGGCGCCAGGACCACTGGTGGGCGCGGCGGGCGAGTCATTGCGGTCACCAACTTGAACGCCTCGGGTCCGGGCAGCCTGAACGATTCCTGCCAGGCCAAAGGACCACGAATCGTCGTCTTTAAAGTCGCGGGGACAATCGATGGCGATATCAGGATCAAGAATGACCACATTACGATCGCCGGACAGACAGCTCCCGGTGACAGAATTACGATCAAAGGCAATCTTGGCATCGACGCCAATGATGTCGTCATTCGCTATCTCCGGGTAAGAACGGACCACGAAGGGGACGCGCTGGGCGGAAGGTACCGAAAAAATATCATCGTGGATCATGTGTCGGCCAGTTGGAGCAGCGATGAGGTGTTCTCGCTGTACCACAATGAAAACGTCACGATTCAATGGTGCATGATTACTGCCTAGGCGTGATTCGATCGATGCCCGCATCATCGAAGAAGTCCGTACTGGCACCGCGACTCATGGCAACAACGGAATTATTACGACGCCGGATGACGTTGGCGGCTGGCCGAAGCTGCAATCTGCGGAAGCGCCACAGGATTCAGACGGTGATGGCATGCCTGACGACTGGGAAAAGAAATACGGCCTCGATGCGAACCACGCAGATGACAATTCATCCGACAAAGACGGCGATGGATATACCAACGTCGAAGAATCTCTCAACGGGACTGATCCAACTGAGTTCATTGACTACACCAAGCCAGAAAACAATATCAATTCGTTGGAGAAGTCACATGGAAAGTAAATTGCAGCACGGCTTAGGCATTCGACTTCTGCCCCTACTATTGGCCACGATGGTAATCGGCCAGGGCGATGCGCTGATGGCCGCCGACAAGCCGCGCGTGATTGTCACGAGTGATGGCGAAATTGACGACGAATGTTCGATGGTCCGATTCCTGCTCTATGCGAACGAATTCGACATCGAGGGAATCATCACGTCCAGTTCGCAGTATCATGCTCACGGGCATAACTGGGCCGGAGACGACTGGGCACAGCCCTATTTGTCTGCGTATGCCACAGTCTATCCGAATCTCGTGAAGCACGATCCACGCTATCCCACTCCTGAGTTTCTTCAGTCTCGAACGTTGCTCGGGAACGTGAAGTCGGAAGGGGAAATGGACGAGGTCACCGCCGGCTCGCAGCGAATCGTTGAGGTTCTGCTGGATGAGTCAGACCCACGTCCCGTCTGGATACAGGCTTGGGGCGGAACAAACACCATCGCACGAGCGCTGAAGTCGATTGAAGAACAGCATCCGGAAAAGATGGCCGAGGTCGCGCAGAAGATTCGCTTCGATTTCATCTGGGAGCAGGATGAGACCTACCAAAGCTACATCCGCCCGCACTGGGGGAAATACAACATCCCGACCATCATCTCCGATCAGTTCATTGCCCTGTTCTACCACTGGAAAAAGTACATCCCGGCCGACCAACAGGCTTACCTGGTCGGATCCTGGATGAAGGACAACATTCTGGAAGACCACGGCCCGCTCTGTTCTCTGTACAAGGCTCATGCAGAAGACGACAAGGGTTTTAGTGAAGGCGATTTCCGATCCGAAGGCGATTCGCCGGCGTTCATCTACAACATCCCGAACGGTCTGCGCAGCGATGAATCACCGGACTGGGGCGGCTGGGGCGGGCGTTTCGTCAAGGTCCGCGAGAACACCTGGCTCGATCCTGTGCTCGAGCCGGGCTACGAGTATCCGCGGGTCGCTGGTTCACCGAGTTCAGCCTGGGGCCGCCAGCGATTGAAGAAAGAGATTCCGAACGATGCGGAGTTGATCGCCTATCTCAAACCTCAATGGCGCTGGATCGGTCCGTTGCAGAACGACTTTGCCGCCCGAGCCGACTGGTGCGTCAAGGAATTCGACGACGCCAACCACGCACCCGTCGTCAAAGTGGACGGCGAGTTGACACGCGACGTGCAGCCAGGCGAAACGGTGAAACTGTCCGCCACAGCGACCGATCCCGATGGCGACGGACTGACGTTCCACTGGTGGCAGTACAGCGAAGCCGATTCCAGTGGCGGTCGACCGTGCACCATCGACAGGCAGTGAGTTCCGCGGATCGACGCCAGTTTCGTTGTGCCGGACGAACTCGGGCAAGACAGGTTCACATCATCCTCGAAGTGACCGACGACGGCACGCCAGTCGCTGGTTCGTTATCAGAGGATCGTCTGCAACATCGAGTAAGCCACACTGCTGACAGGATCACATGCACGTCCGCCGTATCTGTGTCATTGGTTCCGCCAACATTGACCTGACTTTTCGCACGCCGCGATTTCCGAGGGGGGGCGAAACGTTGACCGGTTACTCCCTGCATCAGGGAATGGGTGGCAAAGGAGCGAATCAGGCAGTCGCGGCGGCTAGGCTTGGTGCGGATGTCACGTTCGTAGCCTGTGTCGGTAGTGATGTGTTCGGAGCCGACGCCATTCGTCAGTATCAGGCAGATGGGATCAACATCAAGTTTGTACGGCGAGTCGACAATCAACCGACCGGAACGGCGGCCATAGTCGTCGATGATCAAGCAGAGAACTGCATCATCGTAGTGCCTGGTGCCAATGCGGCGCTGACGCCTGAGGACGTGAAGCATGCCTCATCTGCGATTCAGCAGGCGGACGCTGTGCTCTGCCAGCTCGAAACACCGCTTGATGCGACGCTCGAAGCCTTTCGGATCGCTCGGGCGGCAGGCAAACTGACCGTACTGACGCCGGCGCCAGTTGTCGAACTGCCTGATGTACTGCTGGGGCTTTGTGATGTCTGCGTTCCGAACAGGACCGAGATCGCAGTTCTCGCTGGCGGCGCCGTGAACAGTCATGATGATGCGAGGACAGCAGCCAAATCGCTGATGTCTCGCGGAGTGAAGTCGGTCGCTCTAACCATGGGAGGCGGCGGCGCCTTCATCGTGGACAAGGCAGAGACGTTGCACATTCCGGTCGTGGAAGTCGACGCAGTTGATACGACGGGGGCTGGAGACGCGTTTGCTGCGGCATTGGCGGTGTCGTTGTGCGAAGGCCGAACACTCCGCGAAGCCGCTTACCGAGCCAGTATGTTCGCGGCACTGACCGTCACACGAATCGGGACGCATGCCGCTTTTCCCCGACGCACTGAAGTCGACGAACAAATGTCGGCCAGCCAATAGAGAGACTTTACGATGAAAGCGATGAATACTCCGTCCGCGAGTTTGCTGCTCACTCTTGATGATGATTGGCTGTCTGGTGAGTTCGGTAGATTGCCATGCGGAACAACTCAAGCCCCGCGTTGTGGTTCTGACGGATGTGTCGACGTGGGAAACCGACGATAGTGAATCACTAGTGCGACTGATGGTTCATGCCGACCAGCTGGAGATCGAAGGCCTGATCTTTACGACCGGCTGGAGTCTGGCGACCACGCGCGATGACTTCTTCGATTTGATCCATGACGCGATCAACGCCTACGAACAGGATCTTCCGAACCTTAGTAAACGGTCTAATCAGACCGGACAACTCGACGATGAATCACAGCAGGAAATCGGATACTGGCCCAGTCCGAAGTACCTGCGTGATCGCACGATGTTTGGCAGTAAGAAGCGGGGAGCGGAACACATCGGCGAAGGGGCTGATTCGCCCGGCAGTCAGTTGATCATCCAGCTGGCCGATGAGGATGACGATCGTCCCCTGTGGATCACAGTCTGGGGCGGGGGCAACACACTGGCTCAGGCCATCTGGCGAATCAAGCAGGATCGCAGTGAGGCGGAGCTGAAAAAGTTCCTCAACCAGCTGCGAGTCTACACGATCACCGATCAGGACCGTGACCAAAAGACTCCGTTCAGTGACAGCTCGCATCAGTGGATGCGACGGGAGTTTGAACAGGACCTGCTTCTTCATTTGGGATGAATGTGCCTGGAAATACCAAAATGGAACCGGCAAGAAAAACTGGTCGGAGTATGAAACACACATACAGGGGCACGGACATCTGGGCAGTGTCTACCCCAAATACAAATACGGTGTCGAGGGTGACACACCCGCGTTCCTGCACCTTCTGCCCATGGGGTTGAATGATCCCAATGTCCCGACGCAAGGCGGCTGGGGCGGTTACTTCGCCTGGGGCAAAGGCGAAGACAACGAGACATCGTGCTTCACCAACTGCCGCGACCCACAATACAGCATCTGTCGCAGCCTCGAAGAGCACTTCTATTCGGCCACCTTCAACAACTTCGCAGCCCGCATGGACTGGGCCAAAGATGGAGCGGGAAATCGAAATCCGGTCGTCGTCATCGACGGTGATACATCACTGAGCGTGCTGACCAGAAAACCTCAGCAGGGGACGAAGGTCACGCTCGACGCATCGCAATCCCAAGACCCTGACGGTGACAGCCTGCATTTCAATTGGTGGGTGCTCATGGCAGCGGGGACGTATGAACGAGGCATCGAAATCACAGGCAGCGACTCCAGTGTGGCGACGGTAACGATCCCAGCTGATTCAGCGGGAAAGGCATTCCATGTGATTTGCGAAGCCACCGATAACGGCACACACAGACTGCCCGCTTACCGCAGAATTATCTTTGATCCCGTCGAGTGATCCCCGTCGGCCAAGCTGCGGACAAGCTGCGGACACTCCATTCCCCCATTCCCCCCAACGTCTGGAGGTGCTGCTTCTTTCACGGCGAATAGCCTTAGAATGCCGTAAGTATTCATCGGAAAATCGGGAGACTTCTTGAATTCATCCTGCGAAGATTCCTTCACTGGACGCCCCGTCGGCTCAAGTCACGGGCGAAATATGGGACTTTTCAATCCGTTTCATGAGGCAGGACACAACAATAATCATGGAATGTCGTCCAGATCAAGTTCGAGCCGTCTGCATGACGGCACCGGGTAAGACCGAAATGCGGACGTATCCGTACCCGAAGATGGATCATGATTCCGCCATGCTCAAGGTAGAGATGTCGGGGATCTGTGGAACAGATCGCCACATCTACAAAGGAGAAGCCACGGAGCTGCGTGGCAAGTCGATCTATCCTTACATTGGCGGACATGAGGTTATCCCTCCTTCATCAATACGCTGGATGTCATCCTGAGCGAAATGATGGTGGAAGAGATCGTGGTGGCCAGGGAAATCCATCAAAAGAACCCAGAAGTGTTTCGGGCGATGATGGCCATTTTTCAGCGACATGAGATGAAGCCTGTCGTCACTGAGGTTCCACATGAAGAGTTCAAGCGGCTGACACTAGACTCGGCGGTGTTCGCCCGGACTGGCGAATGTACTCCCTACGCAAACGTGATTCTTAAGTCCGTTGTGGTATTCTGAGGCACAAATCGGCGAGGCAGTTAGTAGATAGAGAGTGAAACTCATGAATCGAACTCCATTTGTCCAGCGCGTGATCGCTTCAATCTCGCTGCTGTTGCTTGTGGTGACTTCCGGTTGCAGCGGTAGTGCTTCGAACACCGAGACATCTCCCCAGTCGCAGAACTCGGACGTTGCGAAATAGCCGCGTCGCGTCGCCGTAATCATCTCGCCGCTGAACAATCCCTGGTTTGTGGTTCTGGGTGAGACTGCTCGTGATCGCGCGATCGAACTTGGGGACGAAGCCACGCTGTTTGATTCGCAGAACGACACAGCGAAGGAAGCCGCGCACTTCGATAATGTTATTGCCGCTGGTTACACGGCGATCATCTTCAGTCCGACTGATGCCGATGGATCGATCGCCAATATCAAACGCGCAAGGAGGCCGGTGTTCCGGTCTTCTGCATCGATCGCGAAATCAACTCTACGGATGCCGCGACAGCACAACTCCTTTCAGACAACTACTCCGGCTGCGTTGAACTTGGCAAATACGATGCGATGGCCATGGAAGTTTTCGGCGTTCTCGAACTAGTGCTGCCTATAGGTGAAGAAGTGCCAGGCAAGCCAATGGCGCAGCTTCCTCCCTCACAATTTCCAAATTGGTGGACTGACGATCCTCTGACGGAGTTCGCCATCGGCGAGCATTTCGGCGCCCAGACAGTGAGCAAGTGGCGACTCGACTATTTGCGAGACTTCGCGGAAGCGCATGAGTCGTACTACTGCGCCCTACAATGCTGGGCAATGAATGCTCAGTGAGACTTACGGTTGACGTACCCTACTCGACAAATTCCCACCACGCGCGCGAATTCATTCCTCTGCGTGGATCGATCCGAGTCACAAGAGGTTGTGAACGATTATTCACCGGCAAGCTCAGTGCAGTAACCATTGAGCTGGGCAAATAGCGCGATGTCAGGAAAACGACGTTGTGGCTGACGGCCCAATGCCCGTGCATTGGCAATTGGCAAGGCGAGGCTCGGGAACGTGTCAGAACCAGGTCAGGAGCCAATAGTGCGAAGCGCCCTTTGTGTCGATTCGGCTATGGTTACCTGACCCCGTTTCCCGCGAGCCTAGAATGACCACCTGCGTCGGATTGCGCGCCCCGGCCCATTGGAATACCCCGAAAGAGCCGACAGCATTATGCCCCAAAACTACCCAAACAACCAAAGGGGTGCCTGGCATCTTTGCTTCGCTTGACAAATCCGCCGATTGCCGCGACAACGAGGGTCTTTGAAGACTCTAGATTGGATATCGCCCCTTGAATGATGCAGCCGTCCCGAACGATTGGGTGCGAACAACACGCGCTGCACTTATGAACTCGGAAACCGATTTTCATCGAGTTAAACCGTGGGTTTACTGGCGAGATATGTTTATTGGTGCGACGGTAGCGTACACGTCGGCCACTTTGTTCTTGATGGCACCTGCATTTACACTCGTGCAAGGTGTCAGTTTCTTGCTGGCAGTGTTCTGGCTTTATCGAGTAGGGTCATTGGTGCATGAGGTCGCGCATTTGGGCGGGCATGAACTCACAAGCTTTAAAGTCGCCTGGAATCTGCTGGTGGGAGTTCCCACACTGACACCGTCGACTTTCTTCACCGGGCACCACCGCGACCATCACACGCCGCGAATTTACGGAACGCCTCAGGACCCTGAGTATGTTGTAAATGTCTGTGGACGCGGCAATCTTGCAAACCTGACTTTCTATTTTCTTGTCGTCGCCGTATTTCCATTAATCGTGTTTTTGCGTTTTCTACTTGCACCATTTTCATTCTTGAGTCCTTCAGTGCGTGAGTATGTCTTGCGTCACTGGTCCGCTTTCACCTTCAATTGGAAATATGAGCGATCCTTGAATCGTATAAATCGTAGGACCTTCGCCTCATTGGAACTACTTTGCAGTCTTCGTGCGATTTGTATACCTGCGGCCGTCTTGCTCGGATTCACTCCATGGACGCGCATGTTGCAGTTGTATTCTTTGGGAGCCGCAGTGGTAATACTGAATCAACTTCGGCAATTGGCAGATCATCATTTTGCAGGCAATGGAAACTGCCAAAGCATGTCAGAGCATATTATGGACTCATGCAATTTTGTCGGCATCGACCCGATCACCTGGCTACTCTTTCCGATGGCTATTCAGTATCACGCCTTGCACCACCTATTCCCTTCACTGCCCTACCATAACCTGGCGCCAGCGCACACGTACCTGATGGCGACCCTGCCAAAGGATTCGCCCTACCGCGATTTGCAGCAGACGAGTTGGTGGTCTGTTACTCGAAACCTTTTGCGCAAGGATAGCCCGCGCTAGAGTGCGTGTCCGAATGGCAAGCTTCGTGGCTCGTCTCGAATTTCAGTCCGAAAAAAATCCATCGACCGCCAGCTCTAAAAGCTCACGTTTCAAACGGAACCCCGAAAAGGTACGCATGCGTTTCCATCGTTGGGTATCGTGCACACCGGGGCTGTCTGTCACGACATTCTACACCTTTCAGCGCGAGTTCTCGCGTCCTAGGGGTGATGAGAAGCACAAATCGTTCTTGTCGATTGATCTGCGTGCATCATGATCAGGGTCATGGCCACTACAACGCGCGCACAGAATTGATACGATCACCGTCTTCAAGAGCTTGTTTGTTCGTCATACGACATCAGGTGTGCCGTCAGGCTCGACGTTCCTCCATCGGCGGCGCACGGCTGGCTTCAGACGCCCTCGACAGAGTTCTTACCGTGGATGTCGCGCATCTCGATGCTCTCGGGCTACAGCAAGAGGACCTAAGGCTGCAGGCTCGCGTTGAAAAACTATGCGCACGCTGTCGCGGCGGCGGCATCTGCAGCATCGCGGTTTTGGAACCGTGACTCAGAACTGCGAGGTGCGAAATTACATTGGCGACGAAATCAGATTTCAGCAATCCAACGACGTGACAATCGCTGAATGCCGCAGCGAAAACAGCACGCAACTGGGCTTTCACCCTGGCAGAGGTTCGCAACGCCTGCCGAGTAGTCCGCTGGATGCGTTGATGGTAGGTGCTAGAATCGAAGAGATGGACATCGCAGATTTGAAGAGACTGTTGCCCCAGGCAACAAACCCGCAGCTTCGATAAGTGCTGGAGCAATTGGTGCGAGGTACGCAAAACCAACTGCGTGCGTTAGCTTCGCAGATGGCGAAGCGGCGTGCGAGTTACAATGCCGAGTTTCTCAGCCAAGCCGAGTTCGACCGAATCGCGAGTTTGTCCGGCTGAGGGCACGGTCGGCAATCCGGCAGACAGCATTCCGTGGAGCGAGGGCAAACGAATCCCTTCAAGGTTCACCGAACCTGCGCAATGGACTGCAGTTTGGATTCCAGGTGCCAAACGCAAGTGGCCAAGGTTTCGGCGTGTCAAACCATTCTGGGCAAGATGGTCGGCAGGGACGTGGCAACCAGAGGCGAGGAAGCTAACGGTTTTTCCAGCGATCTTCCACAAGCAAGAACAACGATGCAGGAATCGAGACGCATTCGCATGCCGAAACAAAGAGTCGTTGGAGTCGCCGTTCTTTTCGTTCTCTGGATTGTGTTTGCTGGGTGGCAGCGAACCGAGCATGTTCACCAATGCGAGTTGATACACGGCTCGCTCTCTTCACAGGCCGAATCTTTATTGAGCGCCGTGAGCAGCAGCATCCAGTCACATCGATGGTTCAGTCCCTTCGTTCAGCAGCAATTGCCATCAACCCTCGAGGTTCTTGCCAGGTCTAAAAATGTTCTCGCGATTGCAGTCGTGGTGCATGATGGCTCCGACAAGGTTTACTTGGCGGGCGACAAAACCGAAGTCGAGTTGGCTCTACCCATCGGCGAACATACTCGCGACAGCACGCTACAAGTCGTCAGCAGCTTTACTATGCGAAACAATCCTCCTATGCATCGGGATGGTGCTGAGTTCGCTGAGGCGCCCGAGTCAGTTGATTTCCACACCATCGTCGTGTTGGATCGCAGCGGTTTGAAAGCTCAGGTCTTCCGCGAGGCTAAGAACCGCATTTTGATATTCGCATTGGGAACAATGCTGCTCATCGCCGGAGGTGCGGTTTGGCAGTTCACGGTGAGATTAACGCAGGCCGAAGGCACGACCCGAGTGTTGCGGGCGGAAACAAGGCACCTTCGTGAATTGGGGCAAGCGGCGGCTGGTCTGGCTCACGAAACGCGCAACCCATTGGGGTTGATTCGTGGCTGGACACAACGGCTGGTGCAATCGGGATTGCCCAGTAGTGACCACTCCACAGAAGATCAACAGGAACTGGCCGAAGCGATACTGGAAGAATGCGACCGAGTAACGGCACGTATCAACCAGTTCCTTGCGTTCGCTCGGCAGGCAGACGTAAATATGGAATCGGTCGACGTCGGGGACCTGATCCAGGAACTGCGCACGCTATTACAATCCGACTTGCAGGCCGCTGGCTTAAGTCTGGAAACGGCTCGCCTCAACCAGTCAACTTCTATTCGCGCCGATCGGGAGCAACTGAGACAACTGGTTTTTAACCTACTTCAAAACGCCATTGCGATGGCGCCACGGGGCAGCTCGATTACAATCTCGATGTGCGATGGACGTGACGGGACTTTGCGTTTGGAGATTGCCGACCAAGGTCCTGGCGTTCCGCAGGAAATCGTTGATTCGCTGTTCGAACCCTATGTCACTCGGCGGCTGGGTGGGACCGGTTTGGGGCTGTCGATTGTCCGCCGCATTGCTGTCGCGCACGGCTGGGATGTCGGTTATCAGCCTGGCAGTTCTCGCGGCAGTGTCTTTTGGGTTGACGGAATCCATCGCGTTGAAAGCAAGAAACGGCGTTAAGCCTCACCCTCTCTGAAAGCAATCCAAGCTCGTATCGTGACCGCCACAGCCCCTAAACGAACCTTGATGATCGTCGATGATGAACCGTCACAGCGCAAGCTGATTGGGGGCTTCTTCGCGGGTTTTGACTTCACAATCATCGAAGCGGAATCTGCAGAAGCCATGCTCGATTTGCTCGGCCAGCACCCTTCCGACATAATCTTGCTGGATGTGCGTTTGCCACAAATGAGTGGTATCGACGCATTGCCGAAGTTACGAGAACTACTGCCTGCCGTTCCCGTCATTCTCATCACAGCGTACGCCGATGTGCGGCAAGCAGTTGCCGCTGTCAAAAGTGGTGCGGACGACTACCTCTCCAAGCCGATCGACCTCGAGGAGCTGAAAGTCGCCGTATTCGATGCCCTTGCCATCCCAACTTCGGAAAGCGGGGAAAGCAAAGTCGCGTTGCCTGAATTGCCGGCGGACTTCATCTTTGAGAGTCGCGCGATGCGAAAGTTGATCGAAACGGTCGCTGTTGTCGCGCCTTCGGATGCTCCCATTCTGATTCAGGGCCCAAGCGGTGCGGGGAAAGAGTTGATTGCGCAGCTGATTCACCGGTGGAGCCCACGTGCTGCGCATCCGATTGTGACCACGAACTGTGCCGGGCTATCGGCAACGCTCATTGAAAGTGAACTGTTCGGACACGTGAAGGGTGCTTTTACCGGCGCGTCAGAAAATAGAAAGGGCCTGTTTCGGTCGGCCACCGGTGGCAGTTTGTTCCTGGACGAAATCGGTGAGATGCCGTTGGAGATGCAGCCAAAGCTATTGCGTGCCTTGGAAACCAGCCAAGTCACGCCGGTTGGTGCTGACCGATCCGTCGATGTTGACACGCGACTGATCGCCGCCACCAATCGCAACCTAATGGACGGAATTAAGGAGGGCCGCTTTCGCGAAGATCTGTTTTACAGGTTAAACGTTGTTGAATTGATCGTTCCACCGCTAGCCGACCGCCGCGTAGACATCATTCCGCTAGCCAGACATTTCGCGACTCGGTTTGCGAATCGCCAAGTCCGTTTTTCGCCTCAAGCGTCGCGAGCGATTCTCGCGCACGCTTGGACAGGAAATGTTCGCGAGTTGCGAAACGCAATGCAGCGGGCTTGCTTGCTGTGCCAGGGTGATGTGATATTGCCTGAGCACCTGCCTGCCAGCATGGCTGCCGACGCTACTGCCGAATTGGCCGACACCGGAAGATTGTCACAGGTCGAAAGAGCAACCATTCTCTCAACACTCGAAGAATGCGATGGCAATCGAACACAGGCAGCCAAGAAGCTTGGTATCAGTCGGCGTGCGCTGATTTACAAGCTACACGACATCGAGTCGTAACGTTTCGGAGGAAACTTCTCCACAGTGTTGCTTGTTTGTGTTTCCTATCTGGCGGGTAGGCAGTGCAACAATTGCAGGTTAGCGATGGCAGAACTGCGCAATTTTTGCACGGCAGCATGAGGTGCCGTCCAGCTAAAGGCCTGCCCACTCCTCTGGCATCACATTTGCATGATATTTTCAACAGTGTCGCTCGCAGAATCCTTCGTTAGGAGGATCGTGCGCCACGGAACTTAGGAGAATTGCGATGAAGATTCTAATTTCGATGTGCTTAGTGCTGGCTACTGTGGTATTCGCTGCAGATCTAGCAAGCGCTCAAGGTGGAAAAGGTGGTGGTCAGCGCGGCATGAGCGGACGCGGTGCGATGAACCAGTTTGGAGGTACCAACGCCCGAGGCGGTAGCATGCAGCGAATGATGATGCAGAACCGATATGGGATGATGCAAGGTGGTTCCGGTGTCCCAGGAGCCATGATGCAACAACGATTGAGATACGGAATAGGTTACGGTCAGTCTGCTCTCAACGGACAGGGTCAAGCTCGACAGCAGGGAGTGCAGGCCTTCCAAAGTGGTGGTCAGTCCAACGCTTGGATGAACGCTCTGATGCAACAGCAACGTCTGCAACTCCGTAATGGACAAGTTGGCAATCAGAACCTAGAGGGCAATGGGCAGCAACGCCGGATGCAAAATCGTCTAAAACAGGGCCCACGTGCAAACTGATGCCGAGCACACCATTAGACCCATTCATCGACCATTTTAAGCTGATGAAGGTGGTACGCTCGACCGGAGAATTTGCGGCGGGAACAGATAGTCGAACATGATCGTTGCAGCAAACTGCAACCGAGGATTTCAACGTTCATGAGTGTTTGTCTTTCCCGCTTCGTTGGTGATTGTTATTTCCTGTCGAAACCCAGCGTCTCTTTCCACCATTCCACGCCATGCCGGCACAGTCCGTTTGACTGCTGGCTTGCAACCGACATAGGCAAGGCGTTTCAGCCGTCCGTCGGAAGCGGGTTCATTCCACACTGCAAAGTCGGCCCTGCGTGCAACGTTCTAGCCCTGGCTGCCAACCGTGAGCAGCATCCCGAGCAAAAGAATTAGTTCGACAACTTCTTGATCCATACGAGGGTGCCCGATAGCGTGACGCGAGCTGGAATGCAGTTCAGGGTCATTAAACAGTTGCCGATGCCTGCGGAGGATGGTCTCAGCTTGTGCGATGGTCGCCAGTTCCCTCAGCTGATGTCGCCCAGGTGTTTCCCCATGACGGCTAATCGGCGTCGTTGATTGACACTGAGCAGTATGCGACTATCGCCAATCTGCTCGCGGAGAAATTGACTTTCCAGTTGAAGATTTCGATCCGCTTCTCCTGTTCCCTGCGCAAGAATCAAGATGACACTTGAACGAAATCGATCGAACCGATTGCAGGTCGAGTCGCATCGCTCCAACCTGAGGATAACCAACGTGCCAATTATAAAGGGTGGCTAAGTCTCGGTTGTCGAGCCAGTTGTCTATTTTTACCAGTTTTCTGACCTGAAATTGTCACAGATTAAGCTGGCGGGCAATTCACTCATGTGCGTATTCAATGGAAGGACGTCGATGCGCAGGTGATTGTTGCACGTATGTCCATTTCGTATAGAAGTTCTTCAATTTGCTCATCAACTGATGTCCGGTGTGTTAGCATGAATTTGAATTAAGCAAGATGGAGCATTTGCAAGAACATGCGTTTCGATACTGCGCGGATTTCTTCGAGTACCTTGGCAAACTCCAACATCACGACTCGGATGTTGTTCGAGAATTCGTCGAACGATATGAACCCTATATCCGCCGGACAGTTCGATTTCGTATCAATCGATCATCATTGCAAACTGCCGCGGATTCGGTGGATGTTTGCAATTCTGTACTTGGAAGCTTTCTTCTGCGGTTGGCGGCAGGCGAATATGCAATCGCCAGCGAAGAAGACTTGCACAAGTTGTTGATGTCGATTGCCAAGAAGAAGTTCTTGATGCTCAATCGCAAAGAATCGGCAGCCAAGCGGGCCCGTAGCCAAACTCAGTCACTGAGCGATCTTCCAGAGTTGGCCAAGTCGCCGGGCCGAGGTCGCAGGTGCTAGCGTAGAAATCTCGGAGCTGCTTGAGCAAGTCAACCAGAGGATGAGCCCTGAGGAAAACGAGTTGCTCCGACGTCGACGCAACGGCCAGCCCTGGAATGAAATCGAACGGGACCTGTGCGAAGATGCCAGTGTTGCTCAGAAAGCGACTTTCACGCGCGATACGACGCGTGGCAGACGAACTCGGCTTGGAGTATTGATCGTCTTCATCATGCACAGTATCGATCAACTTCTTAGCAAGCAATCACAAATTTGGCGTGCAGGTGCAGCGATAGCGAGTGGAAGAGCTAATTGCATCTTCGAGCCCACAGATCTACAAATTATTCTTTGTCAACCGATGAACTATTGAACCTTATTTGCAACGAAGTACGATTGCGCGAGGAACTTGGTGAGCAACCAACGCTAGAAGAATACAAGAGTCGTTTCCCACAGTTGGTGTCCGAGCTAGAAACTCAGTGGGAAATCGACGCGTTTCTCGATACACGCGAGACGCTGTCGAGTTCCGTGAACACGCAATCGGCTGTAATGCCTTCCCAGATCGGACGGTACGAAATCCTGAGTGAGTTGGGACGCGGCGCGATGGGTGTTGTTTACGAAGCTTACGATGCATCGTTGAAACGCAGCGTAGCGCTCAAGCGACTGCAGACAGAGTTTGATTCGCATTCGATTGAAATCCAGCGGATACGGATCGAGGCAGAGTCGATTGCCCGGTTGCGGCATCCGAACATCGTTGAGATTTTTGATATTGGCGATGAGCAAGGCACACCCTACTTGGTGATGGAGTTTTGCAATGGCGGGACGCTGGCAGAAACGCTGGATGGCAAGCCGCAGCTTCCTCGGACCGCAGCGAAGATTCTCTGTTGGAGTCACTGCGGCGGTGGCAGTGGCACACGAGGCAGGCATTATTCATCGCGACCTCAAGCCAGCGAATATTCTGTTGGCCACGAATGCCAGGGGTGAAACGGTTCCGAAAGTCAGCGACTTCGGTTTAGCCAAACGCCTTGGCATCGAAAGTACGGCCACGATGTCCGGCAGCATCGTGGGCTCGCCAGCGTACATGTCTCCAGAGCAGGCGAGCGGCCATTCGAAGGAGCTAGATCCCGCGTCGGACGTCTATGCTCTCGGCGCAGTGCTGTACGAGTGCCTGACCGGACGACCGCCGTTTCGAGGCACGTCGATCGTCGATACGCTTTATCAAGTGCGCCACAACGAACCGGTTCGAGTTCGGCAACTTGAGCCAAGCGTGCCCGTCGATTTGGAGACAATAGTCACAAAATGTCTGCGCAAGGAGCCTGGACAGCGTTATGCAACTGCATTGGCGTTGCACGACGACTTGCAGCGATTTCTAGATGGTCGGCCGATCACGGCCCGACGGGAACACTGGCACCAAACCGTCTGGCGATTGGCCAGACGTTATCCGCTGGTCAGTTCGCTGGCAGTACTGTCGCTACTTTTGTTGCTGAGCATTGCCGTGGGATCGACGGTTTTTGCTGTCCACTTGCGCAACGCGCTCAGCCGAGTCACTCAGGCCGAACGCACAGCGCGTCTGGAAAAGGCAGTAGCTCTGCTTGGCGACGCACGCGGCAATCGGATGATCGGAAAACCGGGGCGACGCATTCAATCGCTGCGGACGATAAAGGAAGCCATCGCCATCGGAAAAGAGCTTGAACTACCGCCAGCATGGTTCGAGCCCTTTCGCGACGAAGCTATCGCGGAAATGTGGCTATCCGACATTCACGTGGCCGAATGGAGGAAGACGCAGGCGGTCCTTGTGTCGAGCGATATTGCACCCGATGGTCACTTGGTCGCCTTAGCCTTTGACGATGGCAACATTGAATTACGTGATCGAGTGAGTGACAAACTGATTGCACAGTTGGCCGGTGAGCAGCGAGAATCTTTCCTTACTCGCTTTTGTCGACGATCACCGGTTGCTGTTGATGAAGGCTAGCAAGATTAGCAGAGCTTTGGCAGATCGACTCGCCGAATCCAGTTCGACTTTGGCAGCTCGAGGCGGAGTTTTTCAACTTTTCATTGAGCGACAATGGAAAATACCTTGCATTGCGCACTCCATCCAAAATATCAATCGTTGATACGGATGCTAGGATCCATTGTTAGTAGTACGACGTCCGAAAACTTAACTCGAGACTCCGTGGATCGCCTTCCATCCCACTCAACCGCTGTACTTGATCTTCTCGTATCACAGCCGCGAAATTCGGTTGCGAGACTTGTCCACGCATGACGTATTGTGGCGACAGACAGTTGGCGATAACGAGACGGGTTTCTATTGGTCTGGGTGGTTAAATGACGGCCACGCGTTCTTAGCGATGACAGGCGACAATAAACGTCTGAACTTCTATCGCTTCAATCCCCAAACACGAGAAGTTAATCTAGAAGTCATCACGAACCTCCGTGCCTTTTGCGAGTACAGGAAACGCACTCAGTTTGAATCCAGACGCATCGCGTTTAGTTGCACGCGACTGGAGTATTCACTGCTATTACGAGATTTTGGACTTTGACAATCTCCAGTCCATGGTTCTATCTGCTCCGTACCCGTCTCCCAATCGTCATCACTCTCAGTTGACCGACGATGTCACGAGCTTAGGGTTGGTTCAAAAGCCATATGATGCTCATTCGATTGGCCACCTGGAGGTTGCTCTCGGCACTGAGGAACAACTAATGATTCCAAGCGAGCCGGGCAGCGCGATTGGCGACTGTGTGATCGATCCAACAGGTCGACTCGCAGCCGTGATATGGCAAGATGGGATAACTTTTGTTGACTTGGCCCGCACAGCGGCCAATCGGAACCTTGCGGTTTGACAATTGGCATCCTTTCCAAATCGAGTTTGATGTCGAGGGACGCCTCTATACACTGGGGCAAGATGCAGCACTGCGATTCGACACGAAAATTACACCGGAAAACGAACTTGTCATTAGCCATCCGCGACGGTTGATGCTTCCGAATGGCAATGCCGAGTTTGCGATTGGTCGTGATGGACGCACTCAGGTTGCAGGCTACTGGGCTGGCTTCGAAATGGCGAACTATGCCGGAGTCTGGATCAAGTCGAAGAATGAACCCGGTGCGCGCAAATTACTTGGACAGGAAAGCGGGAAATTCGTGGCGGTATCTCCCGTTTCCAATGACGTGCTCTGCTATTGCGTCGGGCAGACTTATGTTTGCGAATCTCCTGAGCATGAGCCCAGTGCGTTCACGCCGAGTAGCTATGCCGATCAGCTCGAATATGGTCACAACGGAGACGTGGCGATGGCCGCCAACAGTCTCTGGAACACCAGCGATTGGTCGCGACTCGAGTTGGCAGATGAGTCGCTCAAGTCTTCTGCTCCAACTCGATTCAGCGAGGACGGAAAACAAGTTGTCTTTTGCAGCGATACTGGACTGAATCACTTGATTGATATCGCGACTGGAAAAGTCTTTGCTCGCATCGAAGGTCGACTTTGCTCACTACAGTCCGATGGAGGTGCCATCTGCGTTACCCAAAAAGGTTTGGTTTACCGTGACCTACGAGCTATCGCAAAAAATTTGGAACAACTTGGCTTGCCATGGGAAGGGCCTGAGTACAGCGAAACCAGCGTAGGGCCAATCCAACGTGTGGTGCTCGCTTCTGAAATTGCCTCCCTGAAGTCATGCGCAGAGCTGATGGAGTACGTCGACCAGCAGATGCTCGCCGATTCGGAAGCGAACCCGGACGACGGCGACGCTGCTTTCGGGGCAGCCATGGTTTTCATCGAGCAGCGAGAATTCAAAAAGGCATCTGGAGAAACTTGAGCTATCGGCCAAGTCTTATCCGCAGGCCGTCAGTCCACGGCAATGGCGAGCCTACGTGTTGGCAGTAGTCGAGCGATGGGACGAAGCCATCGCCGAGGCGACGGCCGTTATTGAACGCACCCATGAACCCGAGTTGCGATTACTGCGAGCCGAATGGAATTTGAACGCGGGCCATCCCGAGCGAATGCTGGCGGATATCGAAGCCGCTTTCGCATCCAACGAATTACTGAAACGCCGCTGCAACGCCATGAAGGTGCTCGCCTATCGCGCACTCGGAGACAAGGTTAACGAAGCACAGGCGTTGACCGCGTTTCAAGAGGATTTGCCTGACGAGCAATGGCTCAACGAGGCTGTTTTTCCCATGGTGGCCGAAGACATTTCACTGCGTCATCCACGACTAGCCGCCTTTATCACTTCGAACTTCGACGAATTCTATTATGTTCTCGCGCGTTGGCCTGGATCAATTTGCGCAACGGCGAATACACTCGCGCCCTCGACGTCGAGGCGATCAACTTGGAAGACATACACTCGGAAGCTTATCCCTATGCACTTTGCGTGTCAGCAATCTGCAACGCACGACTTGGCAATGCTCAACTAGCCGAAGAACAGTTTGGCCAACTGGTACTTCCCGAAACGCTTGCGCTTGTGGGCGACTCGTACAACGAAATCCGCAAATTCAAACCGCTCATCGCCGAAGCCCGCGCTGCCATTTCCCCCAATTGAATTCGAAATTGCCTTACTGCAACACAGATTGAAGCGGCCATGGATCCACACTACGGCAACACTTCGAGCACCGTGATGGACGGATCTCGCTCAGCGCCAGAGACATACACGAATCGACTGTCCGGAGAAACGGCCACTCCCGCCACAGTCTTGTTCCATTCAGGGCGGAACGCGACCGTCTCGATAGGCTGTCAGTTTGCCGGTCTTAACATCACGATCCAGTATCGAAAGTGTGCCGTTCGTTGTCCCGACTGCATAGAGTCGCAAGCCATTCGGACTAAGTAGCTAGTTGATTTCCACCTGCGAATTGCTCCATTCCCGGTGCTCCGCTGTGATGACCTTCAAGGAAAATGATGTCGCTGCTGTCTGGGTCGAATGAGAAAACACCTATTCCTCCAACCGCCGCGAAATCGACCGGCCAACGTGTAGATGAATCGGCCGGATTGATCCGTCACGACGGACATAGCGCCCTCCAAGACATCAACCGCATCAGGATTGCTTCGAATTGCCTTTACTAGGTTTAGCTTGCCGGTTTCCGGATCGCGACGGAGGCATACCAAGCTCTTTCCATCCGAGGATGTGACAAACAAGTTTATCCCATTGGGATGAATTGCGATGCCTCTGGCATCCGCCAATTCTCGCTGGTCGGTAGTGAATGATTCGACGAATTCGAGCTGTTTGTCGACGACTTTGAGCACGATTACAGACGGAGTTACCACAGAAAAAATCGACGTGATAATTCCTCTGCTAGCGACCCTTCCGCTGTTAGCGACATAAACAAATTTCCCATCTAGAGAAAAATCTGCGCGAATCGGCCAATCAAATCCTCGGACACCAGAACTCCTTGCATCGAGAGAATCGAGCATCGTCAGTTTGCCACTGCCGGGATCGCGTTGGAACAGAGTTACGGCCTTTGAGGAAAACGCACTGGCAATTCCGAGTTTCCCATCGGGGCTCAAACAGAAATCAGTTACCCCCTGGAGCTTGCCCCGATCGGCGATATCCTCGACCAGGGTTAACTGACCGTTCTGTTGGTCAATGGAGAAGACGTGAAGCGTGGCCTTTGCATAGGCTGACGCATACAGATATTGGCCGTCCGGACTAATCGTCAGCCCAACCACGCCGCCCAGACTCTCGCGCTGAAAGTTCTGCACGAGCTTGAGTGTTTTGGATTCCGCTGCGGTGGCATTCTTTTTCGCATCGCGAGCATCTGGAGTCTTGACACAGCGCCGACCCAACCGGCAGTACAAGTAACCCAATTCCAAGCCATATCAAGTTAGCGCGCATATCGAATCGCTCCACAAAACAATTCCGAGAGATGAGAACAGCAAATTCCTTAGTTCAATAATTGCCAAGAACGGGCAGATGTGACTGTGGGAACTAGAATCTCTTTGGATTTTCATTTGATTCCACGAAAACGGGAGTTCTGGACATTGAGATTTCCCTGTCTTTTTATTTTGTGTCACAACCTGTAGCGATTGGCAATTGAATAGTTGTGAAGGAAGTCATTTGTCTTGGACATTATAGAGCTGATTCGACAAAAGAACTTATTCATGGCGGTGGTCTGTTCAGTCAAAAGTGGCTGATGCGGGCAATTGGCTCAAGCTGCTTTCGGAGGGCTCTCCGTGGTTAGCCCGTATTCTTTCTATCGAGATTGAGAATGTCAAAAAAACTTAATGCGATTATCTCTTTGCTTGGGTTAATCGCTGGTCTTCGCAACCGATGTGAACGCTGGAGTTATTGCTGGGTTCAGTTTTGCTTACGGCGCTCGAGTTGATCTCACGATTCGTGATTTTGCCTTGAGTCAGATCGAATGGCGACTATTACGTTAGCAGCACGCTGCCATCCGCTACTTGGAATGCGCCAGCAGCTGGCGGATTCTACGATGGAGTCTCAAGTCAGTATGTGCCCAATCCACATCCGGCGATGGTGGATCCGATCGCCGGGCCGGTACAACTCTTGGCAACAGGCGTTTCCGAAGTGTTCGCTGGTTCCACGGTAGACGGCGGTCCGGGTGCACGTAACGCTTTAGCGAATACTGAGGTGAGCAGCGGCTTCGATCGATGTTTTCTCAAGGCTCTTTACGGATCCACCCAATGGATTCTCCGAATTCAGTCTGGGTTTAACGATGTCGGCACGCAATGTAACATCCAGTGCGCTCGTAGTTGGGGGCAATGGCCCAAGCAATTCTATCGGGACAACAAGCATTTCCTTTGGCACCTTATCAATTCATCCCAACAATGGTAGCGATCCATTTTTCTTGGCTTTGCCATCTTCGCCAGCACCCAACACCGTCATCGATTTGTCTGCCTACTACGGCGATGCGGTTAGTCTCATCTTGAACGAACAATTCGAGATTGCGGGAAACGACACATTAAGCCTGGCTGTAAACGCAATCCACCTCCGCTTTGACAATCTGTTTCTGTCTGGATCCATTAATGGCGTTGGCATCAACGGAGATTTCATCATTGGCCACGCGGAAAGCGCCATAACGACCAGCTCGCCCGACGCAAACCAGGTTCCCGAACCCGCCAGTTTGGCACTGTGGACTCTTGTTGGAGCTGTCTGCCTCATCCGACGTCCAGTTCGGCAAACGCGAAAGTTTTGGTAGCCTAGTGCTCTGTCACAGCTTAATTTTAGGATTAGCCGTTTTGGCGTTAGCCACGGTTGTATTTGAAAAAACCGTGGCTTACGCCAAAACGGCTGATGTTTCCAACCCTAATTCCTAGCTGTGACATTGCACTAGCTCTTAAAGAATTGGACCCACCGACACGTTGAGTGAATTGAGTAGTGCTTCGTCCAACTTAAGAATTAGGGTTAGTCAAATTAGCTGACGGGCATTAGCCCCGGTTTCTGCAGAGGGAACCGCGGCTAAACGCCGTGCGGCTAACCCCAAATTTTAAGTTGGACGCAGCAGTAGCCTGCAATTCGCGGATCCACAGCGGACCCAATTAAGGGTAGCTCAACCGTGCCGGCAAGGTCCACTACCTTTGGCTCGGTGTAAGTGTCCACAGTCAGCAAAGTATCGCTATGCCGCATCGCCAGTTTTGCTCATCGCGGTCCAACCCTGCCAAACGCTCAGCAGCGTTCCGAACTTGTGTCGCAACGCATGGAAATCGACCGTCCGCCTCCGTTCATCGCGCTTAGGCGAGCAGCTTGTCCACAACCTGCGCGGCTGCGTTTTCGACAAGGGCCAGGTCGCGCGTACCGGCTCGGAACTTGAGTTGTTGGTGATCCAGCCCAAACTGGTGCAAGACGGTCGCCAGCCAGTCGTGATTCGAGACCACGTCTTCGACCGCGTGATGGGAAAATTCGTCGGTTGCACCGTGCACGTAACCACCTTTCAAACCACCGCCCGCAACCCACATACTAAACCCAAAGGTGTTGTGATCGCGGCCAACGACGTCCAAACTGGTGCTACCTACCGGAACTTGGATCGTTGGCAAGCGTCCCATTTCGCCACCCCAGTGGACCAGCGTCGAATCCAGCAATCCACGACGCTTGAGATCCTTGACGAGTGCGGCAGCCGGCCGATCTATCTCCGCGCAACGATTGGGGAGTTCCGTTTTAATCGACGAATGGTGATCCCAACTCTGTCCATTATTGAAAATCTGTACGAAGCGCACCCCTCGCTCCACCAACCGTCTGGCGATCAAGCAGCGGGTGCCGTAATCTCGTGTCACGTCCTGATCTATCCCATACAGCCGATGAGTCTCTTCAGACTCGGATGAAATATCGAAAGCTTCTTGGGCCGACAACTGCATCCTGGCTGCCAGCCCATACGTCGCCATCCGCGCTTGCAACTCGTCTTCGTAAGGAAACAACTCCGCGTGCTCGCGATTCATATGCTCGAGAAATTCGAGTTGATTCTGTTGGACATCGCCACGCAGATAACCGGGAGCCTGCAGGTTGAACATTCTGGGTTCTTTCGGCCGAACCACAGTGCCTTGGTACAGTGAGGGTAAACCACCGTTGGTCCAGCTATCACCACCGATAATGGGCAGCCCCGAAGGATGGGTCAGGGCAACGTAGGCGGGCAGTTCCTGCGACTCGCTTCCCAGGGCGTACACTAACCAACTGCCGAGTGTTGCCCGTCCCGCAATTCCCGCTCCCGTATTCATAGCGAAGAATCCGGGAAAGTGATTATTGACGGCGGAGTGCATCGATCGGATCAAAGTAATCTCGTCTGCGATCTCGCCCAGATGGGGAACCAGATCCGACATTTCCATGCCGCACTGGCCGCGCCGTCGAAACTTCCACTGCGGCCCCATAATTTGCCGACTGGCTTGCGCTGCATTATCAAACTTGATGTCCCCCACAAATTCCTCACCGTTTCTCTTCGTCAATTCCGGCTTGGGGTCGAACATATCAATTTGGCTGGGTCCGCCCATCATAAACATCGAGATCATGGCGGTGGCTTGAGGTGTGCGCGGCGGTTGCTTGGGACTCAAATCAAATGACTGGGGTTCCAGGATTGGTTGGCGAGGTCGCTCATCAGCCAATAACCCATCGTCGCGCATCAGCCAGGCAGCCCCCAAGGCCGAAAGCCCGTAGGCGGTAGATTGCAGGAGATGGCGACGCGAACAAAGTCCCGTAGCCGGGCAAGCGTGCGACGATCGCCTGCCCGTTGATGGTGAATTTGCGGTCATTACTGGGGAGCTCCTTTGCCAGCTTTTCTACTGGACATACAAAAAACGATTCGAGGACAGCAGGCTTTGGCACAGGTTTGCGAGCGCCGTCAGATTTACGAGCTCCGGCTTTTCGTCAACCTTTTTCTTCCAGTCCGCGTCGGTGCTGGCCTGCAGTGCTTGTGCTTGTTGCTCTAGGAAACGGATGCATTTCTGCAGCTGATCGTGCGTTGGCTCACCAGCAAAAATCCGCTGGAAGGCTTCTCGAATCTGACCTGCCTCATCCTGATGCTGCGCTGACAGCGACTCGGCCATCCTCATCGAGGCTTCGATTACGAACGGATCATTCATGAAAAACAGTGCCTGCTGCGCAACCGTCGAGGCATCGCGCATCTGGCAGTTGGGGGTCATCTCGGGCAAATCAAAGGTTTGCAATTCGTTCAGCGGCAGAGATCGCAGCGAGGCGATATAGACGCTCCGCCGATAGGCCTCACCACCTGCGTCCGATACACTGGCGAACAAACCGTTGCGGCGGTTTTGAGTCCCAATCACGGCTTTCCCCTCGCCGTCCTCGGTTACCGGAACGCTGGGTCCACCCATCTTTGGATTCAATTGACCACAGATCTGTAGAATTGCGTCCCGCAATGACTCGGCTTCCAAACGACGCAAAGACGCCCGGGAGAGCAAGCGATTGTCAGGATCGATGGCGATCGATTGCTGATTGGCTGGAATTGCCGCCTGCTGATAGGTCCGCGTCTGCAAAATCTGCCGGTGCAATCTTTTCATGCTCCAGCCATTTTCCATGAAATCCGCTGCCAGCCAGTCCAGCAGTTTCGGATGCGATGGAGCACTTCCATTCAGTCCGAAATCTCCGGGCGTGCTAACCAAGCCGACACCAAAATGGTGTAGCCAGACCCGGTTGACCAAAACTCGGGCTACGGTGGGATGCGTTCCGTCGGTCAGCTGTTTTGCGTAGGTGAGCCGCCGGCCGGTGGTGCGCGCCACCTGCTCCGATTGAGCCGGTATCGATACATGAGCTCGAGCCGAGGCGAGTGCGGTGATTTCGCCGGGTTGCATTTCGTCAGTGGGGGATTCGGGACTCCCGCGAAAAAATACCCTCGAAACAGGTACTTTTTCACGATTCTCGCTGACCGACATGATCAAGCGTTGCAACGGCTTGGTCGCTCGCAACTCAGCAACCTTGGCCTCCTCAGCCGCGAATGCATCGTTAGCCTTGCGATCATATTCTATCAGCTGTCCCACAATCCAATCAATCGTGCGTACCGTCGGGTAGCGGTCTAGGAGCTGCTTCTGTTCTTCCGTTTGTTCGGCGGGTTTGGTATTCACGGCTGTGCGAATCGCCTCACGCAATTCTTCAGGAACCTTGGCGATTTCGCGTTCTTGGATCAATTGACAGTGGTCGCGTCGCCGCTGGCTTATGTCCGCCTGCATGGTTTCGGCTTGCGTTTCAATTTCGGCCGCAACCGCCCGCGTCGGATCGTCGGTCAAGTCGACCAGCCTGTCGCTGGGACGCTTCCAGCCTTCAAGTGGAAAGGCCGGATCAAAGACTGCCCGCAGGCGATAATAGTCTCGGATGGAAATCGGGTCGTAACGATGGTCGTGGCACTGTGCGCATCCCACAGTGACGCCCAAAATTCCCGTGCCAATCACATTCAGCACTTCGGCGACCGCCTGATTGCGATCCATCAGCGTGTTATCGGTTTGCGTGACATCCGGCGCCATCCGCAATAGGCCCGTGGCTGCCATCAGTTCGACATGACGTGGGTTGTTACCATCCGCTTCATCTGCAATCAGTTCGTCGCCCGCTAGTTGCTCGATCAGAAATTGATCGTAGGGTTTGTCGCTGTTCAGCGAATGGATGACGTAGTCGCGATAGTGCCAAGCATGCGGCCGAGGTAGATCTTTGGGGACATTGCCATCGCTCTCCGCATAGCCAACTACATCTAGCCAGTGGCGGGCCCAACGAACACCATATTGAGGCGAGGCCAACAAGCGATCAATCAGCCGTTCATAGGCGTCGGGGCGATCATCAGACTGAAACTGGACTAGCTCTTCCTGGCTGGGTGGCAATCCATGCAGGTCGAATTTTAGTCGACGCAGTAGGTCGGCGCGATTGGCTGGAGGTGCGAAACTCAATCCCGCCTGGGCGAGCCTCGAGGCAACGAAGCTGTCGATTGGCTGGAGAACCTCGCCAGTTGCACCCGCTTCGAAGGATTCAGGCGGCGCCGGTTTGACGGGTGGCTGAAAAGCCCAATGGGCAAGTTCTTCCTGCGTGAACATGGCGTCCGCGGGATCTTGCGGCTCAGGGCGCGCCGTCCTGGATCCCGATTCGATCCAGCGTGCAATGGTCTGGGCTTCCTCCTCGCTTAGCTTTTTACTGCCCGGCGGCATCTCTTGGCGGACAATCCGCTCGTAAAGCAGCGATTCCGAGGATTTGCCAACTTCGACCGCTGGCCCCGAGTCTCCACCGGAGAGCATCAAGTGAGCCAGCCGTAGGTCCAGCCCGCCAGCCAATTCCGGTTCTTCCCCGTGGCAATGAAAACAATGCTCCTTGAGAATCGGCCGCACGTGCTGCTCGAAAAACGATCCCATCGCCGTTTTCAGCGGCAGATACCCGATGGCAAGCTGCAAGCGGCTACAATCACTAGGGCTACTGCCACAAAGACCGAGGGTGCGTTTGACCAAAAGGGGCAATCTGGAAGTCGTACGGACAACGAAACCTTGCTCATGGAGGAAGCCCTGGACGATTGGACTGAGAGCGGCGGGGTGGGAGCGGAAGTATCCAGGTTAAGCTTTGCCGCCTTCATAATCAACACGGAAATGCGTTCGTTGCCCCTCGTTCACGGCCAAGCACACCGAAGTCTGCGGCTCGGTGGCGTCCGCCACGAGGCTTTTCGCCTACTGCTTCGTCCAACTTAAGAATTAGGGTTAGTCAAATCAGCCGATGGGCGTTAGCCCCGGTTTCTGCAGAGGGAACCGCGTTCTGCAGAGGTAACCGCGGCTAACGCCGTGCGGCTAATCCCAAACTTAAAGTTGGACGAAGCACTAGAGCCGAGTACCATCGCGCTTACCTGCCAAACGAAAGTCCTCGATGCAAAATTTCGTGCCAGAAGTCATCGCAGACGAAAATTGCCTGAATTCCATTTTGGCCACTCCCTCGGAAGATTTGGTCGAGTTGATGAGGTCGCTTGACGGGGATCTCATCCTGCTGGGCGTGGCGGGCAAGATGGGAGTCAGCCTGGCGGAACTCGCCATCGCCGCCATCGAACGATCTGGGGTCGACAGACAGGTCTTTGGTGTGGCCAGATTTTCGGATTTAGACGCCAAGGCCAAGTTGGACGCGGCGGGTGTGCACACCATCGTCTGTGATCTACTTGAGCGCAGCGCCGTTGCTCGACTGCCCAAGGCAAAGAACGTGCTTTTCATGGCCGGACGTAAGTTTGGTACGGCAGGCGCGCAGTATCTCACTTGGGCGATGAACACTCTGGTGCCCAGCCATGTAGCAGAACACTTTCGTGCGTCGCGCATCGTCGCTTTCTCAACCGGATGCGTTTATCCACTCGTGCGTGTAAACCAAACTCCAGACGAAAGCGTAGCTCCGAATCCCGTCGGTGAGTACGCGCAGTCTTGCCTTGGGCGTGAACGCATGTTCGAGTACCACAGCCAAAAGTTCGGCACGCCTGTTTGCCTATTTCGTTTGAACTATGCCATCGATCTCCGCTATGGCGTCCTTCACGATATTGCTCAAAAGGTGTGGCTTGGGGAACCCGTTGACAATAGCGTTGGGCATTTCAACGTGATCTGGCAAGGTGATGCAAACCATCAGGCATTATTCTGCTTGGAACGTTGTTTGTCACCACCCGCCATCCTCAACGTCACCGGCCCAGAAACACTCGCCACCGAGGAAGTGGCCCGTCGCTTCGGAACCCTCATGAATAGGCCCGTGCGTTTCAGTAGTGAATCGCCGGGCGAGCTGGCTTATCTCAGCGACAGTTCACTTGCCAGACAGCTATTCGGTGCTCCGCGTGTGACGGCAGAGCAGTTGATTCTCTGGCAAGCCGACTGGATCATGCGGGGTGGACGTTCCTTGAACAAACCAACGCATTTCGAGGTCGACGACGGAAAGTACTAGCTAGGCTTTGTCCCCAAAGGGGTCTGACCCTCTCCGGCGAGGCCAAAAACAGGTGGTAATTCGACTCGACTCCAAAGGGTCAGACCCCTTGGGGACAAAGCCTAAGTAATGTTGATCGAGGATATTCCAGCAGCCGCACTTGCCAAACTGCGCCGGGGAACCGTCATCCCTGCCCAGCCCTTGGCATTGGATGCGAACCGTCAGTTTGACAGGCGTTATCAGCGAGCTCTGACTCGCTACTACATGGACTCCGGCGTTGGGGGAATCGCTGTCGGCGTGCACATGACCCAATTTGCAATCCGCGACCCGAATATCAACTTGTTCGAGCCCGTGCTCCGGCTGGTGTCTCGAGAAATTGACGATTACGGGGCGGATCGAGGCCTGGCGATCTTCAAAATTGCAGGCGTCTGCGGACGAACCGAGCAAGCCACCCGTGAAGCCAAGTTCGCCTGCTCGCAAGGCTATCATGCATGCTTGCTTAGTCTGTCGGCCATGGCCTGCGAGTCACACGAGGCTATGCTCCTGCACTGTCAACGTGTCGCGGAAATCATGCCTGTAATCGGGTTTTATTTGCAACCAGCCGTCGGAGGGTGTGTGTTACCCTATTCATTCTGGAGGCGTTTTGCCGGCATCGATAACATCTTGGCCATCAAGATCGCGCCCTTTAATCGTTACCAAACATTGGATGTGGTACGCGCAATTTGCGATGCGGGTAACGAGGGACGCATTACACTTTACACAGGCAATGACGACAATATCGTGGTTGATCTGTTAACCGAGTTTCGCGTCGCGACGCATGATGGCTTTAAGCAAGTAAGGATCCGAGGGGGATTGTTGGGGCACTGGTCATGTTGGACCAAATCCGCGGTCGACATGTTCCAAGCGATCCAGGCTGCATCGGAAAGTCGTAAAGCAATTGACCCAATCTGGCTGACACGTGCCGCGGAAGTCACCGATTGCAATGCTGCATTTTTCGACGCTGCGAATGGCTTTTCCGGATGCATATGCGGCGTTCATGAAGTTCTACGCCGGCAAGGATTGCTACCTGGCAACTATTGCTTGGACCCCGAAGAGCAGCTGTCGCCCGGGCAGATCGAGGAGATCGATCGCGTGCACACCGCATACCCTCATCTGCACGACGACGCATTCGTTTACCAGCATATCCGCAAGTGGCTCGACGGCGACTGACAAACCGAAAGTTTACTGCCGAGTAAAAGGCGGACGCGGTTCACCGTTAGCTTTGGGATAAGGTCGCTGGCGGCGATCTAGATGAAGAGCTTAAGGTTCAGCCGACACAAATCTACCAATGTGAAAGAGTGACAATTTATGAACAATGCTTTTAGAGATGACCGCTGAGATGGCGACAGTCGAACCGGTAGAGTATGTCAGCCGCCGGAGTTTTCTCCGGAAGGCAGCGGTCAGTGCCAAAGCATGTCTGACTTGGGGAACTCTTGGGAACTCCTCTTCCTGGGGCAGCACCGTTCCTGATGACCGCACACTTCGTGACCGCCTGTGGATGTGGGGCCATGATGCAGGCTCGCTGACTGCCGAGTTTGGTATCGGCGGCAAGGACTCGGACATCGAACCGGCCGATGCACTCGAATATATGGGCATTCCCAATATCTGCGTGGTCCGATTCACCGGTACGCCGCTGCCGCCCTTTGATGATTTCGTTAAGCAGTTCGCCAACACCAAACGCTTCACTTGGAGTATTGTCGATGGGGCCAAGAACTTCACCACCGAAGAAAAGAAGCGTCAGGCTCTCGACTTGGCTGCAAAGCATCCCAATCTCGTCGGCCTCGATCTGGATGACTTCTTTCTGAGTGACGGAGCACCGCAATCAGCTGGCCAGGAGGCGCATGCCCACCTGACCGTCGCTCAATTGCGGGAGTTGAGGCAGGAGTTGGTTGTCGAAGGACGGAAGCTCGACCTTTCGATGGTCGTGTATTCCAAACAACTCAAGCCCATGATTAAGCAGCACATTGACCTGGTCGACGCCGTCTATTTCTGGACGTGGCGCGCCAGCGAATTGATCAACCTGGAGGCAAACTTTGCAAAGTACCGCCAGATCGTTCCTGACAAGCGAACGCTACTTGGCATCTATATGTGGAACTTCGGAGAAAAGAAGACCATCCCTGTCGCCTTGATGGAACACCAATGCCGTCTGGCACTGGAATGGATCAAACAGGGCAAGATCGAAGGCTTGATTTTTCATTGTACGCCATTGTGCGGCATGAAGCTGGAAGCTGTCGAATGGTCGAGAGCTTGGATCGCGAGGCATGCCGACGAGATAATTGGCGAATAAATGCCTAGTACGGTTGGATCAAGGAGATGATGACTATTGTGGTGGATAGTCCTGTGAACGCAGGCAGTCGATGAACGTGAAGTCTACGGGATTCCAGTGCGAGGCGGCCATATCGCGATCGCTTTGTGCTGACGGCTTTTAGTGCATTGCGCTGAGCTCGGCCCGTCGGTCGTCGATAATTTGCTTTAAGTCGTAACGATTAAGTGAAAGAAGTGCATCACAGATTCGCAAGCCATCGTGTTTCCGGTGGGATTCGATGCATGCTTGCACAAGATTGAGCCCCGCTTCGATTCCGTGGGTATGGACGTCGAAGACGGGTAGAAACAGGTCGACGATTTCTTCGATACAGCCATTGTTCCCAAGATCGCCGGAAATCATCATGATGCCGTCTTCAGCAACCTCTGCGGAGCTCAGGACGTGCCTGTAAATCTGAATTGCCGATTGAACATCACCGTGTTCGAGAAAATCCCGAGCAATCCACAATTGTGCGCCAACTGCCCGGCTGTCTTGCAATGTCACGCATCGCAGCAAGAAACGCTTCGTCGCCACCTTCTTCACGAGCAATCGCGGCAAACCATTCGAGGCCGTTATCTTGATTTGGGTCGATCGATAATGCTCGGCGCAAGGCCGCCCGCGATTCGTGCCTGCGCCCCTGCTCTTCCAATACCTTGGCGAGATTAGTGGCGACAACCCCAGAGTCACATTCTTTGAGGTAGTCGCTGAGGACCTGTTCGGCTTGACCGAGCTGGTTGTTCTTCATCAAGACAATCCCTAGGATCGTCGTACTCCGTTCGCTGGTGTGATCGATTTCTTGAAGCCGCTCCGCGGGGGCAACCGTCTCGGCAATGAATCCGTCGTTGAGTGCCATGACGATTGCACCATAAAGAGCGTCCGCATTATCCCATGCGTCTTGGAAGGTGCCAGGAAGGACGCGGGTGCGATACTCGCTGCGCTCGATCAGGATTCTGTTACCTTGCTGATCGTAAGCTTCGATCATTCCGCCAGCGCCGACCGCATCAACAGCAGGGTCTGACTTCGATTTCTTTCCGAAAAGGCTTCCAAACATGGCGGAGTCATATCCTAAGTAGTTCTGGGAGTAAGCAAAAATAACTATTCGGCGCGTGCGTTTGATAATTATGAGGCAGCGTATACATTTACGCGGGAGGAAAAGACGGTGAGTTGCACTGATTTCAACTGATTTTCGCCAAATTGGCTGGCAGAGCTTTGTAAATATCGGGAAATTTAACGCGTGAGCACGATGTTTAGGTTTTTGAAGAAGTGGCTTGGCAGTTCCGAAACAGACTGCGTTGGGCCTGCCACCGGCATGGACTTATAGTGATGCCGAATCGATCGGTGAGGCGTATCGACATCCCAATTGTGTCGACTATAAATTGGACCTGTCGACGTGGCGATACCGCCTGAAGGCGACCTTTTACAACGACGATCCCTATGCCGAATCCGACATATCCATTGCGGAGATGGAATACGAGGTGCGCCGATCGCCCGCCGCGCAATGGGAGGTAAGGTTGCTCGGCCGCAATGGCTTCTTTCTCGATACTCCCGAAGCCTGGGAGGCGGCTCCTGCGCGCTTCGTGAACGCCTGGGAACAGGCCTGGACCGAGCGCCAGATGAGCAACGATCGCACGTAGGCTTTCGCAGTTGGCCGTTGCCATCGAATTTTGGTAGGTCGGAAATCCGCCTTCAGCCCTACGCTGCTCTTTTCCGGGCGTTCCCGGATCACTCGACGTTTGTGTCGACGGGGTGAGGGGGTGAGGAAGAGAGGGAGTGAGGAAGAGAGGCGGAGCCTCGGAGACAGTGCGTGCCCAGGCTGAGCCGGTTGAGCCTGGGAACGAGGGGAACGAGGAACGAGCCTGGGAACGAGGGAAAACGCTGTCGTTGATGGCAAATCATCAAACCGTTGGAAGTTCGTAACCGGCGCGGCGCGGCGCTCGTTCCAAGCGTTCGCATCGTCGGCGTCGACGAAACGCTCGCTGATTGGATCAAATGTCAGTTCACGATCCATCCAGCGTGTAATATTGGTCAAGTGACAAACGGCGATGCTACGATGGCCGATTTCTACGTCCGATACCGGTCGCTCGCGTGACTTGATGCAATCGATCCAGTTCTGCATGTGCCACTTGGCTTGCCACAACGCCGTTTGATCCGACCACTTAACTTCCTCTGCGGCTTCGTCGACTTGCCGAAGTAGCTCGTTGCGAATGTCGATCGGATTGGACATGAACTTGTTGCGATTGATCTCGAGCTTCCCTTTCTCGCCCACAAAAATCGCTCCTCCCATCGGACCGCTATCCAGCTCGAAGCGAATCTCGGTACCGTCTTCATACCAAGCAGTGACTTTCCCGTTGGGCCCAGAGGTAATCGGTTTAAAGCGAACTGGCAGAGTGTGATCTTTTCCCAAGGCCCATTGGATCTGGTCAACACCATGAGCACCCCAGTTGGTCATCTCACCGCCGACATAATTACGTCCCTGCGTTGCTCCATTACCGTAAGCACGCCACTCGCTTTGATTGAGATGTAACTCCCAGTTAAAACCTGATGGAATCGGCTGCTGTTCGTAGCTGTCAGCGGCTGGCGTTGGCCCCACGCCTGAATAATTGACGGCGGAAACGTAATGCAGTTTGCCAAGACCGCCGTTACGAACAAACTCGCATGCAACC
The DNA here is from genome assembly GCA_963707245.1 of Pirellulaceae bacterium. Classification (GTDB taxonomy): domain Bacteria; phylum Planctomycetota; class Planctomycetia; order Pirellulales; family Pirellulaceae; genus Aureliella. The sequence continues at coordinate 73,491 of CAVPPY010000024.1, forward strand.
CGATTCATCTCCATCGAGCGTTGCTGCGTTCCAACCTGAAAGACCGCTTTATGTTTGCGAACGTGTTCGGTCAGCACACGCCCCTCATGAATATAAAGGGTCAATGGTTTTTCGGCATAAACGTCTTTGCCCGCTTGAACCGCGTGAATGCAGGGCAGCACACGCTGGTACTCTTGGCCAGCCACGATCACTGCATCAATGTCCTGCCGATCCAGCAATGGATAGTGGCTTCCATAAACGGCCCAGGTTGCTTGCTTTTCCTTTCGGAATTTGAATGCTTGTTCGATATTGCAATCAGCAACGGCGACCAACTCCGCAGATTCGGGTAATTGCTCCATCAGCAACCGGGCACGTGGCCCAGCGCTGATGCAACCGACTCTCACGCGATCATTGGCCCCCGGTCGATTGACGCTGGCGAGTGACGAGCGAGGAATGATCGTCGGCAGCGCGAACGCAGAGGCTGCGACCGCAGAAGTCTTGCCGAGAAAACTACGCCGATGCAAGGAGGTTCTGTTGAGGGGACATTATGATTTTCTTTCTTTCGGGGTTTGGGAATCACTTCAAAGCTTGGCGGCAGTCGAAACAAAGTTACGCCTTGAGTTCATCGATTTGTTTCGTTGCGATGCCAACCGGGCGGTCTACGGGAACATCGGCGCACGCGAGCAGCGTGGTGAGCAGATCGCCTTGATTGCCCTTGATGTCGGGCAGGAATCGGCCGGTCTTGATGGAACCGCCTCCCTTGCCCGCGATGATGAATGGCAAGTTCTCTCGAGTGTGACGGTCGCCGTCTTCGAGCCCCGATCCCCACATCATGATGCAGTTGTCGAGCAGTGTCCCATCACCTTCGCGCAAGCTGTGCATCTTCTTGACCATGTAGGCAAACTGTTCGATGTTGAACTTGGTGATGGCAGCTACTTTTCGTACCTTATCCTGCTCGTTGTTGTGGTGAGTGGTTGAGTGATGTTGGTCGGTGAACCCGAGTTCTGGATAGGATACTCCGTTGGGTGTCGAGCCGATGTAGGTGCAAACGCGAGTCGTGTCCGTCTGAAATGCCAACACGTTCAGATCGCACATCACCTGCATGTATTCGCTGCGGCGGTCGCCCTCGGGGATCTTGATCTCGATAGGTGCTGAATCCGATTCATGCTTGCGGCTGGAGCGTATTCCGGCCTTTTCCATCGCGGCCTCTTTCTGACGCATTTCAATCGCCGCGATACGTCGTTCCACAGAACGCACGCTGTCCAGGTATTCGTCCAACTTTTGCTGGTCGGTCGGCGGCAGGGTGCGCCGTAAGTCGCGTGCCCCGGCCAGGACTCGGTCTAGCATGCTGCGGTCCAACGGACTCACCTGAGACGTCGCCTGAGACCCACTTTGCTGTCCGCCGTCGAACAGTCGGTTCAGCACGTTGCGCGGATTGATCTCGGCTGGGACCGCTTGAGTCGGAGAACGGAAACTGCAGTGCGAATAATAGGCCTCGTTCAAACCAGCTTGATTCTCTTTCCAAGTTTGAGGCATGGTCGCGAGTTCTAAAGACGGGAGTGTCGTGAATACTCCCAGTGCGTTCGCGGCAATTTGGTCGACCGAAATAGAGATATTGATCTGGTCTCGCTTGTCCGGATCGGGCAAGGCCGCGGTGAGCCAGGTCGAGAGTTCCAAGCGCGTGGGGCGCATTCTTGAATGGGCCATTGGAAACGCCTGCGATCCCCTTCATCATCAGACATTGATCCAGTACGGGCCGCAGCGACTCAAGTGCCGGCGGTGGCGAGGTCAAGAAGCTCTCGGCGTCAGCCGGCCAGAATTCATCCATGATCACGCCATGTGGCATATACATGAAACCTAGACGAACAGGCGGTGCGAACGCCTGCTTCTCGGCGGCTTCGGCCCAGCCCATGACGTCCAATAATGGCAGCGCGAGCGCAGTTCCCACACCTTTCAAACAAGTTCGACGATCGATTGTCAATTTATTCATGACTGGACTCTTATGCATGGTAGGTTCCTTAGTTATTTTAAATGGATGTCCTTCGGTCCGACGAACTCTCTGTCGTAGCCGCCTGTTCATCTCATCGGACTCTTCGGTGGGTAAACAAATCACTGGTGATTACTTCGGTAATCAATGTCCGGAAGCGATAACCATCCGGGGCGGTCGTAGCCATCAGGCGGTCGATCACCACTTCATCGTAGCCTTCCAGTTGACGTCCCAACGCAAAGGCCATCAGCCGTTCGGTGAGGTTCCGTGCTAAGTCCGTTTCTCGTTGAGCCAGAAGCCGTTTCAAGTCGACCGGGGTCGAAAAGCTTTCTCCGCTGGGAAGTTTGCCGGCTGAGTCGATCGCAACGCCGACTTCATCCTTTTCACGCCAACGACCGATGGCGTCGAAATTCTCTAAGCCGAAGCCGATCGGGTCGAGAACTCGGTGACAACTGGCGCAGGCAGCTTCCGTGCGGTGCAGCTCCGTACGTTCTCGCAGCGTCAGTCCCTCGATGCTCTTCTGGCCCTGATCTTCCAGTTCAGGCACATTTGGCGGCGGAGGCGGGATGCGTTCACCCAAAACCTGCTCCAGTACCCATACGCCGCGCCGAACAGGGCTGGTACGATTCGGCAGTGAGGTCGTTGCCAATGTAGCCGGCATACCGAGGATACCGCCGCGATTGGGGTTCTCCAACCTGACCCGCCGCCATGCTGGGCCTTGAACGGTTTGTTCGAGACCATACAGCTGCGCTAGAGTTTCGTTGAGGAATGTAAAATCGCTATCGACGAACCGCACAACGCTTTGGTTATCCTGCACGATGCTCTCGAAAAACAGTCGCACTTCTTCCACCATCGCTATGCGCAGTTCGGGAGTCATTTGTGGAAACGCATCTGGGTCAAACGTGAGAGTTTCGAATGTCCCCACGCCCAGCCACTGCACGCCGAAGGTGTCGAACAGTGCCCGCGAACGTGGATGCATCAGCAGACGCTCGGCTTGCTGCCGCTGTACTTCCTGCTTTCGAAGTTCACCGCGATCCGCCAACTCGGAGAGTTCGGCATCGGGCGGCGCGGACCAGAGCAGGTAAGAAAGCCGCGATGCCAACTGATAATCGTCCAGTGGAACGATTTCAGACTCGTAGTCAGTTTCCGCTACGGGGGTGATGAACAGAAACTGTGGAGAGACAAGAACCGCCTTCCACATCAACGCCAGTGAAGCCGTGTAATCCAAACTGTTTTCACGACCAAGCTCGAAGATACTCACCAGCAGATCCAGTTCTGCTTCGGAGGGCGGACGACGGTAAGCCTGACGAGCGAGAGAGCGAGCGACAAGGCGAGCCGCCTCGCGGAGATCGGCGCCCTCGGGTGGAGTTTCGCCAAAGAGTCGCTGCTGAACTTCCGTAGCCGCTTGCCCTGCTGGTGCCACAACTTGATCGATCACTTTGTTGGCAATATCAAGAAACAACTCCGACTGCAGCGGGGAGATTGAGTTGAGATAGCCCTCCCCGGCGACTTCCTCGGGCAGGCTGTCGGCAATCGATGGGGATACGCCATAGAGATCGTGAAGCGTGTTTCCATACTCCATCTTGCTCAGGCGACGGATTACGAAGGGCCCCGGGTCGCGTTCGGCAAGGTACTTCAGTTCGCCAATCCACTCGACAAATTGGCGTCGCTCCTCGTCGCTTGGAATCTCGCCCGCGTCCTTGGGCGGCATGTCGTGTAGCTTCACGTTGGCGACCGCCTTCTTCCAATGCAGAAACGAAGCCGCACTTTCCGGACTATCAAGTGCTGACTGCAAATTGATGCCAGCCTCAGGTCGTGTGTCGTGACAGTCGATACAGTACTTTTTTACGAATGGTGCGACCTTGTGCTTGAACGTATTCCTCGCGTTCTCGCGAAGCGCCGCTTCGTCAAAACGCTGATGATCGGTTTGTGCCCAACTGGTCGAGACTAGCGACAAGACTAGGGCAATGCCAAGGCAGGCTGTCTTCATGCCAAAATCTCCTTGACAACATGCGCGTACTCGACGCCGGTCAGGCGAATATACAGGCCAACGTGACCATAGATCGCGTCCCGACGACTTATCATTGACCGCTTCAATCAAATGACTTTCACTTGGCCTAACTGGAACAGTCGCTGGACCGCTGTCACCGCCATGCTTCTGACTCTGGGCGGAAGTCAGCGACAGTCAACCTTCGCGCTGCCATCCGCCATGGCACGCAGAGCAACGCTTAATCCGTAGTGTTCGCACTTCTTCAAAGTATACGCGGTCTTCGGTAGAGATCCTATCCGCGACCGATTCGCCCGCACTGGCGACTTTCCGGTCGTTCCCCGCGGCAGCCGATAGCAGGGCGCCTGGATGTCGGCTGCCAGCGACGACAGGCTGTGGCTCGGTGTGAAGCGGCCGGTGACTTTAGCCAAGTCAGGCGAGGGAGACAAGGGGAGGCGAGGAAGACAGTGGCAGACAGAGGGGAACGAGGGGAACAGGGGAACAGGGGAACAGGGGATACGGAGTGAGTCGCAGGATCCCTGCCTGGAAACGAGGGGACAAGCCGGGAAGGAGACGATCACAGGAAGGGCTGCAGCCTGCACTACCGATTTCCAGCACGCGACCGACTTAGAAGTTCATCGTGAATGCGACGAGCGTTGGTGCGGAACTTCGTTTCGTTCGCCTGTTCGATGGCAGCCGAATTTGCTCCATTGGATGGGATGTCGTTCAGGCTGACGCCGTACGTCCCCAGCAGTACCCAGTAGGTTGCTGAATCGGAATGGTCGACCCCGTTTTGTACGTACTTGCCTTCAACGAAGATCGTACCGAGTTGACTTGTCTTGAATTGGTCGAAGTAGTCGTGCCCTTTGGGGCCGCCGCTGACGATTCCGGCCTGGCCGATGGCTCCGCATTCGTGATAAACGAGTTTCCCGGATTCAGCGAGTTTCTTCATGTAGGCACATGCGGCGGCGTCTTCGCGGCAGTTGGCGACGTCTTCGGGATGTTCGGCAGAGCCTTGATGAAGTGGAGAGTTGGTCCAATGAGCGATGAAACGAAGGCGTTTTAATAGTTCGAGCTTTCCCGTTGCGACGCAGTGCGCGGCAAGGATGGCTGGCTCGGTGACGGAACCCCAGCAAAGGACATTGATCGTTTGGCCTTCAACGAGAGCTTGGGTTTGCTCGAGCAATGGAGAGACGGTCGGGTAGTTCTCGAGCGAGTGGTAGTCTTTCGATTCCACGAACTTCTCAGCGGTCGACTTGATGGATGACTGCACGAACGAAATCTCATTCGGGAAACCCTCAAACTGATTCTGCAACTGAGGCAGATCGGCACGATACGCCCCGCCGAACAAGCGATTGGCCCAGTCAGCCTGGTTGGGGGTCGTACGGTGTTCTTGTCGATGCGTGCTTGCGACAACGATCCCCAACGTCTCAAATTCGTTGGCCATGAGCAAGTAGCCCGCCATGGCCGAAACGTCATCGGGATCGTTGATGGTTCCTCGATGGTTTGACCCTTTGAGCGTTGGATCGCTCATGTCCGTATAAATCCAGACTTTAGGTTTCGTTTTTTCGGACGTGAGCGACGCCTTAGTCAGCTCGATCGCTCCTCCTTCCGCTTTCGTCTCGAGCGTGCCGACCTGGGTGTACCCCTGCAGGCTGACCTGGCCGCTATCCTCGGTGCGGAAACGCATGTTGTTGATCGAGATGTTCTTCGCCTCGAGACGTGCCTCGCCCTTCACGTTGGCCTCGCCGATACTCTTTTCCGGCTGCCAAGTCATTGGACGGCCAAAGTGGACATTGTCGGCAATTAACTTAGCTTCTCCGGAAAGTTCCAATGTCGTGCAGCCGAAGGTCATGTCATCTCGTTTGCGCAGACTCGTGACTTCGACGATTCCCCCGCTCTGCATCCATTCACAAATGTGAATATGTTTGTCGCTGATTATTTCATGGTCGCTGACTGTCCAGTCACCAGACCGTTTGGTGATTTCGCCTGCAGACGCAGGTGAGTTAGCAAGCATAACAAGGGCAACCAGCCCACAAGCCCACCCGCTATATCTTTTCAAACTATTCATGGTTATGTCTTTCGTATTCTCGATTGAAACCCGTTTCGTCAGTAGAAACCGGGAGTAGGCTCACAGACCTGCCTCTACCGGCCAATTAACTTCTCTTCCTAGCAATTCGCTTGTCGATAGGCCGATAAAAGTCCGCAATTCGCTTGTCGATAGGCCGATGAAAGTCACGCATTCCCATGTCGATTGGCGCGTAAATGCTATTGGTTGTCAAAGTAGAAGTCATACCAGCCCTGTTCTCGCCGGCTTTGACCGGTGGGAAGTCCGGGTGGAACGAGTTCATCGCACCACTTCGCTAGTTCATCGTGCAAAGACTGTCTGAGTTCAGGGTGAGCCTCCAGCAGGTTGTGGTTTTCGTGCTGGTCGCTTTCCAAGTCGAAAAGATAACGCTGCCCCGCACCAACAAAGATGTACTTCCACTTACCGCGACGAATTGCCGCTTGGTCCCAAAACCGGAAATACAAACTGCGGGTGGAGGGAGTCTGTATGCTGTTAAACAAGGGGATGATATTGATGCCATCGAAACCATTCGATTCGCTGGTCCAATCACCGCCAGCCAGTTGCAGAATACTTGGAGCAATATCCAGCGTGCTGACGGGATAGTCGTAAGTCGTTCCTCGGGGCAGTTGATTGGGTAGGCTCCAGATCATTGGCACGCGAAGTCCACCTTCAGAAAGCATGCCTTTTTCGCCCACCCACGGATCATTCAGCGAGCCGTCCCAGCCGCCCATGTCGCCATGGATCGGCGTGTCGGGTTTGGTTTTCTTCAGCGGAGCACCGTTGTCGCTGGTTATCACGATCAAGGTGTTGTCGAGTTGCCCGTATGCTTTGAGCCGGTCCACAAGTTTCCCAACGCCGTCATCCATCGCAGCAATCATGGCGAGCGCGACCCTTCGGCGATTCGGCATCTGGTCGGGGAAACGATCAAGGTACTCTTGGGTGCTTCCAGCGGAGTGTGCGGACCGTAGTAATTGAGTTGCAAGTAGAAAGGATTGTCGTGATTGCGATCGACGAAATTCAAGGCAGCTTGCGTCTGCACGTCGATGCGGAATTCGTTGTTCACAATCTGCTTCATCTTCGGCAGCAATGATTGAGCACCAAGTTCGAAATTAACTCGGTAATTGCGAAGCTCCCCCCAGAAATATTCGTCGAATCCTTGCTGATGTGGCGAGTAAGGTTGCATCTTATCCCATGGAATCCTAACCTGTTGACGAGGCTTGTCGGCCATTTCTGGCAATTCACGCTTCATCCAGTTCACACTGGTGACGTTCGTCTCCAAGTGCCATTTGCCGACAAAGCCTGTGCGGTATCCCAAGGGTTGCAAGCGTTCCGCGATGGTGACGGCTTCGGAGGGCAGTGGCATGTCCGAAATGGTGTCGATGCCGAAACGTTGTTGATGTCGACCGGTTATAAAACCGGCTCGCGACGGACTGCACTGAGGCGCAGTGACGTAACCCGCCGTGCAGCGCACGCCACGCTCAGCCAGCGCATCGATGTGGGGCGTCCGCACGTCATCGTCTTCGTTCTGGCAACTGAGATCAGCCCAACCCTGATCGTCAGTCACAATCAGGATCACATTTGGCTTGGTCGCAGGAATCACTGCCTGCGCCGTGCGATCGCCAACGACGAAGTGCCCGAGTGGTTTCTTTGATTTTGGATCTTGGACCATCCATACGGCACCCGGGCGTGTTTGCTGCGACCTGCGATCGTCAGCAGCAATCACTCCATAGGACTTTGGCGTCCCCTCCGGTGACATCCAAAATAGTTCAACGGGCGACCGCTGCTTGTTTGTGAAAAATACGGGAAACGGATTCCCGTCGGGGTTCGATGGGGGCATTGCGTCTTCACCAGCCGGCTGCCAAGTGAGTTTTGCGAGCGACTCGACGGAGGGCTCAATGCGTTCTGCAAAGTCCTGCGGAGCCAGTATCCGAAATTTTGCGAGCAATGCTTCCGAAGTAGCTAGCGATGCAAGATTCGTCCACTCGTACGGATCAGCTTTGATGTCGTACAACTCTTCGCTACCGTCGGCGTAGTGAATGTAGCGATGCGTCCTGCCGCTAATCGCGTAACTACCAGGCGTGGCTAGATAGGTCACAGAGTAATCGTAGGCCAGGCTGCCAGGCGCTTGGTTTCCTGTCGCTGGCAGGCTGCCCGGTGCTACCTGCGAGCAACGGCAACAAACTCGGTCCGTCGTTGTCCGTCTTGGCTGGCAAGCCGCACAAATCGAGCAGCGTCGGGTACAAACTCAACAGATTCACCGGCACGTCGCAAACCGTACGCGCCTGGGTGCCTGCGGGTAACGCCGCCGCAACCGCTTTGGGCACACGCACCATCAAAGGCACTCGCGTTACCGCTCGCCAGGGTGTGTACTTCTGCCAGTGTTCCTTCTCACCAAGTTGCCAGCCATGATCCGACCAAAGTACCACGATCGTGTTGTCCGCATTCGGTCCCGATTCCAGCGAGTCCAACACGCGCCCCAGCATTGCGTCGGCAAAGTGAATCGACGCGAGATAACCTTGAACGCCCTGTTTCCACTGGTCTTGTTCCTGAATGTGGGCGAAGTACCGATTGCGGGCCGCTCGCTGCCCCATTGCGGGAACATCATCCAAGTCGTTTTCCTTGTAGCCCGGTGGAAGCTGGAGCGAATCAAGCGGAAACGGTTCAAAGTACTTCTTCGGAACGAACCACGGTTCATGGGGTCGATAGAGGCCGCACGCCAGGAAGAATGGTTGGTCGTGTTTGTGGCTGAGTTGCTTGCCAACCCACTGACTGACGGAGAAATCGCCACCGAACTCTTCGTCCGTCACATCCAACGCCGCCCAATCCGTTTCCACGTATTGCCACGGTCCACCAAGCGGCAAATTTACCGGACGCTGCTGTGGGTAATACGTCTGGGGAAGCGGATTCTCTGACGCGGCTTTGGGGAAGTAATCGTCCCATGATGGAGCATCAATGAAGTAGTGCAGCAGTTTTCCAGAACCGGCTGCATAGTAGCCATGGTCGCGAAAATACTGCGGAAGGATCGTTGCGTGGGGCATCACCTCACGCATCTTCTGACGGTTGTCGTACAAGCCCGACTTATTCGGCGCACGTCCCGTGAAGATCGCCGAGCGACACGGGTTGCACGCGGGTGCCGGGCAATGCGCATTGGTGAAAAGCACACCGCTGGCCGCCAAGCGATCCAAATTTGGAGTCAGCGTTTGCGGGTGCCCGCCCAAACAGCCAATCCAATCGTTCAAGTCATCCATCGCGATGAACAGCACGTTGGGACGTTCGGCACCGCCAGCGCGGCTACAGGACGGGAAGGTCATCAAGCCACAAGCTGCCAGTGCCCACGTAAGCCGCAGGAATATCCAGCGAGTCGAGCTTGTGTTTGATTTCACCATTTCTGTTGTCCTCAGAAGATCTGACGCCCGCCGCATATCATACCGTTTCCAGCCCTCGCATGGTTCCAGTACTCGACGCAAAACTAACGCAACGAGCCGAGGGACCTTGGGTACCATTGAAAAAAATCGTAGTGGACGAGGCGACGAGTCCCGGCGCGTTGATTCAGGATTACAATTACGTTGATTCAGGACTCGTTGCCTCGTCCACTACGACACTATTTGACCGCACGATGCTAAGTAACGGTGCCATGTCTTGCTGTAAATTCTTGCACACAATCCTGTTTCTTGCAGTTCTTGCTGCATTCTGCGGTCAGAGTGCGTATGCAGCTGACGTGGACTTTGTGCAGCATGTGCGGCCCATTTTGCAAAAGCACTGTTACGCCTGTCACGGGGAAGCCAAGCAGAAAAGTGGCTTGCGGCTGGACGTTAAGTCCGAAGCGTTCAGGGGAGGCGACGGGTTGGGGCCGAGTATCGTTGCGGGAGATGCCAGCGAGAGCCCGTTGATCCAGCTGGTGTCCAGTAACGACCAGGATTCACGGATGCCGCCAGAGGGTGTTCGACTGTCTGCGGCGGAAATAGAGATATTGACATCCTGGATCGACGAGGGTGCCATGTGGCCCGATGGAGTTGATCACGTCGTCGTGAAAGACAAACACGACCACTGGAGTTACAAGCCTTTTTCCGTGCCAGCCGGTGATCGATCCATTGATGACTTCATTCAGCAGCGGCTTGCCGAGGCAGGCCTTGAACGGAATCCTCCCGCCGATGCTCGCACACTGGTGCGACGAATTTATTTTGATTTGACTGGCTTGCCGCCGACTCCCAGCGATGTCGCCGAATTCGTGCGTGAGCCTGATATCCCTGCCCTGGTCGATAGGATCCTCGCTTCTCCCCGCTACGGTGAGCGTTGGGCGCAGCATTGGCTCGACGTTATTCGCTGGGCGGAGACGGTCGGTTTTGAGACAAATGCTGAACGTCAGGATGCTTGGCACTATCGCGACTGGGTCATCGCCGCGCTGAATGAGGACAAGCCCTACGATCGTTTCATCTATGAGCAGATTGCGGGGGACACTGTGGCCGAAGATGCGGCGCTTGGGTTTCTGGTCGCAGGGCCCGCGAATCTTCCTGGCCAGATCGGACGCGATGAAGCAGCCATGCGCGGCGCTCGTCAGGATGAACTGGACGAGGTCATCAGCACGGTCAGTCAGGCCTTCCTTGGCCTAACCGTCGGCTGTGCGCGTTGCCATGATCACAAATTTGATCCGATCCTGCAGAGCGACTACTACGCGATGCAGGCCATCTTCGCTGGACTCAATTATGGAACTCGCCGCTTGCGTGGTCCTCAAGACGACGCGATGACGGCCCAAGTCCCACATGCCCGCGAAGAGGTGGCACACCTGCGCGGCGAGCTCGAATCGCTAGGTCGTCAACTTCATCTCCGTGAACCGTTGGCCGACGTTCACACGGAGTCTTTCAAGCCGATGCTGGCCGAATCGATTCGCATGAGAATAAATGCCACCACCAATGGAGGCGCTATTTCCATTTACGAGTTCGAGGCTTGGTCAAAAGCGGGCAACGATTCCAAGAATGTTGCCCTGGCATCGAGCGGGGCTATTCCATCCGCATCCAGTTTTGCACTGGCCAACCAGTCACGCCACTTTGAAAACCTGATCGACGGTTCGGTCGACCAACGCCAATCCTACCCTTGGGTCGCGGCGGAAAGCGGAGCTGCTTGGTTTCAAATCGATTTCAAGCAACCCGCAGTTATCGACCGTGTCGTAATACACCGTGGCTCAAATTTCCCAGCCGATTTCGTGGTTGAGGTTCTCTCACCTGAATCAAAGGAGTGGCGTGAGGTCGTCCACACGCGCGACCGTTTGCCTCGGGTCGACGACTTGCGGGCGAGTGGTGCCATCCAGCTGGAGTCCGTGTCGGCTGAGGCAGTAAAGCAAATCGTCGATCTGCTGGCCGAGATCCGTCGGGCTAGTGCCCGGCTCGCCAGCCTGTCTGCCGGTCCGCAGGTTTATGCCGCCCAGTTCATGCCTGATCCCGCCGACACATTCGTGCTACGTCGTGGCGACGCCATGCAACCTGGTGATCAAGTGGCACCTGCGATTCCCAAGTTCCTTGGCGACATAGGACTGGCAGCCGATGCAGCGGAAGTCGAACGGCGCATGGCTTTGGCTCGTCATCTGACTCGTAGCGATCATCCACTAACGGCCCGCGTCATGGTCAATCGTGTCTGGCAACACCACTTTGGTGTTGGCCTCGTCGATACGCCATCCGACTTTGGGAGAATGGGCACGCCTCCCTCCCATCCTGAGTTGCTTGACTGGCTGGCTGCCAAATTCGTCGCCGACGGTTGGTCGCTCAAGAATCTGCATCGTCTGATTGTGACATCTGAGACCTACCGCCAGTCGAGTGCGCCACGCGCGGAAGCCTTGGCAATCGACGCCAACTCGCGATTGCTGTGGCGTTTCCCGCCCCGTCGCCTGGAGGCCGAAGCCATTCGCGATACGATTTTGAGCGTCAGTGGCAATTTGAATCTCAAGACCGGCGGCCCTGGATTCAATTTTTTCAATCAGCGCGGCGGCCTTTCCGACTACCAGCCCCTACAAGAGTTTGATGAAGACGGCTGGCGGCGGATGATCTACGCCCACAAGGTGCGGATGATTTCGATCGATGTCTTCGGTGCATTCGACTGTCCCGACGCGGGCCAGATGAAGCCACGCCGAACGCGGTCCGTCACTCCCGTGCAGGCACTCGGTCTTTTCAACAGCCCCTTTGTCAACCGCCAGGCGCGATTCTTCGCTGAAAGGCTCCGCGCCGAGGCGGGCAGTGACCCAGAGGATCAGGTCGTGCGCGCCTTGGAACTGGCCTACTCGCGAAGCCCGTCATCCATCGAACTTGCTCGGCTAATCAGGCTCACGACTGACCACGGCCTAGAGCAAGTCTGCCGAGCCCTACTGAACACTAGCGAATTTGCCGACATTCAATGAAAACGCATGAATCAAAGAATTGTGCAAGCTCCTCGTTGGCTTCTTCCGCAGGAATTCATGGCGGACGCTTTCGTCGCGAGGTAAATCGTCGTGGCTTCTTGGCATCGATTGCATTGACAAGTCTGCTCGCGGAAGAAAACGCCCGCGCCGAATTACAATGTCTGCACTTCGAGGCCAAGGCTAAGAATGTGATCGTCGTATTCTGCTCCGGCGCGATAAGTCAGGTCGACACATTTGACTACAAGCCCGAATTGATCCGCTTCGATGGCAAGCCGCTTCCCGGCAGCGAAAAACTGGTCTCCTTCCAGGGACCCAACGGGAATTTGACCCAACCGCTCTGGAAATTTCGGCCGCGTGGCGAGAGTGGCAAGATGGTATCTGACCTGCTCCCGCAACTCGGAGCCATGTCAGACGAGCTGTGCTTCATTCACTCAATGACCAACACATCGAACACTCATGGACCTGCCGAAAACGTCATGAACACGGGCTTTGCTTTCGACGGTTTTCCGAGCATGGGGGCCTGGGTGAACTTTGCGCTCGGCAGTGAAAATGCAGACCTGCCGGCCTTCGTTGCCATCGAAGACCCTCGCGGTAATCCCCAGTCCGGACAGAATAACTGGGCCAGTGGTTTCCTGCCTGCCTCTTTCCAGGGGACGCCGTTCTCTAGCACTACGCCAATCCGCTATCTGGAGCGTCCTGCTGGTGTTTCTGCCGCGACCGATCGCGCGACACGTGAGGCAATTCTTTTTCTCGATGAGCAGAACCAGACACGCTTTCCCGGCGACGAGCAACTCGCCGCTCGCACGGCCAGCTACGAGCTTGCCGCTCGAATGCAATTGTCGGTTCCAGAGGCGGTTAATCTCGATAGTGAGCCTGCGCATATTGAGAAGCTCTATGGTGCCGACAGCTCTAATAAGGACAAGGCAGCATTCGCCAGAAACTGTATTCTTGCTCGTCGACTGATTGAGCGCGGCGTACGTTTCGTGCAACTCTTCAATGGCGCGTATGCCTCCGGAGGCCTCTTGAACTGGGATGGTCACAGCGATCTCAAGCGACAGTATGACAACCATGGCGAGATTCTCGACCAACCAGTCGCTGGCTTGCTAAAAGACCTCAAGCAGCGCGGCCTACTTAGAGATACGTTGGTCGTTTTCGCCACGGAGTTCGGCCGCATGCCGATGTTCCAAATGGGAACTTATGGTCGAGACCACAATCCGGACGGTTTTACCTGTTGGCTGGCAGGCGCTGGTGTCAAACCCGGATTCTCCTATGGTGCGACCGACGAATTTGGCTTCAAAGCGAGTGAGAACATTGTCACTCCGCCAGACTTTCATGCGACCATCCTGCATCTTCTGGGGCTGGACCATGAGCGACTCACGTTCTACCACAACGGCATCGAACGCCGACTGACTAATGTCGAAGGGCATGTCATTCACGACCTACTTGCATAGAGAAACGCGCAAGGTGGCTCGGTTGTCCCTACCGAGTTCTGTAAGAAAACAATTAATGGCTCAATAAGCATGACGCTTTCCTTGCTCCCTGAAGTGAAGACGAGTATCAACGAATGACCTTCAAGTGGCCGAAGTCAAGAATTTGCACGTCGACTCATCAGTTTTTCTTGCGTACTTGCCTTCGTCTACATTTCTACTTGCGTGTATTTCAGGCGCACGCAAGTTCCAATAATCCTTGCTCCGACTGCGGACCAACCGTCGCATCCCACGCGAATGGGTATGCCATGCGTAGATGTGAATATTCCGCTTTCTGCTGACGGCCAGAAAACGCAAGAGACGCTGAATGCTTTCTGGGTAGCCGCAGACAATCCGGAAGCTCCCGTAATTCTCTATTTGCATGGCCAAGATGCGACCCGAGGAAAGAACCTCGAACATACAGAGAGTTTTCATCAATGCGGTTATCACGTGTTAGTCATAGACTATCGAGGTTTTGCTGAAAGCTACGACAAAGAGACACCTAGCGAGTCGAAAATCTATGAAGATGCTTTAGCTGCTCTGGTCTACCTTAAGGGACAGTTTCCGCCGAATAGGATTTTCATTTACGGTCATTCGCTCGGTGGTGCAGTAGCGATCGAGCTTGCGACGAGAAATGAAGCCGAGGGGTTAGCAGGATCTGATTATTGAGAGCACGTTCACCTCCATTATGGACATGTCCGCCTTGAGGTACTACGGATTATTGCGCTTACTCCCAATGGACCTGCTGCTGACGGAGCGATTTGATTCCTTGAGTAAAGTCCGAAATATAAGGCAGCCGGTTCTTTTTATTCACGGCATGGAAGACTCCAAGGTTCCATTTAGAATGAGTCAGACACTCTGCGACCAGGTTGGGGAATTGGCAACGCTGCATTTGGTTCCTGGCGCCGACCATGAGGATTGCTGCTTGATTGGCAAAGTCGAATACCGCAAACAAGTCTGCGACTTTGTGTCCAACTGCCTAAGCCGAGCAGAATCAGACGGCGAGCTGAAGCCGCCGATAGCGCCTTAATTCCCCTTATGATCGGTTTCGGCGGCCCGGTTATCGCCGATATTCTTGGCAAATCCCGAGAGGTTTCCGAGGCTGCATAGTCTGCTCACCATGGCGGCGACATCCGAATCTTTACTCGCGTTAGAGCCCACTTTCAACACCAAGTCATGATGAATACATCCGCTAGGGTTCATTGACAACCATCGAAGAGAAAGGCCGGTCTATCTCGCTATGGCTTGCTAAGTAAATTCGCAAAGCGAGCGTCAGCGGATAAGGCCGAGAAAGGTGCTTGGAGTAATAAGTCGTCTGGCAGAGACTCGCCGTTTTCGACAGCCAGCGCCAAGTGCGTAAAAGCCGCATCTCGAAGTCGCTCTTCGTCAATTGCGGAAATCGTGGGCGCTGCAATTGAATCCGCGGACTCGGAGCCCAGCTCCGACTTCTCGCTTATTTGCTGAATGCAGGTCGCGATAAGCCTGACGGCATATAGTCGACGGTTAGCCAGGTTGAAACGTGCGGCGTAGAGATTCAACCTGGATAGCAGTTGGTCTACGTCTCGCAGCTGCCAGCAGGCGGCGACCAATTGATTGATTTGAAACGCCGCGTTGCTTTGCGACTCTTTGTTGCTTGTATCCAAACTGCAAGCTTCCTCCGCAACCTCAAGAGCATCTACAATCCTGGTCATTGCCTGCTGTGGGTCCTGTTTCATGAAACAAGCAGCCATATTGCCTTTGCAAACGGAAATACCCCTCAATGCTTCTATGGATGTTGGAAAACGCTGGCGTTGCACTTCACGCAACTCCAATGCGGATTGATAATACTCCATGGCCCGGTCTGTGCTGTCGAGTCCTTCACGGTAAACATTTCCCAGGTTGAGCAAGGCCAGTGCTCGATCGTTGATTGCATTAGGACTCAGGCGAACGTCCTCGGGCAACAGCTGCTGGCTGGCGAGTGATTCCTCAAGTAACTGTGCTGCCGCATGGGGATTCCCCAATCGGAATTGTGAGGTCGCCCAGCCGCTGGTGACTCGAAAAAGATCTTGGCGATAAGCCACATTCGCTGGAAAGCTTGCTACAAGTTTTGAAAGCAACTCATGCGCCCGAGCGTAGTGCGCTATCGCCTGGTCGTGGGCGCGACGTCGTGCATGTCGATTTCCTAAGTTGAAGCTGGTGATGGCCAGGCTGTAACCCAGGTCCACGCGTTCAGGTCGGTTTTTAACTACAGGCAGGAAAATATCGATGGCCTGCAAATAGTGCGATTCCGATTGATCGGCGTCACCCATATTGGAATACAGTACCCCAAGGCTGTTCGACAATTGTCCACGCAGAATTTCTATCTTCTCGCTACGCTCGGAGGTTGGAATCTCAGTTGCCAGCTTCAACGCCTCGTCAAACGCAAGCTTGGCTTCGCCATAGCTCCGTTGTTTTTCTAGACCGATTCCATAGTGGCGAATCGCTAATAAATATTCTTCTGCAATGACGGAGGAATGGGGTTGGATGGCAGAAGCTTGACGCCACGCATTCACTGCGTGGGTTGCGAACTCCAGCGATGCATTGGTGTCGTTAGCAGATCGCTTGATTTCAAACATAACGCCATCGAGTCGTCCGCGCTCGCACCACCATTCAAAGGAATCGATCTCGTGCTCCAAAGCGTCTAACTTGCTCAGAGCGGTTGAGATGACTGTTTGGGCGGAGTCGAACTCGCCCAAGGCGACCATCAGTTGTCCCATGCGGCGTTGGGAAACAACGGTTCGAAAGAGCACTTCTGGATGCGGCGGATTCCTCAATGGCCATCTGCTGCTGCAGCTCGAGTGCTCGTTGCAGCAAGCGGTTGCGTAGGGATTCCATTTGCGGGACATGCTGCAGCGTATCCGCAACCTCAGTCAGCATGCTGTCGATCGCCTGTTCGGTGCGGTGCAAGTTCCGTTCGGCGCGGGCGTATTGCGATTGCGATTCTGACAAATAGTGGTTCGCTTGTTTGACATGGTATTCCGCACGCCACCATTGCCAACTGGTCGCGATGAGTCCGATCAACAGAAGTAACATCGCGGCGGTCAATGCGCGATGGCGACCAGTCCAACGCCAACTGCGCTCCAGTAGTGAGGTTCGCCGTGCGCGTACTGGAGTACCACCGAGAAACCGTTCCAAATCACAACAGAGACTGTACGCGGAATCGTAGCGGCGGCGTGGTTCTTTCTGCAAGCACTTGAGACAGATGGCTTCCAGATCGCTGGGGATTTCACGGCGCAAGCGTCGAAGTGGAGTGGGGGGCAGGGATTCGACCGCACGCAATGTCGCCAGATCCGACTCTTTCATGAAGGGAGGTTGCCCGGTTAGCAGTTGGTACAGGATCGCACCAAGAGAATAAATGTCCGCCGATTTACCTATCAATTCCGAGTTTCCAGTCGCTTGCTCGGGCGCCATGTAGGCTGGCGTTCCAACAATGGCGCCATCACGTGTCAAACAATCAGCGGACTGCAAGACCGATCGAGAAAGTCCAAAATCGGTGATTCGCAGAGCTTCAACGACTGCATTTTCGTCAGTCGCTTGTTCGGCCTCCAAGTTGAGAAGAATGTTGCTGGGCTTCAAGTCTCGATGAACGACTCCCCGTTGATGTGCATACTGGACCGCTTGAGCCAAATGCACGATGATGCGGGCAGCTGTAGCAGGCGCGACCGTTCGCCCCCGGGCGGTGAACCAATCCGCCAGTGTTTTGCCTGGACAATATTCGAACGCGATGTAAGCGATCGGTCCGTCTGTGTGCGACTCAAAAATGGGAACGATTGCAGGATGGCTCAGCATTGAGCCAAGCCTCGCCTCTCGCTCAAAACGCTGCCTTGCTTCTGAGTCCAGCAGGGCTGCCGGTCTGAGCACCTTGATTGCAACCAAGCGATCTAGATGGGGGTCACGTCCGAGCAGCACGACTCCAAAACCACCTCTCCCCAACTCGCGCAAGACTTCGAACTTTCCGAGCACGTTGCGTTCGCTGGTCGGCTGAAGTGGCAATCCTGGATCGTAGACTTCCGATTGCTGAAAGCCATTTGGCCCCGCAGCGCCAGCTCCTCGGTTGGCGATTGCCTTGTCGACTGCCACTGCGTTTGTGTCGGCATTCGAGGTTCCACGCGTGTCGCTGCAGCGCTCGTATTCGGCGGTTCCCCTAATCAATGCCAGACCAGCCATAGCCGGCCAGAACCTCAGAAGAGTCCACTTGGCCGAGTGCACCGTTTGGACCGAAGAGCTGTTCGGAGTTCAAGTGCGAATTACTGCTCGCCTGCTCCAAATGCAATGCGAGTTGCAAGGGGTCGAGTTCACTGTCTTGGAATCGAGGATTATTCGGTTCGTGATTCATTTTGCAGTTGGTACAAGCGTTGAACTTCCAGCAGGGCGCGATACCAGATTTTCGCTACGCCGCTGGTTGACATATTCATTCGTTGACCAATTTCCTCAAAAGACATGGCTTCCCAATTTCGCAACCTAATGGCTTTCTGATAGTCTTCCGGAAGCTGGCCGATAATCTGTCGGACTAATTCCGCCCTTTCACCCATCAGGGCGTTGGTACAGGGCGTAGCCATGTCGTCCATTGGCTCCACGAATCGAATTTCGTGAGGTTCGTGAGTCATGGCATCCAAGGCAACTTCGCGACGGGCATTTCGCTTGTCCGCAGCAAATGTTCGTCTCGCTAGCTTTGCCTCATTGACGACAATCTGCCGAAGCCAGCCTTTGAATTCGGCCGCAGTGACACCGCGAAAGCATACCAGTTGTTCAGCCGCCTTTAACAAACTCTGTTGTGCTATGTCTGAGGGAGCATATTTTCCCTGCAACGAACCATCCATATGCTCATTTGCAACAAACATGACATAGGTCCGCAACTCCCGAAACAATTGGTTTCTGGAGCTTTCGTCACCGCTCTGCGCACAACGAATCAGTTCGGCTAACCGTGAATCGTCCGCAATCTTTAGCGGATAGTCGCGTTCTGAATTGGCCATTCGCTACACGACCCCTGATACATCGAATCAATTATTTTTTCCAACGGTATTAAGCAGTAAAAAATCGTGGAGGGTGTTAAGGCCCCAAACACCAACTTGATCGATCTGGCTCCCTTCTCCCGCCGGTACTCCGGGGGAGAAGGGTTGGGGATGCGGGGGCCGAAAGAGTCGGCGATCCGAATGAAGGCATGTTTCATACAAATGCTCCACTTTCAACGCCTTCCGCGCGATCTTGGCCCCTCACCCCCCATCTCCCTTTCCCCGAGTACAGGGCGAGGGGGAGCTATTCTTCTGTCGCACCGAGCCTGGAAATGGAGTGCCATTTTCAAACTCAAAAACTCTTCCCTGCTTGCGTGAGTTCCGTCGATTTGTCAGGCCACTCGCGGGGAGAGCTGGGTTTTGGTGGCGTTCGCAGAGGAGTGTAGAGCCCATTGTAGCAAAGGCTGACAGGAGTCGCATTTACCAAAGTTTGCGGAATCGCCAGGAAAAAATGGCGGGGAAAATGAATCCAATGACTAGTGGCCGTGCCTGGATTCAGGTTTCACGCCGTTCGCTTCCCTCAAGACTCTTTGCGAACAATCAATTATGGCTCCCTTCTTCCGACCCAAAAAGAAAAGCTCTCTCAAGGGGCGAACCAGAACCTCCGGCCAGAATACCCACCGCCGTTGTTTGCTCGAGCTCCTCGAAGATCGACGCTTGCTGGCACAGGATGTGTGGGTCGGCACTGGCGACGGTCGCTCCTGGCTAGATGCAAGAAATTGGGAAAGCGGCCTGGTTCCAGGTGCGGGCGCTGAGGTGATCATACCGCAACTCAGCAATACTACGTCCGTGCTACTTCCAAGCTCCGGAACAATTCAACTCAAGTCAATCCACAGCGAAGAGGCCTTAGTCCTGGCCGGAGCGACTCTCTCCGTTGCCGCTGCATCAACACTCCAGCAGTTAACCATGTCCTCCGGGATTCTGACCGGCGAAGCAGAACTGGAGATTTCAGGTTTAATGGAATGGCGCGGAGGGCAGATCGTCGGCACTCCAACCAGTGGCAGTGTCACTCTCAAGGGTGGGCTAAGCATCGCCTCGGGAATTCGAACACTCAGTGGCCGCACGATGATTCTGGATTCGGACACGCAGTGGACCGCAGGCACTTGGCAAATCAAAGATGGTGCCACGATTATCAATGAAGCCAATCGGACACTCGACGTGGCTAGTGTCTTTCTCGATGATGCAGACTCGACGTCGATCGACCGGTTGATCAATCGAGGCACTCTCCGCAAGTCGGCGGGCTCCGGTGCGGCGACGCTCGAGTTCGATTTGCTGGATCTTCAAGCTGGCGGACGAGTCGAGTCGTTGGTTGGCACCATCCTGATAGCAGGAGCCTTTCATAGTGCTGGGCACTGGGAGGCAGCCCAGGGCGCTCTCATCGATTTGAACAAGTCGGGAGTGAGATTCACAATTGCGCAGTGGGTCGACCTCCGCTGGCACAGGTCAACTGCGATTGAGCAACGGAATTCTGACGGTCGCGGACGCGGTAACGCTGGCGGGGTCCTTCCAACAGAATGGTGGTGAGATTGATGGCGCAGGCACGCTTACCCTGGCCGGTCCTTTTGAGTGGAATGGTGGGACACAGCGTGGAAGTCCCGAGCACCAAACCATTGTTGCCGGTGGACTCAGCATCGCCTCGGGAGTTCGAACACTCAGTGGCCGCACGATGATTCTGGATTCGGACTCGCTGTGGACCGCAGGCACTTGGCAAATCAACGATGGTGCCACGATTATCAATGAAGCCAATCGGACGCTCGACGTGGCTGGTGTCTTTCTCGATGATGCAGACTCGACGTCGATCGACCGGTTGATCAATCGAGGCACTCTCCGCAAGTCGGCGGGCTCCGGTGCGGCGACGCTGGAATTCGATCTGCTGGATCTTCAAGCTGGCGGACGAGTCGAGTCGTTGGTTGGCACCATCCTGATAGCAGGAGCCTTTCATAGTGCGGGGCACTGGGAGGCAGCCCAGGGCGCTCTCATCGATTTGAACAAGTCGGGAGCAGATTCACAATTGCGCAGCGGCTCGACCTCTGCTGGCACAGGTCAACTGCGATTGAGCAACGGAATTCTAACGGTCGCGGACGCGGTAACGCTGGCCGGATCCTTCCAACAGAATGGTGGTGAGATTGATGGCGCAGGCACGCTTACCCTGGCCGGTCCTTTTGAGTGGAATGGTGGGACGCAGCGTGGAAGTCCGGAGCACCAAACGATTGTTGCCGGTGGGCTCAGCATCGCCTCGGGAATTCGAACGCTCAGTGGCCGCACGATGATTTTGGATTCGGACACGCTGTGGACCGCAGGCACTTGGCAAATCAACGGTGGCGCCACGATTATCAATGAAGCCAATCGAACGCTCGATGTAGCTGGTGTCTTTCTGGATGACTGCAGACTCGACGTCTATCGACCGGTTGATCAATCGTGGCACTCTCCGCAAGTCGGCGGGCACCGGTGCGGCGACGCTCGAGTTCGATTTGCTGGATCTTCAAGCTGGCGGACGAGTCGAGTCGTTGGTTGGCACCATCCTGATAGCAGGAGCCTTTCATAGTGCGGGGCACTGGGAGGCAGCCCAGGGCGCTCTCATCGATTTGAACAAGTCGGGAGCAGATTCACAATTGCGCAGCGGTTCGACCTCTGCTGGCACAGGTCAACTGCGATTGAGCAACGGAATTCTGACGGTCGCGGACGCGGTAACGCTGGCGGGGTCCTTCCAACAGAATGGTGGTGAGATTGATGGCGCAGGCACGCTTACCCTGGCCGGTCCTTTTGAGTGGAATGGTGGGACGCAGCGTGGAAGTCCGGAGCACCAAACGATTGTTGCCGGGGGGCTCAGCATCGCCTCGGGAATTCGAACACTCAGTGGCCGCACGATGATTCTGGATTCGGACACGCTGTGGACCGCAGGCACTTGGCAAATCAACGGTGGCGCCACGATTATCAATGAAGCCAATCGAACACTCGATGTAGCTGGTGTCTTTCTGGATGACTGCAGACTCGACGTCTATCGACCGGTTGATCAATCGAGGAACTCTCCGCAAGTCGGCGGGCTCCGGCGCGGCGACGCTGGAATTCGATCTGCTCGATCTTCAAGCTGGCGGACGAGTCGAGTCGTTGGTTGGCACCATCCTGATAGCAGGAGCCTTTCATAGTGCGGGGCACTGGGAGGCAGCCCAGGGCGCTCTCATCGATTTGAACAGGTCGGGAGCAGATTCACAATTGCGCAGCGGCTCGACCTCTGCTGGCACAGGTCAACTGCGATTGAGTAACGGAATTCTGACGGTCGCGGACGCGGTGACGCTGGCCGGGTCCTTCCAACAGAATGGTGGTGAGATTGATGGCGCAGGCACGCTAACCCTTGCCGGTCCTTTTGAGTGGAATGGTGGGACGCAGCGTGGAAGTCCGGAGCACCAAACCATTGTTGCCGGGGGGCTCAGCATCGCCTCGGGAATTCGAACACTCAGTGGCCGCACGATGATTCTGGATTCGGACACGCTGTGGACCGCAGGCACTTGGCAAATCAACGGTGGCGCGACGATTATCAATGAAGCCAATCGAACACTTGATGTAGCTGGTGTCTTTCTGGATGACACGAGCACGAATTCGGTTGAAACACTGGTTAATCGTGGTCGGCTCCGCAAATCGAATAGTTCCGGATCGGCGACCTTGGAGGCGATGGTCGAGAATCACGGGCAGGTTTCCATTGAAGGGGGAGCAATGCAGCTCTCAAACGGCATGACGCAGTTTGCGGGAACCACCAACCTGGACGGAGGCAATCTAAGCGCTGGTGGACTAATAAGTCTGCAAGGTGGCCTACTACGCGGAATTGGGCAAATCCAAGGAAATGTTCTCAATGCAGGACAGGTGCAGCCTGGATCGCCGATTGGCACGACTGCACATTGTCGGTAGCTACGAACAGAACAGCGCAGGTGTACTTGATTTGCAATGGGCAGCTTTAACATCACACGACCTGTTGAGTGTCAGCGGCCTCGCAACTCTAAATGGTAACTTGCGAATGACTGTTGTCGATGATTTCGTGCCTGATCTTCTGGCAACGATCACACCGATTACTTTTGGATCGCGGACGGGCGAGTTCACGCAGGTAGTTGGGTTCCTTGGTTCTGGTCGATCGGCGTCAGTCACGTACTTACCGAACAGCTTTAACGCTCACCGCTGTCGAGTCGACGACGAATGAAGCCGATTTGCTACGGCAGCAAATAAACCAAGGCACCGAGGCGTTGCGCGAGCGCATGGCCAGTTGGTCAAGCCTGCTTGGTTTGCCGGGAGAGCCACTCCCTCTGATCGGTAGCGCTTTTGATGAGGCGCTGGGACTGTTCGATCGTTTTAACACGACCGTACAAGCAGGAGTTCCGGAGTTGATCGATCAGGTGCAGAGTTTCGAAGGGCTGCGTACGGCGCTGCATGCGGCTGGCTTGACAGTGATCTGCATGGCGGGTGAAGCAGGATGTGAGAGTGGAGAGAATATACGGGTTCGATTTGACCACACAATCGAAGGTGTCGTTGGTCAGGTCCCACTTCAATCAATACCGGCAGAAATCCTACAGGGTCTGGCGGGTTCTACTACATTGTCTGGTGCGATTGACTTGGAAACGGACGTCGTGTTCTCGATTGTCTTTGGCGTCGATTCGAGCGGTTTCTTCCTCGACGGTTCGAGCTCCATCGTGCTTGAGAACCTGAGCTTGGAAGGTAGCGTCAACGGACATGCTGCGGTGGGTGGCAACGAGCAGATCGACGCTAGCGGAGTAGCTAACGCAGGTGGACTATTCTCCATCGAACTCGTTCTAGCGGATGTACAGGGTCGCTATCGTGTTGAAGCTCTATGGTCTGATGAGCCGGAGCAATTCCTGAGGGTCAAGGTTGATGGAGACACCGATTTTCATTTGAACTTCGCGATCGGTCCAGCTGACCTGAGATGGCAAGGGGAATTTCACGTGATCACGAATGAGAGCGGCCAGGTTGTTGTCACGTTGGAGCAGATGAATGTTAGTGGTACGCTCACTCTACCAGAGCTCAAAGAATTGGTTGATGGAGTTCCCGAAGAGGGCTACCTGACCGTTGAGGCGGAATACTTTAGTGATTCCAATACTTGGCGAATCGATGCGGTCGCGGAGAGCTCGGCGGTACTACAGCTCGGCGGATTGACGACTTAAAGAGTTGGTCTTTGATGCAGATATCGGGGTGAATCTATTTGCGGGCCAGCTGGTGGCCGCGATCGAGGTTCCCCTGGGTGAAGCGGATAATCCCGTCTCTGTGTTTGTCGATCTGGGATTCGATAGCCAAGGTCTATCCGGGACGATAGTGACCTCGATTAGTGAGCGTTATATCGGTGATCGCTTGCTATGGCTGGAGGATGCCGAGATTACAACCCAATTGATGGTGAAGTTTGAGCCATCGCTGCTGGAACTCGATTTTACCGCGACCGCCGACAAAGCGATTCTATTTGTTGAAGAGGTCTTGGAGACGGGAAACATCCCATCGGGCACTGCGACACTCACCGGCATTTACAGGGACATTGAGTCGAGACGGCGCGTTGGACATTTCGATTATGGAAGCGGTCGCGGAGATTTCTGCTTTCAAATTTAGCGCGAGCAGCGACGCAGAGGATGCGACCGCGGCCATTCGGCTGGTTGTCGCACCCAATCAACCCGACGAGGCAGTCGTTCTAACCATCGACTCGAGCGAACTCGAATTCACCGCTCTAGACAATCCGCTAGTGCTCTCAGCTCGCAATATGCAGCTTACTCGTGGGGGAAGATTCTCCATGGATGAAGCGGAACTCCAGGCCGAAGCTGGGCTGCTCGAGACCGTGGGTGTGGCTGGGATCCTACCCTTGGACTTGACCCGAATTCATGTAGCGGGAATCGCCAATCAACCCTTTGCGACCGAGGACTTCTCCGCGACCATCACCCTCAATGGGCGAGTTCGATTTTAGCTACTTGCAAGACACACCCCTGGAGAATCTGGCCGTAACCATCGGAGATCAAGGTGCAGAGAATCGTTTTGAATTAACATTTGTGGTATCGGATGGAACAGTCAGGATCGAGGACACGGGTCCCATCACCGTCGCGATCTCGGATATGGAATTTGGACCGCTGGTGATCAATGCCTCATTGACGGTCGGCGCCTATTTTTCGGGTGAGTTCTTCGATGACGATGCCACCAAGGGAATTACCTTTTCGGGTATCTTTGCGGCTGATTGGATGGGGGATGATGCCAGCGTAGGGGCCGGCGCCATTATCAATCAGGGGTCTCTACACCTCGAGTCAGACCTCGCTGAGTTAAACGTCAATGCCACGCTCGACGTTTCGTTTGAGTCTGCCGAAAGCCCACTGAACTTCGAGAACCTCGGGCTAACCTTTGATCTCGGGCTGGTAGTTACTCGTGACTTTCAGATTGAGAGCCTTGATCTGGAGATGCTTAATGCTTCGGCTGACTTCGTTTCCATCCATTTTGGCGACCTGTTCTTAATGGAAGCCCAAAACGTCATCGTCGATTTCAGCGTATTTGCAGAGGACAACGCATCCGCGGATCCCTTCATGATCTTTGGCGACAACGGCTTGACCCTGAAGTTTGGTGAGCCAGGCGATGAGGAAAACCCGCTGAGTGGATTGGGGGGCTCAGCCAGCAATTTTGGAATTGGTTACGTTGCAGGCAGTGGTGACGAGTTACCACGTCCACGCTTCTATCAACTGTCAAACTTTGCATTGCAGGTAACACTCCCCGACCTTTTTCCCGATTGGTTGCCGATCGAATTGACCGAGTTTGGATTCAAGTTCCCGGACGGAGATCTCTCGTTGATCGACGGGAAATTCGGAATCGACAAGCTTGAGAATGTGAGCATCCTTGTTTCAGGTGGCATGGTGGGAGGGGAGTTGTGGCCCATAACAGGATTGGTCGAAAACCTGGAGATCAGCGTCGATGCGCTCCGCTCTTGCGGAGAGTTCTTGATAGCCAACGGAATGCTCGAAGAAGGTGAGACCGTCTTGGATGCGTTCCAACGCAATTTGATCAGCCTTCTGACTTCGGGCGAGTGCCCATTCCCCATCACAAACCTGGACGCCATCGAGATTGCCATTGAACCGATCGATGTCGGCGGTGTTTCCATCGGTGGTGGACTTGGCCTGGGAATACTCGACATTGATTCGGACGGCGATGGTATGGACGATACCAAATCATTCTATGGGCGAATCTTGGGCGAATTGGTCTATAGCGATATGGGATTTGGGGCGGAGTTGATCGTCAGTCAGTATGGTCCAGTTCTCGGAAGGCTTTATGTCGGAGTTCCCGTTCCGATTGGTGGTTTGGTTGGGGCGGTTGTCGGCGCGTTCTTCTTTGGCGTTGGGGCGGCAGCCGGGTATCAAATCGGTGATCGCACCGGATTCATACTCACTGGCTTTGAGGGCGGTATGACCTTTGGCGATCCCTTGAAGACGATCTCCGATCCACTCGAAATTCTCGCAAACGACGAAATCCGTGAGCCGCTGAAGATCACCCGCGAGACGGTCAAAGCGAAGATTGCGCATGCGGTAGAGAACGAGGAATTAACATGGGACTCGGGCTTTACGCTGGCGGCAACTGGCGTATTGACGAACACCTATGTCAACGGTTTGATCGCCAGTCGCGTTACCCTAGGCGCCAATGTGGGTTACGGCGAGGAAGCCGGTTTCCAGTTATATGGGATCAGCGATATTCTGGAGGTGGCGGATTTCCCGGTGGCTAGCGCGGGACTGTTATTCGATTTTAGCGATCCGTCGGCTCCCAGTATCAATACCGCATTTGCGCTTCCGGGCACGACCCACAGTCCATTGGCGATGTTGTTTCCCGCCCAAGGCAGGTTGGGGATCCAGTTGACGACGGGTGGCGTTTCCGAGGCAGCCATCGCCGCCACCAAGCAGTTTATGAGCTCCCTGCTCGATGGTTCACTGGAGTTCGGAGCCGCGATCTTTGACAACGCGCTCACCGCTCTGGCTGCGACATTGGAATCAGAGCGTACAAGGCGTCAAGCCACCAATCAGTGGTCACTCGCAGACCACGATATCCCCTCGAAACTTCTGCACATCATCGTGGATGTCAATGGAGACGATGAGCTGAGCGCCACGGAGCGCAGTATTTCGATAGACCGAGATCGGCTGATCGGACGCATCAACGCGCTCCTGGAGGGCGCACCCGCAAGGGCAGCTATGCTGACCGAGTCTTTCATTTCAGGACTTCTCGACGCCGCCACCCGGTTCGTCGGGACTCTCGAGTCCGATGATCCCGACCTTGTGCAATTGAACCAGTTGAATCAGGGGGATTTCCTCAGCAAGCTAACGGATCTTGTGGAAACGTTACCGATCGAATTCTATCAACCGCCCAGCGAGAGTCCTTCGCACGAATGGCCAGGAATGCCGCAAGCACTGGCCGCTCTGCAACCGCTTCAGCAAGCTGCTCAACATTCCAGGGAAATCTACGCCGCTTTTGCCTATCACGTTCAAAAGGCAATGCTCGCTTCAGCCGAGACGTTTTTTGAAATCGCGGACCCCGCCATTACCATCGGCGGCGAGCTTCAACCTTACTTGCTGGGTATTCCTCTGGGTGATGCATTGGGACAAGTCGAAGGACGTTTGGATAAGCACGGAGTGACGCTGAGTATCGATACGTCGCTGGGCACACTGTTCAATTCGGCTACCTTGTTGGCTTCGGTTCTAGGCTGCACCAGACGTCCCTGTCGGCATGACGGTGTCGCTGCCAATTGGGGACGCGATGCGTAGCATCCTGTTCGATGGCGGCGATTTTGATCCCCTCGATCCAAATGATCAGCGTTGGTTCATGGAACTGCGGACCGGTCTGCGCGTTGCCAACTTCGACCTGGCAACGGTCAAGGGCTTGGGTTTCCCAGCCGGTGCTGCAGACGAAGAATCGCTGCTCGATCGACTACAGCAGGTTTGGGTCAATCCAGAACTTCCGCTCGACAACGACAAGATCCCAATTCAGTCCCCTGAGCACTTTGAAGCTCTCACCACGCATGGCGGCATTTTGCTAAACGGTATTCTGCAGGTACCTAGGCTGATTACGGACCCGATCGAATTGTTGCAGTCGCTGAATCTCCAAGTACCAGAGTCGGTTCTGGAGTATCCGGGCTGGCTCGACGAGATTGTCACAGCACTCACCACGATCGATACCCCCGGTCAATTCCAGCTGTTTGCACCATCGATTGCCGCTGGATTGAAATTGAATCTTGATGATCCTTGCAAAGGGCTTGAGCCCAAACTTTGTCGAGAAGAAAACCGGATCCTGCGCGACGCGGACAAAATCGAAGACATTGTTGCGGACGCGTATGTCGAGGGAACCTGGGAAGGAAAACTGCTCGGGTTTCCACTTGGAAAGGCACGCGTCGATGGTACAGCGGAGGGGCTTGAGATAGAAATTGAGGATCCCTTGCTAGGTTTGCAGGTTATCGTTCTCGCGTCGATCGATGAACGGATGATAGGTAGCGAGAGTGTTGCCTTTCCACGTGCCAAGGCCGAGGTAACGCTTGACACGGAGCAAGTGAATGACCTGCTCGATCAGCTCAACATGCCTGGCCAGTTGCGTCAGGACTTTATCGATGGCCAAGGCACGTTGCGTTGGTATTCGCCAGGTTATAGCGGTGCGCTTGATGAACCAGATCGACTGAAACGAGTGGGAGGTATCGAAGCTCAAGCCACACTGAATGCGGATTTGTTTGACCTGCTTGAAGCGAACTTTATCGGGACGCTCACCTCAAGCGGGGATTTCGCTTTTGAAGCCAACGATCTGTAACCTTGCGTTTCCGTTCGCCTTGGGCGATGGAAGCATTTCTGGAAAAGCCGATTTTTCACTCTCCGGTACGTTGAATACCGCTGCAGTTGACTTTCAAGGAGGCTTCTCAGGCGAACTCAAGTTGGGTAGTACCAAGCTAGCGACTGCGGAAGGGGCGATTGATAGCTTCGGTTGCCTGCGAGGATCGATAACCTACTTGAATGGAACAGGGACTGTCGTCCTCCCTGATCATGCCTTGCAACCGCAGGCATGTGGCCCACAACTGACCTTGGATTCCGTCAGCTTCACCGAAACGGACACCAGTGCACTTCATCATGTGGCGGTTCACCTATCCCAGCCAGCCGATCACCAAATCAACATTCAATATTCCATAGAAATGGTCTCCGGCAACGCTGATCCTCGCGACAAGGCAGGTGACGAAGACGTGGTCTTCAAACAGCTGCAAACCGTGAGTATTCCGGTAGGACAAATTCAAGCGATGATCCCCGTCACTATCCTGGGAGACAACAATTGGGAGGCAAATGAGATATTTCGAGTGCGAGTGGCTAGCGCTCCGGGTGTGAGCTTGGCGGTCGATCAAGCCCTCATCACGATTCTAGATGATGATCTCGATAACTTGGTGGACAGCGTGCTGGATGCACTTTTGCCCAGCGACCGATCATTGGCCTGGTACGACTTTCAAGATGACAATAACGCGCTGGAGCTTTCCGCTGATAGGACGGCTACGTACGTTGCCGCGACTCCGATGACGCATTCTGCAGGCATGAACGCCGGCGGTTCGACAGGACTTCCAGACGACTGAGAGTATCGGGAGAGCCGTCAGTACCAGTCAATGGATCGGGGGCAGAGAGTACTTTGAGTTCACGATAACGCTCGATCATGACGATCCTCTCCATTTTTCACTTGACCACTTACAGTTCTGGGATCGAAGTGTCGTCAATCACGGCCGGCAATTCGGCTCAAGTGATCAACAATGGGAGGTATTCTCGAGTTTGGATGGTTTCGCAGTTCCACTGGTCCGCGAGCAAACCATTCAAGTGGACGCGGCGTTCTTTGATGAATACCAGATACCAGGTGGAACCCGGCTCGACGACCTACTCGGCTGGCGCAGGCAGCGTTTTCCTATCGAGAGCATGTTGGAAGGATACGCGGGAGTGCTTCCCCTGGATTTGACATTTCGATTGGTTGGGTCATTGAATGTGCTTTCGCTGATCGACAATGTGGAATTGTCCGGCAAGGTTTCTGCTCCATGCATATCCGGCGCAGAGTTTTCCTGCCTTGGGCGACTTGTGGAAGATACTCAGAGGCTGCTCGATAATCTCGGGCGTCCCTTCGAATTAGAGCTGCTGGGACCAGGGACGCTTATCACGGATGTTATAGGTTTGGGGGACGATATCGATCCGCACAGATTCCAGGATCACATTCAAACGGAGATTATTGGAGCAGATCCCGAGAGCACGATTCTGCGCGTTATTGCGGAACGGCCAGGTGACTTTACCGTAGACAGCATTCTGGAGCTGGGAACGATTCGAAGTTCCAACGGACTATTGAAACTTGATTTTGCCGGAGTTCCTGCGGTACGAGTCCGTGTAGAAACCTCGGGGCCAATTCGAGACATGGTTTTCGACGGGCTCGCCGATGGAAGCCTCATCGAGATTGGAGGATTGTCGTCACAGTTGACGAAGATTGCTGCGACCAGTGACATTGGGTCGGTCGGTGGGTTCGGGGTCGCACTCAGGTCCACTGGGCAAATTGAATTCCAAGGAAAGTCTTGGTTGAATGGCTCATGGGATGTTTCCAGCGTCACGACGGCGGATGTTGTTGGCGGCGATTTCACGCCTCAAGTCGCGATTCTCGGTGGTTTTGATACCTTTTCTGTGTCTGGAGGCAATTTTGCGCCACCCAACTTTGCCAGTGGATTGGGACCTGCCTACCGGGGATGGCCATGGTATGCGCATCCAGGCACGGGCAGACGCACAGGGCAACGGGGGCTCCATTATGGTTGGCGACCTGTCTATCGATGGAAACCTTGGCTTGCTGGAATCGATTGGTGGAAAAATAAATTCCAACACCCATGCGATGAAGCTAGCCACCGTTGCGTGCAACGCGAAATGCTCGCTCCGGAGAGGCGGGCAATATCGAAGGTCGATACCAGACGGGTTCTATAAATCTAGTGCAAAGCGTTGGCGGGAATATTATTGCCACGTTAGAAATGTCAGACGCATCCGAGCGCCGTCTACGCGTCGAAGCGTTTGCGGATCCAAACTATCCAGATTCGGGGCGAATTATCAGCAGGCGAAGCTTCCTAGTTGCCGGTGGTGTCGAGGCGATTCGAGCCCATGACATCGCTCTTCGTTTGGTCGCTGGCGAGCACGTTGAAATGATCGAAGTGCTAGGTAGCGACGGTAAGCTGGTTGCCGAATTAACCGCAAAATCTTTTGGATCGATTCGGGGCCTTGCTACCGAGGTATCGCTTGCACTGACGTACCACGGGGGATAATCTCGATCCATCGCAGGAACGTCTCAGCTGGGAAAGCAGTGAATTGGATTCGGTTATCGATTTTCGCTTGGAGAATCCATATACGGCCACGCAGTTTGGCTTCCGCCATGACCAAGGCCAAACACCAGCTGTCGACCTTCGTCGCTTTACTTCCTTGTCGGCTGACGAGCGGGTTGCAGGGCTCAGCTTGGGAGCTATTGGAATTCCTTTTGAATTTCAGGGAGAAGTTCTAAAGGTCGAGATCCAGGATGCACGCTTCGAGTTTCGCGATAGTCTAGTAGCCCTTAAGCCGGGCGAACACTTGAACGCAGATGAAAACGGTGGAGTGCTGGTCGAAGTCATCGCGAGCAATGCCAGGGGTGACCTGCGCTGGAGAGAGTCGCTGGTCGTTGAGGTCAAAGAGAATCTTTATCCTTGGCATAATGCTGCCAAGCCGTTTGATACCAATAACGACGGAATTGTATCAGCTATCGATGTCTTGTTGATTATTAATCGCCTCAATCAGGATTCGAATCGCCAGCTGCCAAGTGTTCGATCCCGAATTGATGGTCGGGATGTGTGGTTCGACATCTCAAGCGACGGCTTGGTAACTCCGTTAGACGTGTTGTTGATTATCAATCATGTGAATCTTGCTCCCAGGGGTGAAGGGGAAACTAGCTGGCACGAAGAAAGCGATAGGAAAAATAGGGGCAGGATGGCCTATCGACACGGCGCTGAACCTCCAGAAGGACGTGGCTGGGTTCGAGCTCGCAGAGCCGCTGACGGGCATAGTCACTCATTGCCTTCTTCGTCGTTAAGCAGCAGCAGCAGCGATTGTTCTAATTGTCGAGGGTGAAAGCCGAACGGGCCGCGGCCATTCTTGAAGGCAACTTTGCCTCGTTGATCAATCAAGTAAAGACGATTTGGCATTCCGCTGTAGGTAGAGCCAACTTCGTCATCGATAGTGTCGACCAAGAAAGGAATGGTTAAATCCAAGTGCCTCTGGCAAGTGGCTGCAATTTCAATGCGTTCAGAATTCTGCTTGGGTTGGGATAGGTCGATCCCAACAGTCTGATTACTCTGCATCCACCAGCCGTCGCTCGGATGCGCTTCACGAACGTAAACCAAGAAAAATTTTGCTTGGTCACGATATCGCTGGTAAAGCTTTTCAATATTGCCTGATTGGCTACGAAATGGTCCGCAGGTAAAGTTGCCAAAGATCAATACAATCGGTTTTTCGCCTATTTCTTTTGAAAGCGTCACTGGCTCACTCTGCAACGTCGACAGCGTGAAGTCGGGAGCGGTATCTCCAACATTGGGTCCCGCTTGAAGAGAACCAATCTCTTGGCTTTCGAGGCCTTTCACAAGAGTGCTCTTGCTCGGACGATCGGGACGTTGGTCACGAGCGCCCGGCGGCGGGGGCAGGAGTTGTTCCCGCACATCATCGATGGCCAAGTACCCTGTTTCATCACCGCCGAACATGCTGAATAGCTTTTGGAACTCGTCAGGAGTGACTTTTCCATTCGCGTCCGCATCCGCCATGAAGAACAACATCAAACCAGGCTTGGGCGTTAATGAATGCTCGCTCCAGTCGAAATCCAGCTCGGTGATTTGTCGATCGCCGTTGCGGTCAAGACGCCCAAAAGCGTCTTGACTCATTTTGATCTCGTCGGCATCGACTATTCCATCGCTATCCTTGTCAAACGTTTTGCAAACATAGTTCCAATCATAGCGACTCTGGGATTTTGCAAGTGGGAACCAGCCATCGTCTGCACTCAGGTGGCTTCCCTTGATGATATCGTTCAGCATTGCAATCGCTTCCGAATCCGCCGGTAGCGTTTCGCGCAAATTTTGCGCAATTGACTGCGCTTCTTCGCTCAGTGGTTCGTCGGCCACAGCTTGGATGGTTTTACTGGAATCTCCCTGTTCGCTTTGGGCATGCGTCGTCTGTTCGTCTGCGACAGTTTGCATTACTAGCGTGACAACGAGTAAATGCAGAAATGATCGAAGCGTAAATTTCATGGTCGTTGGTTCCAATCGAGGAAGGTGTTGTAGTGCGAGACTGATTCGACGGTCGTGTCCGTTGATTACTTTGGATCCTCTGTTGGCGCATGAGTGCTAAATACGTTGTCTTTCTCTAAAGGCAACTGGAATCCATCAGAAATGCGTGTCATGTACAATCCGCGGCAGAGCCACCAGAAAATAGACATGCCCTGGTGTTGGCCATAGTCCTTCGTGAGCGACTGATAGTCATTGGCAGTCAACTCCCAAGTGCAAGACTGAGTTTTCGAGCGTACTCGTAAGCCCGTTGCTCCTCGGGTGGAAACTTCGACCAGTCGGTTTCCGCTAGCAACCGAGTGCGCTCGGCAATCTGTGCCTTATCCAACCCTGCAACTTCCAAAAGCATCTCGCAATGTCCCATGCAATAGTTGCATTCGATTGTCGCGTCTGCACCCAAAACAAACTTTCCTCCAGTATGCGGTCCGCTGGTGCTTCCGACCAATGTGTGCGAGTCGCTATGGTCCATGGAATAGCCAGCTCATGAGCGTAGCCGTAGTTAACCAGGCTCCAGCGTATTGAAGTTGGGCTTGCCGACATGGCAGTCGGCAGTTTTGATTTGACGTCAGCCCATTGTGGAATAGGCAGCCTGGGAGCTCGATGGCGTTGGTCTTCCAGTCTTGCTTGCAACTGTTCGTATGCGATGCTTGTCCACTCTTCGTTCAACGGAACAACGGAGGCTTGGCCATTCACGTAGCGGGCTTTCCCGTCGTTGGGTGGAATTAAAGGAGCCATCTGCAGTGCTCCGTCGACAAATACAATATCGAGTGGTGCAAGAGGACCGTCCACTTCCATCGGCAAGTTCAATCCCAGCACGATGCGATCTTGGAAATTGCCGTAGGCTGCCAGCAAGATCATCGCCGCAACTTTGCGATCACCGTATTGCTCCCGCAGCCGTTGGAACAAACCATCCGAAATGGTCGGTGCGGCGACGGTCAACAATCTGGCAAACGTGAAGGCATCGTGTTCTGCAGCCGGCCAGCGGGACGATTCGCCGATCAATACGTTGACCGCAGTCTCATCGCCTCCAGCTCGCCGAAGATCCGCAATCGCATATGCTTTCGAGTACTCGCAGTGATTGGCTTGCGCTATGATCCATCGCAACTTTGCTCGCAGTTGTGGCTCAAGCGGACTTCGCAGCCGATGGGCTGCGTCTAGCTGTAGCATGGCAGCCGCCGTACGTGGGAGCTCCAGGGCCACAGCTCGCGCCCAGCTTGGCAACGAAGTTTGCTGGCCAGCGACGACCGATGGCAACAAGCCCCAGGCTTCTGAGTCCGATGGAAGTGGAACGAACGCTCCCTGTTGTGCTCGATCGAGGAGGCTGAAACTCTTCGCTTCAGGCTGGGCAGCGACCGCTTGCGAGTTTTCAGTACTCTGCGGGCGATCCTTGTTCCAATACTTGAAGAACACATTCTCGCTTTCCAGCTTCAACTGAAAGCCATTGGAAATGCGTGTCATATAATGGTACCGCGACGTATGTAGCACGATCATCAATGCAAGATCGGCTCCAAAGTCTTGCTTGAGAGTGCCCAAATCGCTTGAAGAAATCTCCCAAGGCGTTTGAGCAAGCTTGCGAGTGAAGGCCAAAGCGCGTTGTTCGGGTTCGGAGAAACGGGACCAATCATCGCCCGCCAAGGTTCGACTACGTTCCGCTATCTCATCAAGTGTCAATCCGGCGACTTCCCAGTTCATTTCGCAATGCCCCATGCAGTAAGCACACTTGACAGCCTGCGTCGTAACCCAGAAAAGCGTCGTGCCCAATACACGGCCATACTGACCACTCGTTTCCGCCCCCGAGGTGCGCATGAATCGCTCAAACGGAGCAGCCAACTCCGGCGCGTAACCGAAGACCGTGCGATACCAGATGATGTCACTAGGCCCGGAAAACATGCCTGACGGTATGTTGGGTGCGATCTTATCCCATGAGAGAATAGGCAATCGCGTCGTTTTCTCGCGCTGTGACTGCAGTCGCTCCTGCCAGGTGTCATAGCCAAGTTCACTCCAACGCGGATCGACGGCATTGCTTTCCTTGCCTATCGCTTTTGGCAGAGTGGTCGACTCAGTTACCGGCGGATGAGTGCGTTCAACGATATAAGCTTCGGGACCGAAGGACACTTGCACTGGGCTCAGTGCGTCTGCGTTGCGATCTATTTCCAGCGAAACGCCCAAGCACTGCAGCAAACGATCTTGCATATTCGCGTAAGCCATCAACAGAACCATCGAGGCGGCTTGCTTTTCGCCAAAGTCATGAACTAGTTGTGCAAATTGCTCATCGGCTATTGCCTCGGAGTCCACGGTCATCAAGTGCGCAAATTCGAGTGCTCTGCGTTCGGACGCCGACCAGCCTGGATATTCAGCCTTGGTTAGGCCGGCAATATGGTCGTGGGTAACACCCGCCCTGCGAGCGTCCAGTTCTGCAACTTGTCTCGCATACTCACAGCGATTCGCGTTGGCGGAAACCCATCTCATCCCCGCCCTTAATCGAGGCGCTATCGGACTTTGCGTTCGATGCGCCAAGTCCAATTCAAGCAATGCGGCAGTGCTTCGCGGAACACTAGCTGCCAGAATGCGCGCCCAACTTGGTAGATTTGGATTGCCTCCCTTTGTAACTTGAGGCAGCTTCTCCCACGCTTCGGATTGCGTCAGCATCGGCGCAAAGTCTCCCTCCTGAATAGCAAGACAGTTTGCATTTAAAAACACAATAGCAGCGAGTCCGCCAATCTTTACCATCAAATTGCTTAAAACGCGGATTCGATCCGATGATTTGATTTGGCTTCGGAAGCAGAGCCATTTTGCAAGGTTGTTCATGGTGACTTCGTTATTTATTTCTTTGTAAGCGGACCATAGCCACACTGCCAGACTTTCGAGCTACACCATGATTTCGAACACGCCCCCGCATATTGAAGGAGTCCGAAAGTGGCTCGTGCGGCTACGGCAGCGGCCTGGCAACAATGAGGAGCTTAGATAAGAGGATTATTCAGTTCATACTTTATGGCGCGGGAGAGCGAAAAACGGTAAGTACAGGGCTAGTGCCCACCAAGTAGGTGACCGTTTTTTCGCTCTTGCCTGCGCGTGCATCTGAAAACTTCAGCTTGACTTTGCAATAGAGGTTCGCGTCGACAGATTCGCCTTCATCGAGTATTTCGTACTCTTGAAGTTTCCTACCCGCCTTCCAATCAAAATCTTGAACAACCACCGCAGGAGTTCGCCGCTGCCAACTCTCAGGCGTATCTCCTTGTTTCCAGCCCTCTAGCACTTCCTGTAATGTTTTCAATGCGGTGCGTGGCTCGACGCGGTGTTCGCTGGCGGAATACCCACATCCAGATAGGGCTAGCAAAAAGCTGGCTATGTAAGGATAGGTAGAGTTGCATAAGTTGGACATGTCAATCGCACTCCGTGATTTACTTGTGTTGTGCACTAGAAATCACCGATGGTTTCTGCACCATTGCGAGATCCAACCGCTCGCCAAAGTTGACGATCGATTGTCTCGGCTACAAAGCGAACCGAACCATCACACAAGCCGGCATTCACGCCACCTGTGTGAAAGCTGCTTGCAGGCATCGTCGCCTTGAACGGATAGAATCCGCAGGATCGGCGATTGGGGACATCTACATGGAGATAGGTATGCTGGCCGTTGATCCAAGGTGCTCCCATAAA
Organism: Pirellulaceae bacterium; assembly: GCA_963707245.1. Lineage (GTDB taxonomy): Bacteria > Planctomycetota > Planctomycetia > Pirellulales > Pirellulaceae > Aureliella. The sequence goes on from CAVPPY010000024.1 coordinate 110,382, forward strand.
CAATGGAAACTGATTCGCCAGGTTGCTCGCGTCAGTGGCATAGCACATGTCGATGGCCTCATCCGGGGTGTTTGGGTCTCCTGAGCCGAGGAATACATCGGCGCGAAGATCAACCACTCCATTGTTGCCATCCGTTAGCAATCGCTCGGAGAATGCCGCCGTATTGCTCGTTCCGTCTGTAATATCGGCAAAACGAAATGCTTTCGAGGGAATGAACACACCGTTCTGATTTGGATGACTCCACCAATGTAGACTTCCCTTATTGGCCATATAGTTGATTGCTCCGCCAGTCTGCGGTTGTGGATTCTCGCGATCTGAGGGGCACAGAAAGCCTGGTACTTTTTGCAATCGTGCTGGCGTGTTCGCAGCGGCGGTAAGCGGTAGATCAAAATTGATCGTCTGGTGCAAATTGCCTTGTTCCATGAATGGCAATAGTAAGCTGACGGCCGAATATCCGGGACTGCCTGAAGGAGGAGTCGTACCGCCGCTGGCAAAGGGAAAGCGTTTGTGTGCGCTTTCATAGTTGTGCAGTGCTAGCACAAGTTGTTTTAGGTTGTTGCTACATTGCATTCGCCGTGCTGCTTCCCGAGCAGCCTGAACGGCTGGCAACAAGAGGCCAACCAGAATACCGATAATGGCGATCACCACCAGCAGTTCTACCAACGTGAACGCTTGGCGTCGGCTAACGTTGTGACGCGGATTTAGACTAAAGCAAAGATACATTGGAGTATGTCCCAAAGGAAAGGAGTTCTTATGGATGATGAAATCATGAACAGATCGCCGCGCGGCTGACCTAGCGCAACAAATTTCAGCAATTTGATGCTCGCGTGTGCGCGCGGAAAGGCTACGTTGACGCGCAGGAAGATGCACAGGCGTGGTCATACCCAAGACGGATTCTGAAACTGCCATTGCTCTTCTGAGTGCACAACGCCACACGGACGCTGACACATGCGCTTGCTGGGAATGGTCTTGTCCGTAAAGAAACTACCCAATTCGAGACCAGCCGGAGTGCATGAGCACCCGGTTATCGCGGGAACCGGACGCTAACGCGTTCCGGCTAATTAGGTAACTTAATTGCGGACGAATTCTAAGAGCCGCGAGGAGCGCACAATCAAACCATGGCCGCGGGTTGTCCGCGAACAGGAATGCTGCGGTCGAACGTTTGTCCTAAACGGTGGCTTTGCCTGTTTATGAAAGTGCAGCAACAACCGCAAGGAAGAATAACGTGATGCTCCAGCGAAGTTCAGGCGTTAACAGGAACGAGGAGGCCGAAAGATGCCAAGATCAACGCCGATAGAAGTAGGCGGTGTTGGGCAGTCTAGAAATCGTACCGTTTTGGTCGGCGCGACATAGAAAGAAAACGATGCTAAGGCTGTTTGATTGCTATTCTGTCGAACAAGATCGAACTGAACCGTGATTGTCGACGGCGGGACCTTGTTGCACTGCGGGCCACGGCACGGCAAGTGAGCGTCAGAAATCGGGAAGTACTTGAACTCTCCGTACTCGTAAACGACGTTCACCTGACCTCGAGTCGAAATCGTGCCACAGACCGTGACAACACGCTGTTCTTTTTCGGCTTGAGACAGATGGGGTTCGGAGTCTCCATAGTAACAGCCCGCGCGGGCAACGTTTGATGACAACGCGACCAACCAGACAGTACCTACCATCAGGCAGTACTGCTGCAGCAATCTTCGAACATTCGTACCGTCTGGAGACATTGGCACAGGATTCCGAGACATGCATTTGGACAGTAGGTTCGCGTTTTCAAAGTTGGCCAAGTGGGCAACAATGCGCACGCCGGCGACTTTATGGTAGCATCGATGCTCGGCGTGTCAACAAAAACGCAGGGTTATTGACAAATGCCTAGCTAGTATCGCCTCAGCCAAGCTCCGAGTCGCCAGCTTTCAAGGGTTCGATCCCGAATCAATGGTCGGGATGTGTGGTTCGACAACTCAACCGACTAATTGGTAACTCGACTGAAAACTTTTTGTGCAGATAATCGATGCAAACCTGGATCGCCCTATTCCGCGGCATCAACGTGGGAGGCCGAAACAAGATGCCCATGGCGGCACTCGCGAAGACACTGGAATCTGCTGGATGCGGAGCGGTACGCACTTATATTCAGAGCGGTAATGTTGTTTTCAAGTCCTCCCTCAAATCCAAGCCCAAACTTTTAGCGCAGCTTGCCGATGCAACCGAAGCCAAATTTGGCTTTCGACCGAGCATCTTGCTTCTCACTGACTCGGACTTGCATGCTGCGGTTGCAAACAATCCCTTCGCCTCCGCCGAGGACGAGTCGAAAACCCTGCACTTCTTCTTTCTCGACGGGATCCCAGACTCGCCGGACATCGAGGGCATTGCTAACCTTGCAACTCCGACCGAACGCTACGCGTTGATTGATGCCGTATTTTACTTGCATGCACCGCTAGGCTTCGGTCGATCGAAGCTTGCTGCTGGTGCGGAACGTAAGCTCGGCGTGGCAGCCACTGCCCGTAATTACACAACTGTCCGCAATTTGTCTGCCATGCTAAGTGCCGACTGATGGCTTCTTTTCACGATTTCCCGAAGTCTGGCGACTCCGGCTACCGCGTTAAGCCTAAATTGTGAAATGGACGAAACCGAGGCCAGGTTCCCCGAAGTCTGGCGACGTCTGGCGACTCCGGCTACCGCGACAAGGCTAAATTGTGAAATGGACGAAACGCGAGGCCAGTTTGGGGGAATTAGTTGGTTGGCCCATCGAGCCCCCAAATCTGTTTGACGTAGCTCATGATGGTGCAGTCACTGGAGAATCGAGCGGCTCGAGCTGTATTGACCATGCAGCGGCTGGTCCAATCATCGACATCTAGGAAGGCTTGCGCGACCCGCTCTTGGCAGGCTACGTAATCGGCGAATTCGTCCAAAACCAGGTAGCGGTCGCCACTGGCAAAAACTTGGTCCAGCAGTGCTGCAAAGGCCTGCTTGTTGCCCGAGGAGAAATAGCCTGTGCGGATCATGTCGATTGCCTGCCGCAATTCGGGCTGACTGTCATAAACAGCGTAGGGATCGTAGCCGCCGGCGAGGGTCTGCTGGACTTGCTCCGCGTTCTTACCGAACATGAAAATGTTGTCAGCGCCTACGGCTTCGGCGATTTCGATATTCGCCCCGTCCTGGGTGCCAATGGTCAATGCCCCGTTGAGCATGGCCTTCATATTTCCCGTCCCAGATGCTTCCGTGCCGGCAGTTGAAATTTGTTCCGACAAATCCGTGGCCGGAATGATCTGCTCGGCGAGCGACACATTGTAATTGGGCATGAAGACAATTTTCAGCTGATCCTGCACGCGACGATCGTGATTGACGACTTCGGCAATGGCGTGGATCATTCTGATAATCGACTTGGCCGTTTCGTAACCCGGGGCAGCTTTGCCGGCCACGATGATTACACGTGGCACGGGGCTCAGCTGACCCTGGAGGATGCGATTGTAGAGACAGACCGCGTGCAGCATATTCAGCAGTTGTCGTTTGTATTCGTGGATTCGCTTTACCTGGCAATCAAAGATAGCCGTCGTGCTGACCGTGATATGCAATTGGTCATGAATGGTTTGGGCGAGTCGTGTCTTATTGTGCTGCTTGACAGCTGCCCACTGCTGCACCAGTTCCGGGTCATGGGTGTGCTCAAGCAACTGCTCCAGACGCTGCAACTCGTGCAACCAACCTTCACCGATCGTGCGTGTGATCAGTTGTGACAATTCCGGGTTCGCCATTCTCAGCCATCGTCGCGGTGTAATGCCGTTGGTTGTGGAACAGAACTTGTGCCGGTAGTGTTCATCAAAGTCGGGGAACATGCGCGTTCGCAGGAGTTCCGAATGCAATTTTGAAACGCCATTGACGACATGGCTGCCCACGATGGCCAAGTGAGACATGCGGACCCGCCGCTCTCCGTCTTCGGCGATCAACGACATGCGTTGCAGGCGCTCGATGTCACCGGGATAATGGTGCTCTATGGACTTTAGGAACTGTCTATTGATTTCGAAAATGATCTGCAAGTGTCGTGGTAAAATGCGTTGCATCAAACTCACCGGCCATTCTTCGAGAGCCTCTGGCAGCAGCGTATGATTGGTGTATCCAAAGGTGGCAACCGTGATTTCCCAAGCCTCCTGCCAATCTATCTGTTCGATATCCACCAGGATCCGCATCAGCTCTGCTATCGCCAGGGCTGGGTGCGTGTCATTCAATTGGATGGCCACCTTGTTGGGAAACTCTTCGAGATATGCATGTTTCTTTTTGAAACGTCGAACGATATCCTGCAGAGAGGCGGAAACGAAGAAGTACTCTTGCTTTAGGCGTAATTCCTTGCCGCAGGATACGTTGTCGTTCGGGTAGAGGATCCGCGAAATGCTCTTGCTGCGACTCTTGGCATCCACGGCTTCGACATAGTCGCCTCGATTGAAGTATTCCAGGTTAAATCCGTGTGAGGATTCGGCAGACCACAGCCGCAATGTATTAACCGTGGCATTGTGGTAGCCCGGCACGGGATTGTCGAAGGCCATGGCCATCACATCGTCATCGGTAACCCATTCAAAATGCAGACGCCCTACGGGATCGGAGAGTTGGCGGACATAGCCTCCGAATTTGACGGTGTAGTAATCCTCGGGGCGCACGATTTCCCAGGGATTACCGAAACGCAGCCAATTATCAGGTGCTTCGACCTGGCAGCCATTCTCTATCTTCTGTTGAAAAATTCCATACTCAAAGCGAATGCCATACCCGTAAGCAGCAAATCCCAGTGTGGCCAAGGAGTCTAGTAGGCAGGCTGCCAAGCGTCCCAAGCCACCGTTGCCCAAGCCCGCTTCGGATTCGACCTGAATCAACTGCTCCAAATCGAGCCCCAGTTCCTGCAAGCCCTCCTGGGCTTCATCCAACAGCCCTAAATTTACCAGGGCGTTGGCCAGTGTCCTGCCCGTCAGATACTCCATCGACAAATAGTAGACGCGTTTACAATCGGTGTGGTAGTAGCGATGTTGGGTCTTGAGCCAGCCCGCAATCAACCGTTCACGTACGGCATAGACTAACGCCAGGTAGTAATCGTGCTTGGTCGCGCTGTAGCGATCCTTGGCCAGTGAGAAATGCAGGTGATGAATCAACGACTCCCCCAAAGACTTCGATTCAAAGTCTGCCCGGACTTCACTATCGATTTTCAGGGCAGCGGCTTTCTTAGCATCCATATGAAGTTCTCGGCCAAGTGGCGGCACAGGGTTTTAGTTGGGTAACGGGCAAGTCGCGGTCGACGCGCCCCGTCGGCAGGCGTAAACCAACCGTTGCGGCAAACAGACTCATTGTAGTCTGTCGCATGCCATTGTAACTCTGAACCTACGTCATCGCTGGTAGTTTGGCTTTCCGAGGCAGTTCCATGGCGGGATGCTTGAGACTGGCGCTGCCCAGCTACGGAGACCCAACCAAGGACCATGGCCAGCGCGAGAGCTCGGTCGTTACAGACGTAGGGGATTAAAGGGCGAGTCAGGAACGCGTCCGCTGGCGCGTTCGCGCAGCAGCGGTCGCAAGCGCTGTATGGCAGATTGGGAACGAGGGTCGGGAGAATCGGCAAGATTATGAAATTCTTGCGGATCGCTATGGTGGTCGTAGAGCTCTACGCCCAATTCGCCGCCCGCCCATTCCGTATAGCGATAACGCTCGGAGCGAATGCTGCGGCCCATCACGGCTTGCCCAAGTCGTAGGTCGGCAGGGCGGAGCACTTGGGTAATGGCATAACCATCCCATTCAGCCAGGGGTTGCTCCAGCAGAGGTCGCAGACTGCGGCCATCCAGGTTTTCGGGCGCGGGAATGCCCGCCAGGTCGGTCAGCGTTGGAAAAATGTCGACGAACTCTACGATGCGTCGGCAGGGTCCTCTGCCTGCCAGGCCAGGTGCGCGGATTATCAAGGGAGCCCTGGCGGCCTGCTCGAATAAAGTCCGCTTTTGCCAGATGCCTTGATGCTCACCCAAGTGGTAGCCGTGGTCACTCCACAAGACCACGATGGTGCGGTCGGCAATGCCGAGATCCTCCAGTGCAGTTAGCAGCCGACCGACTTGCGCGTCCACAAAGGCAACGCATGCATAGTAGGCTTGCAGGGCCTGCAAGAGCGTCGCCTCGTCCAAGTTGTAGTTCGGTTGCGGACAATTGTGGGCGAAGGCCGCGATGGGTATATCGTCGCGGTCGTTTGCGGGTGCAAAGGGTAGGCGCATTTCATTGACAGGAAACAGCTCGAAATATCGTCGGGGTGCAATGTAGGGTGTATGCGGTCGAAAGAAACCAACGCCCAAGAAGAAAGGGCCGGATGATTGCTCACGCATGATGCGAATGGCCTGTGAAGCGATCAGGCCGTCGGTTTGTTCGCTATCCGATCCATCGGCGGACAACCAGCTCAACGCTGCACTGATTTTCTTGTGCGCTTCGGCATTGGTCACCAAGTCCTCATCGGTCTTGTCGCGGCCGATGGGATTGACGGTTTGATGCCAAGAGGGAGCGTCATCCAGGCCTGCCGTGCCAATTCCCGCGGGTACATTGGCATGGTAGATCTTGCCCACGCGAGCGGTGTGGTAGCCCGCATTCTGAAAGGCTTGAGGCAAGGTTATGACCTGCGGCCGTTCATCGCGAAAATGGCGATCGAGGTCATACACTTTGATCTTGTCGGGCCGCATTCCGGTCATCAGGGAGGCGCGGGCCGGATTGCATAGTGGGATTTGATTGTATGCCCGCAGAAAGCACACTCCACTGGCCGCCAATCGGTCGATTTGCGGCGTCTTGGCCAGTACATCCCCATAGCAACCCAGGCAGCAGGCCAGGTCATCGACGGCGATGAACAACACATTGGGAGGGGCGACGCCCTCAGAAAGCTGGGGGCGGTGTTGTTGTGCAGGCAGTTTAGCTTGAAGAAAAACCAGCGCGATCGCCACCCAGTGGATTGCCCAGGCGAGTGTCGCGAAATCGAAGCGAGCTTTCATGGGGTGAGCCTTGCGAATCAAAAGGACAGTTCGCCGTGAGGCTGCTGGGGCTCAATCGCGCATGAGCAACTCCCTGCAGATGGTGGGGACTGCAGCTTCGTCGGGCAGGTGATATACTGCGATTTGCTGGGCGAGTAACTTTGCCAATGCAGAAGCATAAGCTTCGTTTTCGTAGTTGTTAACGATAGTCGCGACCGAATAGCCACGCCGACGCAACATGCCCAGCGCAAGGGCTGCTGCTTCATCGACTTGTTGTAGGATAATGATCATAGAGGTATCGCGGGCAAGACGGCCTTCAACCTCCAACAACAGCTGCTCAAGACGCAGGCCGTCGGTGCGTTCCAGTCGAGCTAACGTCTTATGAACCTGTTCAAAATGCTCCGCTGACTTGGCGACCGGTAGGATCATCGGCCGCAAACGATCGCTGGTTGAACGCATCGAAACGGTCTGCCGAGCATCCTCCAGCGATGCAAATTCTTGATCGCGGTGTGAATCGGCAAAGCGATCTGCAGCATCGCGACCATTGGTAATTAATCCAAAGGGCTGCTGCATCTGCAGCAGCATGTGGCAGATCGAGGCTGCGGCACAGACCGCCAGGTCGCAGCGCATGGGTTCGTGTCGATCGGGGTTGGTAGACTGGTGCAGATCCAAAATCAAGGTCGCTCCGGCCACGCTGCTAGGTTGATATTGTTTGCACTGCAATTCGCCGGTGCGGGCTGTCGCCCTCCAATGAATACTCCGCAACGGATCGCCGTTTTGATACTGCCTGATACCTGAGATCATCGTTGGGTCCTCCAGCGTGCGGTACATGGCGACGCATCTCGCCGATCGGTCGGCTGGATGCCACATCGTAGCCTTGTAGGGGAACCAGTTTGGGCAACACCAACAGGTAGGTCGGTTGTGTGATCAATCGAAATCGGCGATGCAAGCCGAATAGATCTCCCGTCTCGGCCAGCGTCGGCCCGATCTGGAAGTAGCCGCGTCTCAAGGCTTTGAGCTTGTAGGTCACGATGCGGCTGGCCTTGGCTGGGATCGTGCATATTCGCAGCTGCTCACCGCTCAAACTCAAGGCCGGTGGAGGTCCAAACAAAGCCTCTCGGGGCAGTGTGTCTTCAATCAGCACCCAAGCAATGGGCAGTGAATCGCGGTTATCCAGCCGCAATTGGACGCTGACCTGATCGCCAATCTCGAGCTGGCTAGCGCTCATGGTTGCGCACCGCGCAGGGCTTCTGTCCAACGTCGCGAGAGGTAACGGCTGATCCAGAACACTGCCAGCAAGACATAGGCAGCATAGACCAGCATGCTGGCTCCGAGCAGTAGCCCTACAAGCAGCAGGAATGATAGGCCGGCCAGCGTTCGCATAGGGCACTTGTTGTTCAGTAAAAAGGCGAGTACGCGGTCTATGAAAGGTTCTAGTGTTCGGGTTTTTGTTTACTCACTTTGATGTGGTGCTCAGCGGCCACGAACCTGAATCTGGTCAAAGTCGTCCATGTCATCGAAAGAGCCGATTCCAAGCCGTCCCTTTCCGAAAGTTTTGTCGACAGCCCGCATCAATGGTTGCTGCATATCATCAAAAAAGACTTCGATGCTGCCCGACTTGCTATCCCTCACCACGCGGGCAGTATGCCACTCGTCATCCCAGGGAACCGGTTTCACGTTTTGGGTGATCGCCTGCCGCGGCTCGCCATTGACGATCATGATCTGGCCGCTATGCGGGTCTGGCTTGGCACCCAGATGCACGTAATAAAAATGTTCCGGGTCTTGGTAATTGAAGAACAGGCAACAGTCTCGGTGATTGCCGCTGTCTCGAGTGCTGCGAACTCGTACCGTTAGTTCAAAGTCTTCCAGTTCGAGATCTTTGATGAGGGCGATATTGTGCGGGCTTCTGACTTTGGGCTGGTAGTCGCTGATGGGGCGATTGAGGCCGAAGACTTGGTTGGGTTGTGCGCCCGCCGATTTGGCCGCGGGATGGCGGTCCTGGTGCAGGTCCCAAGACTTGCTATCGCTGGTTTCCCAGCGCTGGCTGCCCTGCTCGAAATCCTCGCTGAAGACCAGCGGAAGCTGCTTGGAGGAAGGGCCCTCATCGGCCTTGACGGGCTCGCGCCCAGGCCACCGACATGCCACACGAAATGCAAAAGCAAACAAGGAATACTCGACGCATAAGAAACGACTCTTTCGAGGAAATGAGCTTGGAGAATCAACATAAACCATGTCGCAGGCGCTAATAGGTCGGCACATCCGAGTTGACGTGTTGGGACCAGGCGTGAATACCGCCCCGCATGCTCTGCGCATCTGGGAAACCATTCTCGCGAAGCCAGTTGGCAACGCGTAGACTGCGTCCACCATGGTGGCAGTGGACCACCACATGTCGGTCTGCAAAATCTGATAAGCGCTCCGCCTCGGTTTGCCAATTGCTCATGGGCAGCAAGATGGCGCCGTCAATTCTGGCCGTTTCCCACTCATCGGCTTCGCGACAATCGACCAGTACGATGGCCTGCTCATCGAGCAAGCGCTTGACCTCCAGGACGTCCACTTCGATAGGTTTTTGATGCACAGGCTAATGCTCCACAATGAAAGTTGAATCATGACCAGGAACTCGATGACATGCAAGCTAGCGTGTTGCTCACGAGGGTAACTCCTGGCCTCGGGTCTCCGGTAGGAAACGGATCAGCGCAATCCCCAGCAGGTAGAGCAGTGCTAATCCACACACCGCATAGCGCAGATCCAGCCCTGGAATTTGCTTTAGCCAGCCGGAGAGCATCAGGATCGGAACCGCTGCCAAGCGTCCACCATTAAAGCAGAAGCTGGTGCCGGTCGCGCGTATATGCGTCGGAAACAGTTCTGGAAAATAGATCGCATAGCCGGAGTGCATACCCGAAGTGCAGAAACCAAAGATGGGCAGCAGGAACAGTAACTGGGCGTAGGACTGAGGCAAGAAGCAGGTGATGGGCACGATGAGCAAGCCCAGAATGTGAAACAGGGTGAAGGCCAACCGCCGCCCCAACCAGGCTGCGATGGGCCCAAAGGCAATTAATCCGACACCGCTACCGGTGGCTTGCACAATGCCATACGCGAACTTGGCGGAGTGTTGTGCCTGGTCCGGTGGCACTCCGGCCCTGAGCTGGAACTCGCGGACAATATCTTGACCCGCTACAGCCACCGACCAGAAGGTACCTAATCCAACTGCTGCCAGCAGCATGCCCAGCAGGGCCCTAGCTTTCCAGCGAGAATCGAAGAGCAGATCTCGGAAGCTGCCCATCGACTTGGCCGATGTGCTTTGTCGCTGTTGCTGCCACTGCTCCGGTTCGCGGATCGTGGCCCGAACCCACAGGACGAGCAGTGCTGGCAGCACGCCAATCAAGAAGGCATATCGCCAGTGAACGCCCACCAGCATACCGGCGATGGCTGCCAGCCAAATCCCTAAGACGCTTGATCCATGAAAGATTGCGGCGGCTTGAGAGCGGGCCTTGGTGGGAAACACTTCGGCTACCAATGCAGCTGCCACGGCCCATTCGCCGCCAATACCAATCGATACGAGCAAACGCAAAACGACCAACTGCCAAACCTCGGTGACGAAATAGGTGCAGCCGGAGAACAGCGAGTACATGATGATGGTCACCATCATGATCGGTCCACGTCCGAAGCGGTCCGCCAAGGAACCGAACAGCAGCCCGCCGATTGTGCCACCCACTAGAAAAACAGCCAGAAACCATTCGCCTACCATTTTGACCCGCGAGCTATCACCATCGAGCAGCTCATTCAGCAAGTCATTGCGCGTGATGTTGAAGATCTGGCTTTCGTAGACGTCGAAAACCCAGCCCGCCGAGGCGATGCAGAGCACTAGCCATTGATAGGCAGTAATACCCGAATACCAGCGGCAGGTGGGTTCCCTGTGGGGGCAGACTCGCTGGCAGCGTGGGCTGAGGACCGATTCTGTGTGACTCGGTAGGACCGTCTTCTTGCTCGGATGTCTTCATGGTGGTGGCTGTGCAAGTTCCTCCGGCAAAGCGTTTATAACGTTGCCGGCTGAAAGACGTGGCTACACTTCTCGCCCAGAGAGGCCAGCACTTTTCTGGGTCCGGTAAAGGGTCGGCGTCCATGCATGGCTACGGTGTTATCAATCAATGCGAAATCGCCAGTTTGCCACTGCACTTCAAAGGAGAGCTCGTCCGCCAGCTCGATCAATTGCTGAACGGCCCGCCCATCGAGAATGGTGTCGTCACCATGACGGATCGCCTGGGAAGGATCGTTACGTTGATCGCGCCAACCGCTATAGGCAGCGATCAATTGATTAAATAGAGTCTTGCGTCCCGGCGACACTTCGCGGATTCCTGGCAATGCTGGCGTGGTGGCTCGCAAGCACTCGTCGGCGAGCCATTGGAAACTGTATCCCAGTTGTTGCAGGCGTTGTTCGGCGGCGGCCCGAGTGTCAACGCCCAGAGTGCTTCTCCAGCTGCGGCCCATGCCGGAACTGGCATCGTCATCGGCCGGCATGACATTGGAATACTTGAGTCCGCGGAACTCCAAGTCGTCGAGAAAGTCAGGGCAAATCTTTAGGGCTCGCTTATACAGTTCGTCCGATCGACAGATCGGCGTAGCTCCACCCTCGACGGCGGCCAGCTGGCAATAAAACAAAATGATGGCCGGAAACAGAGGAGTTTGCGCCATCTCATGATGCAGAAAAATCTTGATGTCGGAGGGTGCTTCATTGGCCGAGAAAACACGCGGGGTAAAGTTGACGCGGACTGCATTGGACAATGATTCCCGATATGGAAAATTCTGGATATCCAGGGCAACCACGGCGGCATCGAAATCCTGTGGCGAGGTGATGGGGAAATCGCGAAACAGCACGCCGCCATGCTGCCTGGCTAATTGCTTCAGCTGCTGCCGGTTCTCCGACAGCCAAATCGCCGCCTGGGCCAGTCCGCCAAGGCTTGGATTAGCTTGTAGGGCATAGGGGAAAACGCTGTCTGCATAAAGCTGTTGGCTGGCAGGCGACCATGAATGGACGTCGGACGAGAGCATAGGTGCGGCCAAATCAATCGGAGTTAAAAGGCTGGGGAATCTTGGCTGGATGTTAGCTCGCAGAGCAAGGGCATGCACATTGGACAGGCTTTCCAGGTCGCGTCACGCCATGCCAGCATTCTAGCCGAATTGGCGCCGCCGGAACAAAGCGAGCTCAGATTGCTTGCAACACACAGGATTTGGCTGGCTGGCGAAGGCTAGCAAACGGCTTGACATGTAGCCATCAGATTCCAATTGACTCTCGAGGCGAAAACTGAGAAAGGAAAAACATAGGAGTCCTTCGCAGGGGTGCGAATCCAACAACAAGCCGCGGTCTATGCCATACGGATTGTATCTTTCGGCAGCTGGCGCCAATGCTCAAAGCCATCGCTTGGAAGTCCTCAGCCACAATCTTGCCAATGTGAATACCGCCGGGTTCAAGCCGCACATGGCCATGCTGCAGAGTCGTTACTCGGGGGCCATCGAGCGGGGCGAGGCCATGGCGGGCAGCGCGACCGTCGATGATATCGGCGGGGGCGTAATGATCCAGCCTTCACAGACTCAGTTCGAGCAAGGGGCAATACGCGCGACGGGCACGCGTACCGATTTCGCAATCAACGATAATGATTCCTTCTTTGCTGTCCGCCACGATGGCAAAGAACTGCTGACAAGAGCCGGCAATTTCATGTTCGATTCCAATGGTAATTTGGTGACGCCCGCGGGTGACGAAGTCTTGTCCACCAGCGGAGAGCGGATTCGAATTGACCCGCGGCGGCCCTACGAAATCCTGGACGATGGTGCGGTGGTGCAGGGCGATGCACGTCAGATGGTCAAATTGGTTCGACCTAGGGAGAAGGGTGACTTAACACGCGTGGGCGAAAATATGTACGAGTCACTCACTTCCGTGAATGAAGTTCCCGTGGAACAACGCAACTTGATCAGCGGTTCGCTCGAGACCTCAGGCGTCGAGCCGACAGCTGCCATGATGCAGCTGATCGAAGCCTCGAGGGTATACGAAGCGAATGTGCGGATGATACAGACTCAGGACGAAGCCATGGGACAACTGATCGGTCGCGTGCTGAGTCAAGGTTAGTTAGTTAGAACCAGCCAAGTTATCCCTCTGCAGATCGAAAATAGAAGAACCCGAGGATAAACGAAGATGAGTGTACAAACCCTGTATACCGCTGCCACCGGCATGGATGCCATGCAGACCAAGTTGGATGTCATTGCCAACAATCTGGCGAACATCAACACGACTGCGTTCAAGAAGGACCGCGTCAACTTCGAGGACCTGCTCTATCGCAATGAAGTCCTGCCGGGAGCGCTGGATGCCAATCAGCAGCCGACACCCACCGGGACACAGGTCGGTTTGGGGACGAGAGTGCAAAGCACGACTACCAACTTTTCCCAGGGTTCCCTGCAGGAGACTGGCCGCAAATTGGATATCGCCATTCAAGGTTCCGGATTTCTTCAGGTTCTCGATCCTCAAAGCCAGCAGACGCTGTTCACGCGCTCTGGGAATCTGGATGTCAATGCCAATGGTGACCTGGTGGTAAGCTCAGCTCAAGTCGGGCGGATGCTGGACCCACCTATCAATATTCCGCCCGATACCGAGGCCATTTCGATCGGTACGACCGGACAGGTGCAAATTCGTACGACCGGAGTCACCGAAATGCAGTTGATTGGGCAAATCCAGATGGCCCAATTTATCAATCCGGATGGATTGCTCAAGGTTGGCGAGAACATGTACCAGCAAACAGATGCCAGCAGCGCGCCTTTGATTGGCGATCCAGGGACCAACGGACTGGGCACCTTAACCCAGGGAGCCCTGGAAGCGTCTAACGTCGAACCCGTGCAAGAACTGATCGACTTGATTACGACGCAGCGTGGTTTTGAATTGAATTCCCAAGCGGTGCAAGCGGGCGATCAATTGCTGCAGCAGATCGCGAATCTGCGGCGCTAGGGTCTTGGGGAGGCTGCATGCTTTGATCCCATCCAAAGACCATGAACCGCATTGACGCAAACCGCGGTTCTCGTTGATTTCTGGTTGGGTTCTCAATTGGAGAGCGTCACTTTCGTTGGAAGCATTGTTTTTTCTCAACATCTTTCCTCGCCCGGGCCAACCCCAACAACGACTTGAATCAAGAGCCATGTTTCGAATTCAGACTATTTTCCCAATGCTGTTTTTTTGCTGCCTGGCAAATCCAGGCGGGGCGAGCGAAGACGATGGCCGAGTCGTGATGCGATTCTTGGATTCTGCCCAGGCTTCTGGTTCGGTGGTGCGCCTGGCGGATCTGGTTCAGATCGTATCGGGCAGCAGTCCATCCCTTGAAAAGCAGTTGGATATGGTGCTTGGGCCAGGACCGCGAGCGGACGGTGTTCAGATTTGGCGGAGCAGCGACGTGCTGCAGCATTTGCAGTTGCGCGGCGTACACCCGGCCAGCATTCGTTGGTCTGGGGCTGAGCAGGTTGAGCTGCATCGGGCCAGTGAACTGTCGGACACTCTTGTCGATAGCTTGACTCCCGCATTTGTCAACGAACGCACGATCAGCCAAGCGGCAGCCAATGTTGCCCAAGCCATACACGAGTATCTATGCCTGCGAAATGGGCGGCGCGTCGACTGGCGCATCGACGTCAACGTGCCGCACCAATATGCAAACATGCTGCAGATTCGTCGCAATATTGCTTCGATCGGCGGTGGAAGTGAGCCATGGATCGGCCAGCAGCAATTTGTTTTGCAAGTCAAGAACGCAGGCACGCTGATGAGCTTGCCACTTGACGCGCGGATAGAGCTGCCGCCCATGATCGTTATCAGCCAGCGGGCCATTCGGCGCGAGGAGGTTCTGAGCGCTGATCTGCTCAGCTATGCACCCTTGCCGAATCGTCAAGAGTCGAATGCAGCCGATTTCTTTACCAACATGGAAGACCTGATTGGCAAGCAGGCCCGACGTAGCATCAGTAGTGGTCTGCCCATTAGCGCGGATCTGGTCAGCGAGCCCATTGTGGTGCAGCGCAATGATCTGGTAGAGATTGAATCGGTAGCCGGTGGTGTGGTTGTCCGCTCATCGGCAAAGGCCTTGGCAGGTGGTGCCATCGGCTCCTTGATCGAAGTTGAAATGCCCTCTCGGCACCGCTTGCATGCGACGGTGATTGGGCATTTGCTGGTCCGCGTCTCGGCCGTTTCTCAGAGCTCCACCAACGGTCCCTAGCCTGCACACCGGCAGCCTATCGCCGCGCGGTTGCCAACGATTGGAACAAAAATGCTGAACGTAAGAAATTGGTTTCGGACAACGCATCGAGCCCCGAAGGGGCGAATGTGCTGGGCCATAGCTGTGGGCTGCGGGCTGTTATGCTGGTCGCCCGCCATGGCGCAGCAAGGCAGCCTGTTTCACTACCCGCGGCCATCGGCAGACCTGAGCCTTCCGAATTACGGAGTTCCTGCTCCAGCCCCTGGGCAGGGCTTTCCACAGGGCTATCCACAGGGCTATCCACAGGGCTACAGTCAGGCCAGCGAAGCGGGGGCAGGGCAGGTCCATGGCTCGATGACCGGTCAGGGGTATCCCGTCGATCCGATGCTGGCGGAAACCGGCTATGGTCCGCTATTGCGATCCAGCTATACCTTTCAGCCGCCGCCTCAGAATCGTGTGTTACGTATTCACGACATCATTTCGATTCGCGTTGATGAATTGGCCAGGATGACATCCGATGGCCTGGCTAACCAACGCAAGAACGGCATCTACGATGCGATCCTCGAGGAGTGGGTGCGCATGGATGGCTTCGCCTTCAAACCTGCTCGGCAGTCCGACGGTGATCCAGGGGTTAGTGGAACACTCAATCAAGTTTATCGAGCCAATTCGTCAGTGATTACGCGCGAGTCGCTAACCTTGAATGTGGCTGCAGAAATTGCTGATATTCGCCCCAATGGCAACATCGTCTTGGAAGCACACAAGATGATTACGATCAATGACAACCGGTGGGAGGTTTCATTGAGTGGTGAATGCGATGATCTGTCCATCGGGCCCGACAATGTGGTCCTCAGCCGTGACATCATTAATTTGAAGATTGACAAACGCGAATCCGGTCAGACACGCGACGGTTATCGTCGCGGCTGGCTGGCTGAGTTTTTTGGACGCTTCCAACCCTTCTAGACTGCGGGGCGATCCCTATGCCTATTCTCAACTACCGATGCAAGTGGCTTCTATGTTTTGCTGTGCTGATGGCCTGCGCACCTTGTGCGGCCGATGATCAGTTGCGTCTGCGTGACATCTGCCGTTTGAAGGGCCAAGAAACCAACAAACTCCAAGGCTTGGGACTGGTGGTTGGTCTACGTGGGACGGGTGACGACTCCGTTAAACCCACCACGCGGGCACTGGCTCAAATGATGCAAAAGATGGGCGCCAACATTGCCTTGGATGGCCAGGGTATTCCAGACCTGAGTGAATTGGATGAGACGGGCAACGTGGCCCTGGTGATGGTCACCGCCAGTGTACCTGCGGCCGGTGCGCAACAGGGAGACGAATTGAATTGTGAGGTCAGCGCGATCAGCGCCAAGAGTCTCGAGGGCGGCAGGCTAATGCTAGCATACCTGCTGGGGCCACGCGCCGACGTGCCCACGGTTTATGCGATTGCCGATGGCCCTATCTCCATTCCGGATATCTCGATTCCGACGACGGGCATTGTGTTTCGAGGCTGCAAAATGGAAGCCACTATCGAAAACCAGTTTGTCAAGAACAACGTCTTGACATTGGTGCTCGACAAAGACATTGCCAGCTTTTCGGCAGCCATCGACATCCAAGATTCGATCAATGGATTGAACCAATCTGGGTTGTCGGCTGGCAATGGCGCCTCCGATACGCTGGTTATCGCCCAAGCCATCGATCAATTGCACGTACAAGTGGCTGTGCCGACTGCCTACCAGGCCGAACCGGTAAAATTTGTCTCACTGGTATTGGATATACCTCTACCACATATTAAAAAGTCTCGGAGGGTGGTCATCAACGAACGCGAGGGAGTCATCGTGATCGGCGAAGATATCCTGATCAATCCCGTGGCCATTACCCATAAGAATCTATCGATTGAAGCCCGAGCCGGGGCGGGTGGCTTTGTGGGAGTCGATACGGAGTCGCCTGGGCAGCTGCGGCCCAAGTTGAAGAATCTGGTGGAAGCTCTCAATGCACTCAACGTACCCACTCAGGATGTGATCGCCATTATTCGTACGCTGAAAAGAAACGGCGATCTGTATGGCGAAGTCGTCATGCAATAACACAGGTTAGTGACCATGCACATTTCCGGCCATCGGCAATCCGTCCCGCATCCCCCGCTTGCTGGGCATGCACTCCACAGCGCCCCATCGCCGGCGGTAGCTCAACCAGAGATGACCGCAGCCCTGCAGGCAGGAGATGTTCTCAACCAGGCAGGCGGGCCGCCGCCGCAGGACGAGCTGAAACAGGCCTTTACGGATTTCGTGGGCCAGACGATGTTCGGGCAAATGATCAAATCGATGCGCACTGGCCAGCAACCGGCATCCTATTTCCACGGCGGTCGGGCCGAAGAAATTTTCCAAGGACAGCTCGATCAAGTGCTAGCAGAGCAGATGAGTCAAGCTAGTGCGAAATCACTAGCGGACCCCATGTTTGAGCTGTTCATGCTCAAGCGACAGTCGTAGTTATCCGGCAACATCAAAATAGAGGTCTTCGGCAGTAGCCGGAGTCGCCAGACTTCGGGGAACTCGATCTAGTGCTAGCAGAGCAGATGAGTCAAGCTAGTGCGAAATCACGAGCGGCCCCCATGTTTGAGCTGTTCATGCTCAAGCGACGGCCCTGGTTATCCGGCAACATCAAAATGGAGGGTTACGGCAGTAGCCGGAGTCGCCAGACTTCGGGGAACTCGATCAAGTGCTAGCAGAGCAGATGAGTCAAGCTAGTGCGAAATCACTAGCGGCCCCCATGTTTGAGCCGTTCATGCTCAAGCGACGGCCTAGTTATCCGGCAACATCAAAATAGAGGTCTTCGGCAGTAGCCGGAGTCGCCAGACTTCGGGGAACCAGGGAGAGAACCGTGTTGTGGCGAATCCGGCTACATGAGTCAATTCTGGCGAGATCACTCTTGGCCCAGGTGGAGTAGATTTGGAGGGTTGCGATTTGCCACTAGGGGTGATCTTGGCGAATCTTTCGCGAATTCAATCGACAGCGAGTACTTTGGTGAGTCTGCAGCGATGTACCTGTGCCACGGTTTTTTGAAACGCAACCGCTCCACAGCATCGCCCCCTGCAATTGCCAAGCCCATCGCAAAATTGCCCACCCCATCGAATGGAGCCCCCCGCATGACTCCTCTGGATTCGAGCACGACGGCTGCCCAGCCCAAGTCAACCGCCGCAGGTGAGGGCGATGACGCCCGCGTAACGCCTGAAGAGCTGGCCGCGGTCAGGGCACAACTAGCCCAAATTGCAGCTTGGCAATCGGATGAGCTAGTGGAGAAGCGGGACGGGTTGACGCCAGGGCGGATTGGAAGATTCAGGATACAGGAGCAACTTGGCAGCGGCAGTTTTGGGACGGTGTATGTTGCTTATGATCCGCAGATGTCGCGGAATGTGGCGATCAAGGTTGCTCACGACGCCATCTCGGTGGATGAATTCAAACGCAAGCGTTTTAAGGCCGAGGCAGAGGCGGCGGCACGCTTGGGCCACCCAAATATCGTAACGGTTCACGAATGTGGTCAAGAGGCTGGGTATTTGTACATTGTGTACCAATTATGCGTTGGACCGACGCTGGCCGACTGGATGGCTGGCTTGCCAGATCGCCTCGACCCGCGTGTTGCTGTGGAGATTGTCAGACAGTTGGCCCAGGGGCTGTCGCATGCCCATGCCAATGGCATCGTCCACCGAGACGTTAAGCCCGGAAATATTGTGCTGCAGGAAGCTGACGATGCAGCTCGACTGGCCGAGTCTTGCCCAATCTCTTTTATCCCCCGGATTACCGATTTCGGGCTGGCTCACAACCAGCGGGCGGTAGAAAACATTTCCCAGGAAGATAGCTTCGTGGGAACGATCGACTACATGTCTCCCGAGCAGGTGCTTGGCTCGAAGGCATCTCAGTTGGCTACAACGGACATCTATTCCTTGGGGGTCTTGCTTTATCGCATGCTGACGGGCGTCTTGCCCTGCAAGGGAGAGGATACGCTGGATACGCTGCGTCATATTGGTTCCGTTGAGCCCCTATCGCCGCGTTATCTTTGCTCCAAGATTTCGCCAGATCTGGCCGCCATATGTCTTAAGTGCCTCGCCAAACAGCCACGGGAGCGATACTCGAGCTGCGAGTCACTGATCGATGATCTTGACCGTTGGCGATCGGGCGATGCTGTTTCGGCGCTCCCACGTTCTACGGTTCAGCACGCAGTGCATGCGGTTCGGCGGGCCCCCAACGTATCGGCGTTGGTATTGGCGGTTGCGCTCGTCTGCATGATCTCGGGCCTCGGCCTAGGTTATATGTTACACCAATTGCGCAAATCGAATGCGCAACTCTATGCAGATGCTGGCCACCGCGCAGGCCAACGGTCGCCGGGCCGCCCAGGCGATTACTGCGAAGGACGAAGCCTTGCTGCAGGTGGCCGCGCAGCGCGATCAAGTATACCAGCAGTTCTTGAGCAAATTGGACGCTTCCTATCGAGCCGACATGCATTTGGCTTATCAGGATTTGGATGCCGGTCGCGTTGTGTCCGTCAGAAAATCTCTCGATCGCATCGAGCGTGCCTTGGGAGGGCATCGCAAACCAGGCTTTGAGTTCGAGTTGTTGCGGGCCTATGTGGCTCGCACATCCCATCAGCTGTCCGGGCACGCTCGCAGCGCTAGCGATCTGGTGGTGATACCTGATACGCGGTTGGTGGCCAGCTGCGGTGACGATGGGTTCGTTCTGTTTCAAGACGCGTTAACGGGGGAAGTCAAGCATCGTTTTTACGCGGAGAAGAATTGGACACCTACATCGCTAGCCATCAGCCGCGATGGTCGTCGTTTGGCAATAGGCTGGAGTGTGGCCATTGCCGATGCAGTACCGCTGTCTCTGGCTGCGGCGTACGAATTCGACTGTTCGAAAGCGGAGGGCTGGGTAGGGCAAGAACTGTGCATGCTCGTGGCTCCGACCACCGTCGAATCCATTTGTTTTTCTCCGGAAGGGAAGCGACTGGCTTTCGGCCCGCGATACGGTTCGGTAGTGCTGGTTGACTTGCAAACCAAGGAAAACCGGCCATTCGAAACGAAGAGCCGAAATCGTTCCCTCGAATTCTCTCCCAACGGGCGGCAGCTGTTGGTGCTGCAGGCCGACGCTTGCGCCACCATCGTGGACGCGATGAGCGGGGAGTTGGTCACCGAGCTGGCACCGCAGCGCGTGCCTCAGATCGCAAGCTGGTCGCCGGATGGGAAATGGGTAGCCTTTGCCGAGTATGGTTCCAGCCAAGTGTGCATGGTAGCCGTGAAGCGTCCCCACAGGATCGCAGCCTATTTCGATCAACACAACAACGTAATTGAAACATTGTCCTTCGATGCGAACTGCCAGCGTTTGTTGGCTGGAACGCGGGCTGGAAGCATCGTCGCGTGGAGTTTGCGAGATGTGCACAACGCTCGACCCGAGGTTGTCCACGACACGACTCCGCACAGTGGCATCGTGACTGCCTTAAAAGTCGTCCACATGGAAACGCAAGGCGTTGGAGCAGATTGGGTAGTCAGTGTGGACGACCTTGGGCAGGTACTGGCAACGCCGCTGGCGACCATCGAGGTTGGCGAAACCGGGCTTGCAAGCGAAAGACCGTTGGTAATCCGTTTGCTGCAAGACCAGCGAAGCACGGCTCGACAATCGCTGCGGTCCGTCCACGAGCCGCAGATGTTGGCCGGCTATGTTGATGGTTCGCTCAAGCAGGTCAGGCATGATGGTCAACCGGTAAAGACGCTGGTAGATGATTGCGGCTCGGAAGTCAGCGCTATTGCAACCAGTCCCGATGGACGTTGGGCAGCAGCAGGTTGGGAAGATGGGCGGATAGTGCTGATCGATCTCTATAGTTCCGGTGCTGTTCGCGAATGCCGATACCTTCCGCCCTCGGACTCGCTCAACAAACGTCGGATCAACGCGATTCAGTTCTCCGCCGATGGCCAATATTTTGCGGCTTGCGGCCGTGATGCCCGGCTACGCGTATGGCTTGTCGCCGATTGCAGCCAGCCGACCTGCGAAATGGTGCATACGTCGCAGGCTTATAGCCTGTGTTTTGTTGATAAGCAACAAATAGCCTGTGGAGGCATGTTCGAAGAGGTTCATGTCTACGACCTGGTGACAGGAGACCTGGTATCCAAGTTAGCCGGTACCAGTCGCGCGAAAACTCTAATGTTTGATACAGCCCGCAAGTTCTTGGTCAGCGGACATGACGACGGGCATATCCGCATCCATGATACTCGAGACTGGAGTTTACAAAATTCCTTGGTCGAGTCCGTGGACTCCATTACCAGTTTGTGTCTCTCGCCGTGCAGAACCTGTTATCTAGCCGGCAACGAGCGCGGGGGCCTCAGTCTGTGGAATGCCGACGCCCAAGTTTATGTCGGCAAATTGCCATGCAGCGGTACACATTGTCCTGTCGAGTCGATCGAGATCTGCAAGGCGAAGTGCCTGTTCGTGCTGACTCGACCAGGACAACACTCACAAATCGACCGCATTGGACTTACATCTCAAGTGGCACACAAATAGCGCCTAACTGGGTAGCGGGCCGCATTATGATCAGCGGCGCACTTTGGACCAAAGGGATGTCTGCCTGGTTAGTCAATGTGCCGTAAACGCCATCCTCGGACTCTCCCGCTGCGCAGTGGATTATCGCGCTTTCGGTTGCAGCCACCTCTGGCTCCTCAACCGTGGTGATGGACGACGACAGCTTGGAAGCATCTCGGAGATTCTCGAGCTCAATTCGATCGTTTAGCACCCGCTCCCTTAATCCGTTGAATTCTTGGGCAATATCTGACCAAAAGTCCGTATTGCGAAACAACATGGGTTGCGTGGGCTCGTCGTGACGAAGTTCGCGAATCGCAGAACGCAAACGCACGATGGGGCCTGCAAAGCGGTTGCTCAGTCCCAGTGCATCATGAATGAACCACGGCATTAGTGCCAAGATGACCACGATGGCGACCCATTGTTCGCGCAAGGCGAATACAATCATGTCAGCTGCATTTGCCTGCTCGGCGTTGCCTACAATTCTAAGCGTGGCTGTTATGGCAATGGTTGCCAGCAGAAAAATCGACCAGTGCATAGCCAGACGCATTCCCAATGCGCATTGAACTTGGCTGTCAATTAAGATGCGGCTGCGTTTTTTCTTTTTCCGAGCGTTCATCGGCTATGTCTCTCACTCAATAAACAAGGGGCAATTTGTCTCGGGATTCTCAGAATGGAGAAAATCCCGCCGAACTATAGGTCAGCTCTACGAGAACCGTTTTGAAGTGCAAGGCCACTCCGCATTCCGAGCAAGAATGCCAGCAGTCGATCGCGCCAGCTAGGATAATAGTTACAACCAGTCCTCTGTGAGGTGGTATGGTTCTCAGTACTCGTAGAGCTATAGTCACGCCCTTGGGACTGCGCTTTCTTCTGGACAAGAATCATGAAGCTGCGCATGGAGCATTTCTGCAATGCTCTTCATAGCCCGACGCGTCAGCGAGGGAGAAGTTCGACGCAAGAATGCCGCGCTTGCGCGTCGGGCGATGACCGGACGGTCTCCATAGTCGTCACGATCGTCACGACAAGCCACCTCAGGCTCGGTCGCTTGGCTCATTTGCATGTAGCCCCCTCGCTAGTGAGGACGATCCAACAATTGCTGGCTGCACTGCCCAGGTAACGAAATGGCCGTTCATGCAGGGTAGTCCAGTTGTGCATTAACTACCCCTGGGCAATTACCCCACGCTCGGTCCATTCAGCAGATTCGTGAGGAATCGGAACGCGGCCAGCCTGATCAGCTGTCAAGCAGCTTTACACCTTTCGGAAGTGAGAGTGATCCATGCCCAAGGTCTTGCAATCCAGCTTTCTATTGGGAGTCATGTTGGGGCTTGGTTCGACAGTGCAGCCTGCTTCTGCCGGGGATCACGTCCATCAGCACATTGACAAACTGTGTCGATATTTGGGTGCGGGCTATTCATTTGATGGGTACCACGGCCATCAACATCGCCGGGCGGAGCAGCATTCGTTTTTGCCTCCGGCCTCAGTTGGGAGGCGAGCCCCATGGTTGCACGCGCCAAAGTCGCATCAGCCACTCGTTCAGCCGCCCATGTTCGAGCAACCACGGCATGAGCAAATTGTGCCCTGGATTTCGCCGCCTCTCATGGTGCCCCAGGCTGGGCCCCAGTCAGGTCTGCCAAGCTGGCATGAGGCCCCGTCGGCAGGGGAATCGCCGCTGCCGACTCCGACCCAGGAACCATCTTCGAGAACGCCCGCGACGGCTCCCGAACTGACTCCCAGTCGGCCTGAGGGCGGACTGCTACTGCTGCTAAACTCCACGCGGGAGTCGCCGAAAGTGGGGCTGCCCAGAAATCGCTATCGACAAGACAACCGAGACCGCGCGATTAGCGTGCGCTAAATTTCCCAGTCCTCCTTTGCGCAGCATGGATTTCCAGCAACAATCTGCTCAATCTAGTGCTTCGTCCAACTTTAAGTTTGGGATTAGCCGCACGGCGTTAGCCGCGGTTCCCTCTGCAGAGACCGGGACTAACGCCCGTCGGCTGATTTGACTATCCCTAATTCTTAAGTTGGACGAAGCACTAGTGTTTTTTCCTTTCAAATTATTGGGGTTGGGCAGGGTCGGCCGATGCGCGGTGACGACGGTTTTTTTGAAGGAGAACCGGGACTAACGTTTTGCGGCACATACTGATCAAGCCCAAAATTAAAGTAGGACGAAGCACTGGTCGCTGTCGCCGGCGGGAAGCTTAGTCCGCAGTGGTGGCTCTCACGCCCGTGATCTTATTGAACTGTATTGATGATGGAGTCTTAGGAATGTTGCAGCGAAGTTTAGTGCTCTTAAAGCCGGATTGTGTTGAGCGTAGGTTGATGGGCCAGGTGATTGCCCGTTTCGAGGCCAAGGGGCTGAACATCGTAGCCATGAAGATGCTGCGAGTCGGACCGGAATTAGCACGCAAGCACTACGCGGAACATGTTACCAAGCCGTTTTTCCCCAGCTTGGAGGCCTTTATTACATCGGCTCCCATCGTAGCGATCGCCGTCGAAGGCCTGGACGTGATCCGTCTGATCCGGGATATGCTGGGCGCAACCAATGGACTCAATGCAACGCCGGGTACTATTCGTGGCGATTTCTCAAGCTCGCGGCAGATGAACCTGGTACATGCCTCAGACAGTCCAGAAAGCGCTCAGCGAGAACTGGAGTTGTATTTTTCGCCCAGCGAATTCTGTGACCACCGGCCGCTGTTGACGCCAGCCTTTCGCTCCGACGACGAGTAGTGGGTGCTCGTTCCGGGCAGAGCAAGTTGCGGAACATGTATGATTATTAAGCAATCGCGGACGGTGGTTGACGTTCAGTCGCCGGCCAAATTGAATTTGTACCTCGATGTGCTCGGCAAACGCGCCGACGGCTTCCACGAAATCGAAACGATTCTGTGCCCCGTCAATTTGTTTGATCGCATCCGTGTCGAACGTTGCAGCCATTCGCGCATCGAATTGGAATTGGTGTTACCTGCCGCTGAACCGGACATCGACGACCCAGCTTGGCGGATCCCCGGCGATGAAGGCAATCTGGTAGTTCGCGCCGCACGCCGCGTCCAGACTTGTCTGGGAACTACGCAAGGTTGCCATATTCGCCTGGAAAAGAATGTGCCCGCCGCCGCTGGTTTGGGGGGCGGTAGCAGCAATGCTGCGGCAACCATAACGGCCTGCCTGCTGGCATGGGGGAAATGGGATCGCACTCTAGCGCATGCCATCTGCTGCGAAGTCGGCTCGGATGTGCCGTTTTTCCTCGGGGATCAACATCAAATCGGGCTGGCCCGGGCGAGCGGGCGCGGAGAACGGTGCGCAACTAGCAGCATCCCCCCCGCTGGAATTCTTGCTGACTCATCCACCAGTTGGTTGCTCCACGCAGCGGGTTTACGGGGACTACAAAGCACAGGCTGTGTCCCCCGGGCTGCGCGAAAATTATGGCTGCATGTGAAACTGGGCAAGCTCAGCAGATTGGCGCAGCGTTGTTCAATGCTTTACAATCGTCTGCAGCAAGCCAGACCAACTGGATCCAAACGTCAGCTGGATTTGTTTTCAAGCTGCGGCGTCGCGCACGCGTTGATGTCCGGCAGTGGGTCGAGTTGCTTTGCTTTGATTGACGGTACAATTGCGCGATTCCGAGCTGAGTGGGTGTGTCCGACGCAGGGCCTTGGCGGCGGGGATTACCCGAGTATACGAGCCACAGGCTTGGTATGGCCCATCCATCGAGGATCAGGTTTGAGTCCGCAAACGAACAAAGGCATTGGCATGGGAGCTCCAGCTGTGGATATCACCGAGGTTCGAATCAAGCTCATGGAAGAGTCGGAAGATCGCTTGCGAGCGTTCTGTTCGATAACTCTTGACAATTGTTTTGTAGTCCGCGATTTGAAAATCATCGAGGGCAGCCATGGTCCCTTTGTGGCCATGCCTAGCCGCAAGCTAACCAGTCGGTGTGCACGTTGCGGGAATAAGAATCATATTCGTAGCAATTACTGCAATAACTGCGGTTCAAAGTTTCGCGAGCAGCGTGAGGTCCGCGACGAAGATGCTCCAAATAAGTTGTATGCTGACGTCGCCCACCCGATCAATCAAGCCTGCCGCGATCTGATCCAACAGCACGTCGTTGAAGAGTACGGTTTGGAGTTAGAGCGCGCTAAACTACCAGGCTATGTCTCGCGCTACGACGACGCCTACGAAAGTACAGACGCTATTGCTCCGACGAAACCCAAGGCGAGCGCTGTACCACCACCGCACCTGGATCCGCGCAATCGTCCCCCGGTCGGAGAATCCGTGGTTGATCCCGACAGACCCAAATAGGCTGTTCGCGAGTTAGCATTCATTCTGTAATCCATGACTAACTCCACACTTGCCAGCGCCTTCTGGAAAAATGTCATAGAGTGTGGACAACAGCCCGCGCTTAGCCTGCGACAGCGGCCAGCGGTACGCACTTTGACTTGGTTCGAATTGGCGGCCGTGGTCAACAAGTGGGTGCAATGGTTGCAATGCGAGCGAATTGAACCAGGCTGTTGCTTGGCTACCTGGCTGCCCAATGGATTGGATTGGATTGCCATTGATCTAGCTTGCCAAACCTGGGGCGTGGTGCATGTGGCGATTGATCGCCGAGAGCCCGAGGGCCGAATGCTCCAGCTGGCCGAGTACAGCCAGGCCGTGCTGGTCATCCGCCAAAATGAAATGGATTTAGCCGACTTGCCCAGGGTCGAATTCGAGCCACGTGCCATGGCCGACCAGGCCAATCGAGTGCATCCGAGCGGTGCAGCTCAGATGCTGGCCACATCGGGAACCAGCGGCAATCCCAAGCTTGTCATGCTCAGCCACGAGAATCTGTTGGGCAATGCCCTGGCCAAGTTGGAGGCAGCCCCACAACGGTCCAGCGACCTGCGGTTGAATATCCTGCCATTCGCTCATGCCTATGCGCGAACCTGTGAACTATCAACCTGGATCCTCAGCCGAAGCCAATTGGCGATTGCAGGCGATTGGCAGGAGTGGCTCGAGATGGCCGGACAACTCCAGCCCACGCTGGCCAACTTGGTGCCCTACTTGGTGGAGCGCGCGGCCGAGGCGCTGCGCGACGATCCGGCAGTGCTTGGTCGAGGCATGCGTTTGCTGCAGGTTGGCGGTGCGGGTTTGTCGGACGAAGTTTGGGAGCATTTCGCAGCCCTTGGCCTGCCTCCCTTGCAGGGCTATGGACTTACCGAGGCCTCGCCCGTGGTGTGTTCCAATCGCAGCGGCCAGCAGCGCGTCGGCAACATGGGTCCAGCGGTGCGTGGAGCTAAGCTGCACATTGACGATGAAGGGGTGCTGTGGACGCGAGGACCCCACGTCATGCTGGGCTATTGGCGCGACCCGCAAGCAACGCAGGCTGCCATCGTTGATGGTTGGTTGTGCACTGGAGACATTGTCCAGCAGCAGCCCCAGGGGCTGAAGGTCCTCGGCCGAAAGTCGCATCAAATCGTTTTAAGCTCGGGATACAAAGTCGCGCCCGAAGATGTCGAATCGCGTTTGCTGGCGCATCCTTGGGTGGAGCAGGTCGTGGTTAGCGGCGTGGGGCAAGCCCATTTGACGGCCTGCATCTGGCCTCGTTGGGAGGCCATGCCTGCGGATCTATTCGAATGCAGTGAATTGCCACCTGCATCGCGTTCGAATGGGACTCGGCCTGGAACTGAGCATTTGCGATTGCAGGCCTGGGAGCAGGCCATGGCTGCAGCGGCGGCCGAATTGCTGGCAGACCTTCCGCGCTATGCGCACCCTCGGCGGTTTGGATTATTGGAGCAAGCCCTGAGCATTCAGGCCGGAACGTTGACCATCAAGGTCGCACCCCGCCGGGGAATGCCGTTGGCCACTCGCCAAACGGCAGGTTGATGGTGCTCATACCAGGATCGAGTTCCACCGCACTAGCCGGGACAGAGAATCGGCGTTTGCCTGGCATTATCGGTCAAAATTTGAAAAACCGCTGAGCGTGTCGCGATTCTGGCCGGGGACGAAAGACCGCGCTGAATTCGGCTAGAGGCAGTTTCCATCGCGTGGGGGTCAGAATCCAAGCCGGCCAAGCCACATCCTGGATCGAGTGCTTTGACAAAGTACTAGGCCGGCCAGGCCGCTTTTTAGCGCCGGCTATATGCGAACTACCAACGCTGAGTGTGCTTGCCGGCATCAACCAGATTCTGCGCTTCGGGGCTAAGGCCATAGGCAAGTCCCGGTTGATTGATCTCCAAGAATAGATTGTAACGCGAGTAGGGCGCGTCGCCATAAATTACCGGTGCCGGGGCAACATGCAATAGACTCGCTACCCGACCATTCCATTTGACCACGTACAATCCCCCACCCAAGCACGGCTCTGACTCGAGTTTATAGGCCTGCTGCAATTCGTTGGCGAAACGGGTGGGATCTCCGGTCACAGCATGCAAATTGACACGCTGCAAGCGTTGGTAGCGATCGAAGTAGTAGGTTAAGGTGCCGGCGAGATCGGAGGGAGTGGTCCCGGTTACCAGCGGCACACGCAGGCCGTCGAATTGTGTATCGGCCAGGATTGTCGACACGCGTGGAAAACGCTGCATCACCCAGGTTGGCGTGATGTCAAAGCGCAAGACCTCGCCCAGGTTGATGATCGGCGGCTGCTCGAGAGAATGAGGGGACAGCTTGGGATTCAAAGCATTTGCAGATGGGTCATGGCCCGCCAAGCCAAAAAAGGGATCGATGGCCGCCGCCCCGTCCGGACCGACCTGCCAAGCCTGTGGCGCGTCGCTCGAGTAGAACACCTGTGTAGCCTGCTGGACTATTTTGCCTGCATCCGTCTCATAGATCACATAGGGTGCTCCTGCGGCACTGGCCAGGATGACCATGCCTGTGATTGGGCTACGAGTAAAATTCACCATGAGAGTCTTCCTGTGTTTGGACAGCGTCGGCACCCGGCTTGATCAGCACCTGCCGGATCCCTCTATCTGTTATCGACTCAGCAGCTTTGGCAAGCCTAGGCTGCTTGGTCAGAGCACCCTCGGCGATACAATCGTCATAGACGTGCGTCTTGTTCTCGCGGGAGCCGGACGTCGAGGGACCATGGGAAAACCGAATTCTGGTGAATCCGGCTACGAGGGGAGAGAGACCGAATTCTGGCGAATCCGGCTACGTGGGGGGCATGCATTTGTGCAGGGGAGCTATAAAAACTGAATATGCACGAATCCCATTGGTCGTGGCTGGCCGATGAGGGTAGAACGCTGCTGGAGCACGATCTCAATCAGGCTGCGGGAAACCAAATCGGACTCGACCCATGGCAGAAAGCCATGTTGGCCCAACAGATCGAGCTGCGCGCCCGGGCCCGTCGCCGCTTTCCCAATCCACATCAGTGGCTGTGGACAGAACGCAGTTTGGCGCAGGCCAGCGACTGGAGCTCCGCCGCCTACAAGGCCAGCCTTTTTCCGCCGCAATGCAGCGTACTGGATGCATGCTGCGGAGCAGGAGTGGATGCCATTGCATTGGCAGCACTCGCTCAGGTGCAGGCTGTCGATCGCGATCCGTTGATGTGCTGGCTGACGGCCAGCAATGCCCGCTGGCAAGGCCGCGCGTTGCAAGTGGAAAACGCATCCATGTCGCCGGTCGCTGCGCAAAGATATGCTGAACAGGCGGCGTACCTACATATAGACCCTGACCGACGATCGGGCGAACGCCGATTGCGGGATGCTGATCAGTTTTCGCCACCGTTGGATGAAGTGTTGGGCTACATGACTTACTTTCGCGGCGGCATCGTCAAAATTGCTCCCGCTACCCAGTTTCCAATAGATCCAGTGAACCGACTCGACGTTCCTTTAACGCGAGTTTGGCTGGGTAACCATCGCGAATGTCGCCAGCAATTGCTGCTGTTCGGTGAACTTGCGGAAGAGGCCGGGCAGTTACGTGGCGCCGTGCTAGCCGAGCCTCCCGCCGCGCAACCCAACCCGCCTGCGGGCAGGCAGCAGGGGGCGGGCGAAGCGCAGGTGCAACGCTACGTGGCTGCAGCCCGCAAAGATGCAGCCTGTACGCAGGAGTGTAGTGAATATATTTTTGATCTGCATCCGGTGCTGCATGCATCGGAACTGCACACCGCTTGGGCGGCCGAGCATGGACTGCAAGCCCTGGGCAGCGATGGTGGGTACTATGCCGGCAGTTTGCCACTGCAGACCCCCTGGGCGCAGTGTTTCGAACTGCTCGAAGAAATGGCCTGGGATGACCGCCGGGTTCGCAAGTGGTTGCGGGGTGCGGATGCAGGCGTCGTCGAAGTCAAGAACAGGTTAATTCGTCTGGATGCTGGAGCCTGCCAACGGCGATACTCGGGCCGTGGCTCGCGGGAGATTACGCTGCTGGTTACACAATTGCGAGGTCGCGTCCGGGTACTAGCCGCCCGGCGGTGCACTTGAGCGGAACCTCACCCGCTATCAGCTTCGCCACCCTGCCAGGCCGAGGCGGTCTATAATAAGGTCGTGATGTTACGTTGGTGCTAGCCTAAAAACCCGCGCATCACGGTCGCTTTGCTCACTGAGGTTCGTTCATGCAGCCACTTTCGCCTAAAGACCTATTGATTCGCCAGCACCCGGTTGACGCTGAGCAATGGGAAACCGACGCCCACCGCGAATCTCGCGAGCAAATTCCCGGGGTTGCCCTGGAGCGTTTTCAGACGCTGGAACGAGTGATTCGCGATCACCCACTGCAGGTCGATCCCTACCTGGAGTTGGCCAGGATCTACCTGAAGGATGGGCGATGGAACGATTCTCGCCGCGTCCTGGAGCTGGCCGTGGCAAAATTCCCTGAAAATGAGCCCGCTCATTTTCTCCGCGAGGAGGCTTTACTGGCCAGATCATTACAGCTGCACAGTGCGGCGGAGGCCCAGCACGCGGCCGAGCCCACGCGGCTGACCAGCGAGAACCTGGATCGCGCCCGTATCGAACTGAATGTGCTCCGTCAAAGTGTGTGTGAGAGTCGTTTGCAACGACATCCCCAGCAGTTGGCGCTACACCTGCCTTTAGCAACGGCCCTCGAGAACTTGGGCAAGCGACAGGAGGCAATAGATTCTCTAAAAAAAGCCCTGGGTGTTCCGGCGCTGCGTGCCCAAGCGGCATTGCAACTGGGACATGTCTACGAGCGTGCGCGGAGAATTCCCGAGGCGCTGTCGGCCTACCGTCGGGCGGCCATGTTTCGTGTACCGCCACCCAGCGATTCGGTCAAACTCCAGGCACTTATGGCTGCTGCGGATTTAGCCTACCGTTCTCACATGGTTGACTCGGCCCGCCGATATATGGCCCTTCTGCTGGAATTGGAACCCAACAATACTCAATTTCAGACGCGGCTGGCCGAATTGCAGCATCAGCCGCTGTAGTCGGCGAGGATTAGGGACGCTCGACGACTTCCCCACCTGCCCGCGTGAACAGGGCCCTGAGCAAGCCCGCATCGACGGTTTCGGCGATACTCTGGACGCTGCCATCGCCAAATAGAAACTCGGCGACTCCGTTGATAAACAGGCCTGCCGAAGGATCCTCTAGGTTGACTTCGTAGTCGCGTGGTGCGGTCCATGGCACAGCTCGATCGGCGACGGTTTCTACCAGCAGCAATGTGTTGCTGGTTCCATCGGTGATCTCCTGAAATCGCGTGGGTTCTTTCAAACGCAAGAGCGTTTCGTCACCAACCGGGGCCTGATAGACCGTATGTCCAGGCTGTGTTCGCCGAGTTGGATGTTTAAAGACATCCGGCATTTCTTCCAGCAGGGCCAAATTGTGGTCACTATCCCAAGCTTCATCCAAATTGAATCGCCCATAGAGTTCTGCCTCTTCAATAAAAGGCAGAATGGCTACCCTCCAGCTGAGCATGGGCTGGCCGTCGTCATCCAGCCCAGCTGTCGCGGGAAAGGATCCGTAGGCAGATGCAAAATTATGAAGGGCCAGACCAAGTTGCTTGAGGTTATTGGAGGACTGCATCCGGCGGGCTGCCATCCGCGCCGACTGGATGGCCGGCATAAGCAAACCGGTTAGCGTCGCCATACTGCCCAGTCCCTGAATATCATCAACTTCTAATACGACGCGGTTTTCTGACTGCTGCGGCCGCAAGAGTGACTGAACCTCCGTTCCCATGCGATCGATGTATTTGAGCATCGCTTGATTGGTAAGGGAATCGTCCTGGGCTAGTGTTCTGAAGTCAGCCACGATCTGCTCCTGAGCGAAGGCGAGCAAGTTTTGCAGGCTGGCCTGCAAATCGCGGGCGCCATCCTCCGAATGGGCCCACAACACCAATTGCAGTTTGTCCTCTTCAGCGACCAGTACGCGGAGCGCGAGAAACTCAGTCTCCTCGAGAACGAATTTCAGGTCCTGTGCAATCTCCCCAGGCACGGGAGCGCCCGCCACAAATCCCTGCAGAAGCGGTTGCAGCGTCGCCACCGAGACGATGGCCAGCCCATCTTGCTGGGAGCGAATGTTGGCCAATACCTGAGCAACCGCCGCCTGGCGGTCCGCTGCTTTGACCATTTGCCCAACGAAGATCTTCGTACCCAAAAGGGCCGTTTGAGAATCTAACTGATGAACGATGATTTCCTCGGGGCCGCGGAGTTGGACATATTGAAAACCTCCGTCATCAAGCAGGCCCTGTTCATCCAGAATTTCCGATCGGATTTGTTTCAGGCTGAGTTCCTGGGAGGAGTGAATCAAAGCCCCGAATTGCGGCCCTGCCGGTCCAGGCAGGCCGACCAGCACATCGACACGGTCCAGCAGCAGCGGATCGATGCCTACATTCTCTAAACCGGCTGCGCTCAGCACCTCCATGGGCAGCATGCGCATGCGGCTTCCCGCAGCGATTTGCTTCGGCCATAACGAAACGCTGGCGATCGTCTGTTGCGGAACGTGCTGGACGATGGCGGGCTGACTATCTTGCGCTTTTACCCATCCCAGGTCTACGCCGGCCAAGGCAGTAGTTAGAATGGTACAACCAAGCAAAAGCCGACGAGCTGACATGAGAAACTCCAAACACAAGTTTGTTTTGCGCAGGCGGGCGTTAAGTTGAAAAGGACCATCCAAAGCTTACGACGTAAGCGAGGATGCGAGTTCGAAAGATTCGTCGCTAAGGCGTCGAATGACGAACAAGCCTCGCTGACGACGAAAGTAGGGCTGTCCAACAGGCGGATGGCACCGTGAGCCTACAGGTACGTCGGCCTACTGTCAAATTTTGCTGCCGCGAAAGCCGATTCCGTGGTCGAATCGTAGCGGGCTGCGTATGAATTGTGGTGAATGGTTACCCTTGTTCAGGCAAGACCCTGGTTCTTCGCCCCGGCTTCCACAGGCAGTGATTGGCGCTGAATGACTCTCGACTTCAAATGTCCCCAATGTGGCCAAATGCTGCGAGCGCAGTCTGCAGCGGCTGGCAAGCTGTGTAAGTGCAGCCAATGCGCTAGTTTGGTGCGAATCCCTGCAGCCGTCAGTCGTCCGGTGAGCGCCACGCCGGTAAAGCCACGGCCGCCGCGCAATCCATTGGCGGAAGAAATCGACCATTTATCGCGAACCAAGCGTCTGCAGCCTGGAGCTACGCCACACGCGCCTCGCGGTATGTTTGATCAACCGGAACCCGAGCACACGCTACCTCCGCCTCGTCGCAAAAAACGAAAAAAGACCAAGCCAACTGGCGGTGGCGCAGGCAGGATCGTGGCTACCGTGCTGACCTCTTTTGCTGTTTTGGGGCTCTTATGCTGCGGCGGTATCGGCACGACTCTTTTCCTGCTCGGCCCCAAGAGCGTGATCCTCAAGTCGGGCGGTTACGAGGTTGTCGCCAAGGGTCGCCAGACCCAAGAGAAAACAGAAGCCAATGGGCATACACACGGAACCATGCATCCCGTAACCGGTTCTGAATTCTGGATTGGAGCTGTCCAAATTCCGATGGGCAACCAAGCCAGTTTTGACGATGTTCGCGCACATTTCGGCCGCTTCTCGCAGTCCACCAGTCCAGTCCAGCGGGGTTCGTTAAACGGCATCCACTGCAAGGGCGTGGACACAGGGCAAATTGGAGTGCTGGGCGGCGTGACAGCAGAGCTGGAAGTGTTCTTGGCCAATGGCAAGCTGCTCTACACAGCCTACATTCCGGGCAGTAGCAAAGCCGCCGTGAGCGGCTCGGGCAAGAATCTCGGCTCGCGAGAGGCGACATGGGACAACGCAGAGGCTTTTTTTAGCTCCCTACGGCCCGCGTCATCGCCCTAGCCGCGAGAGTTGGGGAAACCTTGGATGAATACCGTAGCCGGAGTCGCCAGGCGGTGGGGGTTTTTCCCACGCTCTGGCGAGCGTAGCTACCGTCGCCAGACGGTGGGGAAGCCTGCCCACGCTCTGGCAAGCGTAGCTACCGTCGCCGAGACGGTGGGGAAGCCTGCCCACGCTCTGGCGAGCGTAGCTACCGTCGCCAGACGGTGGGGAAGCCTGCCCACGCTCTGGCGAGCGTAGCTACCGTCGCCAGACGGTGGGGAAGCCTGCCCACGCTCTGGCGAGCGTAGCTACCGTCGCCAGGAGCGGTGGGGAAGCCTGCCCACGCTCTGGCGAGCGTAGCTACCGTCGCCAGACGGTGGGGAAGCATGCCCACGCTCTGGCGAGCGTAGCTACCGTCGCCAGACGGTGGGGAAGCATGCAGAGGCCCGAATTCTGGCGAATCCGGCTACAGGTCCCGAATTCTGGCGATTCCGGCTACAGGAAATTAGATCAGGCTACCAGGCAAAGTGGGCAAAGGCCTTGTTGGCGTCGGCCATACGGTGCGTGTTCTCGCGACGGGCCATGGCAGAACCCTCTTTGCGATACGCGGCCAACAACTCTTCAGCCAGCTTTTGGTGAGTGGCCCGGCCCTTCTTTTCACGGACGGCCAACAGCAACCAACGAATTGCCAATGACTGTTGGCGAGCGCGATTGACCTGCATCGGTACTTGATAGGAAGCACCACCGACCCGCTTGGAGCGAACTTCGATGAAGGGCTTGATGTTTTCGAGGGCTTGTTCAAACACCTCGATCGCTGGACGGTCGGTAATCTTTTGAGCAATCACTTCCAAGCGCATCGTAGAAGACCCGCTGAGCCGTGCTCTTCTTGCCGTCGTACATCAGGCAGTTGATGAACTTGCCAGCCAACAGGGACTGGAACTGCGGATCCGGGCGAAGCGTCGTGCGACTGGCGGTAATCTTACCCATAACTTGCTAACTCAATAATCCTGACCGAAAGCGAATAAGCGGACCACTTCCAAAACATAATCGATAAGCGCATAATCCTTACGGCTTCTTGGCACCGTAGCGACTGCGGGCCTGCTTGCGACCGTCTACACCCAAGGTGTCTCGAGCACCACGAATGACTTGATAACGCACGCCGGGCAAGTCGCGAACACGACCGCCACGGATCAGCACAATCGAGTGCTCTTGCAAATTGTGGCCTTCGCCGGGAATGTACACGGTGACTTCCTTGCCGTTGGACAGACGCACCCGGGTAATCTTTCGCAGCGCCGAGTTGGGCTTCTTGGGCGTCATCGTGCGGACTTGCAGGCAGACACCCTGCTTCTGCGGGCATTTGTCCAAGCACGATCGACTTGGTCGTCTTCCGCTGGACTTCCCGGTTCCTCTTGACCAATTGATTAATCGTTGGCATCTGTTCCGTCTTCCGACCTGTTCAAAAACTTGAGATCTGCAATTACAGATTTACAGTGAACGCTGCTGCGAGCTCAATTGGCACGCGCAACTCAATCGCAAGTACCAGAGGTGGGAGTCGAACCCACACGCCCTTGCGGGCACTGGATTTTGAATCCAGCGCGTCTGCCATTCCGCCACTCTGGCGAATGTATCGACCAATCGTGGCCGATTTCGCACCGATTCGGAATCCAGAAATGTAACCGACAGGCCCATATTTCCCACAAGCCCCGATGAGTAGATGCCAGCAAATATACCAGCTTGTCCAGCGTTGCTAGAATCGCGGTTGGAGTTCGATGTCGCTGCCGCCAACATTTTGCAATTTACGGCGTTGAGTTTCCGAGATTTGGTCCAAGATACTGCATCCAAGTGCATCAAGTCAATGCTAAGCTTGTCAAATTGGCAGTCCCTCGATTTCGATTAGAGAATAAAAGTTCCATGTTTTTCTTCGACCCGATCTATTTCCTGTTCATTGCTCCGGCTCTGCTGCTGGCGTTTGTTGCACAGTGGATGGTCAAGTCGGCGTATCACAAGATGAGCCAAGTTCGAGCTTCGATGAGCGGCCAGCAGGCGGCCCGCCGAATCTTGGATGGCGCGGGTCTATATGACGTGCGCATCGAGCAGGTACCCGGTCAAATGACAGACCATTACGACCCGCGGGACAAGGTGCTGCGGTTGAGCCCCGATGTGTACAGTGGGGCTTCCATGGCGGCGGTGGGAATTGCCGCGCACGAAGCAGGGCATGCTCTACAGGATGCCAAGCACTATGCACCGCTGGTGGTACGCAATATGGCGGTGCCTGTCGCCAGTTTCGGTAGCAGCATTGGAAGCCTGTTATTGTTCGCTGGTATTGGCATGGCGATCGCCGGGCTCGGCAAATTGGGAGGTATGTTTTTCCTGGCCGGAATCGTCGGCTTTGGAGCGACGGTCGTCTTCCAGCTGATCAACTTGCCGGTCGAGTTTAACGCCAGCTCGCGAGCCAAGATGGAGTTGGTCAATCAGGGGATCATTAGCGGACCCGAATTGCCCTACATCAGCAAAGTCTTGAATGCGGCGGCCCTGACTTATGTCGCTGCCACCCTGCAAGCCGTGCTGACTTTGGCATATTACACATTCCGCTACTATGCAAGCCACTCGCGACTAGAGCGGAAGGCACATGGGCGATTTTTTGTCAGAAGCCGGTTTCTATGCGAAGCCGGTTTCTATGAAAGTTCTATGCGAAGCCGGTTTCTATGAGAAGCCGGTGCCGGCGGGCGATTAGCGAATCGCCTTGTCCGGCAATTCGCCTTTGATGCCTTCGTCGAGCGGCATTTGATCTTGGATGATGCCCGTGTCCGCCATCAATTGCGTCAATTGACGCGACAGTTGTTCCACAAGCTGCTGGTGCTCAGGGGCCCCGATCAGATTGTTCAGCTCCAGCGGATCCTGTTGCAGGTCGTAGAGCTCGGCCATGTGTCGATCGGGCCCACCATCGCCGTGTGGGTAGCGCACCAGTTTCCAGCGCTCGGTGCGAATGCCGCGGATGTTGGGCGTGTAGGGAAACTGCTTCTCGTAGTTGTAGTGGTAGAACCAGGCCTGCCGCCATTGCGGGTCCCCCTGGGCGATCAGCTTGACCATCGACCTGCCGTGTACGTCCTCGAGCGGTCTGGACTGGGCGATCTCACAAATGGTGGGCGCCAAGTCTCGGTCAGGACTTGCTGTGAGATGCGCTTGCCGCCCTGGCTGAGGGCCGGATAACGCATGATCAGCGGAATGCGAATGCTGGCTTCGTGCATCGTGCGTTTGTCGACCATTCCATGCTCGCCTTCCAGCAGGCCGTTGTCCCCCATGAAGATAATCAGCGTATTATCCAGCTCTCCTCGCTGCCGCAAACATTCCGTCAAGCGACCCATGCTGTCGTCGACGCTCAGTATCGTTCCTAAGTAAGCCCGAACCATATTCTCGAAATGCAAGACTCCAGCTGCGGATGTGTCGGGAAAGTCTTTGCGCCATTCGAACAGGGGACCGTAGATTCCATGCCAGGTGGTCAATCGCTGCTGTATCCAGCTGGGCTTGCCGTCCAGCCGAAAAGCGGAATGCGGATAGTTGATCTCGACGTGGTCAAAGGCATGCTCGTACTTGGGCTCGGGAAAGTAGAAGCTGTGCGGGGCCTTGTGTCCGATCATCAGCATCCATGGCGCATCGCCACTTTGCTGCCCAATCCATTCTTCGGCCATGTCGGTAACCACCGTCGTGTAGTAGCCCTCGACCACCTTGCGTTGTTTGCCATTGAAATTGAATTCGGTGTCAAAGTACTTACCCTGGCCCTTGTGAGTGACAAAGTAATCAAAGCCGGGGCGGGGTTCGTCGTTGTCTTCACCCATGTGATACTTGCCAAGGTAAGCCGTGGTGTAACCTGCCTGTTGCAACTGTTTCGGAAAGGTCGCCATGCTCTCCGGATACTCGGTGAAGTTATTGGTGACACCATGCGCGTGGGCATACAAGCCGCTCAGAATCGACGCCCGACTGGGCGAGCACAAACTGGTCGTACAAAAGCTGTTTTCAAACAGTATGCCCTGCTGGGCCAATGCATCGATATTGGGAGTCTTGATATGGGGGTGGCCCATGCAACCCAGGGCGTTCCAGCGAATATCGTCGCACAGTACCAGTAACACGTTAGGACGGCGGTTGGGCTGAGGCCCCCTTGCCTGATTTTGAAGCTGTGCCTGAACCTGCCCCTGTGCCTGAACCTGAACCTGAAGCTGTGTCTGATTCTGAAGCTGTGTCTGATTCTGTTCCCCGGCCGTTGCTTGTGCCTGTCCCGCAGACTGTGTTTGGCCCTTCAGAGGTGCATGCGTTGCCAGGGGAGCCTGAGCCAGGGCGAGATGATTGTGAGCCGCCATCCCAGCGCATAGCGCCCACACGAGAGAACTGTAGAAACGTAGCATCGAGGGGTAACCTTCAGAGCGACCAAGGGGTTGTCCATGATAGGTCACCTACTATAGCACAACTCCGCCAGCCGCTTGTTTTGGGTTCAGCGTCTACGGTCGCGAGGCAGCCCAATCGCGCGCTTGGGGTTGCGATAGGCCACGACTGATGCTGTCTTGTTAGGCAGCTGTGGGCCAGCATTGATCGAGGCGCAGAGGGCTTCAACGATACGATGGCAATCGCATGCTGGTTGGCAAAATCCAGTGTTGCCTGGCGATCGACGATAATGGTGCGGCCCGCCTCGATGGCCAAAGTGCTAGCGCCCGCGGCGGCCAACTGTTGCACGGTTCGCAATCCGATGGTGGGCACATCAAAGCGCATGTCTTGTTGCGGCTTGGCCACTTTGATCAAGGTAAAACCGCCGCGGGGGCAGAGTTTCCCAGTGCGAGCGATCAGCGCATCGGTACCTTCGATGGCCTCGACTCCCAACACGTTTTGATCCTTGACGGTGATACTCTGGCCAATATCCAACCCGCCCATGTGCCGTGCGATGGACCAACCGAAATGAATGTCGCGCATCTGCGCAGGGGAAGGCTTACGCCGCGTCAAAGGACCCTCTTCGGCCAATAATTGCGGAGCAACGCTGGTTATGGGCAGCACGTTCATACCTCGCTGTTGGTAAGCCTGCGCAACGGCCGACAATAGAGTATCGTCCCGCGTATCGCGCCGCTTGCTGATAAAGCTTTCACCCAGAATGCGGTAGCAGGTCAAATCCGGCAGATGCGACATCCAGCCGAAACCATGGTACAAGATGCGTTCCTTAAAGAGCTTGCCGGCCATCACGATATCCCGCACACCAGCCGCATGAAAGAATCGCATGTGCGCACCAAACTTGAGCAGTCCCATCCAGCGAGCTTTGGTTGCCAATGCGACGAGTCGGGGATCGGCGTGGCCCTTGAAGGCGACCACATAAACCGAGTGACCTTGGTCGACACAACTTTGTGCAACTTCGACGGGAAAGCTGCCCCAGCCCGCCAATAGGCCGACTTTCGATTTCCCGGGCAGAGCCTGCTCTGCCGTTGCTGGAGATCTAAGCGACATGGCGATGGCCGCGCGGCGAGTCAACTGGCTGCTCAGTTTCGGCTTTGGGTAATTCGAGTCGTTGGGTGAGTTCTGCTATTTGCTGTTGCATGGCCTTCAGCTCTTTCCGCATACCCGGAAGGCGAGAGACCAAGGCGACTTCTTGCATCTTCTTGCGGCAATCGATGGCTGGAATTCCGGCCAGCACCGCGCCGGCAGGCACGTCTTGCATGGCTCCCGTCTTGGCGGCCAATTGAGCGTGGGCGCCGATGCGTAGGTGGTCGGCAATTCCAACCTGTCCAGCCAACACGACATAGTCCTCCGTCGTACAAGAACCGGCGATCCCAACTTGGGCGCAGATCAAATTGTGTTGGCCGACCTTGCAGTTGTGTCCAATTTGCACACAGTTATCGATCTTCGTCCCCGAGCCGATTTGGGTGGGCCCATAAGTACCGCGGTCAACTGCAGATAGCGCTCCGATTTCGACATCGTCTGCCCACTTCAACCCATCCCAATTGTGAACTTCGCTGGTGTTGGCCTTCGACAGTCCGATAACCAAAGCCATAGGCTCCCAGGACGGTGTTCGCATGGATGGTCACCCGATGACCAAGGCGAGTGTGTGGATAGAGCACCACTCCCGGAAACAATTCGCAGTCGTCGCCCAACTGGCAGCCAGTCATGAGGTGCACTCCTGCGTGAAGCGTGCACCGCTGGCCGATAACACAATCGGCGGCAACGCTGACGCCCGGACCAATACTCGTACCCGCTCCGAACCTTGCCTGGGGATGCAATTCAGCCAAGCCAGAAATACCCCCTTGCGCCTCTTGGACAGCCGGACGCAGGTGGAGAATGATCTTTCTGAAGGCTGCGTGAATATCGTCCACGACCAGCATGGGTTTGGTACAACCCTCGAGTTCTTTGGAAACCAAGACCGCAGCGGCCGGGCATTGCTCTACCCGCTGCAGTTGACTGGGGGAATCGGCCAGCGTCAAACAATCTGCGCAGGCATCTTGGAGGGGCAAGGCGTCTCGAATAACCAGGTCGCTATACGAACCCAACAGCCTGCCTTTTACCAGAAGGGCCAAATCGGCCAATGTCGCCAGTGGCTTGTGCACTTCCATGTGCTCATAGTCCTGTTCAATAAGCAGTATTCTTACATCGCGTTTCCCAATAGCCCAGGGCGTTGCGCTGGGTATGCTTCCAGCCCGGGCCAAAGACATGCTTAGCACGATCCGGCCCCGGTCGCAACATGAATTCCGCAGCCGAGTGCTCATCCGACCCGTTCCTGCCTGTAAAATCGGGTTCTGTTTTGAAAGGTGGCAAACCCTGGGCAAACCGGTCAAAGCCCCTAGGATAGAGGCTCGGAATTCCAAACTCAAAGGAACACATGATATGCTGCACCGCCAGATCTTTGCTTGGCTGATGTTGGGTTCGCTTGGCTGGCAGGCCTGCCTGCCCTTGGCCGCTGCAACAAGTGGACAAAACCCTTGCGTCGCCAGAGGTGCGGTGGTGGAAGGGCAATCTGCATACGCACTCGCTGTGGAGCGATGGCGATGAATTCCCCGAGGTCATTGCGGCCTGGTATGCAGAGCACGGCTACCATTTCCTTGCGCTCTCCGATCACAATGTGCTCAGCGCGGGCCTACGCTGGATGCCACTCAGCAGCATCGTGGCCAGAGCGGATGAGGGAATCCTGCAGCGTTATCGACAAAAGTTTGGAGAGGCCTGGGTTGAAACGCGGCAGGTGCCCGCGGCCACCGCACAGGGATCGCCCAGCCTGGAAGTCCGCTTGAAGCCGCTCGACGAATTCCGCTGCTTGGTGGAGCGAGCGGGTCAATTCATCCTGATTCAAGGGGAAGAAATCAGCGATCAGGCTGAGGGCAAGCCAGTGCACATGAATGCTACCAATCTCCAGGAATTGATCCTTCCGGTGGGTGGCCAAACGGTGCGCGAGGCGATGAGCAATAACTTGCGTCTCGTGCTGGAACAAGAAAAAGCGAGTGGACGCGAGATCCTGCCACACTTGAACCATCCAAATTTTGGTTATGCGGTTACGGCCGAGGACCTGGCCAGTGTTATTCAGGAACGTTTTTTCGAGGTCTACAATGGGCACCCCGGCGTGAATCAACTCGGCGACGCCCAGCATCCTTCGATCGAACGCATGTGGGATGTGGCCAACGCCATTCGCTTGACGCAATTGCAGGCCGAACCCTTGTGGGGCATCGCGACAGACGATTCGCACGAGTACCACGGGCTACCTGGCTCGCGGCCTGGACGTGGCTGGGTCATGGTTCGCGCTCGCTATCTAACTCCGGAGCATTTGATTCGCGCGATGAAGGCGGCTGATTTTTATGCATCCAGCGGTGTGCTGCTCGATGAGATCCAGGTCGACCTGCAAGCCAATCGCTTGTCGCTGGTGATTCCGCCCGTCGAAGACGTCGTGTTTACAACGGAGTTCATTGCCAGCCTGCAATCAAGGCAGCCAGGCGGCATGCCAGCGGCGGAAGACATCGGAAAAGTCGTGGCTAGCTCCGTGAGTTTGACGCCCAGTTACAGCTTCAGTGGGAATGAAATTTACGTCAGGGCCCGGGTTACCAGCTCGCAACCTCATCCCGATCCTTCCCTGGAGAATCAAAAGCAACAGGCTTGGACGCAGCCCGTCATCCCCAATCGCCCTGGGCCATCGGCTGAGCGGTAGCCAGACGTCGCCAGACTTCGGGGCGTCATGGAAGTCTGAGCGGTAGCCGGAGTCGCCAGACTTCGGGAGTCATGGACAGACTGAGCGGTAGCCGGAGTCGCCAGACGGTGGGGAGTCATCGAAAGACCGAACTCTGGCGAATTCGGCTACCCTGAAATCCAATCTGGACAGAGCGCTAATATCGCCATTTGGGGACGGCGTCCCATAGTTTGGCGCTCATGCTTTTTTCTACCGGCGCAGGGGGGTTGAGTCCGGCCATGTACTGTTTCCAGCTTTCAAAGTCGCCGCCGTAGTCCTCACCCGTCATGGTTTTCAGGCTCTGGGCAACTTGATACTGAATCGCCGGGCTACGGTCGTCCAAGAGTTCGGTCAGCTGTGTGCCGCACTTCGGCCTGATCGAATGCGCTCAGCCCGTCAATGGCTGCCTGGCGAACGCTGGTGGTTTCGTCTGCATTGCTGGAGAGGCTAATCAGCATGTCGCGGGCGGCCGCATCCCCGCGGTTCTTCCAAGATCGGCAAGCCGCCAAGCGGACTTTTTCCACAGCGTCGGTTGACGCACTATTGAGGGCCCGCACCGCAGCCTCGCTGCGAATCTCCGCCACCGCGGCCACAGCCCTGGAACGCATCTCAGCACTCGGGTCGGACAGAATAATTTGTTCGAGTTGGTCAGCCCATTCCGCCTGTCGCTCCGGGGACATGCCAGCCAACTGGGATTCGAGCAATTCGAGCTCGTTCAAGCGGTCTTCGAACGTGGGACCCAGCTCGCGATCTCGCCTGAATTCCGCCTGGAAATAGGGATTGGCGCGCTTCATGGCGTAGAAAGGGCCATCCATACACCCGCCGCATACTACGCAGATAGCCAACAATAAACTGAGATTCTTAACCATGTCGATTGGGCTTGAAGGGTTTTGCGGATAAAGATCTGCTGGCGACCGTAGCAAAAGGCCATGCTGCCATCCAGGCCAAAATGCCCACTAGCCAGCTATGCGGCTGGGGGGCCGCTGCCAGAGCACAAGGCGCACGCAGGGTGGATGCGGGGCAAGCTGCTGCGCAGGCATGCCAGAGGTGTGGGCGTCCCCACGCGAAGCCTTGCCTGGGCTGTTAAAACAAAGACATTGGGCCGATTTTTCGCTCCCCGCTATAGCTATTCAGCAAAAATCTCTATCATATTCGTTGAGAAAACTGCAATTTGCCAGTATGGTTCACGCCTGTGTGATCCGTTTGACTGGCGTCATAGGTCAAGCGGATGTTTGCAAGCCGATGACAGCCGAACGCACTAAGCGTCAGATTGCTTTGGAAGGAAACCCCATGTCTGAAAGCTTGTACCTCGAGGATCTGGTGCCTGGCGCCAGTTGGACCAGCCCTGGGCGAACGCTGACCGAAACGGACGTGATCTCGTTTGCTGGCACTACCGGTGATTTTGATCCCTTGCATGTCGACCGCGAATATGCGGCCAAGACGCCTTACGGTAAACCCATTGTCCACGGACTCTTGGGCCTATCGATGATGGCCGGTTTGAGCAGTACTTGTCCCCGCGTGAAAACGCTGGCTTTGGTGCGGATAGCGGATTGGCAGTTTGAGCGTCCGATCTTTGTGGGGGATACCGTGCATGCGGTTACCCAGATCGAATCGATAACACCCCGCGGTCGCCGCAGCGGTGAAGTCACTTGGTTCCGCAGGCTGATCAACCAACGCGGCGAGTGCGTTCAGTCTGGGCGTATCACCACGTTGGTATCTAGCCACGCCTTTCTGCCGCGTGCCCAACCGGTCCCGGCTGGTGTCAAAATGGGTAGTTTCAAGCCCAGTCCGGCAACCGCCGAATCGGCAACGGATGCGTAGTAGTCCCTTGAGAACACACGCTTGGCACAGCTAATTCTCCGGCGGACAGTTTTCCGGCGGACAGTTTTCCGGCGGACAGGGCACTGTCTCGGCTTGACGCAGGGTCGAAGCCAACCCGGCCAATTGCTGCATGTTGTCGCCGCAGGGTGCAAAACTCAGTCGCGTTCTTAAACTGCCATGCAGGGCTTGGCCGCCCAGCACAAACGCGGTTTGCTTTCCGTAGCGAGCGTGCAGTCCCTGGACGCCTGCTACAAACGAGTCTTCGTCTGCAAGATGCGAACAACTCAACCAAAAAAGGCGGGGTTGGTTGTCGCGAAGTACGGCGTCCAGCGTGCAAAATGGCAAGTCGACTCCCAGGGATACGGCGTTCCAACCAAGGTTGCGCAGGACCAACTCCACCATATTGGTTCCCAGGCTGTAGTGGTCTCCGCTGGCGGTGCCGCCCATGGCCAACGGCGAATTGGCGGCGACATCTGGCAACATTCGTTGCAACTGTTGAATAACGCGCACCGCAATCTTGCATCCCCGTCGCTCTTGGTAGACCTCTGCAGTGCCGCACGACCAACGATCGCCGATGTCGACAAAGGCGGCGGCCATGATTTCGTCGCACATCAGACTTAGGCTGTGCCCGGCGAGATACAGGTCGAGCAACACCTGCAGGCAGA
Source organism: Pirellulaceae bacterium (assembly GCA_963707245.1). GTDB lineage: Bacteria > Planctomycetota > Planctomycetia > Pirellulales > Pirellulaceae > Aureliella. The sequence continues at coordinate 154,934 of CAVPPY010000024.1, forward strand.
CGGACTCACTCCCCTGCAATAGTGCCTCCACCAACTGGGAACGGGCCCGATCAAAAACCCAGTGGGTCTTGCCGCTGGTGGCTGGCAGTCCCAGAGCCTCGGGGTGCACCAGCACATGCCTGCCCGAACGAACCCAGGCCAAGATAGAGGCGAGTGCTATGCGGCGGTGGCCACCGGCCGTGTAATGCGTGGGAATGTCCCCCTTATCGCACCATCTCTTGACGGAAGACTCGCTCACGTCGATGGCCCGTGCAACCTGTTTGGGGGTCAGTAAATCATGCATCAATACAACTCTTGAACGATCTGAATGGATTTCAACTAGTTTCATGCTTGGAGGCAAAGCAGCACAACGTCAAATCCAAAGCCCCCATCTTATTTTTCGGCTTCCCAGAATTCCCAGCTCACGTAGGGTCAGCCAATTAAAAGGAATATGAACGATTTGGACGTTTTTAGCTTGCTTGCTGGCGGTTCTTCCGATATAAAGCCTGGACGTTTTGAACGAATTTAGTCTTTGCAGAATGATCTTCATGCCAAGTGTACAAATGCCCACCTCCCCGCCAGCCAGCCGATCCCTGTACCGACCACGACGTTCTCCAGCCTGCTCGCGGGCAGATATTTCCCGAGCGGCCCGCCTGCGAAGGCGGAAGATTGACTTCATCCCCAACGCAAGTTTCGAACAAGAACGGCCAGACGATCTAGCCAGCGACAGACCGGCATGGATGGACGATTTACTCGAACAGGCAGCCCCAGCAGGACTGCCTTCCCATTTGGCAGGGATGCTGCGCCAGCAGACTGCTGACCGGCGAAGAAGAGGCTTGGCTGTTCAGGCGGATGAACCTGCTGAAGTATCGGGCTGCCCAAATTCAACAGCAAATCTCGCTCTCGGACCCTGACGCTTCTCAACTAACACAGTTGGAGAGGTTGTTACACCAGGCGCAGTGGTTGCGGGATCAGATCGTGGGGGCCAACATGCGATTGGTTATTTCAATCGTTAAGAAATTTGTGTCTCCACAGTTAACTCTGGAAGAACTGTGCAGCGAGGGCAATGTGACACTCATCCAGGCCGTGGAAAAATTCGACTACGACCGAGGCTTTCGCTTTAGCACCTACGCCTATCGCTCCATCTTGCGGACAACCTATCGATGTGTGGCTGCGGCTCGAGAGGAGCGGGCTCAGCTGACCGGTGACATCGAAGACTGGGGCTCTGAGGTTGCGGACCAACGTCGGACATCGAGCATGTCGGAGCAGCTGTGGAATCGGTTGCGTGAATTGACCGCGAGCATGTTGGTTGGTCTGAACCGCCGAGAGCGCTTTATCATCCGTTGCCGATTTGCATTGGGCTCCCACCGTCGCGTCCGCTCACTTCAGGATCTGGCAAATCGCCTGGGAGTCTCCAAAGAACGTGTGCGTCAAATCGAATCCCGAGCCTTGTCAAAATTGCAGGACAAGGCCAAGGAATTTCAAATCGACGACTGCAAACTGTCCATCAGTTAGGAAAGAGGTTAGTCACTCATGTTTAGTATCTTTGGAAGCCGCAAGGCAAAGCTCGAGAAGAAACTGCAGCAACTACTCAAGGAGTCTTACGAACTGTCGCATACCAACCGCCAGGCATCTGATTTAAAAGCAAGTGAGGCCGATGCGGTAGCAAAGCAATTAGAGGCTCTTGAATCTGAGCAGTCGAAGTCGCGTTGAGGGCTTGGCCCTGAGAGATGAGTCATCATGGAACAGAAAAACTTTGTGATCGTAGGTGGAAGCCATGGTATTGGTCTCGGCGTAGTCAAACGGCTGACGGAGCGAGGCTCACAGGTGACCGTGCTGTCCCGAACGCAGGGCGAGTTGTCGGCTCTACCGCATGTCCAGCATATTCCTTTCGACGTACTCACGGATGAGCTAACGCAGGATTGCTTGCCACCGATTGTGCATGGCATGGTCTACTGTCCTGGATCGATCAACCTCATGTCGCCCAGAAGCCTCAGTTCCGAAGCCATGCTGGCAGACTTCCAATTGAATGTGATTGGTGCCATCCGATGCCTGCAGGTTGCCTTGGACGCGATGCGGGCCGCCGACAACTCGGCACTGGTGATGTTCAGTTCCGTGGCCGTCGCTCAGGGCCTAAAGATGCATGCTTCCGTAGCGGCCAGTAAAGGCGCCATCGAAGGCTTGACTCGAAGTTTGGCTGCTGATCTTGCACCCCGGATTCGAGTGAACTGTATTGCACCGGCTCTAACCGATACGCCTCTAGCCCAGCGTTTCCTTGCCAACGATCAGAAACGTGCAGCGATGGCGGACATCTATCCGCTCAAACGCTATGGCACCATAGACGATATTGCCGGCTTGACGGAGTTCCTGCTGTCCGATGCGGCCAGTTGGATTACCGGGCAGATCATTGGTGCTGACGGAGGCCTATCTTCAGTGCGCGTGTAGCGATCCAGCTGCGTCTCGATAACTGGCAGCAATCCAGTTCAGGGCGGTAACGAAAGATATCAGGCCGAAGTTCCTGAACCCGTTTCCGAGCGGCACGATCCGTCGCTGGAACAACGCCCGGTCAGTCTGAGTCGGTTGCGTGCGAAGAGTTGATAACCCCAATCCGCAAGCTGGGAGAGGATGGGCAGACGTGATATCCATGCAAGTCCCGAAAGGCCAACAGCCGAATACAGCTGACGAAAGACTTCAACCTCGGTAATCCATGATCCATCGGGGCGACGAGCGTGGATGACGTCCATGAGTTCTGACATGCTTTTGCCATAGTCTTCCGGCCGAAAATCGGGCCCTGCGATATCCACAAAGCTTATGCGTCGCTTGCGATCCATCCAGCGTAACAACTGAATTTCGCGGTTGCACAATGGGCAATCCCCATCGTAGAACAGTTCTAAAATTATTGCTGACTGAGGCGTGCTGGTCCGCATGAGGGGCTCGCTAAAGCGTTCTTTTCGAAGCTAGAGGTGAATGACGTATTGTAGTCCCCCAGCAAGCTATCGATCACCAAAGCTAGCGGACACATATTTGATCGATGGGCGGTTTGCGTCGTGATTGCGGCCGACTATTGAAACCTTTGGCAATCTAAAAATTTTGCACTTGCCGACTCTTGATCGAGCGCTAATGTGCTAGCAGATGAGACCTCAGTGGCCACTGAAATACTCTCCATTGTTTGAACAACACATGCGTCCTAAAACTTACGCCAAGGAAAGATTTCTCATGACACTTCGATTCAAGAAGTTCGTTGCCTCCCTCACCGCCTGCATGGTTATTGCGGGCTCATCAGTGCTTTCGGCTGCCGACAAGGATATTGTTGACACCGCCGTTGCGGCTGGATCCTTCAAGACCCTGGCGGCTGCACTAGGTGCTGCTGACCTGGTTGAAGCTCTGAAGGGTGAAGGTCCCTTCACTGTCTTTGCTCCCACCGACGAGGCATTCGCCAAGTTGCCTGCCGGCACGGTAGAAACACTGCTGAAGCCAGAGAACAAGGCCAAGCTGGCAAGCATCCTGACCTACCACGTGGTTTCGGGTAAAGTTCCCGCCAAGGCAGTTGTCGATCTCAAGGGTGCAAAGACCCTCAACGGACAACGCGTTGACATCGCCGTCAAAGATGGAACTGTTTCTTTGGACAATGCCAAGGTTGTCACGACCGACATTGAGTGCTCCAACGGCATCATCCACGTCATTGACAGTGTCATTCTCCCCAGCGGAGACAATTTGGTTGCCGTGGCCGACAAGGCTGGCACCTTCAAGACTCTGATCGCTGCCGCCAAGGCTGCTGGACTGGTTGGAGCACTGACCGGGGAAGATGCTCTGACCGTCTTCGCTCCCACCGACGAGGCTTTCGCCAAGCTTCCAGCGGGCACCGTCGAATCGCTTCTCAAGCCTGAGAACAAGGCCAAGCTGGCGTCCATCCTCAAGTATCACGTCGTAGCCGGCCGCGTTTATTCTGAAGATGCTGTAGCCGCGAAAAAGGCAACGACTCTTCAAGGCTCGCCCATCTCCATCACCGTCAGTGGCGGCAAGGCCAAGATCAACAATGCCAATTTGGTTGCCACCGACATCGATGCATCCAACGGCGTGATTCATGTGATCGACAGTGTTATTCTTCCACCCGAGCCAGCTGCCAAAGCTGGAACCATGAAGGCCCGTCAAATGATTGAGGGTGCCATTGCTCAAGGTGCAAGCAGCTTCAACGCCGGACATCACGCTCAGTGCGCCCAGTTGTACATGACCACCATGTCCACCCTGGTTCATGACATGGACGGCTTGCCTCAAAACGTAGTAAGCAATCTCAAGCACGTCATGACTCAAGCCCAGCACACCAGCTGCCAAACCGAGCGTTCTTGGACGCTGCGTCACGGCTTGGATCAAGCCTACACCCAAATGGTGAGCATGCGGTAGTCCGCCTGACAGACTGAGAAAAAGTCGTGAGCCCGTGACATCCCTTGGATGTCACGGGTTTTTTCGTAGGCTGATTAAAGCCGGGCTTTTGCTGATGCCCACTGGCCTGAATGGCCCTATTTCTCTAGGGTATTGTGTTTTCGCTGGAAAGCCTCCCATACAGCCAAGCAAGACAATCGATGCCGCGTTACAACCCCGCCGAAATTGAGCCCAAGTGGCAAGCCTACTGGGACAAGCACAAGACTTTTCGAACTCCTGATCTGCCCTCGGGAGAAAAGCTGTATGCATTGGATATGTTTCCCTATCCCAGTGGTGCGGGACTGCACGTTGGTCACCCCGAGGGCTACACGGCCACGGACATTATTTGCAGGCATGCACGGATGTGCGGTAAGACCGTCTTGCATCCCATGGGATTCGATGCTTTTGGGCTGCCGGCGGAAGAGCATGCCATCAAGACCAATACGCCGCCACGAGTTTCTACCGAACAGAATATCGCTGAGTTCACCCGGCAGCTAAAGATGCTCGGCTTCAGTTACGACTGGGATCGTGTGATTTCCACGACGGACGTCGAGTACTTTCAATGGACGCAGTGGATTTTTCTGCTGCTGTTTGATACTTGGTTCGATCATGAATTGCAGCGCAGGCAGACCCATTGCGGAACTGCCGATTCCCGATTCGGTTCAGGGTCAGGGAGCACAAGCGGTCGATGCCTATCGCGACTCCTTTCGTTTGGCATATCAAGATGATGCTTTGGTCAATTGGTGTCCTGCCTTGGGCACGGTGCTGGCCAATGAAGAGGTGATTGACGGCAAAAGCGAACGTGGCGATCACCCAGTCAAGCGGATTCCCTTGAGGCAATGGATGCTGCGCATTACAGCCTACGCGGAGCGCTTGCTGGCCGACTTGGAGCCCTTGGACTGGTCACCGGGAATCAAGAAACTGCAGGCCGATTGGATCGGCCGCAGCCTGGGCGCAGAAGTCGACTTCTATTTGGGTGATGGCGAATCATTCGCAGCCTGGCGGCAGTCGCGAGAGGTGGCTGGATTCCCGCAGCATGCATCCACAGACTGCTTGCGAATTTACACCACCAGACCGGATACCCTGTTTGGGGCTACATACATGGTGATTTCGCCGGAGCATGCCTTGTTGTCCAGCCTAACAACGCCAGAGCAGCGGCAGTCCGTCGAGAGCTACTGTCAGGCGGCTTCTTTCAAAAGCGACCGTGAGCGCACCGAAGATGCCAAGCGCAAGACGGGCGTGTTCACGGGGGCCTATGCCATCAACCCTGTCAATGGCCAGACGCTGCCCATTTGGATTGCCGACTATGTACTGGCCAGCTATGGTACCGGCGCCATCATGGCTGTACCGGCGCACGATGAGCGCGATTTTGAATTTGCCAAACAGTATGAATTGCCAGTGGTGGCAGTGGTTGCCCCCGAGCCAAGTGAGCGAGTCGATCAGCAGGATCTACTGGCCGGCCGCGTGCATTTCGTCGGAGCGGGGCGAGCGATACAATCGGGTAAATATGACGGACTGCAGACCTCCGAGTGCAAGCGATCCATTACAGCCGATCTGGCAACGGCCGGCATGGGCCGCGAAGCGGTGAATTATAAACTGAGAGATTGGTTATTCAGTCGCCAGCGTTTTTGGGGCGAACCCTTTCCCATCCTGCACGAACTGGATGCAGACGGGAAAGCCAATGGTCGTATTCGCGCCTTGACGCCGGCCGACCTGCCTCTCAACCTGCCAATCTTGGAGGACTACAAGCCGCATGGCAGGCCCGAGCCGCCGTTGGGCAAGGCTCCCGAGGATTGGCTGTACGTTGAAATAGACGGAAAACGATATCGCCGAGAAACGAATACCATGCCCCAATGGGCAGGTTCCTGCTGGTATTACTTGCGCTTCATTGATCCTCGAAACCAGCATGCCTTGTGCGATCCCGCCAAGGAGCGCGCCTGGATGCCCGTCGATTTGTATGTCGGTGGAGCAGAGCACGCCGTTTTGCACCTGCTGTACGCGCGCTTTTGGCACAAGGTGTTGTACGATCGCGGCTATGTCTCCAGCGTAGAACCGTTTCAAAAGTTGGTGAATCAAGGCATGATTCTGGGGGAAGTCGAATACACGGGCTACCAGTCCGAAGGACGCTGGATTAGCGCTGCGGAGGTCATCAAAGGTGCACAGGGAACGCTGTCGGCTAAAGCCACCGGCAATCCCGTCCAAGCCCTACGCCTCGACGAAGCCCAGCTTACGAAATTGGGCGAGGGTTTCGTGCTCACCGAACAGCCCGACATTCGCATCGATAGCCGCGCGCAGAAAATGTCCAAGAGCCGAGGGAACGTGGTTAACCCCGACGAAATTGTGCGCGAGTATGGAGCCGACGCATTGCGTTTGTACGAAATGTTCATGGGTCCGCTTGAGGCCACCAAGCCATGGAGCATGTCCGGAGTTGGCGGAATTCGGAATTTTCTCGATCGCGTGTGGCGACTGTTCATCGACTACCAAGCCGATGAATTAGTGCTTTTGGCTGCTATCCGCGATGTCGAGCCAAGCCCCGAACAGAATCAAATGCTGCACAGGACCATCGCCGCCGTTTCGCATGATATCCAGAACATGAGCTTCAATACCGCCATCGCACGACTAATGGAATTCGTGAATTTCTTCACCAAGCAGGAGGTCCGCCCGCGATCGCTCATGTCCAGTTTTGTGCTCTTGTTATCTCCCATGGCCCCGCACTTGGCGGAAGAGCTGTGGGAGCTGCTGGGTAATCGCAGCTCCCTGGCCTATGCAGCTTGGCCATCCTTCGACGAAGCATTTCTCAAGAGCAGTGAAGTGGAAGTGCCCGTGCAAGTGAATGGCAAATTGCGCGCACGGCTGACGCTGCCGGCTGATGTTAGCCAAGAAGAAATGCAACGCTTGGCCATGGCCGACAGCCGTATCCACGAACTAACCTCCGGAAAGACGATCGTCAAAACCATTGTCATTCCTGGTCGATTGATCAATATAGTTGTCAAGTAAGATGCCCAGTGATTCCTGCGCTAACCGCCGTGTGCTGGTCTTGTTGTGTACCTACAACGAAATCAACAACCTGCCGCTGGCTGTTGAACGCCTGCAGGCCGCGCTGCCGCAGGCGAGTATTCTGGTGGTCGATGATGCATCTCCGGATGGAACGGGGCGGTGGGTCCAGCAACGCCAAGCTTTGGAGCCACGGCTACACCTGCTAACGCGAGCGGGTAAGTCAGGCTTGGGGACGGCTCTCCGCGACGGGCTGCGCTGGTGCCTGGAACGCGACTACGATTACCTGATCAACCTGGATGCCGACCTAAGTCACGACCCGAGTACCGCCCCCTGCTGCTAGCTGCCTGCCAGCCAGGCGACGAGCCAGCCGACAATCCAGCCGACGAGACAGGCAGGCTAGACAGCTGCAGGTTAGCGCCCTGCGACGTGGCTGTGGGGTCGCGTTATGTGGCTGGCGGGAGTCTGCCGGGCATGCCCTGGTATCGACAAATGATGAGTCGCAGCCTGAATGCCTACGCCAAAGTCTTGCTGCAACTGCCGCTGAACGATTGCAGTGGATCATACCGCTGCTACCGTGTCGAAGTCTTGCGACGTCTGGATCTGCAGCAACTCCAATGCAGCGGTTATGGGGTCTACGAGGAGATCCTGGTGCATCTGCAACGCGCAGGAGCTCGCTTTTGCGAACTGCCCATCCGCTTCGAATCGCGCCATAGCGGCCGCAGCAAATTGGGTTTCCGCGATGCGCTGAGGCGCCCTGCGAACCATTCATCAGCTGGCCTTCACGCGGCGAAAGCGGGAAGAGCCAAAGCCCACTTAAAACATGGCCTAGTTTTCGCTGGTGGGCTGCGAGGTTTTCTTCATGGCCGTGGCCAGCGATGAAAGCTGTCGCATGTTGTCGCAGAACGCGGTGTATTGCAACTGGGGTCGAAGGGTGTCGGTCAGCGCTCGTCCACCGAGCACCAGGCACACCCCGGACGGCAGCGACGCCTGAAACTCGCGATACCGTTCGACGAATGTAGCCTCGTCGTCAATATGCGAAATACTCAAACACAGCAGCTTGGGCCGATGAGTTTTCACCGCAACGGCAATGGACTCGAGCGGTAAATTGGAGCCGAGGTTCATCGACGTCCACCCGCATTCGCGGAGCACCAGGTCGATGATTTGAGTGGGCAAACTGTATTGATCACCTTCTGGGGCAGCCGCCATTGCCAAGGGGGCTCCAGGAAATTGCTTGGGCATCAAGCGTCGTATCTCGTTGAGCACATTCGAGCAGATACCGCAACTGCGTCGCTCTTGATAGACCTCCACGTCCCCGCATTGCCAGCGTCTGCCGATTTCCGCAAAAGTTCTTGCAATCAAGTCATCTGCCAAAGCGGCGATCGACTCTTCGCGTGACAGGAATGCTGTCATAGCCTCTCGCGCTCGCTCCTCATCGCCGGCCTCGAGTGATGCACGAAACTGCTCGCGCAAGCGCTCGTCTTGCTCCGGGGAATCTTCTGAAGTTGTGTCCGGTTGGCGACTTAGTTTTGTTATCAGCGATGCCGCTACTTCCTGATTGGTGCGTTCGAGGTACAGCATAAAGGCGGTCAATGGGATCCGGCGATGTCCACCAGCCGTGCGAATCGTAGGAATCACGCCGCGGTCGCACCAACGCTTGACGGACGACTCCGAAACTTGCAAAGCATCGGCGATTTGGCGAGTAGTAAGCTGTGAATCCATCATCGACAAAAATCAGTTCCGAGAGGAGAAAGGGCCTGGGCGAACGTTTTGAACGTTAATTCAACGAGCTTGGGGCCCGAATCGTTCAAGTGCTGCGTATTATACGCGGCTGTCCACTACTTCCCCGCGTGCCTTTTCCCGCCCCTACGCTGGCCTGAAATGCCTAGAATCATGGGGATTTCCACATTTTCTGACCAAATGCGAGAAATTGTGAATTCCAAGGGTTGCGGAGCATTGCGGACTGCGGTAGAACGATATGAACGATTAGCACGATTTGAACGTTTATCTGCGGGGGACGCAAAATGGTTACGTATCCGAGTCGACGAAAGCCGGTCCAATCGCAATCCAAGCCAACCTCTACCTTTCGCCGAAAACAGCTGGAGCAGGATTACCTTAAGTTCTGCCAACTTGGTGCACGGAAAGACGCTGCCATTCTTTCGGCCGCAGAGTTCGCCGATCTCCGCTCAAGGGCTAATGACTACATTCCCAGCCATGATTTCACCGAGCGTTCCGCAGAAGCAGAGATTTTGTGTGGAAAGCTGCTCGATCGCTGCGATCCTCAGGATGCCCGGCGTTCGCCAAAGGTCGTGAATCTTCCTCCCCATCTCTCCGGATTGTGCGAGGCTCCCCTGTTGACCGCTGAGCAAGAGCGGCAACTCTTTCAACGTTTCAACTATCTTCGCTTTCGGGCAGCACAGATTCTCGACAAGTATGACGCTGCCTGCTTCGAGCCCAGCAATGTGGCCGAGACGCAATGGGATATGGAACGGGCGGCTGGATTGCTGCGGGCCGCTGACTGGCATCGCGATTGCATCGTCGAAGCCAATTTGAGGTTGGTCATTTCCATCGTCAAGAAGTTTGTGAATCATCAGAGTAGTTTTGATGACTTGCTGAGCGATGGTATCATGGCGCTGATCCGTTCGGTCGACAAATTCGATTACAAGCTCGGCTTTCGCTTTAGTACCTATGCGACCCAAGTTGTGCGTCGCAATTCGTACAAGTTCGTTATGGACCGGCAACAAGAGCGGCTGAAGATTGCCAACAGTGTCGACGAGCATGGTTGGGATATTGCAGCCGACGATTCCGAATCCAGTCTCGACGAAGCTCGCTGGTCAGAATTGCGGGCCGAATTGAAAGAATATTTAGACCGCTTGGACAAACGCGAGAAATTAATTGTGAGGGCGCGATTTTCGTTAGGCGGTCACCGCCGAGTGCAGACCTTGCAGCGACTGGCCGACCGGTTGGGAATCTCCAAGGAACGCGTGCGACAACTGGAAAAGCGAGCATTGGAAAAGTTAGCCTCGATGGCGAAAAACTCAGATAACCTGGCAGCCCCTGTTAGCTCCACGGAATTCGTTTATAGCTGAGCTGGAAACATGAAAATCGCTGTAAGTGGTGCCAGTGGAACGGTTGGCAGGGCTCTCTGCAAACGACTCTCCGGAGATTCCGTTTTCAGAATCAGCCGTCCCACTTCCGAACCGCTTGGCAGCCTCGACTCGAATCGTGTTGAATGGGTGCCTGAGCGTGGTCTGCTCGATCCCCAGCAAATGCAATCCATGGATGCGGTTGTGCATCTGGCAGGCCACACTGTTGCCGGCGGTCGTTGGAGCAAGCGAGAGAAGCAACGCATTCGCGATTCGCGGGTGGCGGCGACTGAGAAACTGGTTGCCCAGCTGTGCAGGCTCGAGCATCCGCCGCAGACCTTTGTATGTGCTTCGGCAATTGGAATCTATGGCAACGCGGGCCAGCGGCCAGTCGATGAAACGACTCCGCCCGGCGATGATTTTCTGTCCCGGGTCGCTGTAGACTGGGAGGGTGCGTGCCAACCGTTGCGCGATCGTGGAGTGCGTGTCTGCCACGCGCGATTGGGCATCGTGTTGGACCAGCACGGCGGAGCGCTGGCGAAAATGCTGCCTCTCTTTCGCTGGATGATGGGTGGCGTAGTCGGAGACGGGACGCAAATTGTCAGCTGGATTGCTCTGGAGGATTGTGTGCGAGCCATCGATTGGCTGGTCAAATCTTCCAGAGCTGAGGGAGCGTACAACCTGGTTGCACCCAACCCGGTTTCCAATCGGCAATTCACGCAAACGCTGGCGAACGCCCTGGGCAAGCCGGCTTGTTTACCCGTTCCCGCGGCCATGCTCAAATTGGTTTTGGGTGAAATGGCCGATGCCATTCTGCTCAGTAGCTGTAATGCGCGACCAGCTCGATTGCTGACCTCAGGCTTTGATTTCAAGTGGCCGGAGCTAGAACCGTTCTTGTTTGCAGAGCTAAGTGCATCGCTGCCCGAGGCGGTCAGCCACGCCTAGCGGCCGTTGCATCTTCACACTCCCGCGTGCTCATCGCCGTCAGGGTGATGCCCTCAACGTTAGCTGCAGGTTTGGCTGCGCAATGCATCGGCCATATCTCGTGCGGCTTGGGCAATCGCCCGCTGCCAGTCCAGACCGCGATATCGATCTTGAGAGTAGGCATGAATAATGCCGCGCGAACTGTTCACCACTGCCCCCAAACCTTTGGAATCGAAGCCGCAGGCCACATCGGCTGCAGTACCTCCCTGTGCTCCGTAGCCAGGAATCAGGATCCAGGCTTGGGGCATTCGGGCTCGCATCTCCGCCAGCTGTTGCGGGTAGGTGGCCCCGACCACGGCACCCACATTGCCATAGCCGCTGGCGCCTGCGGAAGCAGCGGCTTCTATCTGCACGATTTGGGCCACCCGCTCATAGACGCTTTGCCCTTCGACAGTCAGATCTTGAATAAAGCCGCTACCGGGATTGGATGTCTTGGCCAATACGAAAATACCTGCCGAGTTGGCGTTGGCGGTTTGGATGAAAGGCTGCAGCGTATCGTTCCCGAGATAGGGATTGACGGTGAGAGCATCGCATTTCCAGGGGCTGTGAGGCCCTAGATAGGCTTGGGCGTAGCCCTCCGCGGTAGATCCGATGTCGCCACGCTTGCCGTCGAGTAGCAGCAGCAATCCCAGCTTGTGAGCATAGTCAATAACATCTTGTAGAGCTGCACCGCCGGCGGGCCCCAGCAGTTCAAAGAAGGCCGCCTGGGGCTTGATGATTGCCGCGCTGGTGGCCACCGCATCCAAGACCTCGCGGCAGTAGCAAGTGGTGGCTCGGGCCACGGATTCCAGGCATGCCCCGTCGACTCCGCTGCGAATCGCTGGAGGCAGCAACTCCCAGCGTGGATCGAGGCCAACGCAAACGGCGGACTGTTTTTCGCGGACGGCCGCAGCCAGTTGGTCGCCAAAAGGCTGATTGTTTAAACTCATCGCGTTCCGGCTCCCGGGTTCTTGGCTCAATTCCGCCTGGTGCATGGTCAACAGGATAACTTAGGCTGATGGCGGTTGCCGTAGTCGCCAGACCTCGAGGAATTATCGAAAGATCCGCGTCCTGGCGAATCCGGCTACTGAGGTTGGACAACCGAATTCTGGCGAATCCGGCTAGCCTAGGGGCTTGTTGATTTAGTGGTAGGATGCCTGCTCGTTGTTTAACCCGCAGCCGTAGGCGAGGATAAAGGGTGCGAACCTCGCCGTTGGCTGCGGGTTAAACAATTAAATCAACAGCCCCCTAGTATCTCTGGACAAAGCGGTAGTTTACGCGGGCAAGCGTCTTACGGAACCTGGCACGACGGCCTTGCCGGATTCTGCGCTGGCCAGGGCTGCGAAACATAGCCCCAGGCTCTTCAAGTTATCCTCGGCGGAGATCGTACATTCCCTCCGCTCTTCAATGGCACACAACAATTCACCCATGGTCCCATGAAATCCATCGGGAAACCACTTTCCCGACAGTGCCGGCGTCCAACTGCCGCGAGCTGTGGTCACCGAAAGAGTCTGCTGCTGATTCCCAGTGCCGCTACTGGTCAAGCTGCCCTGAGTGCCGGCCAGATAGGTATCCTCCTTGGGGCCGTAGGGAACGCTGGCGTCAAAGGAAAGCGTCGATTGGCCATTCGGAAACTCGATCAACGCTTGGGCCAGCAGATTGGGCATCAGCGATTGCTGAGGCACCCGGGCGGTCGAGGCAAACACGCGTTTTACGGGTTGATTCTTTAGTAAACAACGCACGATATCGAACCAGTGGATGGCGTAGTCATACAGGATCAGGTGCTTGATCTTGGCGAATTCCGTTCCCTCGACCCAGGTGTGATCCCAATGGCACCCCAGGTGGGCTGAGAAGACCTCGCCAATCAATCCGCTTTCTACGACTGAACGGGCATAGCAAAAATGAGGTGCCCAGCGGGCATTTTGATTGACAGCCAAATAGCAACCTTGCTTGGCGGCAAACTCTACTAATCGCTGGCCCTCGTCTAAGTCCAAGACAAAAGGCTTTTGACTCAACACATGTTTGCCAGCTTCCAGGGCGTCGTGCATGATCGCCAGACGTTGCTGTGGGTGGGTGGTGATGTCCACCACTTCGATGGAGTCATCGCCCAACAGTTCACGGTAGTCTTCAACCACTCGGGCTTCAGGGAAAAAATCGATTCTCCGCTGCTCTGCCAACGGAACTCGCAGGTCGCACAACGCCGTGACGCGGTAGCCCGCCGAGCGATAAGCCTGCAAATGGTGCACGCTAATACCGCCGCAACCGATAAGCGCTATGTTGGGCGTGTAACTGATTGGGTCGCTTGGCCGAAAATTCAAGTTCGACAAATCGTCGCTGGCAGTCGCCATGGAATGTCCTGTTAAGCGTGCTCTAAAAGATTCCAAGTTGATCGCGAGCGTCCTCGCTCATCATGTCCTGCGTCCAGGGAGGGGACATGACTACTTTGATCTCCACCTGGCCAACGCCAGGCATGGTTTCGATCACCGAACGGCTGTTCGCAACCAATTGTGGACCTGCCGGACACATGGGGCTGGTCATGGTCATTTCGACCGTAACGTCTGACTTGCCCGTCTCTGCGTTCGCATGCAGATCGACCACGTAGATTAGGCCAAGGTCGACAATATTGACGAACAGTTCGGGATCGATCACCTGCTTCAGCTGTTCGCGAACTTTGTCCTCGCACAGCTGAGCGGCTTGGTGCTCGGCTAGGGGAGTGTCGTTTTGGCACTGCGTGCCCTCTTCGGCAGGCGACTGATCAGGGGTACGATCTGGCAGCCGGTCTTGTGGAGCATCGTGGGTCATCTCGGCCCTTTCTTTAGAAGCTGAAAGTGATAGTTCGCTCCTATTCTAACGTCGGTGGCGAACATGCGGGACGCGGGATGGCGCCTCGCCCCTTTTCAACTCATGCTCGCTGGCTGTGTGCCACTAGCCGCATCGATTTAGAACTGGTAAGCTGTGGAGCTGCTGCGAAGCAGTCGGCCGGCCATCTTGTGTCGACCTTCGATTCAATATGTTACCGGAAAAATTGAACCTTGAAAAATGTTACGGGAGATGATTCGTGGGAGTGAAGAAGAGCGGGAAAGGTAGACGCAAAGTCGGGCGGAAAAAGCGGCGAATGCGTGCGCGGATCCGTCACCGCAAGAAGTAATCGACTGGCGAGGCACGTCCCGGCTCGACCCTGCACCACTGCTCTTGCGATGGGAATGCTCTTCCGAAGGGATTGATTGCCAGGTCAGCATCTCCGAGGCTGACCCTGCATCGAAGCCATGGAAAACACGCGTCTCCGTGAGACGCGTTGACGTGAAAAGCGCTCAAGCTCGTGGCCAGGGGGGGCTTGTATCTTGCGCTCGCGTTGTAGTTCCCCCAGACCACCTGCGTCCCGAGCAGTTTTTTGAGCTCTGTGGTTTTAAGTTCTTGTTGGGAAACGGTTTAATAACTCCTTGGTTTTTTCAAAGCAACCGCTGTAGCCGTGCGCCGACTGTTGATTTAGTGCTCTGTCGATTTCTGGAAAACGAATGGAAGCCGATTGAGACAATGGTTCTACTCGGAGCTGCTATCCCGGTCTGTGAGGCGTTGTCACTGAAGCTAGGTTATCAGCCGCTGGGGTGGGTTCTCGAGCAGCGGACGCCAGAACTAGTCCAATTGAGCCGGAGGGTCCAGTCATGGCCGGTGTGGGACCAAGTTTGCGTGAACGCCCTCGATCTGCTGAGAGCCAAATGCTGACGCATAATCGCGGAATTCTATTCCACAAACTCCCGGCCCGAGAACCGCAACCCCGGGTTTTCGAAGTATGCTTTAAAGAGGTTCGGCAGTCTGCGGGTGGCTGTAGGAACTCGCGTTGTGCGGGGTTCTAGGAATTGTGCTCCCGCCCTATTCAGTGATTTTGGTTTCGCAATCAGTTTGGTTGGTATTGGGGAAACCCAGCGGCCGAAGTAGACTCGGGGAAGCCCTTCGAAGACTCGCACCTGCCCTGCGGCAGCATCAGCTATTCCTATGATGAATGAATCGGCAACACCCAAGAATCTCGTCAAACGCTTCACGCTGCCCGAAGCCGAAGCGATGCTTCCGTTGGTGCGCTCCATCGTCAGCGACATTTGCGAAATCTTCCGAAATGTAACCGGTCGCCGTTCTGATTTGCATCGTTTGCTGAGAAAATCGCCTCGCAGAACGAGTCAGTTCTACACGGACGAAATGGCGGAAAGCCGAGCGGATTTACAGGAAGAATACGATCGCATTTGGCTATATCGCGAAGAGCTCGAGTCTTTGGGTGTCTTCTTGCGCCAACCGGAGGAGGGCTGCATCGAGTTTCCAACGGTCGTGCACGGACGCGAGGCCTTTCTGATTTGGCAATTAGGTCAAGAACACATCCAGTATTTCCGACTCGCTGACTCGCCCTCGGCCACGCGCAACCATCTTCCGCTAGCGGACGATTCTGAGTAGATAGCCGATCCCCAAAGGGCATTGGCAGGGGGCTAGTGCTTGGTCCAACTTAATTTTGGCGCTAGCCGCGGTTCCCTCTGCAGAAACCGGGGCTAACGCTGCTAACGCCCGTCGGCTGATTTGACTAACCCGAATTCTTAAGTTGGACGAAGCACTAGGTCGGTAGCCGCAGTCGCCGTGCTGCGGACGATCATGGAGTCAGCAGAATTCTGGCGAATCTAGCTACGCTGAAAATCAAATCTGCGCAGAGCACGTATGGCGAGACATTAGGCGAGCGTCTGGCCTTCGCTGGCTTTCGCCGAGGCCTGCAGGTTTTGATGGTAATGCCAGGGCAGGATGACGTGAAAGGTACTGCCCGTGCCCAACTGGCTGGTGAGTTTGATTTCGCCGCCAAGCAACTTGCACAGCTCCTTGACGATCGATAACCCGAGTCCGGTTCCCGAGTACTGGCGGGTCAGTCCATCGCTTTGCAAAATCGCATTGCTCTGGCGAAACTTCTCGAAAATCACTTCGAAGTCGGCTTCGGGTATTCCGACACCCGTGTCGCTAACGGTAATGCAGAACAGTTGCTGGTTGAGTCGGAAGACTTCCACGGTCACCAGTCCGCCGTCGGGCGTGAACTTGATAGCGTTAGACAGCAAATTGGTCAGTATCTGCTGAATTTTGGGTTGATCTTGGAAGACTGGTTCAAGATCTTCTGCAAACTCCGTCCGCAGATCCATGTTCTTCTCGTCCGCCAGAGAACGCAACATATCGCACTGAGCGTCGATCAGCATGGGCAGCTCAAAAGAGCTGGGGGAGACATTCATCTTACCCGCTTCCACCTTGGCCAGATCGAGAATGTCATTGATCATTTCGAGCAGCAGCTTGCCACTCTTTTGAATGTTCTGCGCGTATCGCTTCTGCTTGTCGGTCAACGACGAGATGTCCTGCAAGACATCGCTGAAGCCGATAATGCTATTCAAGGGTGTTCGTAGTTCATGGCTCATGTTCGCCAGGAAATCGCTTTTCAGGCGATTGCCTTCGTAGAGTTTCAAATTGGCCTGTGCCAGTTGATCCACGCGGTCGTCAAGCTCCCGATTCAAGGAGCGCAGTTTGCCCTGGTCCTCGGTCATGTGTCGTAGCATCCGATTGAAGGCATCGCTGAGTTCATTGAATTCATCGCCGGTGTCAATATTTGCTCGCAGATCCGTGTTGCCGCGGCTGATTTCATCGCTGACATTCTTCAGGTGCTGGAGGGGATTGAGTACCAGGCGTCGCAGTACCCAGTGCACCACGATCAGCGTGGCTACCACCGTGACCATGGCGATGGCGATCATGATTGCCAGGGTGGTTGGAGATCCCACATTCGTCTGCTGGTAGGGCACCATGACTTTGACGACACGAAAGGGGACTTCTCCAGCATCGGATTGCGGGAAACGCTGGTGGCAATCCAGGCAACTCCCTGGAAATTGCACAACGTGGTAATACTCATACCAACCCTCGGGCGGCGTTTGCCCGCCTGCGACATCAGGTTCGGCAAAGACTGGCCCCGCATCCTCAAAAATCGCTTGCTCGGGGTCGAATTCACGCAAAATCGGCTGAGTCAGATTCTGGGAGCGGCGATGCGAACATCGGAAAACTCGGGTAGCGACATGGCGGGCGGGTCACTCGGAACCAGCGACGGTCCCGGCGATTCTGTGGGCTTGCCTGCGCCATTAGCCGCAAGTTGCTCGCTAAAGCGTCGCCGTAATTCCACCAAAATGCGCTGTTCGCGAGGGCTGCGTGGCAAATCCGAATTGCGAAAGAAATCGTGCTGATCGACCTCGTCGAGCGTCAAAAAAACATGGCGATAGTAGGTGTTGTAAACCAGATGTTCACGCAGGATGGTCAGCGCTATCGAGCGGAAAATTGTAAGCGTTGTCCCCAGGCAAATCGACTCGCGGGCCAAGAAATTCACGCTTGTCGACGTGCTGCCAGGCAATCACAGAGCGTGCGTAATCGCGCGCCGATTGCTGCGTGGTCTCAATCACCAACCCCTCGGCGACGACCTGAAGAATAAACCAGAATGCCAACCCGATCGGAATGACCAAAGCCACTCCCAAGAACAGCAGGCTTTTCCGCTCAAGCGTCCAACCTCCAACCAGCTTCCTCAAAATCTGGCGGCAAAAAGGGATAATGGATTCGGTCCAAGTTGGCAGCATAAGCACAAACCGCTAAAAACGCCGAGCAGGCTTTATTGAATTAAGGACTCGCGCAAAATAAACTACCGAATTAGCCGCAACGCGTTGGCGTCCGCTTCGGCTGATTTTGAATCCGGCAAGTTATTCAAACGCGGGTACCAATATCCTGTTTTTCGGCGATCAGCTCCTCGGAGCGTCATGACGCCATCAAAAGATGCGACAGTCATCTCCTGCATGATGCCAAGTTGAGCGCCAGATTGCCTGCTGAATTCTAACGGAATGCAGGGTGCCCGCGTCGAGGCCCGTTGGCGGCAAAGCTTCCATTTTGCCACCTGTTATCCGCAAAAACAAAGAAACTTGACCCTAGCCCACGATTTTTCAGTCCTTTGAGCGTTTCAGGCGAGGTCTGTTCCTACTCGCCGCTTGGGATGGCCAGCCGTCGCTAAGTCCGATGCGAACAGGCAATTGCTGTGACTGGCACAACTCATTTTGCCCCCCTACCCCGCACACTTTCTGGTTTTTTGCGAGCTTCTGTAGCATAAATGCTAGCATGGCTTAGTTGATCGGTTCGAATTAACTGACTAGCATAACCAGATTATCTTTTGGATTCTTCCCAATTTCGATACGACCCGATCAACGGGGACGCGACATGTCAAAAAGCTTTCGGTTCTGGACTCGCTGCACATTGGTAGCAGCTCTCACAGTTCTTTTTACCTTCAATCCAGCTTGGGCGGGGCGTTGTCTTCGCGGTTGGCTTAAGCATCGGGCTGAGACGAATTATTGCCAGCCCGTGTGCGAAGTGGTCACTATCGAGCCGATTTGCGGAGAGCCTCAGGTTGCTCACGCTTATCCGATGATTACTTCGGAAGCTAACTGCGTACCGGCTCCGGATTGTTGCGCATCGGAAAGCCTGATGGGCGGCTCCATCCTGCATGAATCGAGCGATGTCAGCTCGGCGCCTGCCAGCCCTTCGGACGTTGCAGAGGTCCCCGAGACATCGCCTAGCGTCGCGGATGGCTTGACCACGCCCGACTCAATGCCAGAGTCTGCGGTCGTACCCGATTCAATGCCAGAGTCTGCCGTCGCACCGTCTGTGGTTGCTCCGGCTCCAGTCGAAGCTGCACCGGCAGCAGCAGCACCTGTCGAGCCCGCTGCACCTGAAACCAGTGTTGTCGACGATCTGTTCGGCGATCCTGCTCCGGCAGCTGCCGAGCCTATGCCTTCGGCCGATGATTTGTTTGGAGATCCCGCTCCGGCAGCGGTAGCGCCCGCACCAGCCGCCGATGACCTGTTCGGCGATCCTGCTCCGGCAGCCGCCGAGCCCATGCCTTCGGCTGATGATTTGTTCGGAGATCCCGCTCCGGCAGCGGCAGCGCCCGCACCAGCCGCCGATGACCTGTTCGGCGATCCCGCTCCGGCCGCCGCCGAGCCTATGCCTTCGGCCGATGATTTGTTTGGAGATCCCGCTCCAGCAGCGGTAACGCCCGCACCCGCTGCTGATGACCTGTTCGGGGATCCCGCTCCGGCAGCGGCCGAGCCTATGCCTTCGGCTGATGATCTGTTTGGCGATCCCGCTCCAGCAGTCCCCGCTGGTGAAGATTTGTTCGGAGACCCTGCTCCGGCTGTCGCACCGGCCGCTGATGATCTGTTTGGCGATCCCGCGCCGGCAGTACCCGCTGGTGATGATTTGTTCGGAGACCCTGCTCCGGCTGCCGCACCAGCCGCTGATGATCTGTTTGGCGATCCCGCGCCGGCAGTCCCCGCTGGTGATGATTTGTTCGGAGACCCTGCTCCGGCTGTCGCACCGGCCGCTGATGATCTGTTTGGCGATCCCGCGCCGGCAGTCCCCGCTGGTGATGATTTGTTCGGAGACCCTGCTCCGGCTGCCGCACCGGCCGCTGATGATCTGTTTGGCGATCCCGCGCCGGCAGTCACCCGCTGGTGAAGATTTGTTCGGAGACCCTGCTCCGGCTGTCGCACCGGCCGCTGATGATCTGTTTGGCGATCCCGCGCCGGCAGAACCCGCTGGTGATGATTTGTTCGGAGACCCTGCTCCGGCCGCCGCACCGGCCGCTGATGATCTGTTTGGCGATCCCGCGCCGGCAGAACCCGCTGGTGATGATTTGTTTGGAGACCCTGCTCCGGCTGCCGCACCGGCCGCTGATGATTTGTTTGGAGACCCCGCTCCTATTGGCGACGATCCTTTCGGTGCGCCTGCGGCCGACGACTCCACATCGACGGCGCAACCCGCATTGGAGGATGTGCGACAGGTGCGGACCTGGAACGATAACACGGGTACCTTCTCGGTGTCCGGACGATTAGTTGTCATCTTTCAGGACCAAGTTCGCCTGCTCAAGGATAATGGAAAGTTCTGTACGGTTCCCATGCGCAGACTATCTACGCAGGACCGATTGTTGGTTGAACGCGTTGCCGCCAGTCTGCCCGCTGGCGATGTCAAATACGTTTCGATTTCCAATTGATCGGGGCTGAACACGCTAGTCCGCGATTGGAAGGCCGCCTTTCCATCGCACCCAACGCCTGACGGATTGTGAAGCAGCAAGGGAAGTAAGCTGAGAAGCTTGCTTCCCTTTTTTGCTGGAGATGAATAGATATGTCCAAGCGAAAAAGGCCTGAGCCGCAACCGTCGACACCGCAGTCGACACCGCAGTCGACACCGCAGTCGACACCGCAGTCGACACCGCAGTTGCAAAATCACCAGTTGCCACGACCGATCGTGCGGTACATCGCCAGCAGCCTGGTTGCGCTCCATTTCGCTGGCCTGATTGTGGCCTTGTCTGCGAATCTAGCGCCCAGTTTTCTGCACGGAAAATTACTGAATGTGCTGGCGCCCTGGCATGTTACGACAGCCCAGGATTACATTCTGCTGCCGCTAGATATGAACCAAGCTGACAGATTGGAAGCACCCGCGACAATCGAAGTCGCGCAGCGTGGAGCAGCAAGCCGGTGGCGGCAGTTGCCGCTTCCGCAAGTCCGCCAAACGCAGGACGGACTGCGGACCAACCGTTCACGCTGGCCTAATCTGAGCCGGCTGCTGTGTTGGGTAAACGAAAACGAACCCGACAATGAATTGCTTCCGGAGTTTGCCGCTGCGGCAGTGCGCACAGCAACCGCCCGAGAAGCCTGCGCGGCCGGGCAGCGTTTTCGAGGGCTTTGACAGCCTCCAGCTGTTGGCCATTCGTTTCTTCCGGCCGCACGTGTTGAGCTTTGATGAGGACTTGATTGTCTCCCAGGATAAAGCTGAATTGATTGCCGATAGCTTGCAAGGCGAAGTGATCTACTCGGCTAGCGTGGTGTTTGACGGACAGGCAAATCTGCGACTGATTCCCGCACAGTCCCCAGCCATGACAGCTAAACCCGCCGGGGCGAAAGCAACGAGCCTGCGGCCGGAGGTTGGGCGATGAAGCACAGTCAACTGGCAGCACGCTTGGGACTTGCTCCACTGTTGAGCGCCTGGGATAGAGTTTGGTTTACGCCGTCCTTGGGGCGAAGCATCACCCTCGTGAGGGTCGCCGTGTGTGGCGTGGCAGTTCTGTGGCTGTTGAGTTTCATGGATGGACTGGCGGATTGGTTTGGCCCCGACGGAATGCTGAACCATCGTATGTCTGCGCGTCTAATCGAATTTGAAGAGACGCCGCAATGGCAACACTGGTCACCTTTGTGGTGGACCGAGAGCATTGTTTTTTGCCAGTTATGGCTGATTGTTGGAGCGGTGCTCGGTCTGCTGGCTGTCTTGGGGATAGGTGGGCGGTGGGTACTCGCCGCCTTGTTGTTCGTCAGCATCGCCTGGATTCATCGCGAAACTTGGTTGCAAGGACCGCTGGAGCCGGCTCTGGTAGCCATGCTGGCTTATTTGCTAATTGCCCCTGGACGCAGCCTGTGGCGGAAATCGACGGCAACCCCCGCCACCAGCGACTGGCGGAACAACTTTGCCATCCGCATGGTCCAAACGCATTGGTGGATATTGATTGCCGCGGGACTGTTGATGCAGTTGGGGCACATCGTTTGGTGGCGCGGCGAGGCAGTTTGGTGGCTAGCAGCCACCGGCAGGTCGCACCTGTTGTCCATCGACGCTCTGCGCGATAATCCCCTGTTGGTGAACGCCTTGACCCATGCCATCATTCTTATTCAGCTACTCACACTGTGGTTAGTGTTGGTTCCCTCGGCGCGAAGACTAGGAATGCTATGTGCACTACTGAGTGCCGCCTGCATCGGCTTGCTGGCTGATCAATTGCTATACGGGATGCTCTTGGCCGCAGGGGCTTTGGCATGGATGGACGATTCACCGGACCGCCAACGGACGACACCATGAGCTTTCGCGAATCCCAGGCTTCTTCGCGCGAGCGCTACCTGGCCTTTTACAATCCAGCTGAGGCATCACGTTATGATGCATGGGCCACAGCGATGTCTGCCGAGGACCATGCTGCATGCCTGGCGGACTTGAAATGCTGTGCTCCCTTGGCTGAGGGCATGGACGTTCTGGATGTTGGCGCGGGCACGGGAGCGTTATGCTTGACCCTCGTCCGGTTCCCAGGGTTAAATATCACTGCCCTCGAACCCTGCCCAGCCATGAGCCATCTGCTCGCGGGCAAACCAGAACTAGCTGGCGTTACCACCGTTCTCGGATTCTGTGACCAGGCCACGGACCAATCGTATTTCCCCGCGGCCACCTTTGACAGGATCGTATCGCGTCAGTTGGCAAATGGCCTGTATGATCCGATCGCGGCCTTTAGGAATTGGTATGCCTGGCTCAAACCCGGCGGCATGGTTGTCGTGATGGATGGTTTGTACGATCGGGATGCTTGGTCGGGGTGCTGGCCGGGCGTTGTCGACACATTGCCGTTATCGGCCTGTCGCACGACGGCCACGGTCCCCTACTTGCTCGAGGTGGCTGGCTTTCGGATCGATTTTGTTGGTCCCATGGAGCGAACCAATGCACGGCCCACAACGCGCACGCAACGCTATATTGTGGCTGCGACGAAACCCTTGTGAACGCTACCGAAAGCTAACTGTCGCCTTTTCACGCTGTGGGGAAGCGTGGTAACGGGCACCGAAATAGTAGGGTTGGTGATCCGTGCAGTGGCCGCCCCGACGGACAGGCACAAGTCCCCGCATCCTCCATCCTGCTCCCGGGAGTACGTGGGAGTACGAGGAAGAGGTAGCGAAATGCACGGGCTAATTGTTTTCTCAATAATTCGTCAGGCCTAGCCGGGGCTGCTGTGAGCCGCCGAACGCTTCAAAAACCAAGTATGGTGCTGGATGCAGAGGCAGGCTTTGTTTAGGCTGTGGATTAGGCTGGAATGGCGGGGTGCTTTCACAGCCTGCCGTTGTGTCACTTTAACCGCCCATGTTGTAGGAGTATAGGATAGTGCCCACGGCAGATGAAGTTCCGGAATTCTTGTGCCCCAAGTGCTCCAGGAAGTTGAAAATTCGCCCAGAAATAGCTGGCAGGCGAGTGAAATGTCCGGGTTGTGCTCAAGTGGTACGTGTACCCGGCGCACGCATGGATCCGCCGCAGCACTCCTCGACGACTACCGGCGCCCCACTCGACGGTTTGATGTCAGATAATGTCCAGCCGGCCCCTCCTGCAGTAGCCGATGATAGCGACTGGTTTTCGCTGGATAAGCCGGCAATCGACGACGCGGGCGAGCGCGAAGTTGCGGCTGCCAAGATCAAGGCTCAAAAGGCTGCGGCCAAAGCCCGCCAGCACCGGCTCAATTCCAAGACGAGCGCCATGGATCCTGCCGAGGTCAAGCCTTTGGTAGTACCCCATTCCCGTCGCCAAGCAGCTGAAGCGGTGTTTGGCAGCAGCGAAGCCCAACTGGAGACTGATGGCGGGAATCCCGCCGTCGACAGTTCTCCGAGAACCAACAATTTTGAAGACGAGCATTTTGCCCTGGCACCTCTCGATTCCTCCGCGGCGGCGAAGAAACGGACATCGCCGCCGGCCGGTCGCTCGGGCTCCGTTTTTGATGACGATCTGCCCGAATTGTCTGCACTCCCACCCGAGCAGGCCAAGCCTAGATCTAAATCTCAAATGAATTTGGAGGATGCATTGGGAGATTTGGAGGGCTATCTGCCAGATCCAGCCGCGGTCTCCAGCTATTCAAACGCGGGCGAGGTGGGGCCCTTGCCTGGCTTATTGGACGTGCCTGGCACGACCGACCATGAATACCGAGTGCTGTGCAAAGTATGTGGAACGGCCCAATATGTGCGGCTTTCCTCACAGGGCATGAAAGTCAAGTGTCCTGATTGCTTCTCCGACTTCAAAGTCCCTCCCCCGCCAGCCGGCTGGACTCCCAAGAAGAAGAAGAAGCTTCAGGCTGCTGTGGATGAAATGCCCTTGACGGAGAATTCTAATGTGCGCCAGGCGGAGGAGTTGGCGGCCCGTAAGAGTCGCACCGATGCGATGCTTGCCAAGGCCGAGCAGGAGATCACCGACGACGATCTGGAGCGACTCTATGATGGGGATTTTGACACGGCGGGATTCCTCCGCCGAACCTTTGGCTTCTTGACCGATCCGGTAGCGGTCAGTTTCGTAGTCGGCTATGGAATTGTATTCGCTTGCGTTTTCGCCTTGGCACAGTACGGGTTGAACAACCGCGATTCGGGTTTTGGTCGCGGGGCGCTCTTACTTGGGGTGATTGGAGCGCCGTTGATTGGCATCCTGTTCGGTCTACCCATGCTGAGTCGCGGCTTGGCCCTGTTGGAGTCCGTGGCCAATGGTCAGAAAAGGGTTGCGGACTGGCCAGGTTTCGACATGTTTGACAACTTCGGTGATCTGCTGGCCATCTTGGCAGCATTGATTGGCTCATTGCTACCGGGGTTCCTGTTAGGTTATTGGCTGGGCGGCGACTACGAGAATGCGGGCCGGATTCAAATTGCCGGCATGATGTTCAGCACTTTCTGCCTTTTTCCGGTGCTCATGCTCTCGATTCTCGATAATGGCAGCTTGTTACAACCCATATCGGGATCGGTTATCGCGTCCATCAAGCCGGCAATTGAAGCCTGGGGGGGCTACTATTTTAAGACCATGTTGGCCTTTGCGTTGACCATGCTGGCGTGGCTGATGCTCTTGGGTGATGGTAAATCGGAGGCTTTGGCGGCCGTGGCTGGCTTTACGCTCTCGCCGCTGGTGTTTTTCACCTTTCAACAGCTCGGCAGCCTGGCGGACTCGATCGGCGAGCATCTGAGTTTTGAATTCAAACCAGCCAAATCGGATGAAGAGGCTGAAGAACTGAATGACGACATTTGAGCGATGGGCCATCGCAAGCCGCTCGCCAGGAACGCTATAATCGTAGGCATGCAAATTGACTTGCTGCCGCTTCGCCTGAAGCGATTGTTCCTAAACTGATTCTATGAAAGAGGCCCCAGATGTTGATGCGATGCATGACGGTAGCTCTCTGTGGGTTCTGAGCACCAGTGCCCTGGCAGAGGATAAGAAATCGGAGACCAAAGTGAGTACCCTGGATCACAAAATGAAGACGCTCGGCGGGGAAGAGGTAGACCTGGCCAAAAAGTACGCGGGCAAAGTCGTCTTGGTAGTCAATGTGGCCAGCAAGTGTGGACTCACCCCGCAGTATGCCGATCTGCAAAAGTTGCATGAGAAATACGCTGACAAAGGCTTGGCCTTGGTAGGTTTTCCGTGCAATCAATTCGGCAAGCAAGAGCCCGGTACATCTGAGGAAATTGCCACGTTCTGCAAAGAGAACTACGGTGTTACCTTTGATATGTTTGAAAAGGTGGAAGTCAACGGCGATGGAGCATGCGATCTTTACAAGCAGCTGACGGCGACCGAAACCAAGCCGCAAGGTGCAGGCAAGATTAGTTGGAATTTTGAAAAGTTCTTGATTGGTCGCGATGGCAAGATTGTGGCCAGATTCAATCCAAGGACAGAGCCCGATGATAAAGAATTGGTGGCTGCTATTGAAAAAGAGCTGAGCGCCAAGTAACCCTGTTGGCCAAAATGCGTTGCATCTGAGTAATGAAAACACGCGAATCGGAGAGGACGTGGCCGACGAAATCGCCGCGTGAACAACGCTTGAACTCATGCAAGGGGTGATAGCCGAACCTGGTATCGGCTATCGCCCTGTTCGCACGCTACTAATTGGACATCGCCTCTTTCAGCTGGAATGTCGCAAAACCAATCGCGACGCACAAGCGAGTGTGTGGCTGCAAGTCGTTCACTGGCTTGCACTTTGTGCTTGGTGGACAATTGAAAATGGCACTGTCCTACCAAGGCCCGCGCTTTTAGGATGGAAACCAAAACATGCGAACCCATCTGGCCGGAATATTACTGGTTTTCTGCTGTGCTTTATACGGCGAGGCTTGTCGGGCTGACGAACAACCGGCGAGTCGCGAAGAACAGCCAATCCAGTTTGTCGGCCAGGGTTGCGGGGCTGATCGAAAGATTGGGCGACGCGAACTATCACAGGCGAGTCAGTGCGCGGTGGGAACTCGAGAGGATTGGCTTGCCCGCCTTTGGCCAGTTGCGAGCTGCCGTCGATCATCCCAACATTCAAATTGCCAGCGCGGCTCGGTACTTAGTTCAGAGCCAGAATGTTGTTTGGTGGCTGGAAACGGACTCGGTGGATGTGCGCAGGTTGTTGATGGACTACAACGGGCTGAGCTTGGTCGAGCGAGATACACGTTTGCAGAGCTTGTCGGTACTGGGAACCGACGATGCCTTGCTCGCCTTGTGCCGTTTGACGCGTTTTGAGAGCAATGAGCAGTTATCCAGGTCGGCCGCTTTGTATTTGATGGAGGCGATGGTCGAGGCAGACAAGGTTTCGCAGTCTTTGCCGCGCTCATTCTCTTGGCCCTCGAGGATGCACAGCGACCGGCAGCCGACTGGATCCGAGGCTCGCCAAGCACCTGAACGGCCAGGACGTGCAGGCGGCCCAATGGAAAGAATTTGTCGCACAGGAGGCGCAGTCAGCTTTGGCTGGCGGCCAGCGAGGCAAATTGCGGGCAGATCCCGCCGATCGTGCACGGGCTTTGCGTTTCTACAAATGGGTTGGCAATTGGCTGGTGCGAATTACCGACCGTGAGCAGGCATTGGAGGTGGCCAGCGACAGTTTGGAACTGGTTGCGGATGATGACCATGCTTGCCTCGAGTTTGCCCATTGGGCAATGGATGCCAAGATGCCAGAGTTGGTCATCGCTTTGGCGAAGAAATACCCCCATCACTTTGAAAGCAAGCCCTCCTTGGGATATCTGTTGGCTGAGAGCTACCTCGACACTGGCGATGAGCAGACCGCGCAGGCCTTTGCCGTTGCGGCCAGCGATCAAATTGAACGCGAAGCTGAAAAGGCGAGACGTATTCCCTCCGCAAACATCAAGGATGCCATAGCCAGCAGGCGAATTGATATGGCCATGGTGGATCTGTCCTCGCGGGGCATGTTTGATTGGGCCGAGGCCGAACTGAAGCGGGCTGTCGAGCTGGAGACATCGCCGAACATCAATGCCGAGGCCCGAAGCGAACTGGCGGCGTTTTATTGGGCTGCTGACAAGAATCGCGAAGCCGCGGAGGTCCTCGAGCCGCTGCTGGATCTGCCCGCCGACCGAGTGCGCGATGAACTGCCCGGTCGACGGTCTAACCAAGGCCAATTGCATTGCTCTTTACAACTTTTATCTTGGCCTGGCTGCAATTCAGGCTGGCGACAAGCCGCTGGCTGGCAAATTACTACTCAAGGCAACCGAATACGACGCCAATCCCGATGTGATCATTGCCCTCAAGTCGATAGCCAACGAAGAGCCCTACAAGTCGAGTTTTCGCGAGAAATTTAACGAAATGGCCAACGACTTTCGCGTGGCGGTTGCAACCAACGAACACACCTTGGCGGAATCTCCCGACCGCATGACCCGCTCGACGGTCGCTTACAGTCTCGCAACCGACTGCAATCAGCTTGCCTGGTTGCTCAGCAAGTGCGACTCCAGCCCCGACGAGGCCATTAATCTCAGCTTGCGATCCCTGGAATTCAGTCCTGGTGAGCCGGCGTTCTTGGATACCTTGGACGCTGCTATTTCGCAGCCGGCGATTTGCAACTGGCCTTGCAGACCCAAGAAAAGGCGGTGGCGGCGGCTCCGCACGATCGACACATGCGAATGCAACTCCGCGAATTCCAAGCCGCCGTGGAGCAACAGCCGCTAAAGGCTAATAACGAGAAAAAATGACCGCTGAGCAGCTGCCCAAGTTTTTCCGCGTGCGGCAAACTTTTCCTCGACCTCGGGTTGAGAATCTGGCCGCCAGGGTTCTGTCCGAACTCGGAGCTGTCTGCCCCGCTCCACTGCAAGACCGAACTGTGGCGATCACGGTTGGCAGCCGGGGTGTGGCGGGCATCGCCCATATCGTCCGGGCTTGTGTTGAATTCCTGCAAGCGCGGGTGCTCACCCTTTTATCGTTCCGGCCATGGGTAGTCACGGCGGTGCGACGGCTGAAGGGCAATTACAGGTACTGGCGGAGTTGGAAGTAACCGAAGCCAGTATGGGCTGTCCGCTGCGAAGCTCGATGGAGGTTGTCGAGGTCTGTCGTGCCAGCGAGGGTTTTCCTGTCTACTTTGATAAGCATGCCTTTGAGGCGGACTATGTGCTGGTTGTCAATCGCATCAAGCCCCACACTACGCTTTGCAGGCGCGATCGAAAGTGGGCTGATGAAAATGATGCTCATCGGGCTGGGCAAGCAAACGGGCGCCGAGGTGTATCATCGCGCAATCGTAAATTATTCTTTCGATCAGATCGTGCGTTCGGTGGCTCAAACGGTGATCAGTCGTTGCCGCATTCTTGCCGGCTTGGCGATTCTCGAAAATGCCTATGAAGAAACGGCTGAGGTTTGTGGGATGCAACCCGCGGATATCGAATCGGTCGAGCCGAAACTGCTGCAGAAGGTCAAGAGTTGGATGCCCAGCCTGCCCTTTGATAAAGCCGAATTGCTGGTCATCGATCAGATCGGCAAGAATATCTCCGGAACGGGCATGGACACCAATGTCATCGGCCGCAAACGCAACGATCATGCGGCCATCGAGGGCGAGAAGCCCGACATACACCATATCTATGTCCGTGGCTTGACCAAGGCTACCCATGGCAACGCGTCGGGAATTGGCTTAGCCGAGCTGTGCCATCGACGGGTCATCGAGGCCATCGATCATCAATCCATGCGGATGAATTGCATTACCGCCAGCCATGTAACCGGAGCGATGTTGCCGCTGGACTTCCCCAACGATCGCGAAGCCCTACACACCGCCTGTCAGTTGGCTGGCTATGTGCAGCCGGCCCAGGTTTCTGCGATGTGGATCCGCGACACGCTCAGCTTGGAAGAGGTTGAGTGTAGCGAATTCTTCTACGAAAAGGCTGCAGCCGAGGGTCGTTTGGAGATTCTTGCGTCTCCCCGAGCGCTGGCATTTGATCAGCGGCATGACTTGGTCGAGCGATTTTACGCGCCAAAGCGTGGGATGCGCTGGAGCATGTCAAAAGTAACTTCCGCAATTCCAAAGTAGCCATCAAGCTCCGCGTGATGATTGCCAAGAAAAACAGGGAAGTTATTTTTGACTCATCGCTTAGGGCTAGACGAACACTCCAACAACTCTTGTCTCGTGGAAGGTTGAGTCAGGGCAAATCAGAGTTTCAAGTAGGTTCTCGGATCCGTGAGCCGCATGGCCGTGAGGCCTCGGCTGGGCTTGCAAACCCGGCCGCTTACGCGTCGCGGCTCACTTAAATCGAAACTCTGATTAGCCCTGTGGTTGCAATGGGCTTAACCTCGCAGCATTCGGCTTTGTGCTATGCTAGGAGTTGATTGCAGATGTTGAATGCTCGTTTTTAGGTGACACAGACTTAGGTGACACAGAGCCTACTGATCGTCGATAGATTTCCATTCCCATGCCAACCACCGCCCCACTGCCCCGCCCGCTTGTGATGCTCCTCCTGTGTTGGGTGGTGGGTTGCGCGCAAGCCGAACGCGAGCAGCCTGCGACATCGGCCGTCTTGGAAGACTCTGTGCCCAGCGCCCCACGGGAACCGCAGCGTCTGGAATCACAGGCACTGCCGAATCTAGTGCAAGTTCATGACCAGGTCTTTTCCGGCGGGCTGCCTGAAGGAGAGCTCGCCTTCGAAGAACTGGCGCGAATGGGTGTTCGAAGTATTGTTAGTGTCGACGGGGCCAAGCCGGATGTCGAAATGGCGCGCGCCTACGGCATGCGCTACGTACATTTACCCCATGGTTATGACGGCATTCCGCCCGCGCGAGCAGAATCCTTGGCCAAGGCGGTCAGTGAACTACAGGGCCCAATTTACATCCACTGTCACCACGGCCGGCATCGCAGTCCCGCGGCGGCCAGCGTGGCCTGTGTCTCGGCTGGACTGATTGCTGCCGATCAGGCCTTGGATGTGCTGAAGCTGGCTGGCACGAGCAAGAATTACATCGGTCTCTACTCATCGGTTGCTCAAGCCACGCGGCTAGATGCCCATCGACTAGCCGAAATTCCTGCGGATTTTCCAGAGGTTGCTGCGTTGGCGCCACTGGCCGAGGCAATGGTCAAACTGGACCAGGTGCATGAAAGATTGCTAGGGATTGCCCAGGCGGGCTGGCAGACGCCTGCCAATCATCCGGATCTGATACCTGCTCACGAGGCTCTGCTCTTGCGAGAGCAGTTTACAGAGATGCTCCGGAACGAAGAAATTGCTCTGCAGCCAAGCGACTTCCAGGAAATGCTCCGCTCCTCTGAGCAGGCGGCTCGGCAACTGGAGATACTACTGGTGAGGCCTGTCGCTTCCGTGAGCCCCTGGCCGCAGGATGCAACCACGGATTCGCTCAATAAGCAAAGCGGACAATTTGGGGAGGTGCAGCCAGTCGAGCATGAGTCAGACAGATTGCTGCAGATTACATCGGCCGCCAAGATCATTGCAGACAACTGCAAAGCCTGCCATCGCATCTTTCGCGATCCACCGCGTGAGGAAAAACAGCACGTACCTACCAGCCAATCTGCCTTACATCTGGAGTATTAAGCATGTCGCTGCGCTGTTATCTGTTGCCTGATGTTTCCTTAGCGCTGAGCTATTCTGCAGCGTATGCTCGGGCTATATCGCTGGCTTCAATCGTCGCCCTGCTGTCCGTTGTGGATCTGCGATTTGGTCAAGCAGCCGACCCTCTGCCTGCGGCCTACAGCATTCCCACGCTTGATTTGGCCGATCAGCGGCAGCGCCAGGTCGTTGTGGATCGCGAAGCAGGACAGTACCTAGGGCATCCCACCACGGTGCTGCTGGAAGATGGCAGGACAATATTGTGCGTCTACCCTAAGGGGCACGGTCGCGGTGCGATCGTTTACAAACGCAGCCTGGACGGTGGCTTGACCTGGTCGGATCGACTGCCCACGCCGGCGAGTTGGGCCACCAGTCAGGAGGTACCTACCATTCATCGAGTGGTTGACGCGGCGGGAAAGAAGAGACTGATCGTTTGGTCAGGACTTTATCCGGCTCGTCTGGCAGTCAGCGAAGATGACGGCCAGCATTGGTCGGAGCTACAGCCCGCAGGGGAGTGGGGCGGCATTGTGGTCATGGGCTTCGTCGCGGCATGTGGCCCGCCCGGCGAGTATCTGGCGATGTTTCATGACGATGGTCGTTTCTTTGAATCATCGGGCAGGCGACAGTCGCCCGTCGAATTCAGTCTGTTTCAAACTTTTTCCAAGGATGGCGGCCTGAACTGGTCCAAGCCAGTCTGTATTCAGCGCGATACTGCCATCCACCTGTGTGAACCTGGATTGATTCGCTCTCCGGACGGAAAACAATTGGCTGTACTCTTGCGGGAAAACAGTCGTCGTCGCAATTCACATGTGATTTTTTCCGATGACCAGGCAAGGTCATGGACAGCTCCGCGAGAATTGCCAGCGGCACTAACCGGCGATCGACATACAGGCGTTTATGCACCTGACGGCCGACTGTTCATCTCCTTTCGTGACACCACTTTGGAAAGTCCCACAAAGGGAGATTGGGTGGCTTGGGTGGGAACCTACGACGATATCGTTTCAGGCCGCGAGGGTCAGTTTCGCGTGCGGCTGATGGACAATCATGTAGGTGCCGATTGCGCCTACCCAGCCGTGGAGTTGCTGCCGGACGGCACGATCGTAACGACCACTTACGGACATTGGGAACCCGATCAAGAGCCCTACATCGTCAGCGTGCGTTTGCGATTGGATGAATTGGACCGCATGCAGGCACAAGACACCAAGTAGTTACCAGGCGAGGAGTCGAGACATGCTACAAACGTTGTTGTTTTACTGGCTGAGCGTGGTGCTTGCGCAAACGAGCGTCGATGATCAACCCAGCGGCAGCCAGAAACGTTCGCCGGTGAGTTTGTGGTC
This sequence comes from Pirellulaceae bacterium, assembly GCA_963707245.1. Classification (GTDB taxonomy): domain Bacteria; phylum Planctomycetota; class Planctomycetia; order Pirellulales; family Pirellulaceae; genus Aureliella. Next base: position 187,346 of record CAVPPY010000024.1, read on the forward strand.
GAGCATCCCACACTGTTAAATCTTGGCTTTGAATGGTCCATTCGCGGCGATAGCAATCGCAACGCAACGGTGGATGTCCAATTCCGCCGAGTCGGAGAGGAAGCATGGCGCGATGCCTTGCCGCTGGTCCGCATGGGAGGCGAGAACGTGTATCGTCGTCGGGAGAATCTCGACTACAGCGTGCCGCCTGGATTCGCTGGCAGCATCTTAAATCTGCAGCCAGGCACGGAGTACGAATGCCATTTCCAATTGCGCGACCCGGACGGCACTGACGGCCAGACCGAGCATACCGTTCGCGTGCGGACGCGTTCAGAGCCTCAGGCGTTTGCGGGGGGACGTACCTTGCATGTTTATCCTGCGGATCACAGCGGCCCCAAGCTGGAACCAAATTTTACGAGTTTGCTGCAGGCCTATTACGGCGCGGGACTCGGGGATTGGAGCGTGGTTTGGGAACGCCGGGCGCAACCCGGCGACACCATTCTCATGCATGCAGGATTGTACAAATCCGAACGGTTGAACTATGTCGATCCGATGATGACGCCCTTTGATGGATCGATGTCACTGACGCTCAAGGGCACTGCCGAAAAGCCCATCTGCATTCGCTCGGCGGGTGACGGCGAGGTGATTTTTGATGGCGATGGCAACCATCGCCTGTTCGATGTGATGGCCTCACAGCACCACATTTTCGATGGTCTGACCATTCGCAATACGGATGTAGGCATATTTGCGGGGCAGAAAGAGGTACTTGGAGCCGTTGGCTTGACGGTCAAGAATTGTCGCTTTGAAAATGTTGGTTTCGGCGTGTGGACCGAGTACGCTGGTTCGAGCGATTTCTATATCGCTGACAATTTATTTCTGGGGCGTGATGATCGCTTTCGACTGGTAGGCTGGACGGGACCCTTGTGGGCGAGTGCCGGACCCTATGGCTCCCACCAACTGACCAGTTATTATGCCGTCAAGGTGTACGGGCCTGGGCATGTGATTGCCCGCAACGCGATCGCCTACTTTCATGATGCCATCGGCATATCAACTTATGGAACGCCCCCCGAAGATCCCCATCAGCGAGCGTCGTCCATTGACATCTACAACAATGATATGCACATGCTCAATGATGACTTCGTTGAAACCGATGGGGCGGTACACAATGTCCGCGTAATGAACAATCGCGGTGTCAACGCAGCTCATGGAGGCTACAGCGCTCAGCCAGCCTTTGGTGGTCCGGTCTACTTCATCGGCAATTTGCTGTATCACGTGCCCAGCGTGGCGGCCTTTAAATTCTCGGGCAAACCCGCTGGACTATTTGTTTATCACAATACGATCATTGGTGAGCAGGGAGCGGCCGATCCAACCTCGAATGCCCATTTCCGTAACAATCTATTTCTCGGTAGGGATACGCCAGAGCGGGGCATCATGACCTGGGCCAACGCCACGCAGGCCTACAGCAGCGACTACAACGGCTATCGTCCCAATCGCGGGGTTGCCGATCAATATCGCTGGCTCAGCCCGCAGCCAGGCGAGCGGCTGTATGAAGCCCAGCCAGAGGATTGGCAGTCATTTGCCAGCCTGGCCGAATTGAGAGACGCAACCGGCCAGGAGCAACATGGTATCGAAGTCGACTTTGATATCTTTGAGAGATTGGGGCCACCCGATCCAGCCCAACGGCATGCCGTGTACCATGCCATGGATCTCAATTTCCAATTGAAAGCCGGTTCGCGGGCGGTGGATGCGGGCCAACGGATCCCCACGGTCAATGACAACTTCATCGGCAGCGGTCCGGATCTTCGCGCTGGGAACTCGGTAAACCAGCACCACACTATGGCCCAGTTTGGATCGATTGGCAGCCATTTTATCGCTAGCGATGACTGGAAATTGCGGCCGCTATGTCTGGCGGAGGGCATCGACAATTTGCAAGCGAATGGCGTGAAAGGCGGGCAGTAGTCCGCCGAGTCAATCCCATCAGCAAGGCCATCAACACGCCGCGGGCTAGAATCCATGGTCCAAAGCGAAACGAGAAAGTAATCTCGCTAAAGGTCGCCCAGTTGGCGGTGCCTGTTGAGAACCCGCTGAAGGGTAGAGTCGCCAGGCAACCCAGAATGCCGCCCAACAGGCAAAGCAGGACCGCCTCCAGCATGAACGAAAGCATGATGCTCCCGCGGCTGAAGCCGATGGCCCGCAGCGTGCCAATTTCACGTCCACGACTGGCCACGGCAGCGTACATCGTATTGGCAGCGGCAAACATTGCACCGAAAGTCAAGAAGCTGCCGATGACGTAACCGATATAGCGGATGGCCAACGCAGGCGGTCATTTGGCTTTCAAAGTAGGCGGGTTCCGACACAGGCTTTAACTTAAATCGTTCATCATCTTGCAAGGTCCTGATCAAGCTATCGCGGCTGGCCGCATCCTGCGCTCGAAAGTTGACGATGGAAATGGCGCCTTGCACGCGTCTGGCGCCTGTCAAATCGCGAAGATCGGTCCACACCTCGGATTCTGCGGCACTGCCCCCGGCTTCGAAGTAGCCCACAACTGTGAAATCAATTTTGTTGATCTCCAATTTCTCACCAATGGCCAAGTTCTCGAAGCGCGATGCCATCGGTCGACTGGTAATGATTTCGTTGACACCCGAGGCAAAATCGCGTCCTTCGACGATTTTGAAATCTGGCCTTAGACCGCGTGCTTGCGCTTCGACACCGCGGACGATCAGATTGGTTGTCCCACCCGCGTTCCGTCGAGGTTTGGTCAAGATCGTGACGAATTCATTGGAAACCAGGGGACTGCCATCGGCGGCCTGTGCAATGCCGGGCAGATTGGCAATTTCGCGGGCCGTTTGCGCCTCGATGGCGCTGGATGTCTCCGCGTCGCTCCCCTTGCGCATGACGATCACATCCAATTCATCGCCACTGATTCGCAAGGCGTGCTCGAGTCCATCGGTCATGCCAAAGGTGAGCACGGTGGCCCATACGACCCAGCCCGTGGCGAGAACGGTCATCAGCGTAGTAACCCAGCGGACGCGCAGATTGCGTACGTTGTACTTGATCGGAATCATCGCTCGGCCGTGTTGCTAAAGTACTCTGTGGGAAAAGACGGGAAGCATGCTAAATCACTCGTCGCAAGCCATCGATCACCGATAACTGCGACGCGCGGATGGCAGGCACCAGGCCGCTGACCAGTCCGATTGCCGCCGCAATAGCCAGCAGTCCCAAAAGCCACGGGCCGGCCATATCGACAATGGAAAAAGGGAAAAACTGGGCACTGATACCGTGCAAGCCCTGCAAGCACAGGCAACCCATGGCACACGCCCAACAGTCCGCCCAACAGCGCAATCCACATCGACTCGCCGAGGACCATCCACAGCACGCGCAATTTGGAAAAGCCGATGGCCTTGAGCACGGCGATCTCCGTCGTCCGCTCGCGCATCGACATGGCCATGGCGGTGGCGGCGACCAGAGTTAGTGAAAACACGACAGCCAACCCGATAATGAGGATGTAGAGTTGTAGATTGCCCAACATATCGGAGAACATTTGCGCAAATGCGGCCTCGGTCTGCGTGCGGGTGGGGTTGTCGGAACTGGCAAATCGGTCGTCGATCGCCTTGCAGATTTGCGGCATGCTGCCAGCATCGCTGGTCTTGGCGAAAATGGTTCCAGAGTTACCTGCCATTTCGCTGGACTGACTCTTCAAGCCTTCATCCAGGTAGTACCAGTTGAACCACAGCGAATCCGAATTCTGCGGAGCGTCAAAGGTACCGACCAATCGCAAATCCAGATTAAAGGTATACAAAGTGCCTTGCAGGGGGATGCGTTCACCGATCGTCCACCCCATGCGTTCGGCCAGGCGACGGTCGGCCACACAAGCCTGCCGATCGTCCTTAAATTCCTTGAGCTGCTCGGGGGCAATTTTGAATTCTGGCCAAACCTCAAACACTTGATCGGGATCCGTGCCGAATTGCGCGAATGCCATTTGCTGGTCTTTGTACATGCCCCCGTACCAGGCGTAGGGTACCGCGGCCACGATGCCATCCATGCTGCGCACGCGATCCACATCGGCGATAGGCACGTCTCCAGCAAATCCCATGGTACTCATCACCACGATGCGATGGTGCTTGGATGCCTCAATTCCCCATTGGTCCTGCATGGCCATATAGCCCAGCAGAATCGTGAGCAGCGCCAAGCTAAAGCCCACGGATAGGATCGTCAGCAGCGACCGCAGTTTATTGCGCATGACGTTGCGCCAGATGTACATCAGCGTTTTCATCAGTTGGCCTCTGCCAAAGTGGGTGAATGAACCTCTTTGACCAGCACGCCCTTTTCCAAGTGCAAAATGCGCTTGGCCCGTGCGGCCGCGTTAGGATCGTGAGTAACCATGATAATCGTTTTCTCAAATTCCTCGTTCAATCGCCGCATCAACTCCAGGATTTCGCCACCCGACTTGGCATCCAGATCGCCCGTCGGCTCGTCGGCCACGATCAGTGTTGGATCGGTCGCAATGGCCCGGGCAATGGACACACGTTGCTCCTGGCCGCCGGATAATTGCCGCGGATAGTGATCCATTCGATCCGACAAACCGACAACCTCCAAAGCTGCTTTGACATGCTCGTCGCGTTGCCTGCGATTCAAATGCGTGAGCGTCAAGGGCAACTCGACGTTCTCATATGCTGTCAGTACGGGAATCAAATTGTAAAGCTGAAAGATAAAACCGATGTGCTGAGAGCGCCAGCGGGACAAGGCCCCTTCGGATGTTTGACCGAGATTAGTGCCACACACTACCACCGATCCAGACGTCGGCTTGTCGAGGCCGGCCACCAAATTCAGCAGTGTCGACTTGCCCGAACCGGACGGTCCCATGAGGGCGATGTAATCACCCCGATGTAGAACTAAATTAATTCCCATCAAAACATCAATCACGAATTGGTCGCGACGAAATTGCTTGGTGACGTTTTCAATTTCAACGACGGTTGCTTGGCTATCTGGGTTAGACAACAGACTGAACTCCAGCGGGTGAGAAAAAACGACGAAGGGCTCGGCATGTTTTTGAAAAGTCTGTCTAGCCCTCGCCGAACAAAATAATCATTAGCAAACTAACGCTTGTTGACTTTGCGCATCGGGTCGCGATAGACGGCAAGGTGGCTCTGTTCAACTAATCCAGGACCTTTACGGCTTGGTTGACCTCGAACTGGCCAGGGTTGGCAATTAACTTTTCATCGCCGCTCAAGCCTGCGAGGACCTCCACGCGACCGTCTCTTGTTGCGCCGGTCTGGATACGCAGTCTTTGGGCATGATCATTATCGTCGATGGTCCACACAAAATCACCTTGGCTGTCCTGCTGCACGGCAGCCTGGCTACAAAAAATGCGAGTCTCCGAAGAATGTTCTGAGGCTGGAGATGTTTGGTCTGGCAGAAAGTAGACGGTGCTACTCATGTCGGGAAACAGACGGCTATCCGCGTCGGTGATCGACACCTTGACCTTGATGGTTGCTCGGGCGCGATCTCCCATGGGTATCACCTTGCGGACCAGGCCATGATAGCGCCGATCGGGAACGGCATCCACGGCTACCTCGGTGGCCTGTCCAGAGCGAATGCGACCGATGTAGTCCTCCTTGACATCGCAGTCGACCTCCAGGTTGTCCAGGTCGGCGATCGTCACGGCCGAGCCTCGTCCGGAGGCTTCTCCCATGCCACCGGGCAGGATGGATTCACCCACTTCGGCGTCCTTGGAGATGACGGTCCCATCAAATGGAGCTCGAATGAACATGTTCTCTTTCAGCTGCTCTGCCTCGCGCAAGCGAGCTTCAGCCAGCATCACATCTGCCTTGAGCGATTGCATGCGTGCCACGGCGCTATCGTATTGAAATTTCGCCTGATCATACTCTGCGTCGGGAATGCTCTGCGAGGCCAGCAACTGCGAGGCACGGTCCAGCTCGCGCAGATTTTGCGCGATCAAGACATCTTGCTCGGCGATTGCTGCTTGAGCTCGTTCCAGGCTGGCCTGGCTGGCGGCCAACGAGGCGTCCAAGTCTGCGTGCTCCAATATTGCCAATACCTCATCCTTGGTCACGCGACTTCCCTCCTCGACCGCCACCATTTGAATGCGGCCTGGAGCACGGGCGCCTATCTTGGCCTGACGTCGAGATTCAAGATAACCAGTAGCCACCACGGTCGCGTCGGCAGCCCGACCCACGCTGACGACCGGCCGCTCGATCCGCACTTCGGGGCGATTCTTGATGATGTCCGGAACGGCCAGCCATGAGCTGCTCTGGCCGTCAGAACCTATCCAACCCGCCTTGAACGCCCCCAAAAAACCACATCCGGCAATCAGCAACAGGGAAACCCATAAAATCCAGCCACGCAGCCAACCCCTTGGGGATGGCTGAGCTTTGGCGGAGCGATCGATGCGCAGGGTAGAAAGTGCATCGCGTTCGCTCGTCGGCGGTGTGGATTGCATGTGGCTGAACCATCCAAGTACGTGTGAGTTTACGGTCCTACTATAGCAAGTTTGCAGACAACGCTACAACGAATAGAGACCGAGTATCGCAAATCACCATTGCTCACTCACCAGTTGATCTGCTGACTGAAAAAGGCCGCTCCGCCGAAGTGGGCGAAACCGGCGTAGTGTATGATCAACTGAATAGCAGCCAGCCCAAAAGCCGATTCTCCTCGGCCCAAAACGAAATCGCCAGAATAGTCTTTTCGCGTTGCTGGATCATGGCTGGAGTCACGAAGTTTTAAGTTGGGAGTTGGTATGGCAGTTAATGTCTTGCAAATTGTGGCGGTGCAGATCGATGTCCAGTGGGAGAACAAGCTTGCCAATCAAACCAGAGTGCGGCAATTGCTGGCCGAGGCAGACGTGCGTCCCGGTGGATTGATCATTCTGCCGGAGATGTTTGACACAGGCTTCAGCATGAACCTGCAGGTCACAGCCCAAGGTCCCGAAAGGCAGTCGGAAGCATTCCTGCGAGAGATGGCCCAAAGCCATGCGGCGACGGTCTTAGGGGGAGTCGTCGGGCCTGTTGTCGGAGGGGTGGCCTCAAACGAGGCAGTTGCCTTCAGTCCCGAGGGCGAACTGCTGGTCCGCTACCGCAAGCGACAACCTTTCACCCTGATGGGCGAAGATCGGAACTATGGTCGCGGCACAACAGCCGAGAAATTTCAGTGGCAGGGGATCACGGTGGTTCCCTTCATTTGCTACGACCTGAGGTTTCCCGAGTTGTTCCGCCGGCCAGCAGTGGAGGGTGGGGAATTGTTGGTCGTCATTGCCTGTTGGCCTGCCGTGCGCTCCGAGCACTGGGTGCGACTGCTGCAGGCCAGAGCCATCGAGAATCTGGCGATCGCCGTGGGTGTCAATCGTTGCGGCGGAGAGCCCAATCTGCCTTTTGACGGGCGCAGCTGCGGATTCGACCACCTGGGGCGGCCCTTGTTCGAGGCCGGACCGAATGAAGAAGTCATTAAAATTGAAGCTAGACATCGACGCTCTTCGTCGCTGGAGACAGAAGTTTCCGGCCCTTCGCGATGCAAATCTCCAGGGATTCCACTAACGTCCCACGCATCAAGCCCCAGCTCGCAGCCAACAGCGTGCCAAGCCATCCAAAACTTGCCGGAATGGACAGCATTTTGGCCTTTTCTCATCACGCTACAAATTGTAAGATATTACAGCTACGTGTGTTAAGTAACATGGATTGGCACGCTTCTAGCACCCTTTTAGACGGTTCGGTACTTACCTAGGTGAACTATGGATCTCGCAAAAATTCGCAACATTGGCATTAGTGCTCACATCGACTCTGGCAAAACGACCTTGAGCGAGCGAATCCTGTTTTACACCGGCCGCATCCACAAGATTGAAGAGGTCAAGGGTGGCGGCGACGGGGCGACGATGGACCACATGGAACTGGAGCAAGAGCGGGGCATCACGATTACCAGTGCGGCCACCAGCGTTGCTTGGGGTGGGCCGACGCTCAGCAATTATATCAAGGAGCCGCACCACATCAACTTGATCGATACCCCGGGCCACGTGGATTTCACGATCGAAGTGGAGCGTTCAGCTGCGCGTACTGGACGGAGCGGTGCTGGTGTTGTGCGCCGTCGGCGGTGTACAGAGCCAATCGTTGACCGTCGACCGCCAAATGCGTCGCTACAACGTCCCTCGCCTGGCCTTCATCAACAAAATGGACCGCACCGGTGCCAACGCCAAGAAGGTTGTCGCAAATGATGAAGGACAAACTGAACACGGACGCGGTGATGATGCAATTGCCCATCGGTGCTGGCGAGACCTTTGCCGGTTGCATCGACCTGGTCACCATGAAAGCGCTGTCGTTTACCGGCGATCAAGGTGAAACCGTGGACGAAGCCGAAATCCCGGCGAACATGCTCGACGAGGCCAAAGAGTATCGTCACGCGATGCTCGAGAGTCTGTCCATGTACAACGACGAGATGATGGAATTGTTGTTGAGCGAAGAAGAAGTTCCTGATGACTTGATTCACAAGGTCATCAAGGACGCCGTTCAAAACCAAGGCTTGACCCCAGTCTTCGTCGGTTCGGCATTCAAGAACAAAGGTGTCCAGCCGCTGTTGGACGCGGTGTGTCGTTACTTGCCCAGCCCGCTCGAACGCGAGATTACGGCCCGCAAAGTGGGTGACGAAACCCAGAAATTGTCGCTCAAGCCAGATCCGGCAGAGCCCTTTGTGGGCATGGCCTTCAAGATCGTCGAAGATCCCTACGGTCAGTTGACCTTCATGCGTGTCTACCAAGGCCAGATCAAGAAGGGCGAAATGTACATCAATCAGCGAACGCAGTCGCAAGGATCGCTTTAGCCGTATCGTGCGGATGCACTCCGACGAACGCGAAGAAATCGATTCGGCAGAAGCTGGCGATATTGTGGCTATCATGGGAATCGATTGTGCCATCGGCGATACCTACGCCAGCCGATCGCGATTACTGCACGCTCGAGAGCATGTTCGTTCCCGAGCCGGTGATCAAGGTGTCGGTCAATCCCGCCAGCCGCGCGGATGCGGACAAGATGGGTAAGGCTCTGCAACGATTCCGCAAGGAAGATCCAACCTTCCAGGTCTACAACGACGAAGAAACCAGCGAGACGATCATTTGCGGAATGGGTGAATTGCACCTGGATATCTACATCGAGCGGATGCGCCGCGAGTACAAGATCGAGATCGAAGCCGGAGCACCCAAGGTCAGCTACCGCGAGGCTCCTGGCCAAAAGGTCGAATTCGATTACAAGCACAAGAAGCAAACGGGTGGTTCAGGTCAATTCGCTCACATCAAGGGTGAGCTGACGCCAATCGACACCGAAGGCGATGTGACCTTCGATTTCGAAGAACACATCGTCGGTGGTCGCATTCCGAAGCAATTCATTCCCCCAGTGGAAAAGGGAATGCGGGATTCGCTGGGTAAGGGACCCTTGGCCGAGTTCCCGGTGGTTGGCGTGCGAATCGATCTCCGCGACGGCAGCTACCACGATGTCGACTCGTCGGAACGTGCGTTCTACATCGCCGCTCAAGGATGTTTCCGCGAGTCGATGCAAAAGTCGAAGCCGATGTTGCTCGAACCGATCATGAAGGGCGAACTGGAATGTCCAGAGTCCTATCAAGGTGATGTCGTTGGCGACGTGATTCGCCGCCGAGGATTGGTGGTCTCGACCGACATTCGCGATACGGTCTCTTACATCATTGCCGAAGTACCCTTGGCAGAAACTTTTGGCTATGCAACCGACCTGCGCAGTATGACCAAGGGACAGGGTACCTTCACGATGGAATTGCTGACCTACCGCAAGTGCCCCAGCAATGTTCAGGAAGAAATCGTCGCCCAGCGCAACAAGAGAGAGCTGGCCGGAGCCAAGTAAGGCTTCCACAGCAGGCGGCCTAGTCAGGTACAACCTACCGCAGCGAGATCTTGCTCGCTGCGGTTTTTTCATGCTCATTGCTCCCCCACCTAGGAGACCACATGCCCGCATCACGCTATCAGGGGATTTTTGCTGCCACACTGACCCCCTTTAGTCCTGGCGGCGACGTGCAGCTCGAGAAAATTGGCCCCTTGTGCGAACATTTGATCGAACGCGGAGTCGCCGGGTTCTATGTCTGCGGTAGCACAGGGGAAGGTGTGTCTCTGACCATTGAGGAACGCAAGTCCGTGGCGGCTGAATTCGTCCAAGCGGCTGGCGGACGTGTGCCCGTCATGGTGCAAGTTGGCCACAATTCACTGCGCGAGGCCCGGGGACTAGCCGCCCATGCGGCTCAAATTGGTGCCGCCGCTGCATCCGCAACCTGCACCTCCTATTTCAAGGTGAACCAAGTGGAAACGCTGGTCGCGTGCATGGCAGAGGTGGCGGGGGGAGCTCCCGATTTACCCTTCTACTACTACCACATTCCCTCCTTGACCGGCAACAGATTGAATATGCCCACCTTTCTGCGGCAAGCCGCACAGCAGATTCCGAATCTGGTTGGCATGAAGTACACCACCACTGAAATACACGACTTTCAGCAATGCTTGGAAATGGAGCAACGCAGGTTTGAAGTCTTGTGGGGCGTCGACGAAATGCTACTAGCCGCCTTGAGTGTGGGCGGGAACGCCGCCATCGGCAGTACCTACAACATTGCTGCACCCTTGTACCAACGGATCCTGCATGCCTTTGCGGCCGGTGATCTACCGTCAGCCCGGATGTATCAATTGCAAGCCGTGGAGATGATCGCCATCCTGATTCAATATCCCTTTCACGCTGCGCTGAAATTTGTGGTCAAGGAGCAAGGAGTCGACCTGGGCGGCTGTCGCCTGCCGCAAGTGTGCCTGAGCAGCCAACAGCAGCATGATCTCCAGCGAGATTTATCAGCCATTGGTTTTTGGGATTGGTCAAGCAAACAATAATTTCTGGATGAGAAAAACGCGATGGGCAGAAGTTTTGAAGTTCGTAAAGTGTCGATGGCCAAGACGGCCGGGCAAAAATCCAAGCTGTACTCAAAATACGGCAAGCAGCTATATGTGCTGGCCAAGAATTCCGGTGCGGACCCTGAAGCCAATCCCGGCTTGCGGAGCTTGATTGAAAAGGCAAAGCGCGAGCAAGTCCCCAGCCACGTTATTGAAAAAGCATTAGAAAAAGCCAGTGGAGCAGGTGGTGAAGACTACGTACCCGCCCGCTACGAAGGATTTGGGCCAGGCGGCTGTTCCGTCATCATCGATTGTCTGACCGACAACAACAATCGCACCATTACCGATGTCCGTAATTGTTTCACCAAGACCAGTTCTAAGATGGGAGCCCCTGGATCGGTGGCTCATGCTTTTGACCATTTGGCCGTACTTGTTTTCCAAGGCGACGATGGCGAAGCCGTCTTGGAGGCCTTGCTGGCAGCCGACGTGGACGTCAACGATGTCGAATGCGAAGCTGGAAAGGTCACGGTATTCACACCGGCCAGTGAATTCTTCAAAGCCAAGCAAGCCTTGCTCGAGAATCTGCCAGGGATTGAATTGGAGATTGAAGAGATCACCTTCCTACCTCAAGCCCGCGTGGAAATCACCGCCGACGATTTGCCCATGTTTGAAAAGTTCATGAATATGCTCAATGAATGTGACGATGTGCAAGAAATCTATCACAACGCTACCCTGCCCCAGGCTGCCAGATAACGTGGCCTGCCAGATAACGTAGCCTGCCAAATAACGCAGCCTGTCAAATAACGCAGGCCAGATCAAGCCGCTCTCAGGTTTGCTTGGCGGCTCCAATCCGACTCACGCCTCTTTACGCCGAAGGCGTACCATTGCATAGCCCAGCGTCGCGCAGCGCAAGCTGGGTAACCGATGATCCTTCCCATACCCCTTGGGTTTTTAACAATCAGACGCTGGCGATTGCTTGAGCTTGGCCCGGGGGGCACTCGAGACCGCTCTCCAACCTCGGTGACCCACCCTGGTGCTGCCACGTTGTCCCCCCGAGCGTCCCTGTCCCCGAGCGTCCTGCCCTTCCATCACGCTTCTTGAAGTTGCGATTCTTTTCATAACCCGACGCGTAAGCGAGGAATTCTTAAATTGATCTACGTCCTGGCTGACACGTTTTGAAGTTGCGCTATTATCCTAACGCGTCGGGTTATGAAAAACCTTGGGTAAATGCTCTATGCGCAATTTCAATGCTTGCGCTTCGTGCTTGGCGGACACTTGAAACTGGCGCTGTCCAAGCAAAGCGATTTCGCGGGGTCCGGACGCTAACGCGTTCCGGCTAATTTAGTAAGCTAATTGCGGACCAGGCCTAAGTATTGAGTTTCCAATTCTCAGGCGAGCGGCACGCGCCCTCAAGCCTCACTTGACGCAATAGAGTCGCGTGCCAGTGCGGATGACGATCTTTCCATCAGCAGCGGCTGCACCGTAGACGATTGGGTCGCGAGCCGAGGCTTGGGATTCAGCTCGTCGCGAAGCAAAACTTTCAACCATGGCCTGGATCTCGGCTTGGTCGAGACTCCCATCTTTGTTGGTGTCGATGCGCGCCAGCATGGGTTTGAAGTCGGCGGGGATTTCCTCGGCTGTCAAATTTCCATCGCCGTCCTTATCACCAGCCAGCATGGCGGCCAACATGCCGCCAGCGGGCCCTCTATTTCTAGCCGGGTTTCCTTGAGGACCGCTGCTGGCAACATTACCCGACTGTGCATCGCCCGATCGCTTGTCATTTTGATCGGCAGGGGCTTGCGGTCGTGGTTCGCCATGAGCGTGTCCGCCGCCGACGTGTTCTACATAAGTCTCCGGCTTGGGCGGTGCGTCCTCATTCCACAGTTGGTTTGACGCGGCGACTTCGTACTGAGCGCCTACCCGAACAACCTGGGTCTTGCCATCCTTGCCAAAAAAATAGATCTGATCGCCAGCTATGATGGGAGTGCCCCAACATTCGGTCCCGAGACGTTTTACATAGTGTTGGTGCCCTGTGACCGAATCGAGGCAATAGAGCACGCCACCTTTGTTGACGAAGTACGTGAACTCGCCCACAACAACGGGGCTCGAGTAATCGCAGGTAGCCCTGTCGGCACGCCAAACTATCTTGGGCTTGCCATCGGTGAGCTCCGCCAGTTCGAGACAGCAATTGCTGCGGACGCTCCCTTCTTCGGCAAATTCTGGCAAGCGCGCTCCGATGTACAGTTTGGTGCCAATCAGCGTTGGGGATGGTACCGAATTGCCGTCCAAGCCCGAGGCAGTCCATCGCTGGGTTCCATCGGAGGCTGCATAACCAGTCGCAGTGCCACCCGAACTAACGATGACTTGTTCGTGGCCATCGACGCGGGCCACGATGGGCGAGGCCCAGGATGAACCCGACCCTCGCTCGACCTTCCAATCTGTTTCGCCGGTCCGCTTGTCCAACGCGATCAAATAAGATGGCCCACGATGTTCAATATTTAGAAATACGTGGGTTGCATTTTGACTGGGTGAAGAACCGAGTCCGTGATTGTTGTCGAAGGGACCGTAATCCTCGGTCAGCTTGCGGTGCCACAACAGTTGACCATGTAAATCGACTGCCACCACATCACCCGTTTCAAAAAAGGCATAGACAGCTTGACTGTCCACCGTGGGCGTGGGAGCGGCCCGCGAGGCCATGTAGTTGGAGGGCGACGGATTGGATGACTCAAACCTGCATTGCCACAATTCATTGCCGGTCTCCATTTCAAGGCATAGCACCCGACACTGCTCTTTCATTGTCCCTACAACTGCAGTCACGAAGACTTTGTCTCCTTGAATCACAGGCGTTGACTGTCCGTAGCCCGGCAATTCGCGCTGCCATGCAATTCCATTGTCCGGCGACCAGGCCAAGGGAAGTTCAGTGCTCGCTTGTGATTGGCCCCCATCGCGAAAGCTCGTCCAGTCAGCCAGCGCTTCGAGCTGCATCGTTACGCACATCAGCCCCACGAGGAGTAGCGATTTCATATTGATTAACATTTTCATTACAATTTTCTCTTCATATGTTTACAAATTTGGCTTCATCGCATCAATCCGATGATCACAACGGTTTGATCGCTTTCCTAGGTATCTCGACCTGCAGCCGCGTGTCACTGCGGTTCCAGGTGACTGACAACGGTGACTTATCGATGTCCGCCCAAGGCTTGATAATGTTCCAGTCCCCCAGCGACTCGACCGCCACCCGAAATTCGATGCTGTCGCCACTGGGTAACTGAGCACCCTCCAGCAGAAGCATCTTGGCGATTCCCGTATTGTCGGAAACGCCTTCGAGTACTGGGCTAGGCGAGCCGCTTGAGCTTGACGACATAACCACGCGTACATCGGACGCGGGCTGCCCATCGATGGTAACGGAGCAGCCTAGGATTCCCCTTTCGCTGACTACCGAGTTGTCACAGCCGCCGCAGACCAACAGCGTCAGCAGTATCAGTCTGCAACCAAGGCATGCATGCTGCAGCGGATTAAAGTGCGTCATGACTAAACACTTCCCCGCCGTTGCGTGAGTGCAGCGACCAATGAACAATGCTATCCACGCTATCGGAAACGAATCGCACGCTGCCATCACCTAACGCCACGTTGACTCCACCGGTATGTTGACTGCGCGGAGCGAACCAGCCGCGTCCATGCACGTTTACGTCCGGTATACGGTTGTTCGGAGTCAGGTAACCATTGGTAACTACGGAGTAAGGGACTCCACGAATCCAAGCCTCGCCGCGCGTACCACGGTAGGATGTGGTCTGTGAGGGAAATACCGTCGACAGATCCGGATTCGAGATGGTTGCACCACCAAGGTTAAAACCAGGTCGCGGTGGTGGATTGCCGCTTGAGCCTGGCCAAGATGCAATGCGACGATAGAGCGTATTGCCCGTGGGCACCGTGGCGCTGACTTGCCCGTCACCCATGAGCGTTTCACTGAGCAGCACTGTGTTAGATGTGCCGTCTGTAATGTCACCGAATCTAGCCCAAGAATTTTCCCAAACAAAACCGTCCGTGGTATAACGGTCGTCGTAGTGGGTGAGTGTTCCCGATCCGTAAGAGAACATGTAATTGAGCCCGGCAACCTCGACCGAATTACCAGCTGCATCCTGAGTTGTGCGCGTCGGCTGCATAGGATCGCTGGGACACAGAAAAGCAGGTATTACCGTCCGAGCGGCGGGAACGAAAGTTGGATTCAGCCGAGCTGCCCAGGGAGGGCCGACAAACAGGGGCTGCGAGAAGTCGATCAAGCTCTGCAGATTGCCTTGTTCCATAAAGGGCAAAATGCGGGCTTGCGGCGAAAAAGAACTCGAACCCGTCAGCCCTGGAAATCGCTTGTAGGCCGATTCATAGTTGTGAGTGGCTAAGGCAATTTGCTTGAGATTATTCGAGCACTGCATCCGCCGAGCTGCTTCGCGTGCAGCTTGCACGGCAGGTAGCAGCAGACCTACCAGAATGCCGATAATCGCAATGACCACCAGCAGTTCGACCAACGTAAATGCTCGACGCATAGCAAAGGGATAGACTGAATCATTGGAGAGCATAATTTTTAACTTTGTGTTGAATTCTGTTGAATTGAAAAAACATTTTGGCCCACCTGGCTAGTCGCCGAGATCAGCTTGGGCTGGTTCACCGCGCACTGCGCTCGAGGGCTGATACGAACCGCTGGAGCTAGACGCTGCGCGGTGTAAACGCTGGTCGTTGACAGCTGGTGGATTGCCATGACGACAACGCCGAAGCTGCGCAACAACCGAGATCGCGCATCCGAGGCAAACGCCCAATCTTGCCGACTTCTGCACGTGTGATCACCTCTCCGAGGCGGACAGCACGACTTGTGTAGCGGGCACGCGAGTCTCAAAGCAACTCGCCTGCGTGAGGGCATCAGCGCCAGTGCGCTTAGCTATGGATAGAACCGATGCAGCCAGGTGGGCCGCGTGGCGATGAGATACCGAAGCGTTCGCACCCAGCGAAGTGAGGGTACTCTGGCAAAATGATGAAGCACAACGCCTCAGACAGCGAAGCAGCGGAGCTCTGATAAATTAGCCCGCCAGGCAGCAGAAGCGATTGACATATTGCGCAATGCTCAGAGTCCCGACCAGGGTTATTGCTCGGCTCTTCCCCGTCCTCGGTAGTCGCTGCCGCGCATTCATGCAGGAGGCCTGCAGCATGGCAGTGACTGTGCCCGCCATGCAAGGTAGATTCGCCTGAACCACACTCCGCTTGTGCGACGGTGGCGTGTCCGTGGCATGAGACTACGTGCATCCACGCCGGAATGGGCCCCGCAGACACGGTGATGCACAGCAGTGCAAATAGAATGAGTCGGAACAGTGAAAACATCGCTGTATTCAATGAATGGGAGCGAACGGCTCAGTCCGACCAAAGACTTTCAACGCAGAATACGTTCCCACACGCGACTCAGTTCGTCAAGTTCTCAGATAAAGCTTTCAATATTTGCGTGATGGCCTCAATGCGATACCAAATCTCCGAAATTGCGAGAGGCTAAGCAGACCGCAGTCGGAACACTGCATGAGAACGCAACCGCTCCAAGTTTACGTGTGCGCTGGATTTGTCACCGCACGGTGATTCGGAAGCTGCCCAGAAGAACGTGAGGCAGGCCATGATGTCGACCAGGATGTTTCGACAACCTGCATAAGCGAGGTGCCCAGGAAA
Organism: Pirellulaceae bacterium; assembly: GCA_963707245.1. Lineage (GTDB taxonomy): Bacteria > Planctomycetota > Planctomycetia > Pirellulales > Pirellulaceae > Aureliella. The sequence goes on from CAVPPY010000024.1 coordinate 203,913, forward strand.
GCGGGATGACCCGAGGGCATTCCACGCTGGTAGAGGGATGCCCGGGGGAGGGGGCAGAGGGAGCGCCGCCGGGCACTGCGGGGGGGGGGAGGATGCCCGGGGGGGGGGATGCCCGGGGGCACTGCACGCTGGTGACCGCGAAGATGCCCTGCCCAGGTGCACTGCCCCCCAAGTCTGCTGACATCGGGTTCTGGTACGGGGGAACCGGAGCTACGCTGGTACTGCGCAAGATGACCTGCCTTCACAGCCGCAGTGCGCTGCACCCGAGCTTCCGAAGAGACCTGCCCGGTGCACACGGGCCGGGGGCACTGCACGCTGGTGACCGCGCAAGATGCCCCTGCCCAGGTGGACTGCCCCCGACCGTCCCCCCTCATTTGCGGAAACCCATCCGGTCCTGGGCGACGACAAGGTACTAACGGCGATCGCCAACTGATCTTCGTTATTGAGGCATCATCAATCGCCTCCGGTCGTCCAGACAGGACGATCTATGAACTTTGGCCAGTGTTCACGCAATACTCGCGTGCAGTTTGCCTTCAATTGGTCTCGCACCTTATCGCCTCGGTTGCCTGCTGCAGTCACGACGACGTGGCAATGATTGGTCCCCGTGGCCCGGGGCACTGCACGCTGAAAAGGGGTGCACACGGGCCGGGGGCACTGCACGCTGGTGACCGCGAGAGATGCCCCTGCCCAGGTGCACTGCCCCCCTAAGCCTGCTGGCATCGGGTTCGTACGGGCAACCGGAGCTAACGCTCGGCGGCTAATAGGAGCTGCTTCATCAGCCGCAGTGCGTTAGCACCCGGTTTCCGAGGGGTTTGTCAACCGGTGCACACGGGCCGGGGGCACTGCACGCGGGTGACCGGCAAGATGCCCCTACCCAGGTGCACTGCCCCCGAGCCTCCCCATGCCCCCAAGCCTCCCCAAGCGGCCCTGTCCCCGAGCGTCCCCAAGCGGTCCAGAACGGCCTTGCCTTGCCTTGCCTAGCACTTGTGCCTGGCCTCTCCGTTTGCCTGTTTTGCCGCTATTCCCGGGTGGGGGAGGCAGAACATTCCGCGATCTGGATTCAAGCTGGGTATGCGGTTATGTCGATAAGAACGATAAGTGCCTAGGGGGGTGCTTAGCGTAGCGCTGCCGTGCGCGCAAAGTTGGCGTACTGAGTCTCTTGTTTTGCTCGGTCGCTTTAAAGAAGGATTCCGGTATGTTGGTTGCCGGACCAATAGCCTCCCTGTGGATTCGCTCCGCCCGCGGTGCCGCAATGGCTTGCATGCTGGTGGCGGTGATCATCGCGCCCGGCTGCAGTCTGGTGCCCGACTTTCGGCACAAGCCGCAGTGGACGAATCCCTTTCCGCAGATTCGCTCGGTGGCTGTGCTTCCTTTCTCCAACCAAAGTGAAGAGCCAACGCTGAGTGGTCAGCGAGTCGCGTTGGCTTATATCGGCGAACTGCAATCGATACGTGGGTTCGAGGTCCTACCTTTAGGCGCTGTGGAAGCCAAGCTCAACGAATTTCAGCGTCCGCTTGCGAGCGGCGAGGACTTCCAAGCCTTTGCGCAATTCTTGGGTGTGGACGTGGTGTTGATAGGTGCAGTTACGGACTATGACGCCTACTACCCGCCGCGGATGAGCATCAAAGTGAATTGGTATGCAGCCAATCCCGGCTATCACCCCATCCTGCCCGGCTATGGTCTACCCTGGGGGACCAAGGCGGAGAAGGACATCCCCAGTTGGGTAAATGTCGAGGCGCAGCGGGCTCTGGCTGCCGAGCAGCTCAAGACCCAAACGCCGCAGGCTCCGCCCGCTCCGGCTTTGATGCCCGAGGATCGCCGGCTGCTGGATCCCCTACCGGTGCCCGCACCGTATTCATCGCTGGGAGCGGTGAATAGAAAATCACCAGGGGCGGTCAGGCACGCCTCGGCGGTTGTCATTGAAGACGGAAGTTTCGAGATGCTCGATGACACGGATTATGCCGCTCCGTTACCGAAAGATTGGCCGGATCCACGCGGCTTTATTCCAGATCCGCCAACGCCGACGGCCCCCGAAATGCTCGTCCAACATGCCCCCATCATCTCCCACATGCGGAACTTTAACGGTCATGACGAAGAGTTCACGGAGCAGTTAGAGGACTATTTTTACTTCCGCGATGACGCTCGCTTTGGTGGTTGGCAAGCGTATCTCCAACGCAGCGAAGACTTTATTCGTTTCTGCTGCCATCTTCACCTGACGGAAACACTCGCTTTACGCGGTGGACAGGAAAAAAGCCGCTTGATTTTGCGATGGCCAATTGACCGATACACTCGGTAGGCAGGCTGAGGACAAAATGCGGAGTTCGCGCAGGCACTGGCGCACTTCACCTTCGATATTTAGCATCTGCCCGACTAGCTGAATTGGCATCATTCGTTTGCTTTGGGAGAGGCGAGCGATTTTCTGCGCGTTCGGCTAGTGCTAACCAACACATGCCGGCGGTTCACCCAGGTTCCGTCGGCAAATTGCGATGCTTCCAACCTTCGCTCATGCCAGTGGCTCGGCATAGATCGTTGGCGGTATGGCGATTGGCAATCGAGTCATGCAGCAGGGAGGCACAGCATGCACCACGAGATCAATGTTCTGGCCATGGTTAAAGGTGATGAACGGTACATATTTCTGTACGACGACAAGAACCGTGTAGAAACCCTACGGATGATGGGACGTTACGCGGCAGATCCTCAGCTGAGTTTCAGCTGGTACGATGCGGCCGTCATGAGTAAGAGACTACGCGAGATGGCGATGGAGGAAGAATTGCAGCAGCAAGATGGGCAGGCGGCTAATCCCAATCCTGCGCATCTCGTTCCGACATAATGCCTAGTGGAACTCCAGCTCTTCGTACTCGCCAGAGAGACGCTTCATGCATAGTGCTATTGCACAATTCCTGAGATATCTGAGCGTGGAGAAGAACGCCTCGCAACTGACGATCAAGTCCTACCGCGAGGACTTGATCGATTTGGCGGACTACCTGATCGAGCAATTGGGCCGGCAGGTTCGTCCCCAGGACGTAACGCCGCGCGATCTGCGCGGGTATGTGGCTGCTCTGCACGAAGCCGGCTATGCGCGAACCAGTATTTCACGCAAATTGGCCTCGTTGCGCAGTTTCTATCGCTTTGCACAACGCCAGCAGTGGTGCGAAAGCGAATCCTGCCAAGCCCCTGCGCAATCCGCGGGGCACGCGCAAGTTGCCGCACTTCTTGACCGGCGACGAAGTTGGAAAGTTGTTGCAGGCACCACCCACTCGGGACGCACAGGGGTTGCGCGACCGGGCCATCCTGGAGACCATGTACTCCGCCGGCTTGCGCGTCAGCGAAGTGGTGGGGCTGGATGATGGCGATTTGGATTTTGACGAGGCATTGCGCGCATCCGAGGCAAGGGCCGCAAAGAGCGCTTGGCGCCCTTGGGGAGCTATGCCTTCGATGCCTTGCAGGCCTACCAGCGTGTGCGGACGCGGTCCCCCAAGCAGCCTACTGGTCGCACGGCGCCGGTCTTCGTCAATCGCTTTGGGAATCGGCTAACAACGCGCAGTGTTGGTCGCTTGCTCGAGAAATACATTCTCCAATCGGGCCTCGATTCCCGCACCACGCCCCACACCCTGCGGCATAGTTTCGCCACGCATCTGCTGGATCGTGGGGCGGACATTCGCAGCGTGCAGGAATTACTGGGCCACAAGAGTTTAATTACCACTCAAATCTATACGCATCTATCGACCGCGAATCTCCGCGAGGTCTATATGCGTGCTCATCCTCGAGCACGCGTCTGAGTGTTACAATCTTACTCATGAGCGACCGGCGACAGCTTTTTCCGCTCGGCTGGATCATGCTCTCAGGCCGACTGCCGCGAGCATTCTATGAACCGGTCCCGCCTGCATCAAACGGTTGATGTAGCGCCGGGCTGTCACGCGGTCGATCAACTCTTCGCTAATCGTTCTTTTTGCAACATGGAGTTCAGCATGCTTCGATTGAAGGGCCTGTTTGCGAACAACAAACGCTGGTCTCAGGAAATTGTTAAATCCGATCCCTCCTACTTTGAACGCTTGGCGCAGCAGCAAACGCCAGACTACCTATGGATCGGCTGCTCCGATAGCCGGGTGCCGGCAAACCAGATTGTTGGCCTAGATCCGGGGGAATTGTTCGTGCACCGCAATATTGCCAATTTGGTGGTGCATACCGATTTCAATTGTCTGTCCGTCATGCAATATGCTGTAGATGTCCTGGAGGTTAAACACATTATTGTGTGCGGGCACTACAATTGCGGTGGTGTCAAGGCAGCCATGCTCAATCAACTGGGGTTGGGCTTAGCCAATAATTGGCTGCGACATATCCAAGACGTGCAGCAAAAGCATACTTCAATCATTAACCACATCAAGGACGTAGAGCAGCGCTGCAATCGACTATGTGAGCTGAACGTCATCGAACAAGTGGTCAATGTATGCCGCACGACCGTTGTCCAGGATGCATGGGAGCGCGGATTGGATTTGACCATCCATGGTTGGGTCTACGGTCTCAGCGACGGGCGCTTGCGGGACCTGGCCATGTGCATTACCAAGTTGAAGGAAGTTGAAAAGCGCTATGCTTCCACCCTGCGAACCACGATGGGCGGACTGTCCTAACGCCGCACTCCACACTATCCATTACCCCCACCCCTTTGCCGAGGACTCCATTGCATGCTTTCCGTTTGTAAGAATGGCGTCGTACTTGTTCTAGTCAGCTGCCTGGGACTTGTTGCTGCAAGCTTGTCCCGGGCTGCGGACGACCAGCCTCTGAACGTGCTGGTACTGTATGCCGACGACTGGCGTCATGACACGTTGGGGGCTGCTGGGAATCCAGTGGTCCAGACTCCCAACCTGGATCGTTTGGCCAGTCGTGGTGTGCGGTTTACGCACAATTGCGTCACGACCTCCATTTGCGGGGTCAGTCGAGCTACGCTGTTTACGGGACAATGGATGTCGCGGCACGGCAACACGGCGTTTCGCGAATTCGAGACGCCCTGGGAGCAGACCTATCCGGGGATGCTGCGGGAGCGGGGATACTATGTGGGGCACGTTGGCAAATGGCATAACGGAAAATTCCCCGAACAACACTTTGACTTTGGCCGCTCCTATTTCGGCAAACACTGGATGAAGTTGCCGGACGGATCGCAAATACACGTTACCGATCGCAATGAAAAGGATGCATTAGAATTCCTGCAACAACGGCCCCAGGGACAGCCTTTCTGCTTGACGCTCGCTTTTTTTGCCACGCATGCAGAGGATGCCAATCCGCTCCAATTCTTGCCGCAACCGCAGAGCATGCAGCTGTACGAAGACGTCGAGATTCCTGTCGCGGTCAACGCCACCGACGAATCCTTTCATCGCTTGCCAGAGTTCATTGCCAACGAGAAAAATGAGGGCCGCAATCGCTGGCACTGGCGATTTGATACACCTGAAAAATACCAGACAATGATGAAAAACTACTATCGTCTGGCGACGGAGGTAGACGCTACCTGTGGTCGGGTATTGGAAGAGCTTCGGCGTCAGGGCGTGCTGGATAATACCTTGGTGATCTTCACCACGGATAACGGTTACTACCATGCCGAACATGGTTTGGCTGATAAGTGGTATCCACATCAGGAGAGTATTCGCGTGCCTTTGATTATTGCTGATCCTCGATTGCCTGAGGATCGGCGGGGACAGCTGAATGACGCCCTGACGTTGAATGTGGATCTGGCGCCTACCATTCTGGCCGCCGTCGGTCTGGAGTCGCCACCGCGTATGCAGGGACGCGACATGAGTCCTCTGTATCTGGATGAGCAACCGCCCGTCTGGCGCGACGACTTCTTTTACGAGCATGCGATCATTCGCGATGTCAACTTTATCCCGTCATCCGAAGCACTTGTCACCAAGGACTGGAAGTACTTTTTCTGGCCGGATTTTGGTCGCGAGCAGCTTTTCGATTTGCGCAGCGACCCCATCGAGGAGAACGATTTGGCGAGCCACCCAGATCAGGCACGCCGTCTGAGCGAAATGCGCGCACGCTTTGCCGAACTCAAGGCACAAGCTCGTTAATGGCCTATTCCGAGGCCGCTGCAGATTAGAATTCAAGCACAACGGGAAACGCTGCGATCGGCGGAGCGATCGGCGATGGGCCTGGGAAGCCGTGCGTTATTTTTCCGAAAATCCTTCAATAGGAGCAAATCGCGCATGAATGACCATCGGGCTGGAACGGGAGGTGGAGCGGGGCAGCGGTTTTGGTCATGATATTATTGGCCTCTGTCGGCTTTTTGTTATGGCGGTCGCAGATTTTCAAGACGCGTCAAGTCGTCGAGTTAGCTCGAGCCTCAGCCGTCGAGACAGCTCGAGTCTCGGCCGATCGGCAGTTGGCCGTAGCCGGGTCCCAATCGAATGCGCAGGCTCCGCAAGTCAAATCGCAGCAGGCAAATGCTCCTTCGGCTGCGGAGGAAATCGCCGCCATCGAGACGCTGCTGCGCCGGCAGCAGTCAGACTGGAATGCGGGAGATATCGACTCGTTCATGAAAAGCTACTGGCACTCAGAACAACTGAGCTTTAGCTCGGGAGGTTCCACGACGCGGTCTTGGACTAGCACCTTGCAGCGATACAAACAGAAGTATCCCACACCCGAGGCGATGGGCAGGCTGCAATTCAGTGACTTGGAGGTCCAGTTGCTCGCTCCCCAAGTGGCTTTGGTACTGGGCCGCTGGGAGCTAGAGGGTAAGTCGGGCGGAAATTTTAGTCTGGTTCTCAAGAAACTATCTAGCGGCTGGGTCATCATCCACGACCATACCTCGCTGGGCCAAACCCCTGAAGACAACTCCGCTCCGAATTAGCCAACAGGAGATTAGCGAGCAAACTGCGCGTCGTCCATGTCATGAGACAGGCGCAGCGCGAGCAGCGCTGGATAGGCTTGGCGGGATAGGACCCGAAACCATGCAAGGCAATTCGAAAGTCGGCAGCCTGGACCTGCAGCGACTACCCCTGCCAGCCTGCACCGCCCCCGAAGCGCTGCTCCCGAAGCGTCCCCCCGAAGCGTCGGGACGCGTCATCCCCGGCAACTTGGCCTACCACCGCAATCCACAGTTCAATCCGCAGCGTTCGTCAATCGAAGGTTGCGGCCTGCGGGTGAGTCATCGAGTCCGACTTACTCGCAGGAGCGGACGGGTTTACATAGGCAATCACAAACAGTGCCAGCATCAAGAAATCAATAAAGACAAAGGGTTTGAACAACGTTGGGCAGCCGGTCGTCGACCAGTAGAAGCCAACAAGCCCCACGTAACAAATCTTCAGTAGAATACCAAAGGGAATCAGATTTCGGTTGCCAAGCGGATCGCGGGCAATCCCTAGAAACATCACCCCGAAAATCATCAGCATTAGCGAACAGAATTGAATGTATCCCCAGTGGTTCGGATGTGGAATTTCGGCCCAATCAAAGAGTTGTTTGCCCAGGAGCAAAAACACCAATCCGATTCCAAAGTCGTACAAACTGGCTGTGCCAAACAACAATCGCTGCATAGGTCTGCTCATGATTTCCTCGCCTTAAAAATTTTGCTCTTCTTACGTTCAGCTGTGAACAATTTAGCATGGGTACGCGTTGGACACGAATTTCACGAATTTTAAGACGCGCGGGAGAATCGGGCTGGCCCAACTGGCCTTTTCTTCAATCTTGAGAAAATTTGCAAATGCATCGACTTCAGTGGACGCCGCATTGGTCTGCGTACGCTAGCGGATTCATCAACCCGATTCTTGGAGCATCCAATCATGCGATTTCTGTCACTATTATTGTCTGCTATTTTTCTTGCGGCTTTCATATTGAACATGGCGCCCGCCGATGAGCCTGTCAGGTTGATTGGGACCATCGTCAAGTGGCGATATCCGGAGGCAGAAATTGGCAGATCGGAAATGTCGGATGCAGGCACGATGGACGCCCAAGGGAAACGTACCGTGGTCTCATCAGTGTTGAAATCTACCATGGAGACGAGGGACTCTGTTGAAAGTGTGCTCGAGTTTTATCGAGAGTTGCTGACGCGCAAACCAACGAATGACGACAAGTTGGGAATTGGTCCACAGGAAGGGCGATCAGTTGTATTCAGCGATGAATCCGAGGGCCGCCCCTTTGCCTTTCATACCATCATGGTCCATGGCGAGAACTCCTCGACGATTCTGATCATTACCCGTGGAACTGATGAGAAGCTGACCCGCATCACTTGGAAACAGTATCTGAAGCACGAGGTGGGTGGCTAATTGCCCTCTCGAGCACAAGCGAATCACCGCGAGTCAACTCTTGACGATTCAAGGCTGTGCAGTGGCCTGAGGTTGGAAGTTCCTTCGCCCTCGAAACATCACGAATCACTCGGGATTGCGGGCGGATAGAGAAAAAGAGGCGTCGCCCGGATTCGAACCGGGGAATAGCGGATTTGCAATCCGCCGCCTTAGCCACTTGGCTACGACGCCCTATTGAGAGTTTCAATCACTTTTTAATGCGGGTGGTATGTGCCGTCAAGGGTAAGCTTGACGGTTGTATCGGTTTGCCAGACTCTCGAGCTTGAGGAAAACGTGCACTGGCTGCGGAGGGGCACAAAACTCAGCGAAACTGCGGCTTTTCGGGCGGTTAACGAGGTTTCACCCCGTTTCCATTGTGGTTACATTCCATAAACTGGCATTTCTTGCATCCATTCTGTTGTATTCACCAAGAAAGTGCGAATCTAGCATGAGCGACAAATGTGACTTCGGTTTGATTGGGCTGGCCGTTATGGGCGAGAATTTGGCGCTCAATGTGGAGAGTCGCGGCTATCGCATCGCCGTGTATAATCGCACCACGGAAAAGGTCGACCAGCTAATCCAAGGGCGAGCCCAAGGAAAGAACTTCGTTGGCTGCCATTCGATCGAGGAACTGGTCGCGTCGCTCAAAAAGCCGCGGTTGGTCATGACCTTGGTAAAGGCTGGCCCAGCGGTGGACGACCTGATCGAACAACTGCTGCCGCATCTGGAGCCGGGCGATGTGATTATCGATGGTGGCAACGAACACTACACGAATACCGAACGCCGAACGCAATATGTTGAGAGCAAGGGCTTGCTGTACGTCGGAACGGGCGTTTCCGGCGGTGAAGAGGGAGCCCTCAAGGGGCCGAGCATGATGCCGGGAGGCAGCCCGGCCGCCTGGCCTCTGATCAAGCCCATCTTCCAAGCCATCGCGGCCAAGGTTGGCCCCAACGAGGACATACCCTGCTGCGAATGGGTCGGTCCGCGCGGTGCGGGACATTACGTCAAAATGGTGCACAACGGAATTGAATATGGTGATATGCAGTTGATTTGCGAGGCCTATCAGATCCTTAAAGAAGTTGCCGGTCTGAGCAATGACGAGTTGTATGAAGTGTTCGCTGATTGGAATCGCGGGGATTTGCAGAGCTATCTGATCGAGATCTCGCGCGATATTTTCAGCGCCAAAGACGATCAGCCTGGTGGCGAGGGGTATCTGGTTGACAAAATCATGGATACGGCTGGTGCCAAGGGCACGGGCAAATGGATGAGCCAATTAGCGCTGGACCTGGGCGTTCCCAGCACGCTGGTTACCACGGCTGTTTACGCACGCTGCCTGTCGGCGGTGAAGGAAGCCCGCGTGCGTGCCAGCAAGATCCTCAGCGGGCCCGCGGCTGGAGACAACCCCGAGTTCGCAGGCCCGGTGCAGCAGCTAGTGTCCGACAAGCAGAAATTCATTGAGGCCGTTCGGCAAGCTCTGTATGCTTCGAAGATCTGCTCCTACGCACAGGGCTTTGTGCAACTGCAGGCTGCCAGCCAGGAGCATGACTGGGGGTTGAACTACGGTGATTGTGCGCTGCTGTGGCGTGGGGGATGCATCATTCGTGCGCAGTTCTTGGATCGCATCAAGGAAGCCTTTGATGAGCAGCCGAATCTGGAAAACCTATTGCTCTATCCCTACTTCACGAAGATCATCGACGACTGCCAAGCGGGTTGGCGAGCGGTGTTGATTGCCGCCACGCACTTGGGCGTGCCCACGCCAGCCTTTTCGGCTGCGCTCGGCTACTACGACAGCTATCGCCGCGAGCGTCTACCGGCCAATTTGTTGCAAGCCCAGCGCGATTACTTCGGTGCCCATACCTATCGCCGGGTTGACCGCGAGGGCACTTTTCATTCGGAGTGGCTGGATCTGCGCAAACAGCCCAGCTGATCGCCTGAGTGGAAACCTCTATTGGCCCGAGCGCATCTTTCAAACCACTGAGCAGGATTTCAGCTATGCCGCATACGATGGTGATTTTCGGGGCTTCGGGCGATTTGACAAGTCGCAAATTGATACCGGCACTCTATCGGTCGTTTCAACGCGGGCGATTGCCAGCCGAGACGCGGGTAGTGGGCGTATCGCGCAGCAAGTTCACCGACGAGCAGTGGCGCGAACAGCTGACTCAGTCCACTGCCCAGTACGAAGGCAAGAAGTTTGATGAGGCTAGTTGGAAGGCATTTTCCCAATGCATCCACTATTGCCCTGGCGACATTGAGCACGAAGCCGATTTTCAGGCCTTGGCTGCCCGCCTGCACGAGCTGGAGGCAGGCAAGCCGACCGAGCGTGTGTACTACATCGCCACGATGCCGCAACTGTATGAGCAGGCGGCAGCCCAACTGGGCAAGGCCGGTTTGGCGGATGATAGCCAGGGAGCGCGTCGGATCGTCATCGAAAAGCCTTTTGGAACGGATCTGAAGACAGCCCGCAATTTGAACCGTGCGATCGCCAAGGTGTTTCGCGAAGATCAGGTGTATCGCATCGATCATTACTTGGGCAAGGAAACGGTGCAAAACATCCTGGTCCTTCGTTTTGGAAACTCCATTTTTGAGCCGCTCTGGAATCGCAACTATGTGGATCATGTGCAAATCACGGTAGCCGAGGAAGTGCTCGTGGGCCGCCGCGCGGGCTATTATGACGGCTCGGGTGTCTTGCGGGATATGTTCCAAAACCATCTGTTTCAATTGATGATGGTGACTGCCATGGAGGCCCCGGTTAAATTCAATTCCGACTCGGTGCGCGATGAAAAGGTAAAGGTTCTGCGCGCCATCCGGCAGTTGAAAGGTGGAGATTTTGCGTCCTGCGGAGTGCGTGGGCAATATGAAGGCTATTGCCAGGAGGAGGGTGTTGCCCCGGACAGCCAAACGGAAACCTTCGCAGCCCTAAAATTGAACATTGACAACTGGCGTTGGAATGGGGTGCCATTCTACTTGCGCAGCGGCAAAGCGCTCAGTTGCCGCACGACGCAGATCGTGATTGAATTCAAAGAGCCGCCGCACTTGGTTTTTGGGGGTGGTCGCCATTCATCGCCGCAGGCTAATCGTCTGGTCATTCAGATTCAACCTGCCGAAGGTATTCAGCTGCACTTTCAGTCCAAGGTTCCCGATCAGGGGATGTCGCTCCGCACCAGTCAACTCGATTTCCGCTTTGATGCAAGCGACGGCAAATCGATGCCCGATGCCTATCAGCGTCTGTTGCATGATGCCATGATGGGTGACGCCAGTCTATTTGCGCGTAGCGACGAAGTTGAATTGGCGTGGCATATTATTGACCCGATCATAGCTGCCTGGAGAAGCCCGGCCGCTCCGCCGATGAACACCTATCCCCTGGCTGGTTGGGGGCCGCTCGAATCCAGCGAATGGTTGCACAGCCAAAACCGGAACTGGTTCGACGTGTGCCCGGTTATTCACTAGTGCATCGTCAACATGATAACTTGGGGTGATCGCGGTAGCCGGAGTCGCCGGACTTCGAAGAATCATGGAAAGCACGAATTCTGGCGAATTCGGCAAGCCTAAAATCTAATCTGGACAGAGCACTAGCCTTCCTAGCAGTGAAATCCGAATGCCAGGCGTGAATGATATTGTGATTACCGGTATTGGCTGCGTCACGCCGATAGGCATCGGACGCGAAGCCTTTTGGTCTAGCTTGCAGGCGGGCAAGTGTGGCATTCGCCAAATTCATGTCACCCAGGATGAGCGGCAGATAGCCTACTACGGTGGAGTGATCGAGGACTTTGATGGCAAGCAGTTCATTACGCCGCGGAAAGCCCTGAAAGTCATGAGTCGCGAGGTGCAATTGTCCTATGCGGCGGCGCACCTGGCTTGGAAGGATGCTGATTTTGGCGGGGCGCAGCTGGAACCGGAACGCATGGGAGTCATCTATGGATCGGAGGTGATTGCCAGCGACATCCAAGATGTCTTGCCGGCCACACTGGCCTGCGCAAAGGATGGGCAGATGGACTTTTCTGTTTGGGGACACGAGTTCTCCAAGCACATCATGCCGCTGTGGATGCTTCGCAATCTGCCGAATATGCCTGCCTGTCATGTGGGCATTGCTATCGACGCACGCGGCCCAAACAACACGATCGCGCTCGAAGAGGTGGGAAGTCTGCTGGCCCTGCAAGAGGCTGCGGGCATCATCGCCCGCGATCAGGCGGACTTGATGGTAGTAGGAGCGATTGGTTCGCGCGTGTCTCTCAGTCGACTGGTTTACCGCATTCCAGGCATTTACGATCAGCAGCCATTAGATGAACGGCGCACGCGGTGCCTGCCCTTTGATGCGAGGCGAACCGGTATCGTGCCAGCCGAGGGCGCGGGAGCGATGGTACTGGAACGCCGCAGTCACGCCGTTCGGCGGGGCGCGACGATCTACGGTACCCTGTTGGCCACAGCCAGCCGCTTTGGAAAAACGACCCGTCCATATGGAGGTAGCGCGTCGGCCATCGCCTCCGCCGCCCACAGCGTGTTTGAGCAAAGCGGCTTATCACCTGAGGATTGCTCCCACGTTTCCGCCCAAGGCTATTCCGAGCAATCCTTGGACATTGCCGAGGCCTCGGCTATTGCCAGCTTGGCTGCCTCCATACCGGTCACGGCTTTTTCCAGCTATTTCGGTACAGCCGGCTCAGCCTGTGGCATGTTAGAATTGTCGGCCAGCCTGTTAGCGGGACGAGTCGGGAGGGTCTTGCCAACACTCGGTTATCAACAGCCGGATAGCCACTGCCCTATTCGAGTCTGCACCGAGGCTCAGCCGGCAAAACAAGACTATTTTTTGAAACTCAGTTTTACCCCCATGGGCCAGGCGGCGGCGGCGTTGATCCAGTGCAACCACTAGACGATTCAAGCACCTCCGCTGAGCAGTTTCCCCTGGATTTCTTGCGCGTCGTGATCGATGAAAGCGACGTTTGCCCCTACCTGCCTGAGCAGACGGCGCGGATGCCCCTGTGTGTGCCATCGGTTGCTTTGACGGGAGAGCAGGTCGACCGCCTGCTGGATGCCGGCTATCGTCGTTCGGGCTGGTTCTACTACCGGACTCAGTGCCCGAGTTGCTCAGCCTGCGAGCCGCTGCGCATCGATGTGAGCCAGTTTGAGCCCAGCCGTTCGCAACGGCGCGCAATGAAACTTGGCAATCAACATTTTTCGCTGGAATGGCGTAAGCCGACGATCGATGCGCAGCGTCTGCGACTATTCAATAAACACCGTCGTGAGCGTGCTTTGGACCGCGGAAATGCAGCGGCCTCGGCATCGGATTACCAGTCCTTTCTGCTGAATGCCTCCTGCCAAGTCTTGGAATTGGGATTGCATTATCAGCAGCAATTGGTGGCCATCTCCATCACCGATCTCGGCGCAAACAGCTTGTCGGCAGTCTACTGCTTCTTCGATCCCGAATATGCTTGGTTGAGTCCAGGGACCTACGCTATCCTGCAGCAGATTGAATTGGGTAAAATGTTGTTGGCTCAGGCGACAGCAGGTCAACCAGCATTTACGCCTTGGCTGTACTTGGGATTATATGTCCAGCAGAATTCGCATCTGAATTACAAAGCCAAATTCCTACCGCACCAACGCAGAATTGGCGGAACCTGTGGCACGTTCTCGCGCTAGGCATGCTCGACATCGACGATGCACCTGGTCAGCCAAGCACCATGAACAGGCGGAACTGAGGCGAAGGTTAAACGTGGAATTCACGAATTGGTTTCAACAACTTGCCCCGCATTGGCCTGGCGACTCGTGCTCGGAGAGAGCTGTTGTGGATAGCCGGCTTGACTCGGGTGATAGCATGCTGCTCTCCGTCGCCAAGCCGCTTATGGCCTGCGAGTTTGAGGTGTTACTCAATCAAAATCAATATTCGCAAGGCGCCGAACAGGCCCTGGCGGCGCTGTCGGTTGTCGAGCGTTTAGAGCAGTTGTGGAGTGTCTACAAGCCGCGTAGCGAACTCAGCACGCTCAATCGATTTGGAAGTCAGCGGGCAGTCGCCATTTCCCAGGAAACGCTGGATATGCTGCGACTCGCCCAAGAACTGCATCAGCTGACCGCAGGCGCCTTTGACATCACCGCCGGCAGCCTTTCGGAAGCTTGGGGGTTCTCGCGACGCGCGGGCGCCATGCCCAGCCCCTTAGAGATCCAGGCGGCTTTGCAGTGTGTCGGTACCCAGCATCTACAACTGGATCTTGAAAATCTGACCGCCAGTCTTTCGCGCGAGGGTGTGCTGGTCAATCCCGGTGGTATCGGCAAGGGCTTTGCCTTGGACCGCTCGGCCAGTGTGATGCATCAGGCTGGCATTCACGATTTCATGATGCACGGTGGACTGAGCTCCGTCGTTGCCCAAGGTGATCGTCGACATTCGGCCACCGGCGGTGGCTGGCTGGTAGCGCTCAAGCATCCCTGGCGGCTGACAGAGTGCTTGGGCACCATTCGCTTACGCAACCAGGCTCTGGGTACCAGTGGCTCGGGCAAACAGTTTTTTCATTTTGGCGGCAGACGCTACAGCCACATCATCGATCCGCGGAGTGGTATGCCAGCGCAAGGTATGCTGAGTGCTAGCGTGATTTGCCCCAGTGGAGCCATTGCCGACGCACTCGCCACCGCCTTGTTCGTCATGGGAGTGGAGGCAGCCCGACAATTCTGTGAGCAGCAGCCGCAGATCGCCGCGATTCTGGTGCACCTCGATTCAAAGTCCGGCAAGCAACAGATCGAATTGTGTAATATCCACGAAGACGTATGGCTTCCCAACTCACGCAGTCAAGGCATAAGGCATAAGGCATAAGGCATAAGGCATAAGGCATAAGGCATAAGGCATAAGGCATAAGGCATAAGGCATAAGGCATAAGGCATAAGGCATAAGGCATAAGGCATAAGCCATAAGCTACTACAGCCCTTACTCCTTACTCCTTACTCCTTACTCCTTACTCCTTACTCCTTACTCCTTACCCCTTACCCCTTACCCCTTACTCCTTACTCCTTACTCCTTACTCCTTACCCCTTACTCCTTACCCCTTACTCCTTACCCCTTACTCCTTACCCTCCCTGGAGAATTTGATGAAAAAGAGCATGATTCTATTGTGTTGGCTGAGCTTGTGCATGGTGCATGATGGACTGGCCCAAGCTCCAGCGGATGCGTGGCAGCAAAAAAAATTAGAGCACTTTAAACCGCTGAGTGACTCGCAGAAGACTGCTATTGGGGAAGCGGTACCTGACCAGGCCACGGCGCAGCCCAAGAGTCCTCGCCGCGTGCTGCTGTTCTATCGCTGCGAAGGCTTTGTGCATACCTCGATTCCGCATGGTAATTTCGCTGTGCAAGAGATGGCACGCAAGACGGGTGCCTTTACGGTCGACCTGGCGGATAGTTACGATGTCTTCAACGAGGAGAATCTCAAGCAATACGATTGCATTCTGTTGAATAGCACGACTGGTATGGTTTTCCCCAAAGCCGAGCAGCAGAATGCGTTCTTGGATTTCGTGGCCCAGGGCAAGGGCTTGGCGGGGTTCCATGCGGCCAGCGATAATTTTGGGCGACACCCCGAATGCCGGGCGTTGGTGGGCGGAGAATTTGGAGGACATCCGTGGACAGCCGGAGGAACGTGGGCCTTCAAATTGGATGATCCCCTGCACAAACTCAATCGCGCCTTTAATGGCCAGGGGTTTTGGCACAGCGACGAGATCTACCAATACAAAGCGGACAGCTTTCAGGGTCCGCAAGTACTACGCCTGCTGGTTAGTCTCGATATGGACCAGCCTGAAGTTTCAAAGCAAATCAAGGATGGCCCTCGCGAGGTGCCCGTATCATGGGTTCGTCGCGCGGGAGACGGTCGCGTGTTCTACACGAATTTCGGGCATCGTGAAGAAACCTTTGCCAACCCCGCAATCCTCAGACACATGCTGGACGGCATTCAATACGCACTGGGCGATCTGGCCGTTGACGACGCACCCACCGCCGAGGTTGGCAAGCCGCAACCCGCGCGAGCTCCCGAAAAAGCCAACGCGGGTTGAGAAACGGTCGCTATCGTCAAGTCGCCAAGAGCCACTGATCGTCTCGGGCCGGGTGCGGCCGAGTTCGGGCGATCAGTCCCGGTGCTCGCTGTTGCATCAGAAACCCGGCCGAGCGGCGCTCAGCGTCGGTGGTGGTGGTGGCAACTGCAGCGATGGACTGGGGGCAGCCAGCGACTGTTGGTAATGCCGCAGCAAGGCATAGACAGACTGGAATTCGGGGCGACTGGCCAATTGCTGAAACCGCGGGTCGGTAGCGACCTGGTGAAAGTGATCCAAGCTGGGCTGAATGCTCTCCGGTGTGGGGTGTGGCCCACCGGGATGCATGGCAGGCGGCAGTGCTAGAAATTCCTTCCAGCGATCATCCAACAAATCAAAGAGTTCGGGCGATATTTGCACCAATTGGTTTCTGAGGATATCGGGCTCGGAGCTGGCATAGCGCTGTGCCAATGCGGAGGATTGATTGGGCAGAACTTGCGGTGCACCAGCCACTTGTCCCGCGTTAGGCGGAACCACAGGCGCAGCGTCTACGGAGCCTGGTGCGCCTGGCACGCCGGGTGTTGCACCCGCTCCGACGTTCGCGTAGCCAGCGACCATTTGCGTAAGCTGCGAGGCGGAGGGAGGTACGACCACGGGTTGCCCAGGCGCAGGAGCGCGATAGTCGGCGCCGGTGGCCAGTTGGTCGACTTGTACCACCGAGCCATCGATAGCAACGCCGACGAATAATCCGCGACTTCTGGAATACGAGTAGATCTCCGCTTGTAAACGACCATCCGTGGCTACAGCCGCGTTCCGCCCGACCGGGCCGGCCGCGGCAGCTGCGTCCGCGCCGATGGTCAGCTTGCCAGACAGGATGCCTTGAATACTCTTGGGCGTCTTGAAAACCAAGATGATGTCCGAAGACTGCACACCAGCTTGCCAACCAATATTGCCGCCGGTCAGCGTAATGAAGACTGGTGCATGCCAAGCCCCGTCCTGTTCGCGTACGAACAGTAGGCCACGTCCGTGTCGCGCGCCGACGATGAAACCGCCTTTGATAACTTTCGGAATAATAGCCACGCCTGATGAGTTGGCCAACATGGAGGCTGGAATCTCATTCCCCGGTGTTCCCATGACTTCATTGAGCACGGCGGTTGCCGACAGCACGGTCTGCTCCTCGTTTGCCTGTCCCCTTGCCATGCTGCTCGGCAGAACGACCAGCAGAATCCATAACTGAGTCTTTAGGAAGGCCATCCGTTGCATACTAACCGTACCTTTTGCGAAGAGTAAAATAGGACGTGTGACATCCAGCACCAAAACTGCTGTCAGCAATTGAGCAGGCTAGTATAGAAAGTCTGTCGTTTTTGCAGAACACGAACTTGCGGGAGTCGTACGCCCGAGCGGCACAATGTGCGCAGCACTTGGAAAGCGTCGCGCCGTGCCCGACAACTGGCTTTGATAGCAAAGTCGCGATCCCGCCCGGGATGACGAGCCGTAAAGCTGGACTGGTCGCCGGCGGAAATGCTACTACCGGCAGCCTTCGGAAACCCCTAGCTCGCTCCAGGCCTAATAGCCCGCGGCGCACGCTGTATCACTGGCCAAACCCGGCGAAACCGGTGTCGAAGTACGAGCGCTTCGTAAAGTTGCGGTGCGATCATCCGAAATCCGATCATCCGGATGGATGAATGGCAGATATGCCCACGCTAGCAATCGGGTGGGGCGGTCAATCCGACTTGGGAGTCCGCACACAGTCCACATAGCAATGGGTTTGTCCGTGCACGGTTTCTTCGACCAGGCCGTGGATGTCGGTATCGAAGCCGGGGAACTGTTGGTTGAACATTCTGGCGAACTGCAGGTATTCGACGATGGGCTTGTTGAAACGTTCGCCGGGAATCAGCAGCGGGATGCCGGGCGGGTAGGGTGTCAACAGCACGGCGGTCGCTGCGACCCTCGAGATGATCAATGGCGACCCGGTCGATCTCTCGGTGCGTCATCATGTCGTAGGCCTGCCATGGCTTCATCAGGGGCTGCATCGGCGAAAGGTACATCTCGGTGGTGACCCGCGCGATATCGTGGCTTCTTGTAGGTGTCGTGAATCTGCTGGCAGAGATTGCGGAGCCCGACGGATTCATATTGCGGATAATGCTTGCGAGAACTCTGGCAGGATTTTCCAAATCGCCAAATTCTTGTCGTAGTCGTCTTTGAACTGCTGCAAGGCGCTCAGCAGCGTATTCCAGCGGCCCTTGGTGATACCGATGGTGAACATGATAAAGAACGAATATAGGCCGGTCTTCTCGACGATGACGCCATGTTCGGCCAGGTAGCGAGTCACAATCGAGGCGGGAATACCCGTCTCGGCGAATTGGCCGTTGACGTTCAGTCCGGGCGTGACCACGGTGGCCTTGATGGGGTCGAGCATGTTAAAGCCCGGGGCCAAGTTTCCGAAACCATGCCAATTGTCGTCGCCGCGCAGCATCCAATCCTCTTGGGTGCCGATGCCCTCGATTCGCAGATCTCTTCCGGCCCCCAAACCTGGAACCACCAATCATCTCCCCATTCCGCGTCGACCTTGCGCATGGCTCGGCGGAAATTCAAGTGCCTCGGCGATCGACTCTTCGACGAGCGCGGTGCCACCGGGCGGTTCCATCATGGCCGCTGCCACATCGCACGAGGCAATGATGGCATACTGCGGTGATGTCGAAGATGTGCATCAAATAGGCTTCATTGAAGATGTGCCGATCCAGTTTGGTCGTTTTCGATTCCTGTACCAGGATTTGCGAGGCCTGCGAAATTCCAGCCAGCAGTTTGTGCGTGGAATGCGTGGCAAATACCATAGACGTTTTCGCAGCGATGCCGATCGCGACCTATAGCGTGCATGTTGCGATAAAAATCGTGAAAGGTGGCGTGTGGCAACCAGGCTTCGTCGAAATGCAATGTGTCGATCTGGCCATCGAGGATTTCCTTGAGCGTTTCGACGTTGTAGACGATGCCATCGTAGGTGCTCTGCGTAATCGTCAGAATGCGTGGCTTGCGGTCCGGA
This sequence comes from Pirellulaceae bacterium, assembly GCA_963707245.1. Classification (GTDB taxonomy): domain Bacteria; phylum Planctomycetota; class Planctomycetia; order Pirellulales; family Pirellulaceae; genus Aureliella. The sequence continues at coordinate 223,215 of CAVPPY010000024.1, forward strand.
TGGTGCTTGCTGAGCTGCCGAGGCAAAGGGATTGGCATCGATTTTCTTCTGAATGTTTTCAGGACGGAATTCGTCCAGTGGAATGGGGCCGATCAGTCCCAGGTTATTTCGCGTAGGAGTCAGAAACACGGGTACCGCACCGGTCATGATGATCGAGTGCAAAATCGACTTGTGACAGTTGCGATCGACGACCACGATATCGCCTGAAGCGACGGTCGAGTGCCACACCATTTTGTTGGAGGTCGACGTTCCATTGGTGACGAAGAAGCAATGGTCAGCGTTGAAGATTCGGGCGGCATTGCGTTCGGAGGCGGCCACAGGTCCGGTGTGGTCGAGCAATTGTCCCAGCTCTTCGACCGCATTGCACACGTCGGCACGCAGCATATTTTCGCCGAAAAACTGGTGGAACATTTGGCCCACGGGGCTCTTCAGGAAGGCCACGCCGCCGGAGTGGCCGGGGCAGTGCCAGGAATACGAGCCGTCGCTGGCGTAGTCGCACCAACGCGCGAAAGAAGGGAGGAGCCAGGCCATCGGTGTAGGCTCGCGCCTCGCGAAGATATGCCGAGCCACGAACTCCGGCGTATCCTCAAACATGTGAATGAAGCCGTGCAGTTCACGCAGGATATCGTTGGGAATGTGGCTGCTGGTCCGCGTTTCGCCATACAAGAAAATGGGAATGTCGTTGTTCTTGAAAGCGAATCTCTTGAATGAACTCGCGCAACTTGGCAATCGCCGGCTCCTCGTCGCCTCCCGACGGTAAACTCTTCATCGTCAATCGACAGAATAAAGGCCGAAGCCCGCGATTGCTGCTGGGCAAATTGCGACAAGTCACCATAGCTGGTTGCACCGACCACCTCGGCCCCTTCGCCCTCGATGGCCTGGGCCAGCGCACGAATGCCTAATCCCGATGCATTCTCGGAGCGAAAATCTTCATCGATGATCAGGATTGGAAAACGAAATTTCATCTTGGGTTCTCTAGGGTAATGGGAACTCAAGAATTCTAATGCTCAAACGGAACTTTGTCTTTGGTAGGGGAACAATCGACCGCCATTCTTGTTGGATATGCATGGCAAGGGCCAAGCTTTTCTAACATAGCCTTTTTCAGCAAGCTTTTTCAGCCAGCTGCGGCTGTCCGAGACGCATGTCCTCCATGGCTTCTCAATTTGCAGCTTGGATGACCGCTAGCGGCGAGCAGCGATGGCGGGTTGGGCACCCGTTAGCGGCAGTGCGGAATGCAATCCTGCGCGGCAAACCTCGGCAAACTCGGGTTTGGTCCGCTGCAGAATCTCCAGTATCTCACCTCGAACCGGGGCACTCAGGTGGCTAAATCGCTCGGATGTATCGCTCCCATTCAGGATCTGAAACAGTTTGGCGAGGATCCTGCCGCGAACCACATCCGGCAGACCATCGAAGGCGGGGTCATAGATCAGGTAGCTACAGGGAAAGCGAAACAGCCGCGACTGCAAATTCAGATCGCGTAGCGATCGGCCTTGGGCATCCTGCACACCCCGCGCGGTGAATTCCTGACTGAAACCACTGGTGCCCGATATGGGATCGTCGAGCTGGAATTCATCGCACATTAACAGATATTCGAGCACCTTGTCTGCAGCCGCCTCAATACGTCGCTCCGCACTTTCACTGATATGATCGGGCTCGCGCTCCAGCAAGGCGTTCATCTGATAAGACTGGTGAACTGCCATCCGCGTTTCAAAGTTGGCTGCGGTGAGTGCATTGTGCATCTGCGTTTGATGCTCCAAAACCATCAGCGCCACCAAATCGCTGTGCGGTGTCAGATAAGCGTCGGTCGGGACGATACCGTCCAGCGATTGCAGATTCGCGCCTGCCTCGCGATCACCGTCGCGTGGTTCATCCTCGGTGTACGTGCGATTCCCCATGTGCCGCATGCTGCCATGTTGGCCGGTGACGTACCAGCCACCCCACCGTTCCTGCATGGGGCTGGTGTGGTCGGTCGTGTAGGTTCCACTCCCCAAAATGGGCTGGCCGCTGCGGTCGGCAAAGACGCTGCGTACCAAATAGCCCGGTACCCCCTGAGTTCGATTGCTGGCGTGGCAAGTCAAGCATTGGCCGCGATCGCGCACAAATCGAGGTTGCTGTTGGCCATCCTGCTTGAGGGTATAAAACGTTGGCCCTTGCAGCGCATCATTGGCGATCAACTCCAGCACGTCGCCGTTCTGGCAATAACCCACATACACATCATCGCTGAAGTACGGCGCTCGCGGACGCCGCGGCGAGATACGTTGCAGTTGTAGGCTGGTTTTGGAGAACACGAGTGTCTGCGAACTGGTCGGCACATTCAGTGCCTCAAGCACCGCCGGCAGGTAACCATGTTTGTCACTGTACTCCAAGTGCGTCTCGCCCGCGTCGAGCTTGGCTGACAACTCGGCCACCGGATCATGGACTTCCGCGTTCAAGTAATCGATCGGCGGTCGCTCATATCCCGTTTGAGCCCAGATAGGCAGACTGCCCAGACTGATTAGGACAGCTATTGCGAGTGGAAAGAAATATGCTGGTTCACGCATCGCGAATCTCACTTGCCCTGGGATGGTGACGTTGCAGGCTGCGGCTGTGGCGGATAAATTAACTATACTCGATGGTATAGATTCCATATCTGCATGTCAAGGTGCAGGATCGGGTTTTTGATGCAAGCCCGACTGGCATGAGCTCGAGGGTTTTCACCGGCAGTCGTCTTTCCGAGAGGCGAAATATCGTCGAAGAAAGTTGCGGAAATGGCCGCGGAGAGGCGGAGCGAGGTGCGCAACTCTCGGCATATGATAGAGTCCTGTTTCTTATTGGGTGGGAACTGATGCTTTCCAAGACAGCCGAATATGCCTTGCGGGCGGTGGCCTGTATGGCCATGCGTGTTGGGCAGCCCGCCTCTGCAGATCTGTTAGCAGAGCAGACCAAGGTACCACGCCGCTATCTACACCGAGTGCTGCAAGATTTGGCTAGAGCAGATATTGTCACATCGCGCCCAGGGCCTGGCGGCGGTTATGAGCTGGCGCGTGACACCCAGCAAATCAGCATTTTGGATGTGGTCAGCGCGGTAGCCCCCTTAGAGCGGATTCGAAGCTGTCCGTTGGGCTTGCAAACGCATACCAAGCTTTGTCCCTTACATGCCGAATTGGATAAGGCCTATGCTGCGACGGAGGAGGCCTTCCGTAGTGTGAGCATTCACCAGTTGGCCTCATCAACCAGTCCGATCCTACCCCTATGCGAACCCGGCAGTTCAGCCGCAGGTTAGTTCACTTGTCCCAGCTCCGCAGTGCGTTGAGGGGACAGCAACACACAGAGGAGTATAAGATTGAGCGAGCCTAAGATTCGATTTGGTTTGATTGGCTATGGAGCCTGGGGACGCCACCACGCCCATGCCATCGCGACGTGCGCGGATGCGGAGTTGGTGGCTATCGCGGGACATGGTCCGCTGTCCATTGCAGAGGCTCGCCAGGCCTATCCGCATGCGCGGGTCACGGGCGACTATCATCAGCTGCTAGCGGAGGAGAGTTTAGATTGCGTTGCCGTGGTCGTGCCCAGTCATCTGCATTTTGAAATTGCCAGTGCGGTATTGGCATCTGGCCGGCATCTCCTCCTTGAAAAACCCATGGCTTTGACGCTGACTGACTGCGATGCGCTGATCGCACTGGCCGCACACAAAAAGCGTTTGTTCGCCATAGGGCATGAACTCAGACTGTCCTCGTTATGGGGGCTGGTCAAGCAAAAGATCGAGCAAGGTTTTATTGGTCGGCCTCTCTACGCCTTGGTCGAATTATCGCGCAATCCCTACCGCCAGGGTTCGACTGGCTGGCGATATGACATTGCACGAGTCGGAAACTGGATCTTGGAGGAACCCATTCATTTTTTCGACCTGGCTTGCTGGTATCTTGCCGACTGTGGCCAACCCTCTTCGATTTTTGCGACGGCCAGCTCCAGCCAGGCGGATCATCCGGAATTGCAAGACAACTTCAGTGCGATCATGAACATGAGTGGTGGAGCCTATGCGGTCGTAACCCAAAGTCTTTGCGCCTTTGAGCACCACCAAACGGTCAAGATAACCGGGACCGAAGGCGCACTTTGGGCCGCCTGGAGCGGCGCCATGGATCGCACTCGGCACCCGACCTTTTCACTGCGAGCCTTTGATGGTCAGCAGGTTACGAGCTTGCCCATTGCCAAGATGACCGGCGAACTCTTCGAGCTGGAAGAACAGGCCCAGCGGATGGTCGATACCATTCGAGGCCAGCAGTCCCTGCACTGCACAGCCGAGGACGGGCGACAGTCCGTCCGGCTGTGTTTGGCTGCTCAGCAATCCGTTGATAGCGGGTGCCCCGTAAAGCTGTCAGAAGGGCAATGACGCGGTTACCGGCGAGGCCGGCGCTGATCAACTAAACGTTATTTGCGGCGGGTTTGGGTGTCCGTGATCCGCTGAATAGAGCCAGCAGCAGACTAGTCACGCAGAGCGTCAGGAACCACAACTCTATCAAGCCGAAGTTGAATCCACTGGTCGTGGCTGTCTCACTTGGAGCCTTGGGCATACTGGCTTTAGCCAGATCTTCGGCGGTTACGGGGGCGTCAATTGCCAGCGAAGCGTCATTGGAGCGGCTGATTGCCAGAGAGGGATCGGCGGAGACGGGTGGGAAAACGCCGGTATTGGTATGAGCAAAGAGCAGGGCTGAAGCAAATGGTACCAACATGCCTGTTAGAACACCTGCCAAGAGAACGGACAGGGCCTTGCCCTTTACGTCTGAGTGCGGATGAAAACTCAGCATGACGGCTACCGGCACCAGCAAGATCGTACTCACCAAGGCAAAAACCAAGCTATCGCAGATCAAGGGACGCGAGCTCTCGCTAATCATCGGGATCGGGTGTTCTAGATCAAAATACTTGCGGACAACCAACCCCAGCGCTCCGGCAGCCAGTCCAGCCAACATGCCGCTGATCAGCGTCCACAGCGCGGCAGGCAAGTGCGTCCCGAGACGGGTGCTATAAAGAACGAATCCACAGACGCCCATACCCAGTCCGGCCAGCGAAAATTTCAAGAGTGTATTATTCCACAGATTGCTATTCTGATTGGCGGCCAGTTTGGCCTGCTCAGGGGCTGGGCTCAACGGACCAATATTGGCCATGCTGTCTGGAACTCGCCAGGTCTTGGGGGGATGCGTGTAGGCAAACCAACTCAACAAGCTAGCTACGATGAGCGTGATCGCCCACATGCCTGGGCTAACGCCATGTGCTGCCTGAGTGCCTAGCTGAGACTGACCAGTGGAAACATGTGTTTGGGACATGCACAGACCTTTGTGGAATGAGTTGGGTAGCGCGCCGCTAGATTTACGGTGCGGCGCAAGGCGGGAGCTGCCATTCTTACCAGAATCTTGTGCTTGGTAAAGAATGTTCCGCAAGTATTTAGCAACCAGGGGTCGACCGGTCGCCGACAGGTCTGCGTTGGATCGCCCCCTACACACCACCGCAGGTGGGCCATGAAAGGCCGACACCGCCCACCGTTTCCGGCGAGCGGCGTCTTGCCTGTGGTTTCAAGCGGAGACCGTCAGTTATTCCCGCCTTGAAAGAAGAATCGCAACCCAAAGGTAAAGAAGGTGAAGATACCGAAATTCAGGACTTCTTCGCAGGGCGAATACCGCAGTATCAGCTTATCACCCGGCTGAATCAACAGGCGTTCGCGGTCGTTACTGATCGCGCTGGCCAAGTCGATTTCGATCGCGTACTCCGATCCATCGGTACGCTCGCGAAGAATGAACAACTGGGTTGGGATGATTCCACTATTCGGTACAAGGCCACCCCCGGAACTGTTACCGTAGGAATAGCCTGCAATGGAGAGTGCTTCAAAGATATCAATATCGTAGTCGCGTGGAAGCAAGTGTTCTCCGCCGGGTAGGAGTCCAGATGTGTAGAACACCTCCGTGGTTCGATTCGAAACGTACACAATATCCCCGTCGCCAAGGATCACATCGTTGGGGTTGATCTCCAAGTGCGTACCAGCGGCGATTCGCAGTGGGATCACGACCTCTGGCCCATCCACGGGGCCATCGAAGCTATAGGGTACTTGACCCTGGAGATTCATCTCCGGCGCAGCCACAATGATATTCGAGTTTTCGATCAAACCGTTGCGCCATCCTCCATTGCGATAAATGCGAATTTCGTTTTTGGCCCGCAAGCCGGGAAGACCGCCGGTAGCCATCAACGCATTGAGGACATCATTCCGGTATGCACTGAGTTGAATACTCGCGCCCATGGCGGAATGTTCACTGGCGTCCCCTCCGGTGTCTTCGCGAACGACCGTCACAAACACGGTTCTGGGGCGAATGATATTGACCGTTGGCGGTGTGGCATCATCTCGCAAGATCTTCCTGTCCAGATAAGCCGCTTTGATGGCCTCAGCTGCCTCTTCCTCAGTCAAACCACCTACGGAGAGCGGTTCAATTCCATTCAGAGTGATCTTCCCGCTAGGCATGACTACGATAGGCAGGCCAATGGATGGTTGCAGATCACTACCGGGAAGGGGGTAATGGATCGGAATTTGCGCGGGAGGAGCATCCAAGCTTTGATAGGGGATGATGTTCGGCAGATATACGCCGATCACATCGCCCGGGCCCAATCGATAGACGTCGGGTTGAGGCTGTGCGAGCTTCGTGACGTCAATGGGAACGAGATCACGTTTTCTCTCGGCGCGACATTCCCAGGGTAAGGATGCAGCCGGTGTTCCCCTAATTGGGAAAGTTAAGGCGGTGCAGCCCTGCAAACAGCCAAGCATCCCAAGCACGATAAGTGGGATCGTGCACTTTTCGATTAATCTCATTGTGGAAATCCGTTTCCATGATGTGTGCCATATGGGGCATCCTCACCATCGGCCAATTCCTACAGACGAATTGCTGTTTGATTCTAGCGAGTGCACAATCGGCATGTTCCGCACAATGGGAAGCTAAAGCGGTTTTTTCTTTACTCTTGACCGGCGCAATTCGGAAGTCTAGTAGCGGCCGGCTTTTATACCGTTGCTAGAGCCCACTATTCCTGGGAAATAACCTTGGATTCTTGCCAAGCCATGAACGCCATTCCAAGCCACACGCCGACTAGAATTCCAATCAAGTAAAACAGGATGTCCGTGAAATCTGGATATTTGCCTGGAAGGAAAATCTGCCCAAGCTCAATCAGCAGGCCGATTGCAATGGCTACTAGGCCAGCCAAGCCGAAGCAGAACGTGGGGCGGATCCCGTGCATACGCCAAGAAAACAGCACCCCCAATGGCAAGAAAAAGCCCATTTTCGCCATAACTTGAGAAAGAGCATTAAACTCACTGCCAATGTATAGTTTGGCGAAAGGCGCTACCCATAAGCTTTGATAGGAAAGCTTTAGGTGCTGCCTATCGTCAGTAAAATTGAATGGTACCCAAAATACACACAATAAGAACAAAGCGTAGACCGCCAGAATTGCCAGGGACAACGCTAATTCCCGAAGGGAGCTATCTGCCGCGACGGGCAGCAATTGCCCCGTATTTCGAACGTACTGAAAATATGCCCGTCTGCCTATCAACGCTCCGACCAGTCCCAATAGTACATCGCCCGTACCGGAATATCTGGCGACGACAAAAATTTGCATGAACTCGACCAGCAGCAGTATCGCACATGCCACCCCCATAAATACTCGCAAAGTGCGGTACCGGCCACCTGAGGCACGACTCAGCAAAACCCCCAGTGGTATATGGATGCCAATGTCCCGCAAGACTCCGTAGATTCCAGGCAAGTCCGAGCCGCAAGTCGTCGAAGGGTATCCAGGAGATTTTGCCGGCTTTAACTTTGCTCCAGATTTCCGTCAAACTCAGCGTCAAATCCAAGGGCATAATCTGGTACGCCAGCAAACCCATTAGGTATAGGCTGAACAATGCATTGATTGACTCCGCATTGCCGCGTGGCCCGCGCAGCGATCGCACGACGTCAATCAGTTGTTGTCCGAATAGCAGCCAACAGAGGCAACCACAGGCCGCCCCGAGACTCTCGGCGGCAATGTCGTTTTGCGACATGGTTCGCGTAGGAAACCAAGCCTGGGAGAACTCGATACAAACCGCATATGCAGCGCAAGTCCCACCCACGCTAGCAGTTGAAATCCAAGCCACCAATTTGCACGCGGAATATCCAAACGCAGGCTCCCCATACCGAGAAACCCAAGCGGCATGAAGAGCAACAGATTTGCAACCCAGTCTGCCCGTCTGCCAACACCAATCTGCAGGTAGGGCAAGTTGCGAAAACGATCCATCGCTTCGTCCAGCCCTACTCCGCGAAAATGAAAAGGTACCCATGATCCGTATAAGCAGAAGAGCGCATACAGCAACGTTAGCAGCCCGAGTTGGAAGCGTCGTATAAATCGATGATTGCTAATTGTCATTGCGTTCTGCTGGGGGCGAATTTGGATTGCGAAAATACGATGCAGCCAAAGCCGCAAAGGCGTAGGCCAGCTGCAGATCATGCCTCGAACCGAATAGCCCAACCACTAGGTAAGTGGGGACAAAAGCCAAGCTGGCCGTCAGCAGCCAAAGCTCGGCCCGTTGTCGATACACGCCGGGTTCCTGTTGAATTCCACCTTTGCCGCTCAGGTCCGTAGAACCGCGCGCGCGGCGCAGACTTAGCATGCGTCCCAGGCATTGAAAAAACAATGTCAACCAAAAACAACTAAACAGGACAGCCGCAACCGCACCGGACTCTGCTAAGACTTCAAGAATGCTGTTATGTGCATCCAAGCCCGCCAGGTGCGGCGAGTAATCGCGGACGCGCGTCTGGAAATTGTCCCGCGCCGACACCCAGTAGAGCGTGATCTTGAGACATTTGCACTGCCGATCGCCAAAGCTCAAGCCGCTCAACACTCGAGTCATTGCCTTTGAAGATATGTGTAAAGCGATTGACCAGGTGCGCGTAGTCCGTAAATCGCACGGTGAACCAGCTGGCAAATAGAATACACACACTAGCCGCCAGCAACGGAATGGGCCGTACGTTCAACAATGTGCACAAGGCCACGCATAAAACCAATGCCACAATCGCCGCGCGATTTTGAATTCCAAGCACTCCCAAACAACTTGCCAACGTTAACAGAGAAAGACTGCTGCGAATCATGATTGTTTTAGGCAAGATCGCAATCAATGTAGCGATCAGTAGAACTACTGCGGCAAGTATTTCGCGGCCAAGCGCGGCAATCATCCGCAGGCCCATCCAACTCGGCTCCACATAGATTGAGATTAGAAACACGCCAAGCAATACCAGCAATGTAGATCGGAAAAGCCTCGCATGCGGAAGGACTGCGTTGCTTGACATGCACCATAACCAAGGAATCGTGAGTACAATGAAACTCGCAATGTGCCCCTCGAGCCATAGGCTGTCGCGAGACATCAGTACTCGCCAAAGCAATGCGAACGCCGACAGAAAAGCCAGGTCCGCTCGGCGAGTTGGACAGTACAAGCACCTGGATGCTAGCGTGAATAGGACGCCACAATGCAGCCAGAGTATGGGTCGGCGGTAGGGCAATGGAGTTCCCCAGTCATCACTGAACACAAGCTTGACGGCCCAGCTGATCGCAACCCATGCGATCAAACTCCAAAGAATGAAACTCAGCAAGTCTATACTTAGCTTCAATTTTGATTCATTGATTACGCCTATCGCACTCCAGTTCCCTGGAGCAATCGCACCCTTAGCAGGGTTGCTCGTAGCTGCCCCCGCCTTCCGCGACAACTGTCCCAATCCATAACTGAGGCCCACCAGGAAAATAGTCCAGTCCAGAACACCGTCGCAAAAAAGCGCGCGTGATGCGACGTCTGAGCCCTGGATGCTCAGACCTACGAATACATAAATCCCAATCCCAATCAGACCATCTCGGAAACTAAAGGGACTTGTCGCAATAGCGGCAAACGAGGCCAGGGGAACCCAAAACGGAAATGGCTTCGGGGAATGGGTATGCCAATCGAGTGCCCAGGCTGACAGAAATGGCATGGGAAAAAACATGGAGGCGCAACCCAAAGCTCCGACCATCGCGCCAACAGGAACAGCGCGGATTCCAATATCCTGGCCTGCCGGCCCTTCACGATGCTGTCCGGCTTCACCATCGAACCTCCTGCCAGTGGGGATTTTCAGAAATTCTGGACCGAGTGGGAGGACAGCATAGACCGATCGTGCCTTCCCAGCATCCGACCGCGGTTGCCCCCTAGTTTGCTTCGCGTTCGACGGGTGTTCAAGCCTAGAACTACCTATCCCTGGATCGCAATGGAGTGATTTCCCTTGGACTGCACTTCGTAGCTAGGTGTGAGCCGCCAGCGGCAGCTTACAAACCCCATAAGCCATACAACCCGCAGGCTGATTGAAGCCAAAACTGCGGGGCAGGCTCCGAATCGCCGACCTGCACCGCGGAGTTAACATAGATTTCAGTTGGCCGCGGATTTCGGGGCGATTTGTCGCGGTACTAGAAACTCAACCTGATGCTCAACTTATCGAAGGTCCCTAGACATGCACCCCATTGTACAGCCCATGCTAACGGGTCATTCCAGTGCTACCGTTCTAACTCCGCAGACGGAAACCGTTGAAGTCGCTCTTGCGCCAATCGAATGGAGCTCATCGAAGCCTTTCGCATCTTGTATGCGTCCTATCGGGATGCTGGCTTGGTGGCGGAGAACCCGTTGAAAGTTCGCTTGACGGCAGCCCACCTGCTGCCAACTACCGAAGTGCTGGTGGCCAAATGCGGCGGGGAAGTCATTTCGACACTCAGCCTGATTGGTGATGGGGAGGATGGACTACCGCTCGAAGCCATGTACGGGCGAGAAGTAGCTCAATTGAGGAGAAATGGCCATCGCTTAGGGGAAATTGGGTGTCTGGCCGACCGGAGAGAATCTCCAATTCGCTTCATTAAGACCCTTGAATCCCTGACGCGTCTTTCGGTACAAGTTGCCGAGCAGCGGAAAATGAACGCACTGGTATTGGCGGCACATCCAAGACATGCCAAGTACTACATGAGAACCCTCGGGTTTAAGCAAGTCGGAGGGCTGACGCAGTGTCCCTATGCCCGCGGAAATCCGGCGGTAGCCCTCATGCTTGACTTTGAGAGCATCCGCAACACACAACTCCACGACAGATTATTCGGTAATGCGATCGAATCTCAACAACTCGCTGCGACATCATGGCACCCCACTTCGGTCAATTTTGTCCGCACTCTATTCGAGCTGCAGAATGCCCCTCCCGAACCGACAGGGGAACCGGCAGCCGAATGTCTGCAGCATTCGCGATCGGCCTAGGCTCGCACGCGCCAAATGTTCAGCGTAGCTCACGTTTTCCCGCGGGCGCATCGCTTCGACACGTATCCAGCATGGCTCGGATGCGTGTCAGTTCCAGAGATGAGGGAGCCGTAGGTCCACCAAATGGCCTAGTTTCGGATTCGCGACGGAAAAGGTTTAACTCGAATGGCTAAAGTTTCAAAATTGTGCATGTCGATGGATTCTGTGAGAACCAATTCTCGCATCCAGATGAGCCGCACCGAAAGAAAAGAATTGCTGTTTCGGCAGCCCTAACCGCGTGCAAACGCCTTTTTCTCGGAGATCGGCAATGGATTGCCCTGTATCTGAAGCTCAAATCGTCTGTCGACCAGCCCGTGGTCGCGGAATGGCAGGCCGCGTTTGGTTTGCTGTATAGGAAATATTTGGCAGCCAACCTGACATCGGCCAACGCAACCTGTCTACGGATAGCCGCCCATCAGTTGCGCACCGAATGTACGCTGATCGTTGCCATGCGCCATCGGCAGGTCGTGGGCACCGTGTCCCTGGTAGAAGATGGGCCAGGCTTGCTTTCGCTTGACAGGTGTTTCGGAACCCAACTGGCCAGCTTTCGCAAACGGCGACTGAGGCTGCTCGAGGCAACTTGCCTGGCAGTCGCACCCGGGAATGATCGCGTTATTTCGCCAGTGTTTGCAGCCCTGACTCGGGCCACTTTTCATATTGCCCGTATCCGTAACATGGACCGTGTCATCGCGGCGGTTCACCCGCGTCACTGTCGCTTTTATCAACGAGCCATGGGGTTCGAGCAACTTAGCGAGGAAACGCAATACGAATCGGTTGAAGGCAGTATCGCCGTCTGCGTGTCAGGCGACCCAACGCGTCCAGCCCTGTTTCGACAACCCTGGCAGAGCATGTTTTTCGGGAATATCGACCCGCTGCTCCTCCGCAAGTCTTGGCTATCTGCTGCGGATGTCGCCTATTTCCAACATCTCCGGACCTCCGGCACAACGGTCCCATGGTTAGTCAACAGGGCGGCTTAGGCCTACGCAGGACATTGGCACTGAGAATTCCCATGCAGTCTCATGCCCGTACCTCGGGGAATTCCCATTCTTTTCTACGTCCTTCGCGGCAGTCGCTGGTTCGCCCAAGGTAGGATTTTGCGGGTTTTGCGGATTTCATCGGCCAATTGATTACCCAGCACACAAAATCTAATTATGCTGTGGCGGAGGGTAAGCTAGCCCCCTGTTTTGCCAGCCTTTCCTAAATCGCAAGATTCAGGATAATCATTCAGGCTTTCCCGAGCGTTTTAAACTCTTCATAGCTTCTACTCTATTTGACTTTAGTCTGATGGTGGAAACTCTGCTCTCATAGCTTCCATCCGTCTGCTGATTTCATTGGATTGCTTATGCATCGCGTGTTCGTTTTACATAGTAACCGACTCCTTCGGGATTGTTTGGTCGACTGTCTAAACGGTTCGAAACTCGATGCTGTTGCGGTTGAGCATGAGCAGCCTAATGCTGTCGGCGATTTGGGTCTGAGCAAAGCGGACATTCTGATCGTTGATTTGCAGCTTCCTGACGGGCTGGCGCTAGGAATCATTGGAGAATTGCGATCCAAGAACGCTCCGACCAAGATCATCTTATTAGTTCCCGAAGAACATTCCTTATTGCTCGAATGCATATCGGCTGGCGTTGACGGCTGCGTTCTCGAACGATCGTCTTTGCCCGAGTTGGCAGAGGCCATCAACAATGTCATCCAGGGCGAGATTCACTGCTCGGCAGAATTCGCCAAGCGCATGTTCTCGGCTATGTCCTCCTATCGTAGGACGCCAGCCTGGAAGACGCCCAAGGAGACGGTGACTTACCGCTTAACACTGCGCGAAAGAGAAATTCTAGAGCTCATCGCCAATCGGAAATGCAACAAAGAGATTGCTAAGGAATTGGACCTGTCTTTGTTCACCGGTCAAGAACCACGTCCATAATATCCTCGAGAAACTAAATGTTGGCAGCCGCGTTGAGGCTGTCGACCTCGCCCAAAAAGAGGGCCTGAATATCCAGTAGCACAGCCGCCTACTGGATTCTAGGAGCCGGAAAGCAGCTCGGGTTGTGGTGCTCGGTCGCTTACTCATCTAGCTCTCATCTGCTTCAGCGGCCGTCTCTTCTCTGCTACACAACTGGCTTTCCGCTAGTTCTGGAATAGCTCTCCGCGGACCTCGACTAGTTCGCATCTAGTTCTTTCCGTAGTTCACGATTTAGACGCCTACTCCCAACCGAAGAGAACCGCGACTAGCACCAAAGCGGCTCACGTTTTGCGGATAGGTTCTTTGTTCGCGCAGTCGTGGAAGACAGGCAGCGAGCAACGAGGGCATCAGCCATCTCCTAGTTTGGCGACCGCGGAGTTGCATGCTCCGCCTGATACGCATGTACTGCTCGAGCCTGGCAGCCATCACGCATGGTCCTCTTTCGATGGCTCCTGATCTAGTCCGCCGGTACCAGTAAATAACCGGATCAAATCGCTAATCTTTTTTGGATCCACGGATTCATTGAGTTTTTCAGGCCTGCCCTGAGAATGCCATGCAGTTCGATTCAGGGTCACGCAAGTAACTCATCGATTCGAATCCTTCCCGTTTGCCCCACCTGTCCGTGGAAAACCTTAATGAGATACCTCAATATGATGAGCATCAAGAGCAGTCGAATTCTTTTGTCTATCGAGCATCGCCTGTGGAATGATCTTCTGCATTACACCTTCGAAGATCATTCCGAGGTCCAAGTTGTGGGCGAGAGCTCAGACGCCCTCGAGTGTCTGGCATTGATCGTTCAGAAGAATCCAACCATTTGGATTCACTCGCTGCCTGACGATGGAGATGACCTGAAACTGCTCGAAGCTCGTGCACTGGAAGTTGCACCTGAGTTGGTCATCGTCCGCGTTGATCCTAGGGAACGCGTCAGCCACATGCGAGTTCCCGTCAAGTCTGTATCGCACATGCTGACGATCGCCAATCGTCTGAGTGTTGACGCGCCCCCCAGCTACAGCGCCCTGTAAGAAACTTCTTCAGTAGGCGTTAGGCACTGTTTGAAACACCCTGAGAGTCGTTGCAAGAGTCTAGTTCAAAGTTTTGTTTTTTATTTGCCGTCCTTAATTCTAGTTTAATTGGAGCCCCACCATGGAAACTTTCCCAACGATCACCACCACTGCCTTTGACACCAGCGTACTGCCACTCGGGATCGTACCGACGGCCAAGCCCAAGTCCCTGGTTGAAAGCCTTGCACTAAAGGTGGCCAATCAGCCATCCGAACGCAAACAAGCCTTTCAGTTGTGCCATGATGTTTATTGCAAGTCTGGGCTAACCGGTGCCAATCCCTCGGGTTTTCGCGTTATGCGACATCACTTGGCGGATACGACCAACGTCTTGATTGCGACCTTTGAGGACGAAGTCGTGTTCACGGTAACTCTGGTTGGAGACGGCGAATACGGTCTGCCCATGGACTCGCTGTTCAAGGATGAGGTTGACGCCATGCGCGCCCAAGGCATCCGCACCGCTGAAATCTCCTGTCTGGCCAGTCGCATGGATTCAGTCGACAAACGTGTGCGTTTCGACATGCTGGTGAGCATGGTCAGCCTGCTGTTCCAAACCGCGCGACGACGCGGCGTGCAGAGGATGTTGCTGGCCGTACACCCCCGTCATGCCAAGGTCTACGAGCGTTTGTTCGGCTGCGTGCCTTGCTCGGAAGTAAAGTCGTACGCGGCGGTCAAGGGCAATCCGGCGATTATGTGCATGCATGACTTTGCAGCCATGGACGAAAAGAAATATCCACTCTACGAACGCATCTACGGCCCGCGTTACTCCCCTTGGCAGCTCGATGGCGCAAAAATGCACGAGAGCGAGAAGATGTTCTACGCCCAGCATGTACCTGCCGGGGAGTATCAGATCATGCCAGTCGCAGCATGAGCTGAAACCAAACTGCCCACAGGTGAGCCTGGCCCACGAAGGCATCAAGTTTTTCCATAGCCCAGCTTTGAGCATTTGCTTCTTGAGTGCGCTACGCTTGAGTTTTTGCAAGGGATTCCGATTACCCCATGGCATACGGCCCTTTCGCAGCAAGCATCGATAAGCATCGAATTGCGCATAGCAGGGAGCCGGTCGCAGGGGACCACGGTTGAGCAAGATTTTAATGGCCTCCGAGCCCGCAATGCCACTGGCCAAGCGACAGGCGGCCGCGACCGAAGGACCACGTCCGCTGGCCTCGACATAGGAGAAATCAAAGTAAGGTAAATGCGTTCCACGAGGTGTCAAACCAACCAGGAATGCAGAAAACATATCCACCGAAGGCATGCCATCGCGTAGGTCAAAGTACTCGTCGAAGCTCATGCCATGCGGATCGAACAACAACCAGGCCGAGCTGAAGCCAATCGGACCTGCAGTAATGACCCAAATACCGCGCTCGCGGGCTTTGCGGAACAGCAGGCGACGGGCTTCGAAGGCGAAGAAATCAACCGAGTCGACCACCAGATCGACATTGTCCAAAAACTGATCGATGTTTTTTTCAGTGACGTATTCACTGAAAACGTCGATTTCCAACTCGGGATTGACACTCTTGGCAGAGGCAGCGAGCACATCGACTTTCGGCATGCCAACGGTTTCGACCGTGGCTCCAAACTGCCGATTGAAGTTCTTCGTTTCAAATTCATCAGCGTCGGAAATCCGGAATTTACCTACGCCCATTCGCGTGAGGGTCATCAGGTGGTTTCCACCCACACCTCCCATGCCGGGAATCGCCACCCGACATTTTCGCAATCGCTGCTGTTCCTCGGGAGAAATCAATCCAAGATTTCTCGAAACCGCATCTTCATAGTTCCAATTCGAGGCTTGTACCAGCTTTGTTTCAAGTTGCATCGTCGTTTCCACATTGTCTTCAGGAGTATTGATCGGGGTATCAAACTGCCTAGAGTCCTGCCTATGGTAGTCTACAGAAACGATGGGCACGAGTAGTTCAAGCCTTAATTGGGGGCGTTCTGATTTTCAAAGGGGGGCTGTGGCTTGAGCGACCATGCGAGCGTCAGCAAACGCATGTTTTTCAAGCTACCCGAGGGCGCCAGCATCCGAGCATCGGACGCAGCGTGTGCAGCCACAATGGAGCCTCAGTTGTGTTGGCTGCCGGTCAGCTGGCTACGGCCCAGGGTGGCGAGCATGTCCTCCATGACGGCGGCCTGGCTGTCGTCGCCAAACAGTTCGGCTCCGATCAGGTCAGACAATATTTGCGGAACCGCCAGCGTATCGACCGGCAGCAGCACGTAGTCGCGTTTCCAGCGAGCTAGCCAGCATGCCTCGCTGATCCGATCGCAGAACTGGCTGAAAGCGTTGTTTCCACCACTGTGGGATAGAATGGACTCCGCACAAACCAGCCAGCGGGCCGCGCGAGCGCGGTCTAGGCGAATTTCAGCGGTCAGTTCACAGTTGGCTACAGGCCGGGGCGAAGCACCTGTCTGCGTTTGGGATATCTGTCCTTCGGGAATCGATGAACTCATCATGTTTGCCCTTGATTCTGGCGGTAATTCGGGAATTGGTGAGTGGCAAAGGTGTTAGAGTGGAGCTCCAGCGGAGCGTAGGCCGTCGCTGGCTGGGCTGAATGCAAGGCAAGCATTCTGGCCGCCGAAGCCTAGTGAATTGCTTAGGGCTACTCGTAGACGCCGCTCGCGAGCGGCACCCGGCGTGTAATCCAAGGGGCATTCGGGATCCCTGGT
This sequence comes from Pirellulaceae bacterium, assembly GCA_963707245.1. Classification (GTDB taxonomy): domain Bacteria; phylum Planctomycetota; class Planctomycetia; order Pirellulales; family Pirellulaceae; genus Aureliella. Next base: position 240,223 of record CAVPPY010000024.1, read on the forward strand.
GGTGTAGTTGGCCGTTGGCGGTACGAGAGAATTCTGTACTGCTAGGACGGTAAACACGGCTTCGATACCCCCAGCCGCTCCCAGGCAGTGGCCCGTCGCGCCCTTGGTGGACGATATGGAAATATCGTAGGCCCATTCTCCGAATACGCTCTGGATAGCATGGCTTTCTTCGGCATCGTTGGCCTTGGTTGAGGTGCCGTGAGCATTGATATAGTCAACTTCCGTTGCTTCAAAGCCGCCCTCGCGAATCGCCTGGCGCATGCATTTGGCCAGACCTGTGCCGCCTGGTGCCGGAGCTGTTAGATGGTGTGCGTCCGCCGATAGCCCGTAGCCCACCAACTCGGCATAGATCTTAGCGCCCCGCTGTTTTGCATGCTCGAACTCTTCTAATACCAATAGCCCACACCCCTCGCCGATCACGAATCCAGAGCGGTCCATGTCAAAAGGCCGTGAAGCCAATTGCGGCTCATCGTTGCGGCGGCACAGGGCCTGCATTTTGGCGAAGGATGCCAGGTAGAGTGGGCAGATTGCGGCCTCCGCACCACCAGCCAACATCATCTCAACTTCTCCGCGTTTGATATGTAGAGCGGCTTCGCCGATGGCATGCGTGCCACTTGCACAGGCCGTACACACGCACAGGTTGGGACCGTAAATTTTATGCTCCGTGGCCACGATCCCCGAGGCGATGCTGGGCAGCGAGTAGGGCAGGCTGTGCGGCAAGACTCTGTCGGGCCCGCGTTCCTTGAGGGTGATTGCACTTTCCTCGATCTCGCCGATGCCACCAATGGCAACGCCAATGATGCAGCCGCAGCGTTCGCCATGTAGTTCGGGGTCGTACCCAGCATCGGACAAGGCCTCGGCTGCAGCAACTTCGGAAAACTGAACAAATCGCGATGTCTGCCGCGCTTTCTTCGAGCCAAATAGCGCAAGGGCATCAAATCCAGGTACTTCACCGCCAATCCGCACCGGCAACGATTGTGTATCAAAGCGTTGAATCTTTCGTATCGACGAGACCCCGCTGAGGACCGAATTCCAGGCGGTTTCGACACCGACGCCAGTCGGTGCGACAATGCCTAAGCCTGTAATGACGACGCGACGCATCGAGTGCTCCCAAGGTTGGTGAAACGGCTGAAGTTTAGATTTTTGCTCAGGGAATGAATCTCGGGCACGGCCGGTTTGCCAAGCCGTTTGCATCTAATTCACATGCACCGGTACGAGGTTCTCAATTGTAGCGTTTGTAGGGCCTGGGCCAGGCAATGCTTGACTACGGGCATTCTGGGGCCATCAAAATCACATTGAGCCTGCGGCGAGTTTGTCAACAGCATCCCAACGGCAAGCAGGGCTAATCAGAGTTTCAATTTGAGAAGTGGGCCGCGACGCGTAAGCGGCCGGGTTTGCAAGCCCAGCCGGGGCCTCACGGCCATGCGGCTAACGGATGCGCGAACCTAACTTGAATATCTGATTTGCCCTGCAACGGCAAGGAAGGCGGCGGACTCGGGCGGGGATTTGCGGTTAGAATGTCGAGGTCTGCCAGGCTGAGCACCGGGCGGGTTAATCCCGGAGCTGACGATCGACATCACACATTGCAATTGCAGATGCTGAATGAATACGGATCACACCCAACAACAATCTATGGGCGGCTTGCGGAAAGCCGAGCAGCTGAGCTTGCAGGCAACGATACCTCCAGGAGAGGTTAGTGGCTATCGCATCGAACGCTTGTTGGGGCAAGGGGCTTTCGGCCAGGTGTGGCTGGGTATCGATCTGAACACTGGGCGTCCGGTCGCCATCAAGTTCTACCTGCAACGCGGCTCGATGAACCTGCCCGCCATGTCGCGCGAAGTCAGCCATTTGGTGAATATGTCAACGGGGCGGCATATCGTGCAGGTCTTGGCGGTCGGCTGGGATGCGGATCCCCCCTATTACGTGATGGAGTACTTGGAAAATGGATCGCTCGAAGATTTCATGCGTTCGCGGGGTGCCCTGGGGATTCATGAAACAGTGTCGATGCTACGCGAGATTGCTGAAGGGTTGGGGTTTGCACATGCCAAGGGCGTGTTGCACTGCGATTTGAAGCCGGCCAATGTCATGCTCGATCATGCCTGGCGACCTCGTTTGGCGGATTTTGGACAAGGGCGGATGACCAATGATCAAACACCCTCGCTGGGAACCCTGTTTTTCATGGCACCTGAGCAAGCCGACTTGAATGCATCGCCAGATGTTGCCTGGGATGTCTACGCATTGGGGGCGATTGGTTACACCCTGCTGGTTGGCAGCCCACCCTACCGCACCCCCGAAGCCGTCGAGGCGCTGAATACCGCCAACAGCCTGCCCGATCGTCTCGACACCTATCGCAAGACGATTGCGAGCTCCAAGCGTCCGCGACTCCATTATCGTCGCCGTCGGATGGACAAAGCACTGTGTCAGATTATCGACCGCTGCGTGGCGGTCGACCCACGACGAAGATTCGGCAATGTCCAACAGGTCATCGAGGCCATCGACGCGCGTGCCGCATCGAGAACCAAAAAGCCGTTGTACCTACTGGGCATTGTGGGACCAGTCTTACTGCTGTTGCTCATGTTGCTGTTTTCCATGCGCAGTCTTTCGCTAGCCACACAGGAGTCATTGGAAAGCGTCGCCCAGCGTTCGTTGGAAAGTAATAAATTTGCGGCCCGCTTCGTAGCCCTGGGGCTGGAGAGCGAAATTCAATCCCTGTTTCGCGTGGTCGAAGAGGAAACACGCCGCGAGGAGCTGCGCGAGATCTTGCGCAGGGCCGAACGGGAACACGCGGAGCTATTCGCAGACTTGGCCCAGACCAACCTCGCAGCGCCGCCCCCACAAGTATCCAGGGCACAGCCCCAAGCTATGAATGCGTTTTTGCAAGGCGACGCCCGCCGAGAACTCGAGACTTACCTCAAGTCACGCTTGCAAGCCATGATCCGAAAGGAGGGCCAAGCTAGGCCCGCTATTTTCAATACCGTATTCGTGGCCGAACAGCGTGGCACCATAGTTGGTATCGCGTTTTCCGGCGGCGAAGAACAGGACGCCAAGAGTCCAGTCGGTGGAAACTATGCGTACCGCAGCTATTTCAATGGCCAACGCGAGGATGCCAAGCCTGGGGAGAGTCAACGGCCCTTTGCACCACTCGTTCGACGCGTTTATCGGCCTCCTTTCGCTCGACGGCCACGGGAGCATGGAAGGTAGGTATCAGTGCACCGATTTGGAATCCTGACGATTTCGAAGAGGATGGCGAAACGCCCAAGTCCGAAGCGGTGCCGATGGGCGTCTTGGTGTTGACGATCAATCTGGGGGACTTTGAACTCTTGGCGCAAGAGGAGGCGGGAGGCGAGGTCGCCGCCGATAGCGACCCCTTTATCCGCTTTGCGGCTATCGTCGATGGCCGCAGCGGCAATCAGCGTGGTACCCTCTTGCAACACCCGCTGATCGCGGACATGGATCGACAGACAATGAAGACCGTACAAATGCCGCAGATCGACGCGGGACTGCTCGAGCAATTGCAACATAGCGGTGGTGTCTTCTCCTATCTCGACCCGGCTGCTGCATTCAAGGATGGCGAAGATTTCGGCGGAACCTGGATCGCCTCGCTCGAGCAGGTCAGCCTGCCGCGCGTCAATTCCGGTGCTGACGAAATCCGCACCAAGAGCGATCTGTGGATCCTGATGCAAGAGAGAAGTAGTTCCGTGGCTGCCCCAATTAAAAAACTGGAGAGTAAACTACAGCGAGAGAGTTTGATAGAGTTGGGGACTCTGTTACTGGTCATTCTGACATTGTGGTACTTTGTATTCAGACTTGGACAAGCCACGCTGAACAAGTTCCCAAGCCCGCAACTGGGCGGGCGAAGCTCCACGGATTCCGCCCTCCCTTCCACACTGGAAAGCGACCGTTAGGACTGCTGAGTGCAAACGTCGATTTCGAAATCAGGCAACGCCGAACGCATGCCCCCACGCGTGACCGAAAACGCCGGGCTTTGCTCACCCAGGTTTCAGCCCCATCCAAGCCGCAGCGGCGTATCCCAGGGGCGACAAGCGAATCGCTTCGCCCACCTGCTGTGGATACTAGGCCCCTGCCTGGTTCTCCTGGCGGCGGTGTTGCTCGATACCGGTCGCGATCGGCAGGTATTGCTGCCCGGCAGCTCCATTGCCCTGCCTGAAACCTGCACCTTGCACACGCGGTTTGGCCTCGACTGTCCCGGATGTGGATTAACCCGCGGCTTCATTCATATCGCCGACGGTGACCCGATGACGGCCTGGCGTTTGAATCCCATGAGTCTCCCGCTGTTTGCCTTCATTGCATCCCAGATCCCGCTGGCAATCCTGCACGCGAGCCAATGCCGTCGACCATGGATGGCCGGCTGGACCAGACTCAATGAAAGACTGCTGGTCGTGTTGGTGATAGCCATGCTGCTGCTCTGGGGCTGGCGATTGGCAGTGCAGGCCCTGGGATAGCTGCCGCTTTCCTCATTCCCGAGTGAAGAGTGTTGCTGGCGGCGTGAAAATTCTTTTGACAATTTCAAAGGCCTGGGCTTCCAAACTGGGATGGGAACTGCCTCGTGGACCGGCGATGTTCACAATCTGAATGCGGTTCTCGTCCAGCCAACGCGTTATTTGCTGAAAGCGAATGGGGCGGTCGATTCTGACCTTCAGCAGCGGTCGTTGGTGGGCGCGGGCTAGCCGGCAGGTCAGGGCCGTTCCCCCCTGCAGCCGCTCGCGGTAGAGGACTAGAGTTCCATGTGAATCGATCACATTCTGCTCGGTACGCCGCGCATAATCGCTGAAGGGCAATTCAACCAATTGATAACGCGGGTGGATGGGGCCATCTTCCGCCCAGCGTCCTTTGGGACACCAGCCACCGTGGGGAATGCCCAAGGCGATGGCCGCATCCAAGGCGCCGCGGTCGACGCCAGTCTGTCCCCCCGACACGATCTTGACGACACCATGGTTCGGTTCTGTCTTCAGAGACGGTTCGCTTTGAGCAGTATGCGAATCCATGGTAGAGTTGAGCGATGAGCCGACAACCTCAGCGGACGATTTCTTTACGCAGAGTTTCTTTCTAAGGCTGAGCTTGGCCTTTGCCATCGCTTTCATCCTCGTGCGCAGTTAAGTCTGTGTAGGCCTAGCTGCATCAATTCAGCCGTCGCCCGCTGCCAATTCTTGCGCGGCAAGCAGCGGAATTGCATGGGAGTCCTGAGGGTGGGATGGATAATCCCCATTTGCATGCAATGCAGGGCAATGCCGGGAGTAAAACTCCTGTGAGAACCATATTTGCGATCACCCAGGATCGGGTGCCCCGCGTCGCTGCATTGTAACCGGATCTGATGCTTGCGTCCCGTCTCCAAATCGATCTCCAGCAGAGAAAGCCGGTTGTGATTCGCCAAGCTGCGACAACGCAGTTTCGCCAGTTGTGCACCGCTGTGCGACGGTTCGACCCGCTTCATGCGCTGCTGCGATTCGTCTTTTACGACCCAATCTACCAATTCTGTCCAGTTTGGCTCGCTGCAGGCTGCCCTCGACGATGGCCAGATAACGCTTGAGGGTTGTGTGTTGGCGGATTTGCTCCGATAAGCGACTGGCCGCTTTGCTGGTTCGGGCCAATACCAGCACTCCAGAAACCAAGCGGTCCAGGCGACTGACCACACCCACAAACACGTTTCCAGGCTTGCCGTATTTTTGTTTGAGATAGGCAGCGGCCTGACGAGCCATGGTCGGCTCGCCACTAGCGGCCCCCATGGTTGCAATACCAGCGGGTTTATCAACCACCAGAAGATGGTTGTCTTCGAAGCACACTCGCAGCGGTTGGGTGATGGCGGCCATTCCTTTCAACAGGTTTCCGGGGGCGACTTACGGCACTCGGTCCAAACGCTTTCGATCTTGACTCGAATCCAGCATATTCGCTAATTCCCCTAGGTGCGACCCGAGCGATGGAACCCAAAGTCCGCCTGGCGGAGATAGTCCCCTGCGAATTACACCTACAGCCTCGATACGCGATGGGGCATGCCTGATGGGCATGTTGCTGGCTATCGCTGCGCTGGGAGGCTGCCGCAGCCGCGCCTACAACGATTTATATATCGAGAATATGGCTGCGGAGATTCGTGGGTTGGAAGACCAGTTGTACGACTATGACCACGAATATCGCGAACTGGAACAAGAGCTGCTTATCGCTGCGGAACGAATACGACCGGCTCAAGTCGGCTCAGTCTACGGCAGCCAGCAAATCGGCGACCCCCAGCACGACCAAGGGCACTCTGCCCCGGGATGGAGCTGCGGTCGAACTACCCAAACCGCCCTTTTCCGCTGGGGACACACCTTCTGGGTCGATTTTGAACCGCGATCCGGCACGAGCCCCTTTGAGCCCGTCTCCGGCACCCAGCAAACCGTCACCCACGCCTGCAGGCAACAGCGACATATTGCCCCAACCACCAGCAGGCTCCGACAGCAATCGGCCAACGGCACCTAAGAGCTTCGATGAAGAGGGATTTGACCCCGATACACTGCTGCCTCCGACCATTGAACCCGGCGAGCCGATTCCGCCACCCAAGCCGATCATGATCGAAGGATTGAACGCAGCCTCCACGGCGCCTGATGTGGACTTTGATTTGAACCAAAGCCGCATTGAGTTGCCCGCGCAGTTGGCCGGCAGCTCGAATGGCGAGCAGGCCACGATCACGATGGCTACCGAAAAGGTAACAGATCGACGTATCGTCGAGCTGGCCTTTCATCCCAGTCTGTCGCGAGCCGCAAACTTCGATGACCGCGCGGATGACGACGGACTATACCTGGTGCTGCGTCCGACCAACGAACGTGGGCAAATGGTAGCCGAAGCAGCGGAACTGACCATCGTCGTGCTCGATCCAGCCCGGGAAGGCAACGATTCGCGCATAGGTCGCTGGGATTACACGGCCGCCGAGGTCAAGGCCAAGATGCAGCCGATTGGGAGCACCCAGGGAATTCACCTGACGCTTCCATGGAACGGCCCAGATCCATCGGCAGACCGTGTCATCGTCTTCGCCAAATATACTTTCGAGAATGGCCGACAGGTTATCGGGCAGAAAGAGATTTTCGTATCCAGCGATGGTGGTCTAAAGAGTGTTTGGGCACCGCGAGGAGCAAGCGGCTCGCGGCAGATCGCCAGTACACCTGCGGTCTCGGCGGATGTTGTCACCGCCAGTTCAACTCAGCCACAGGAAACTCGCCGGCAGACCCCGCAGAATATTGTCCGCCCCGCGACCGATTCACTGCCGCCAGCTGATCCCCCTACGCCCTTCCGCAGCATGCCGTAGCCCATTACTCGGTTGGAGTTTTTTCGGTTGCGGTTTATCGGCGGCATCAGCTTCGCCAGCGATAATCTTGGGCGGCATTTCTTTGCCGTCAGGGATGAATTTGGTGGAGATGGAGTTTACACAGTGCCGCGTATTCTTGGCGGTCTGCATCTCTCCCAGGAACACATGTCCCAAATGCCCGCCACAATTGCTGCATAGAATCTCCGTCCGCATTCCATCTGCGTCTGGCAAGCGTTTCACGGCGCCCTTGATTTCATCATCAAAGCTTGGCCAGCCGCAATGGCTATCGAATTTGTCGTCGCTACGATACAGAGGCGCATTGCACCGACGGCAGATGTAGGTCCCCTTATCTTTCAGGTCCCAGTATTCTCCCGTAAAGGCGCGTTCGGTTCCTTTATTCAGGATCACATAGCTTTCTATTTCATTCAAAGCGTTGTATTTGCCAGGCATCGAATTTCCTTTGTCAAGCGCTGAGTTATTGGATTGAGTTGTCCGTGGCAGGCCATCGGCTACCTGATCTTCAGTCTGCTTGTCGGCATCGATCGCATCTCCAGCGGAGGGCTGCAGCACAGCCGGAGTGGGTGCGTCCCCCGCGGCGATGTGGTCGCTATTTGCCTGGGCGAGTGCGGCCGTCTGGCCTTCAGCCAACGCAGCAGCCGAAGTTGATTCGCCCGGCTGTCCATCGGCTTTTCGGGCCGCATCGGGCAGAGCATCACAGCCGACCATGAGAATTCCCAGCACCAGGGAAATTCCCAGCCAGCTGCTCAGCAACGAGATTCGATTACTCATGAATGCACTTTCCGACCATCACCTGTGTTGTTTGGCTTCCGGATCGACCCCGACGGATCGACCACGGATCGACCCCGACGGATCTCTACGCTCCTCGATCGACATCCAATCAATGATTTCCTATTCTAGCCCTCGAGAGTGCTAAATAGAAGATGCGATCGTGGGCACCCCAGCCGGCAATCTTCCACATTCAGTGGGTGGGAGATTTTCTATTGAATTCGCCATGAATGCAGCTTGCTGATTGGAACTCGGAGCGCCCCCAAGTAACATGGGCGGTGCCCTAGGACGCCCATTACGCACTCCGTTATCGCCCGACATGTATCGCCATCCATGCATTTGAACCTCCAAAAGCGATTCCCTCTGGCACGCAAGTCCGAAGAAGACTTTGTGGTTCCGTTGATGGTCGATGTATTGTGTTACGGCCCCTTCGATAACGAAGCAAAAGGGACTGCCAGCACGCAGCCGGTCAGGGGAGCACAGGTGACCCAAGACGAGCAGGTGCTGGACGAGGGTGATGTATTGAATAGTCGCCATGCAATGCAGGCTGGTGAAGAAGTCAACGAATATCTGGTTGGACGGATTTGGGCCGAGCAGCTCGATTGGGCCGTGGCAGACGCTTGCCGGCAGTCGATCCTATCCGTTTGCGATGCGGTCGGCGCGGTTTGGATGGAGGTTCTGGAGACGTTGACACGTGACGGCGGTGAGCGTTTTCGCCGCGAGTTGCAGGTCGAGTCTTGGGTCGAAGCGATCATCTTCATTCACGAGTTCCTGATTCATCCAGCTATACCGAACCGCATTGCCGTATTGGATGCTGCGATTCGTTCCGCCGCCGATATGAATTCTCTGGTGCTGATGCATTATGAGCAGAGCCTGCCCCACCATTTGGATGACTGGGAATACCGCGACTTAGGCTTCAAGAAAATCGCCCGCAGCAATCTGCTACTGCGCGACAACCATTTGCGATACCCTTTTGCAGAGTCGCATCCGGGTGGCTGTTTGGTTGATTTCACCGCGAATGCCGAGCATGAAATTTGGGTCAGGGAAAACTGGCAGCAGCTGGTGGCAGACCATCCCGCTCGCTAGAACGCTGTCCCATTAGAAACGGCCATAAAAGCCAACTCCGCTGCGATAACCCCGATAGTGATGCGTGTGCACTGGGTACGGCCGGTAGTACTCGTGGACGACTACTGGCGAGGGGTAGAATACGGGCTGTTCATGAACGATAACGCTCGGCTGCTGAATGACGACCTGCGGTTCCATTGCCCGAGGCTGTGCCTGAGCCCGACTGCTTGCCAGCGGCGCCGCCTGGACCGCAGTGATCACCGTATCGCTAACGCCCTGTTGGTGCAGGGAAATAATGTCGCTTACCTCAAGCCGCCGCTGGACTCCTCTGGACTGCAGTTGAGCCATAATCACCGTTTCGCTTACGCCCGTGCGCGTCATGTTGATAACGTCAACCAAGCTGACGCCGGCGTTGGCATAGGCCTGCTGTTGTGCATAAAGCTGTTGCTGTTGGCGGGCATAAGCCTGCTCTTGATAGGCCCGCTGGCGTTGCAATTCGTTGTCTTGCGCCCGCCCGATCAATCCACCGGTCAGGGCCCCCACGGCCCCGCCGATCAACACGCCCTCTGGGGTCTCATCGTTTTGCTTGCCAATAATACCGCCAATGACTGCCCCGGCAACACCACCCAGCGTGGCACCGTTCTGGGTTTGCGATTGGGCCAGCACCGACTGGCTTGAGCCCAGAATGACAGCAAGAGCAATTGTCACACGCATGGTCATCGGTCAACTCGCCTTCTGCAGAGTCGTCTGCATTTCAATCCATTGATTGCAGTCATTGAATCCTGGTCACGTTGCCGCGGATCCACTGTTTCTTAGATCGACATACCAATATCGATAGATAAAGTAAACAGCGAGTTGACGTCAAAAGCTGCGCGGGTAGGCCGATAAGCCGGGTTCTGTCGCCTGCCGAAGGCTTTTCAACCCAGGGCAGCGGAGTGGCCATTTATCTAGGGCCGCGATTGCTCGCGGCCTCGAGCGATCTACCCGAGAGTGGTGGCGACCCGAGCCGGTTCGCAACGCGGACGAGCCGCGTATCCTCCCTGTTTGATCTTGCTTCGAGCGGGGTTTACCGAGCCGGCCAAGTCACCTCGACCGCTGGTGAGCTCTTACCTCACCGTTTCACCCTTACCACGCGGCTGCTGGGCAGCTCGTTCGGCGGTTTGCTTTCTGTGGCACTTTCCCTAACCTTGCGATTGGTCGGCGTTACCGACCGCTCCGCCCTATGAAGCCCGGACTTTCCTCTCCTGATCGGAATCAGCAGCGACCACTTGGTCTGCCCGCGCAGCTAGTTAGAGTTTAACTGTAGACTGGCTCGACGCCCAGCCAGCGAGCTACAATCGCCGCAATCCATCTTCATGCATGGGATTGGGTATTTCAGCATCAATGTCGTCGATCCGCCGCAAGGTCTGTGCGTCAAGAATCAACTCGCGCGCCGCCAGCGACTCGTTGAGTTGCTCTACGCTGGTAGCTCCGACAATCGTCGAGGCCACAAAATCGTGTTGGCGACTCCAGGCCACCGCCATGGCCGTCAGGCTGACGCCGATATCCTGGGCGATCGTGGCCAGTCGTTCGGTAACTTGCAAGGTTCGTGGATTGACAAAACGAGTCGCCATCGCTTTTTGTCGCGGTCCGCCGCTCTGCAAATATTCGCTAAAGCGAGCTCCCGGCGGCAGAGCTCCACCATACTTGCCTGTCAGCACGCCACCCCCGAGCGGAGAGTAAGGCAGCAAGCTGACATGCTCCTGTCGACAAACTTGGGCAAGTTCACTTTCGCAGCGGCGGTTGATCAAACTGAAATTATTCTGCACGCTATCGTAGCGGCGCAAGTCATGCTTCTCCGCGGCCCACAGACTCTTCATTACTCCCCAAGCTGTTTCATTGCTGCAACCAATGGCACGTATCTTTCCCTGGTCGATCAACTTGGTCAGCCCGGCCAGTGTATCTTCGTAGCGCATGTGATGATCGGGCCAGTGCGTTTGATAGAGATCGATGTAATCTGTCTTCAAGCGTCGCAGGCTGTCATGCACAGCCCGCTCGATCTGCAAGGGGTCCAGGGCGGTACGTCCGCCGCGCACCGGTGGGGAAAACCATCCGTGTCCCGCGTCCGGTGATCTTGGTCGCAATGATCACCTGTTCGCGCGGTTTGGTCTGCAGCCAATTCCCCAGGATCTCTTCCGTTAGGCCAAAGGTCTCCGCTAGCGGTGGTACCGGATACATCTCAGCCGCATCAAAGAAATCGATGCCCGCCTCCCAACCGTAATCCAAGATGGCATGTGACTGTTGCTGGTCGCATTGACTGCCGAACGTCATGGTCCCCAAGCAGATATCCGTCACCGAAATTCCACTTCTTCCCAATCGTCTACGTTGCACAGATTCTGCCCAAAAAAAAATTAATTTAGTTTCATCATGAGATCCATAAAAATGACATCCAAGACCATGTTGTGCAAGCATGCTGGACATGCTTTAATGCCGGCTCGATTTTTAAGAGCGGCGGCGCGTGAGACGGTACACAGCGTTGCTCGCAGGTTTCTTTCGCTCCCACTCCTGTTGACTATGCTCGAACTTTACGATCAAACCCAGGACGCATGCCGGTTTATCCGCCAACAATGGAATCAACAACCGCATGCGGGCATCGTGCTCGGCACGGGCTTGGGACCACTGGTGGAACAGATCGACGTCCAGGCTTCGATTGAGTACGAATCTATTCCCCATTTCCCAAAATCTACCGCGACTAGCCACCGTGGACGGCTGGTGTGTGGCAGTCTTTGCGGACTGCCCGTCATGGCCATGGAGGGCCGTTTTCATATGTACGAGGGATACCCCCTCAAGCAAATTACTTTGCCGGTGCGGGTCATGAAAGCACTCGGCGCCCAACTATTGATTGTTTCCAATGCCGCCGGAGGCATGAACCCATACTTCAAGTCCGGCGACATCATGGTCATCGAGGATCACATCAATTTGATGGGTGACAATCCCTTAATTGGGATCAATGATGATCGCTTGGGACCGCGGTTTCCGGATATGTGCGAGCCCTATGATTTAAAGCTGGTCGATCAAGCATTAGCCATCGCCCGCCGCGAGGACATCGTGGCCCATAAAGGCGTATTCGTAGCAGTCGCAGGGCCCAATCTGGAAACGCGGGCCGAGTATCGCTTTCTGCGGGCCATCGGCGCGGACGTAGTGGGTATGTCGACGGTGCCCGAAGTCGTCGTAGCCGTTCACTGCGGGCTGCGAACGGTCGGCTTTTCGGTGATTACCGATATGTGTTTGCCAGATGCTCTGGAACCTGCCGATGTGCCCAAGATCATCGCTACCGCTAACGCCGCAGAGCCCAAGTTGCGGGCACTGGTTACTGGCATCCTCAATTACGAACGCGCTAACGCTCCATGAGCGGGCTTGCCCTTGCAGGTTTCCAGGCGGCGGTGTCCCGTGCCCGCGACTGTGTCCAGGCATGTCGCTTTTGGCAACCGCAAGTGGCTATCGTTTTGGGTAGCGGTCTGGGGTTGCTGGCCAGCCACGTCCAGCATGCTTCGACAATCGACTACGATCACATCCCTTTTTTCCCTCCAACTACAGCCAGTGGGCATGCAGGAAAATTGGTGTTGGGATATTTGGGTGGCATGCCGGTAGTGATCATGCAAGGCCGTGGTCATCGTTACGAAGGTTTGGCGGACCATCAGATCTCCTTTCCCATTCACTGTCTGCACGCATTGGGGGCCAAAACGCTAATCACCACCAACGCCGCCGGTGGACTCAACGCCCGCTATCGCCGCGGTGATCTGATGTTGATCGATGAGCACATTAATTTTCTTTGGCCGCGCGGCCAGGTTGAAAGATTACCTGGTACCCAACCTGCGCACTGCGCTTCACCCTACGACCTGCAACTCATGCAACGCGCCCACCGCATTGCCCGACGTCTGGATATCGACTTGCGACAGGGCTGTTATCTGGCCACGCTGGGACCAACCTATGAAACGCGGAGCGAGTACCGCTTTTTTCGCCTGCTCGGGGCGGATGCAGTTGGCATGAGCACCGTGCCGGAAGTACTCGCCGCCAGGGATCTTGGCATGCGCGTCCTGGCCGCCTCCATCATCACCAACGTTGCTTCGACCGATACGCCGCTTTCTACTAGCCATGCGGAAGTTGTCGATACTGGACAGCAAGCCGGTCCCCGTTTGCTGCAGATTATCACACAACTGCTGGAAGACATGGCCGGACAACCAGACTGATTTTTGCAATCCGACTGCTTCGATTGGCCTTTGCTTTCGGGAGCCAGTGCATGCCAGCCATGTCGCCCCCCGCGTCCAACCACGGTTTTCTAGCTGATTAGCCTGCTTGCATCCGCTCAGGCTTTCGTCGGAGCAGCCCCTTTTGTCAGCTCAAGTCGGGGGGGCAAGCATGGTCCACCTTTGAGGATTCTTTCGATTCTACGGCGGTTAAACAGCCAGGGAGTTATTCCGCCGCTTAGTTTCCGCAGATAACCCACCGCTCTTGGCAGGCTACCCGTTCAAAAGGCTCTGCGGCTTACGTAAACTAGAGAAGCTGCCTATTAAAAATCCTCGGGGTTTGAACATCGATTTTGTGCCAGCGTCTCGAGTCTCTTTCTTGCAAAGCCAGCTGGATGCACCGCGCTATTCACGCCCTCGAAAACACACGGCCAAGCGGTCGGTCGGGAATTGCCAGGCTTCCGCTCCAGCCCAGTTGGCAGAGCTGGTGGCAACTCGGCATGCTTCTGCTGGGGCTGGCGATAGGCATTCCCGCCGTGCCAGCGCAAGAGGTCGACCCGGACCCGAGCGCGGCTGAGCAGACTCCCAGTATTCTCCGCAACGGCATGCTGGATATGGATTACCGTCTGGAAGTCCTGGGGCCGGACGGAAAACCCGTCTTGAGTAATGTCACTCTGGAAGAATTACGCAGGCTGAAAAGCCAGGCGGCCGCAGCCTCCCAATTACCGGCGGCCAGTTTCACCTCGATCCAGGTGGATGCTGTCGTCAAACAGGGCCTGGCTGAAGTCGAGGGTCGTTTTGAGGTCCAGCTCGGGGAGAGCAATAGTCCGGCCCGCGTCAGTCTGCGATTCGACTCGTGCCTGTTGACCGAGCAGCCGCTGCAAGGCGGCGGTGATCAGAGCGGAAGGCTCAACATTGTCGAGAGTGGTGGTTACGAGTGGTTATTGGTGGGAAAGGAAAATGAACGGCAATCGATCGTTCTGAAGGGCAAATCCGTGGTGCAGCAGCGGGCGGGCCGCAATACGCTGAACATCAATTTGCCAATGGCATTAACGACCATCAAGGTATTGCTGCCTGCCAACGCCATCGAGATTCGGCGCGCAGCGAGGACGTCCTGGATACGAACAGCTCCGAAGCTGGGGTGCAAGTGCAGGTACAGAGCCGTGGCGGCGATTTTTCACTTTCATGGCGCGAGCAAGGTGCCATCGAGCGAGTCTCCTCCATTGAAGCGGAAAGCATAACCACCTTTGAGATTATCGATCCGCGTCAGCCCTGGGTAGCTACAACCGATTTGAATGTCCGCTGGTACGGCAGTGATAGTGGTTACGAGTTTGAGATACAGCTACCAGCCGGTGCGCTGTGGCGAACGTTTCCCAATGAGGAATTCGAGAGATTTCGAATTTCAGCGGTCGACAGCCACAGCGATAATGAAGCGGAAGTCGAAGCGGATTCGCAGCGTTTGCTCATACAGATGCTCGATTCCGCTCAATCCGATTCTGTCAAGCTATCGTTGGAATGGGAGTGGATGCCGGCTAGCGTTGAGGAGAATTCCTCGACGACGCAGGTCCAATTGCCAATCCCCAAGCTGTTGGGTGTGGACCATCACCGTGGCACTGTAGACTGCATTTTTTCCACGGCCTACGCACTTACCTTTAATGAGGGCGCCGGCGCACGACTGGTGCAGCAGGGCCGCTTGGCAAATTTCCTGCAGCAGCAAATGCAGTTTCGCTTTGACCGGCAGGAATTCGACCTGTCTCTCACCTTTCGCCTGGAAGAGAGCCTGCCCACCGTGCGGCCCACTTACAAAGTGAGTGTCGACCAGAACAAACTGATGTTGACCGCCTGGTTCGACTGTTCCTTTGATACCAACAATGGGCACCAATTGGAAATCGCAGTCATCCCTGGCGATTGGATTGTCGAGGAGAATACCGCTCGCGTGCTGCAAGATCAGAATGATCCGTTTTCACCCGAATCGGAAGTACTGAGAGTCCGGCGTCAGGATAACGGGACCTATATCCTCAATGGCCGCGAGCCGGAAAACAGCGTGGGCGGCAACCGACGTTTAGAGCAAGTTTGGAAAATCGAAGCCCAACGCAGTTGGAGTCCCGATGACGGTCAGGCCATTGAATTCCAAATACCTGAAATACTGCGTGGCAAAAACAATGGTTCCTTAGATGTGGATCATGGTTCGGGCGTTTTGCTGGTAGCCAGCGCCGACAACATTTTGATGCAATGGCGTGAAACGGCGAGCACCGGGCTGTTGCCGGATTCCTTTTCGACGGAATATCAAAAGTTCATCAATACCTCTCGTGTTCGCGAGCCATTGGCATATCGCTTTCAGAGTCGCGGCAGCACTCCCAAATGGGTCGGCAAAGCTGAGTTTCTGCCCCAGCAAATCAGTTTTGAGCAGCGTTGCGATCTTGAAATCCTACCCAACGAGATCGATGTCCAACAGCTATTCCAATTGCGAATCGCCAATGAGCCCTTTTCCGATTTGCGGATCGCGGTCCGCGAAGATGTTGGCCCCGCTCCGCAGGTGCTGATCAATGGCAATCCGACATCCATGAAACTTATTGGCAGCTTCCCTGCTAGCGAGGCTTTTGGCAAAGAGCCGAAACCCACCAACACGGAGGCCGACGCATTGCCCACTGCCGAACAGTCTTGGAGACTGTATCAACTGGACGGTGCACCCCTTATTGGAACGGCCGAGGTTTCGGTGCTTACCAGTGTTCCCTATGCAATTCCAGCTACTCCCACGGGATCCTCGCCACTCGAAACAACGGGTGAGATGGACAAGGATCCATCCACTAAACCGTCGGAAAACCGTGGCTTGAGCATCCCTCTTGCCCAGTTGCTGCTGCCTACATCATCGCGCAGCATTCGGCAGGATTGGGATATCAGTAGCGATCTGCGAATGGAGGTCTCCAGCCTCAGTTCGGATGGAACTTGGGAGCCGATTCCGTTCAATGAAAAACGGCGCACCTTGCGCTCGGCCGCCGTAGATATCAACTTGCAGATTCGACGTATGGAAGTCGTCGCTGCGGCCCCAGTCAGGATCAAAGAGAATTGTCTGCAGTCAGTCATCGCCGGCGAAAAACGCCGTGATCGCTACATTGCCCGCGTGCTATCAACGGCTGGCAAGCTGAATGTACAACTGCCCAGGGTGGGCGATTTGGAGAGCGGGGGTGTGGCCGTGGATGGTGTTCCATTGCGGCAGAGTGACGCTCCCTATGACTACAACACCAAGAGTCTCTCGATTTCTCTGCCGACAACTCCCGTTCCTCAGGAGCACGTCGTTGAGATTTTCTACCTAATCGACGATTCCCTTTCTTGGGCGACTCCGATTCGTGTCGAGAGCCCGCGCATCGAGGGCGCGGAATATCAAGGCCGCTTCTATTGGCAGCTGGTAACGCCGTCCGACAAGCACTTGGGGTGGAGTCCGGCAGGACTGACCGCCGAGTGGACCTGGCAATGGAGCGGATTATGGTGGTACCGGCAAAGCGCCCAGGACCAAACGAGCCTCGAGCGGTTGTTGGGTAGTTCGGTGCAGGCCCGCCAGCCGGTCTCGGCAAATAGTTATGTGATGAGCGGTCAAGGGCCCGTCAAGCCGCAAGTAGTTTGGGTCCTCTCACGCTTCATTCTGTGGTTCCCTGTTGGTATTTTGGCAATTGCCCTGTCAGTGCTGGTACTCAGCTTTCCAGTCCTGCGCAGCCCACTGACGGCCGTGCTGTTGGCTGGTTGTATCGTTGGGTTAGCCATGCTTTGGCCAGACATGGCAGTCTTGCTTGGTCAGACAGCTATTATCGCGCTCAGTTTGGTTGCCTTGATGTTGGTCACCCAAGCCGCAATCGATGTGCGCGTCCGCAGACGCAGTGTGTTCACCACCCGCCCATCGACCTACATGGAGGGCGGCAGCGATAACATGTCTTTCGCGCGTAGCGGACGAGTTGCCCCAGTCACTGCCAGTGGTTCGGCAGTTGCAAGCGGAGACAAGTAGTGCTGCTCAGAATACTGTGTGTCTTGCTGATTTATGTGTACGGTGGGCAGTCCGCGATGGTAAGAGCCGCGCCGCCCCAAGACTGGGAGGTTATGGGAATTTTCTTTCCTGCCGATCAGCAGCGCCAGGTCGTACCGCGTTTCTACATGCCTATCGAGCTAGAAGATCTAGATACGAAACTGGCACAGGAAAGCCAGCGACGGCAAGAGGCGATGCTGAACACGCCGACCTTAGCTGAGGCTATCTACATCGCCCGCCTGGATGGCGAACTGCTCAGTTCTGACCAGTCTGTCTGGCGTTTCGCTAGAATACCGCAACCACAAACCTTTCGCTTGGGACGCGTTTCCATAGCCTTGCGCGATGCCTACGGCCTGTCTTCCGAACGCGAGCAATTGCTCGATCGATTGCGATTCGACTCGCAGGGGGCCCTGGAATTAGATGTCTCCGATATGAATTCTGAATGTTGGTTTGGATTTCAGGTAAGTGCCCAGCGGGATAGCGATGGCAAACTCTTCGAGCTGCGTTTGCCCGCTGCCACGGTAGGCAAGATGTTGGTGCAGACCCCACAACACGTTGGGCTCAGCTCGCCCGACGTCGCGGTTGAGCCAATCGAAGATTACACCACGCAAATTCCGTCGAGCTGGCCTGCTGGCCGCGAGAATACAAGACCACTGGGGCCGTCGTCGCGTTGGTGGCTAGTCAGTCTGTCGGGTAAATCCAGTTTCCGCTTGTCGGTCGCCACTGTCCAGTCCGCCGACTCCTCCGCCTACAAGCATACGCTCCGCAGTGCACTCATCGAGTATCTTGTCGACGACGAGCACGCGACGGCTACCTGCAAATTTGAACTGGCGAATGGCACTGTCAGCAATCCGTTGCGCATCGGCATGTCTACATTGTTTCACATCCGCAGCATCCTGGTTGATGGGATTCCCACCCAATGGCGCAGTCTGCCGGCTCAGGTGGAAGGTTCCAATCTGGTAGAAATCGGCGATGCTGAGATTGGCCCCACTGCCAGCATAGAAGTGATCGCCAACTGCGATTTGCCAGAAAATCAATCGGTAAGACTGCCCGAGTTGATGCTGGCCGAGGCCTATGCTATCAGCGGTGCAACGACCATTCGCGCGGTCGACGGTCGGCGCATTGACAACCTGCAATCCGAGCAGGTGAGCTTTGATGTTAAACCGCTGGTAGCCGCCGGTGCGGAGAATGCGGCGCTTAACGACGGCTTGACTTGGACCGCTCAGTGGCTGGGCGTACCCCCGCAAATTTCGGCCACTTTTTCTTCACTTCAGACCCGTTGGCGAGCTAGCAGCCTTACACGTTACACGGTGTACTCGGCATCGCTGACAGCCGCTACCCGCTTGAGGCTTTCGTCGGACAGCCTGGCGTCAAACGAAGTCCGTTTAAAGCTGGACCGCGCCTGGTTTGTGGACAGCATCAAACTGGTCGGCGGCAACAACGATTTTCGTGCTCAGCTTGTAGAGCAGGGAGACGATTCGAATCGCTTTACCGAAATCGTCGTCAATTGGGATAACGTGCTGGAAGCTGTCTCCATCGAACTCGATATCATGGCCCATAGTCCCCGCGAGAAAGATGCCGACCTGATCCAGCTCACTATGGCACGCTTGGTAACTCTGGCAAATGCGGCGCAGCAAGACACCTTTGTTATCGAATCGTCAAGCAGATATCAGGTGCAACTCAACCAAAGTTTGCTGCGTTATCAAAAGCAGCCGCGCGAACTGCTCGACTGGCAGCAGGCTCTCCTGCCCAAATCAAACGACGTGTGGATCTTACAGAGCTCCTACGATTCGATTCCTCCGGTCAGCCTGATGGCTTCGGGTGGGACATTCGCCTCCAATTCCAGCACGATGATTCGGCAAGAGCTGGATCAATTGAAGATCGACTACGTGATTACCTGCATGCCGGTTTCCGGCGTTATCGATCGCTTGCGACTGCTGTTGCCGGCTGCCATGGACCCGCGAGAATTGCAGTTCGCTTTGCATCAATCGATTATGGAGAATCCGCTGCCCCTGGCTTTCGAAATCAAGGAACTTTCAGAAAACGCGGTTGAACGCGAAATCGAAATCCTACTACCCACGCCAACGTCGACACCCTGGGAGTTGCATGCCACGCTGACTCGCCCCCTGGCCACAGACGAACTTCAGCTTTTCTTGCTGGGAGTTCCAGGATCCGTTCAGGCTGAGTCGGTCGTTATTCTGCCAAAGTCGTGGGCCAGATTTCGTGGCCAACCTGCGCTTGAATTACTGCCTGCCCAAGCCTGCTGTTCGGATGCTCAACTGGCGAACATGACCCAGCTTAGCGACCAGTCTTCGCCTACCTCCTTCGTCGCGGCCCGCGTGGACGCCAGCGAAAGTAGCACGCTCAGTCTACAGCCGGCTGATAAGTTCGTGTCGCGCGGCTGGGTTTGGTCGGAACACGTTGAGTACCGCATGTGGGATGACGGCGCATTGAACTACCGGGTCGCCTGGGACCTGGAGGTAGGAGCCCTATCCAGGCTGAATGTTTCGCTGCCTGCGGACTGGAAACTGGAACGCATCCTGCGCAACGGCGAGGTGATCAGTAGACCTGCTCTGGTCGCCGACAATGAGATACAGATTGATATATCTCCCAATCAACGTTCGCAGCTGATCTTGGAATGTACGCGCATCGGCAAAGGCAATTACTGGCTGGAGCCGATTCTCAAACATACTGCCTATTGCCCGTCCGGGAATCAACTTACCCATCTTGGTTGCCAAGCAGCATGTTCTGGTGCCTCCACAAATGGTAGCCCTTGATTCGTCATTCATGGAGGCGCATGCAGGGACCCTGGCCGAACGCTTGCAATCACGAGCATGGTGGAGGCTGCTGGTTCCGAGTTCTTTCGGCGATCCCCCAGCGACTCCCGCAGAACCAGGTTGGAGTGGTTTTGAGCGGCTAGTCCAGCCCGCTGAGACGTCCGAGGCATCGCTGTGGATTGCCCAGCGATCCGCCGTCGCCGCTTGCCTGCTCGCACTGGTTTTGGTGTGTGGGGCTGTTTTTCGGATCGTGCTCGGTAGGTCGGTTAAGCGTTGGTGGCTGGCGGTCTCGATTTTGGTAATCTTAACTGTATTAGCCCCCGCCGAATGGCTATCGCTCGTCCAATTAGCCCTGCTGGCCTGCTTGATGGCAGCGCTCGTTCAGTTGGCGGGGGTGGTCTTATGGCGCAGCGAGAGCTCCAAAGCCCCGGCGGCGCGTTCTTGGATGTCACGCGCTATCCAGGCTCGATCCTTTTTCTTTGTGTGGTGCCTGGCATGCGTTTTCAACAACTGGCCGGTGTACTGCAACGCCCAAGAACAGCTCACAACACCAGGCTCCGTAGCACCGCAAGATAGCACGGGCTCCAACGCGGCAGCCACTAACGCTGACACGCCGACTCGCATTTTTGGAATCCTGATGCCGGTAGACGAGGATGGACAGTTGGCTGGCGCCTACGCCCATATTCCCACGGAACTGTGGCAATTGCTCTCTGCACCCGAAGATAGCCAACTGGTCGAGGAACGCCCGCGCATTATCTCCGCCGATTATCAATTGTCGATGCGTTCTTCACTGGCTGGCGAACGTGAGACGATTCAGGATCTGTCCGTCGACATGCGAATTCAAGTCACGCAGTTGGATCGCCCGTTGCGCCTGCCTTTTGATGCGAGTGAAGTCGAGTTGATCGATGGCCGGGTCAAAGATCGTGAGGTATTGATTGGCTTGAGTACGCTCACACAGGAGCGCGATGCGGTCGTATTCCGCCCTCAAGAAATCGGCACCTTGCCAGTTAGACTGCGTTTCTCGGTCAGGAGTGTGGAGAGCGATGTGGATGCCTCACGCTTCACGATGGCGATTCCGCCTATCGCCAGTTCCAACATGAAAATAAATTTCAATGGCAATTCAAAGTTCACCATCAATGCCGCCGGCGGTACAGAGCGTATCGCAAACGGCGAATTGCTGTCCCACTTAGGGCCCATTGCACGATTGGATGTCAGCTGGACGGACAGTCTGCGGCGCTTTGGCATTGGACTGCCTGTGGATATCGCCTCGGAAACCTGGGTGCACTGCACAGGGGATCAGGTCATCGCCGCCTGCCAATTGAAGTGGGGGGCAGAACAATCGCTACCCCAAGAATTGCATGTCAATATTGATAATGACTGGGAGCCCATCGGAGCTGATTGGGGCGATGCCAAGGTCACTCTCAGCGAAGCCTTTGGCAGCCGCCGCGTCTACACCGTGCAACGCGTCCAAAGCAGTGGCTCGAACGCACCCCAGGTCATTCGAGTCTTATTGATTCCTCGGCTCACGGAGGACTCGACCTCGATTTCTCTGCCCTTCCTTTCCCTGCAGGAAGTATCGCAACAATCGATGCGGCGCGTGTTAGCCTGGTCTACCGACGATGATGCGCGGTGGAAGCCCGATGGCGTTGACTTTTGGCCCGAATGGACGAGCACTTTGCCTTCCTGGGGTCCTCTCGCCCTAGCCGCCAGCAAACGCGTCTTTCGTGTTGCCAGCGGTACCGGACCACTACAACTCCGCCGACAACCGATCCGCCCCATTCCTGTGGTCAATGAATCAACCGCGGTGCATCTGGACGATGAGGAGATTAGTCTCGAGTATCGCGTCGCTTGGGATAATCCGGAACCCGCGCCCCCGCTACTGCGACTACGCATTCCACTTGATGCGACGGTCGAATCGGTACTGGTGGATGGCAAGCAAACCAACTATCGCATTTCGACGTCCGCTGATCACGGCCAGTTGCTCGTACCTGTTTTCCGAGATCGGGTGGCAACTATTTCCACGCTTGAAGTCGAGCTCAAGCTGGCTACCCAATTTGATGTGCCATCCTTGTTGCCAAGGGTCGTGTTGGCAGGAGTTGATGCGCGGAACTCTCTGTTGCGATTGTTCCGCAAAAATTCCGTGGACTGCGAGATCATCCCGGTTGAGGGAACTGAATTGAATCTCGAGCCAAGCATGCTCAGCTCGACGATGTTGCTCGACGGGCTCGAAGTCGTGATGGGTGAGATCGATTTGCGTGACCGATACCGTGACAGTGCGCAGCTGCCATTGCAAACCAAAATCACGCGTCAACCACCTGCTCCTAGCACTTCTTGCACCATGCTCATGGCACATGGCCCCGAGGGTTGGTTGGCCCATGTCAACGCCGACTGGCCCGCCGCAGCGAAACTCGATTTTGTTTACTTCGATCTGCCAGTTTCTATCAGAGATAACATTGATTCCGGATCCAGTGTTCGCAAGTTTCTACCGGCGGCTGACCCAGATCGAACCATCCTGTGTTTGATTCCTCGCGTTACCGCCAGCGGAGAGAAACAGGTCGAGTTTTCATTTCCGCTGCTTTCCGGCGTTTCCAATCAATCGCTAGTGCTTCCCCAAGTGCGTCTGCTTTCACGAGAGTTGGTTTCGCCAATCTTGGGCTTGCCGGATAATATCGATGACCAACCAGTGCGCTGGACCAAGGCGGGACGCCGTTTGGGCAGCAATCAACTTGACCGGCAACATATTCAGGCCGATGAAGATTATGGATTTTATGCACCCGATGAAAGCCAATCTCAAGTCAACTGGCAGCCAATCGAGTCAGGCAAGAGAACCTCGCGCATCGAGAATCGACTGTTGGAAGTAACCACGGCTTCGGCAAGTGAACTGTCCGGAATAATGAATTACTGGATTGCTCCCCGTGGCCAATTGGTTTTGCAACTTCGCGTGCCAGCATCCTGCCAGGTACTGGGCGTCGAATCGGGCGGCGATGCGGCTATCTGGCAGCTTGACGATCGTGGATTATTGAGCATTACCATGCAGCCGAATTATCTGCCGATCCATGTGCGTTTGCTTGGTCGTTGGCAGTTGCGGACCACCCAACAAGGTCTGCGAATTGATCTGCCCGAGGCGCTGGCGGAGTCAACCAATGAGGGTTTGTTGGTTTGGATCGGCTCGAATGTTCCTATGAGCCTGCGGATCAACGAAGAACTGGTCGATGCAGATCAGGATGGCCTCAATCTGCTGATTGAACGCTGGCAGAACTTGCTCACAGGTACCCTACAGGCACAGCAGGGCCTGTCGCCAACCGAATCCGAAGTCTGGTTGTCTGCCTGGGCGCCCAGACAACTCAATTTGCCACTCGGATGGCTGATACCTACGTCCAAGGCGTCCGACCGCGTTGCGGTCGCCAACGAGAACGGCCCCAGCACCGTGGCAGACTTTTGGGATAGCCTGAGCGAAGACTATGGATTGCAACTCGTGCCTAATTCCACGGATCAGCTTGCCGTCGATGTAGCTCAGAAAGCTCCGACGGTATTGGTCATTCCCTCGGGAGAATTCATTTTTCAACTGCCTACCGCCAGTCATACCAGCCTGCCACGCTGGCTAGCCGCCAGTTTTCTGGCCCTGGCCTCTTTGTTATCCCTGGTCCTCGCCACGCGCCTAAAATCCCCTTACAACAACCTCCTGTCGTCGCATCCCTGGATTTACTGGTTGCAGCTGGGAGCCTTGTCCTGGTTATTGTTACCGGTTGCCTGGCCCAGTTACGTCCTGGCACTCGTTTCCCTGGCCATGTTAACCAGCCAGCTATTCGACGCTCGGAACCGGTTGCCAGTCGCACGCAGAAACTAACAGATACACTCTTGAATATTGAAAGGTCGACATGGACAGCACGCTGACCATTATGCGGCGTATTCGGTTTTGCGCAGGCCATCGGCTCTACGAGCACGGCGGCAAGTGCGAGCATTTCCATGGTCACAACTACGTGGCAGACATTTTTGTAACCGGCGAAAAAGTCGATGATGTCGGTCGAGTACTGGATTTTGCCGATCTCAAGCAACGCACCAAGGGCTGGATTGACGAGAATTGGGATCACAGCTTCCTGGTTTTCGAGAAAGATCTGAATGCAATTTCGGCCTTGGAGATGGTGCAGCCCAAACGCTTGTTCAAAATGCCGTACAATCCTACGGCAGAGAACATGGCCCGCTACCTGCTCGAAGTGATGTGCCCACAAGTGCTCGCGGGTTCAGGTGCCAAGGCCACGGCCGTGCGTATTTGGGAGACCGATGAAGCTTATGCCGAGGCCAGTTTGTCATGAATGGGGTGGCTTCCGTTGACGCGATGGAGTTGATCGGGTGGGTCAGGAAATCTCAGACACCTGTTTTGATCAAGCACACTTTGACCAGTTTCACCGCCGTCTCGCGGCGGAGATGGTGCTGCTGCGACGCTGGTTTGCCGAAAGCAAGTTCGCCAGCGACCGCCTGCAATGCGGCCTTGAGCTGGAGGCTTGGCTGGTCGATGCCGATGGACTGCCCGCTCCTGACAACGGCCTATTTCTAGCGACTCTTGATCGTAAGTCGGTCGTGCCCGAGTTGTCGAAGTTCAACGTTGAGCTCAACGTCTTGCCTCAGTACGCAGCTGGCCCTGGCCTGCGTGACATGCAATGTGAATTGAATGCCACCTGGGCGCGGTGCGCCGAAGTCGCGGCCCGACTTAACCATCACATCGTCTCGATCGGGATACTGCCTACCCTGACCGACTCGATGTTATGCCTGGAAAATATGTCGCAACTGCAACGCTACGCGGCTCTCAATGCAGAGGTCCTACGGCTCCGCCAGGGGCAACCCCTGCAAATGGAAATACAGGGGACGGACCATCTGCAAAATACCCACAACGATCTGATGCTCGAGTCCGCCGCTACCTCAGCACAAGTTCATTTGAAAGTGCCGCAGGCTGTAGCCGTCCGCTACTACAACGCGTCGGTTATCGCTTCGTCTTTTACCGTCGCCTGTGCTGCCAATGCACCGTTATTGTTCGGAAAGCGACTGTGGGATGACACGCGTATCACGGTTTTCGAGCAGGCGGTTGATACCGCCGGACCGCTGCCCCGCGTTACCTTTGGCTGCGGCTACCTGACCAGTTCGCTACTCGAATTGTTCGAACACAATCTGCAGCATCGTGTCCTGCTGCCAGTCGTCCTGGAGGAGCCGACATCCAAAATCCCCTACATCAGAATGCATAACGGGACGCTATGGAATTGGAATCGCGCCCTGATTGGCTTCGAAAACGATGGTCAACCCCATTTGAGAATTGAACATCGCCCCATGTCAGCCAGCCCCAGCTTGCAGGACTTGATGGCCGATGTGGCGTTCTATTTGGGTTTGACGCATTATCTGGCCAACAGGCCAGAACCACCTGAGCAACAGTTGAGCTTCAACCTTGCACGCGAAAACTTCTATAACTCCGCTCGGCACGGACTTCAATCACAGATCCATTGGCTCGACGGGAAACAGCACGCCATTAGCGGCCTGCTAATATCTGAGTTACTACCTTCAGCCATGGCTGCCCTCGCAGAACTAGAAGTTGCCCCAGATTTGGTTTACCATTGCAACCAAGTTATGCACGGCAGAATCGAGACGCGCCAGAATGGTGCGGCCTGGCAACGTCGCAAGTTTTCAGAGTATGGTGGAGATTTGCAGCGATTGCTGCTGGAATACATTGCCAGACAGAACTCTGGTTTGCCTGTGCACACCTGGGTCTAGCCAGCCAACACACCTATATTGTTCATGGGGAAACAGCAGTAAATGCTTGAAGAGCTCGATTACCTCCCCTCCAACTTCTCGACGATTGCTGCCACGGAAATCCAGTCGGTTTGCCAGTTGCCGACGCTGATCCATTTGCACGGCAGACGCGAACCGGCAGTGTTTGTCAGCATTCTCTTGCATGGTAATGAGGACGTGGGGTTGCTGGCCGTGCAGCAGCTGATTCGAGCGCTATCAGGACCGTCCCTTGCCGCGCAGCCTGAGCATTTTCGTGGGCAATGTGCAGGCTTGTGCCAGCCGGGCACGCTATCTCGATCATCAGGTTGATTTCAATCGGGCTTGGCCAGGCTCTGAGTTACCCGCCAGCCAGACGCACGATCTGTTGCAGAGTGTTACCGAGCGGATGTTGCAGCGCGGAGTCTTCGTTAGCATCGACCTGCACAATAACACCGGTCGCAATCCGATCTACGGATGTATTTGCGACACCTCGCCAGAGCATGTTTATTTGGCCTCCATGTTCAGTCGCACGGTGGTCTACTTTACCCGCCCGCGGGGTGTGCAAACCCAAGCCTTCTCAAGCCACTGTCCGTCGTTGACTTGCGAATGTGGGCAGATTGGTGATGGGCAGGGTGTGCAGCGGGCCGCGGAGCTGATCGACGCCTGTCTGCACCTGAGCGAATTCCCACATCACACGCTACCTGATGGTGACGTGCACTTGTTTCACACCGTTGCCAGGATCAAGGTTCGCGACGAATGCTCCTTTGGCTTTACACAGGGCAGCGACATCGTCCTCCGTGAAGATCTGGATTGCCTGAATTTTGTCGAACTTGCCGAGGGAGAAGCTCTGGCGACGCTCGGTCGCAGCTTGGAAGAGTGCTTTCTTGTCAACGACGAAGGTGGGCGTGACGTCACCACGCAGTACTTGACATGCTCTAATCAGCGCGTTCAGCTTGGCAAGGCCAGCATGCCCTCCATGTTCACGCGGAATCTGGATGTCATCCGCCAGGATTGCCTGGGCTATTTGATGGAACGACTCCCCATATTCTAACTTGGATTCGAATTTCCAATGCTGCCTGAACTCGAGGAGCTGTGCACGCTGCTGGCTTCCGCCGCGACAGAATTAGATCAATCCGGCTCATGGCCTTCCCAGCAATTGAACTGGTTGCGTCAGGCAGGCGTTTTTCGCTGGTTCCTACCTCAAGAATTCGGGGGTTGGGGTTGGAGTGAAGAGGAGATCTTGGAGGGCTACTTGGCCCTCAGCCAAAGTTGTTTGACCACCACTTTTGTGCTTACTCAGTGGCATGCCGCCTGCCGCCGCCTGTTAGCCTGTGATAATGATGACTTGCGGCACGAATTGCTTCCTCGCCTGGCCTCGGGAGAAGTGTTGGCCACTGTTGGCATTAGCCACCTGAGTACCAGCCGGCAACACATCGGCCAACCTTGCTTAACCGCTCGGGCTGACCATGACGGAGCTTTCCTACTCGACGGATTTTCTCCCTGGGTTACAGGCGGCGCCTGGGCGGACATGTTGGTGTTGGGCGCGACGCTCGAAGATGGCCGCCAAATTCTGGCGGCCGTGCCCAGGCAGCGCGGCGGCGTCCAGGCACGGCCGGGTGCCCGTTTGCTGGCCCTGACCGCCAGTTGTACCGATCAAGTGCTGCTGGCCAATGTGCCTGTCGATCAGCATGAGTTGCTGGCGGGTCCTGTCGCCAATGTGATGCAATCTGGCTCGGGAGGAGGTGCCGGAGGTCTGCAAACTTCGACCTTGGCCATCGGGCTGGCACTGGCCGCAGCCAGCTACCTGCGAGCCCAGGCAGAACTCAGACCGCCCCTGGCAACGGTGGCTGACAAACTCGAGCACGATTGCCATGCGCTGCGCGAGTGCCTGCGAGAGCTAACCCGCGGCGGTCAGCCGATGAGCCAGTCTGACCTCAGGATACAAGCGAATTCGCTAGTGCTGAGGACTACCCAGGCCGCGCTGCAGGCTGCCAAAGGTGCCGGCTTTGTGGACACCCATCCGACCGGCCGCTGGGCCCGAGAGGCGCTCTTTTTTCTGGTTTGGAGTTGCCCGCAGCCAGTCGCGCAGGCCAACCTGTGCGAACTGGCGCAATTGAACTGAATCGCCCGCCACAGCCTTACGCGGAGCGCAATTCCTGGATGGCCTGCAATACCTGGGTATCGTGACCATCCACCGAGACCCGTTTCCAGACCTTGGCCACCCGCCCCGACTCGTCGATCAGGTAGGTTGCACGCTGTATGCCCATCGACTTCTTGCCGTACATATTCTTCTCCCGCCAGGCTCCGTATTTCTCTGCGACCTTGTGATCGCTATCGGAAAGCAGCTGGAAATTCAGTTCATACTTCGACTTGAACTTGGCATGCGACTCGACGCTATCTGGGCTGATCCCGAGTACCACTGCCCCCATTTCCTTTAGTTCCGCTTTGCGATCGCGGAACGCACAGGCTTCTTTGGTACAGCCTGGCGTGTCGTCCTTGGGATAAAAATAGATGACGACAGGCGATCCAACCAGGCTGCTGAGGCTTAGCTTTTCTCCTGCATCAGATTTGAGTGTGAAAGCAGGCGCTTTCGCGCCTTCTTCGATCCAGTCGCTCATCGTTTCACCTTGATCCGTTTGCGTTGAGGGGTTGGAACTGCGTAGAAACCAATAACTTGCTCTATTTTTGCAGTCCGGCAAGAGCCATGGCAAGCCGTATCTGCAATAATGAAAAGCGGCTATAATTTTGCTCGCGGAGGAAAAAGTCAAACTTAACGAGATCAAGACAGTACATGACGCAAGCGTCCCCCAATCATGAAAAGAAGCCACTACCGCCCGTGGCCGCTTTGCCCCAATCGGATGCCTCCTATGGCAGCGTTTCTGCTGCACAGATTGCCCAGTCCTTGGAAATGGCCAAAGCGGCAGTCAAGGCGGCCGCCGAGAATCGTGGGCAAGACATCATTCTGCTGGATTTGACAGGGCAGACTGCTTTGTTTGACTTTTTCGTGATTGCCACGGGTTCCAGCCGTAGGCAACTGGCCGCCATGAGCACCGAGATCGACCGCGTGTTGAAACACGAACTGCATGAGTTGAAATTGAGCGTCTCGGGCTACGAAGAGAGCCGCTGGATTGTGCTCGACTATGGCAGTATCGTCGTGCATCTGTTTGACGAGGAAACACGCGAGTACTACGACCTGGAGTCGCTGTGGGCGGACGGTAAACCCGTTGATGTTTCGAGCATCGTCGATGCTGCCTCCGCACGTATGACGCGTATGAATCTAGGGCAGTAGATGCAGCTGATTTCCTTGATTCGACAGCGATTTGTCCAGGCCCTCGATGGTTGGGTCAGCGATCCGCATGAACATGCCGAGCGGATAACGCCGGCGCGCGATGCACGCCACGGCGATTATCAAGCAAACATCGCCATGCCCTTGCAAAAGACGCTGGGATTGCCGCCCCGCGAAATCGCTCAGCGCATCGTCGATCAACTGCAGATTGAAGACATCTGCCATCCTGCGGAAATTGCCGGACCGGGTTTTATCAACTTGAAACTCAAGGATAGCTTCTTGACCTCGCAGTTGGCCGCGATCGCCGGCGACGAACGCTGTGGCGTGGGTCTGGTTGCTAACCCGCGTAAGGTTGTCATCGACTACTCCGCCCCCAACGTCGCCAAGCCCATGCACGTGGGACATATTCGCTCGACGGTAATTGGTGATGCCCTCAAACGCATCCTGAAGTTCCTCGGGCATGAGGTCATCGCTGACAATCACCTCGGCGATTGGGGCACCCAATTCGGAATGATCATTTACGGCTACAAGAATTTTGTCGACGCCGTCGCCTTTGAATCCAATCCCGTTGCGGAGCTGAGCCGTCTCTATCGACTGGTGCAACAGCTCATCGGTTATCAGGCGGCTGTGCCCGCTCTACCTCCGGCCCAGCAAAGCCTGGCGCTGGCCCAACAAAAATACGCACAATCCGAACTAGCAGCCAACGAAAATCCGAAACTCAAACGCGAGCTGAAGACAGCCGAGAAGGAACTCAAGTCGGCCGAGGAGGCTGTGCAGGCCCTGGTCGAAAAGATTGAGGCGGTTCAAGCTGACAGCCAACTCCTGTCCTTTGCCCAACAGCAACCCGATATCGAACAACGGGCACAGCAGGAAACCGTTAAATTACACCAGGGCGACCAAGAAAATCTGCGTTTGTGGCACCGATTTGTTCCGATCTCCATCCAGGAAATCGAATCCGTTTACCAGCGCCTGGACATCCATTTCGATTACACCTACGGAGAAAGCTTCTATCACCCCCTACTGGCCGGAGTGGTTGACCGCTTGATTGCCTCCGGCATGGCGGTTGAAAGTGAAGGTGCGACCTGCATCTTTCTTGAAGGGTTCGATGCACCCATGATTATTCGCAAGCGTGATGGAGCATTCCTCTACGCGACCACCGATCTAGCAACCATCGACTACCGCATGGAACACTTCTCGCCCGATGCGATTCTGTACGTCGTCGATCATCGGCAGAGTGAACACTTCTCCAAACTGTTCGCGGCGGCGCGAGCCATTGGTTACACCGATGTCGAATTGACGCATGTCAGTTTCGGAACCGTATTGGGCCCCGATGGCAAGCCATTCAAGACGCGCAGTGGGACGGTCATCGGCCTCGAATACCTGCTGGATGAAGCGGTAGATCGCGCCTACCAGGCCGTCTGCGATGCGGATCGATTGCAAAAGGCAGGTATCGAAATGTCAGCCGCAGAGCAGCGACTGGTTGCCAACACCGTAGGCTTGGGAGCGATTAAGTACGCGGACTTGGTCCATAATCGTACCAGCGACTATGAATTCAATTCGCAAAAAATGGTCCAACTAGAGGGCAATACGTCGACCTATATTCAGTATATGGTCGCACGGGCTGGCAGTATCATTCGTCGTTCGGGCGAGGAAATCGGGCGCCACAATATCGACCAATTCGAAATCAATTTGCAACAGCCCGCTGAGCGCGATCTAGCCCTGCAACTGCTGCAATTCGAGGACGCGTTGCGGCAGAGCGCCCAGGAGTACTACCCCAGCGTGTTAGCCAGTTACCTGTTCGGTGTGGCCAAACAGTTCGCTACCTTTTTCGATCAGTGTCAGGTCATTGGAGCTGACACTTCGTCGCTCAAACGCAGTCGCTTGGCCATCTGCTACACGACCGCACAAGTTCTGCAACGTGGTCTCAAGCTGCTGGGCATCGGCGTTGTAGAACGCATGTAAGCATCGTTCGACAAACACCTGTCCGGCTCGTACGAACGCATTCGGGCCTGCGTAGGCTATTTTGGATTTCACCTTTAGGTAGGTAGAATCCAAGCTTTCAGGCCGACATGCGAATTATCCATCTGCATGCAGGGGTGAGGCAGGCAGGATGTTGGAACCAGGCGAGCTTAGATGAACTCCGCTCAAGCAGACAATCAGGAGCCGTTGACTCTGCGGGTAGGGCTGCCCGATCGCATCGACCAGGTGATCAACCTGCTCAAGTGGCCAGCCGCGTTCTCGGCGGCTCTCATCACGCCGCTGCTGGCCTGGGCTCTACTACGACTCATTGTGCGTGTCGCAACCAGCCCCTTGGGCTTGATACCCTTTCTCCTAGGCACCGGGCTGTTCTTTTTGGTCTGGAAGCGTTTTCTGCGCGATAGTCGGCTGGGAAAATTGCTAATTACCTTTGAGCATGAATCCACGCATGCTTTGTTTGCGCTGTTGTCGGGCCATCGCATTACCGGCTTTCAGGCAACCCAGGGGCGTGGACAGGTCCGCTTTCACGGTGGCGGAAATTGGCTGATCTCCGTGGCGCCCTATTTCTTTCCGACCCTGGCCTTGTTGCTCTTCCTGTTCGCCTATTTGTTGCCTTTTCCTGGATTGCCCTGGCAAAGCTTTCTGCTCGGGGTCGCGCTGGGATATCACCTGGTTAGCACCATCCATGAAACGCATCGCGATCAGTCGGACTTGAAGGACCTAGGCCTCGCATTCTGCGCATTCTTCCTGCCCGCAGCCAATCTGGCAGTCGTGGGTTTGCTGATTTCGTTTGCTCATGGCGGCAGCGCAGGTACCAACCAGTGGTTTTATTCGATTTGGGAACCCATCCACTACGCGGCCGAGTGGTGGTCCACTTGGACATCAGCTGTCACCTCCTCAGCCGCCTCGTGAGCGCGTGATTCTTGCAAGCCCACACCGCTTGGCCAGCTCCCCGTGGGTTAGGGGCCAGTCGGGTTCGAAGCGCTGCGCAAACGGACGCCACATATAGTAGAATAATGGGGCTTTGTCCCAAAAGGGGTCTGACCCTCTCCGGCGAGGCCAAAAACAAGTTTAAATTCGACTCGCCTCCAAAGGGTCAGACCCCTTTTGGGACAAAGCCTAGGCCTGTCAGCTTTCGAAAAATGAATGTCTCAGCTCTTGCGTATCCATCATGCTCGGTCGCGATGTACGTGGGAAACTGGATATTCTTGGTTCGAATGTTGCTTGCTTCTTCCCCCTCAAGAACGGCATAAACAGGAATCCCCCCTATGTCCCAGACAAAACAATTGTCCCAGCGAAAACAATTTCCCAGGCGTCGTTTCTTGCAGTCCGCAGTTACGGCGGCGGGGGCGGCGATGGTTGCGCCCACGATTATTCCGAGCACCGCCTTAGGTCGCGATGGGGCGGTGGCTCCCAGCGAACGGATTGTGGTGGGAGGCATTGGTATTGGAAATCGCGGAACCTATGACCTGGGCTGCTTTCTCGAACAGCCAGATGTCCAATTTGCTGCGGTATGCGACATCAAGCAGGCTCGCCGACTGGCTGTCAAGAAGATGGCCGATCAGAAGTATGGCAATCAAGATTGCGCCATGTATCGCGATTTTCGCGAACTGTTGGATCGCAGTGACATCGATGCCGTCTTAATTGCAACAGGACCAAACTGGCATGCCACCGCCGCTATGAATGCGGCCCGGGCGGGCAAGGACATGTACTGCGAGAAACCTGTCACCAAGAATATTTCGCAGAGCCTGATCCTAGCCGATACGATGCGCCGCACGGGACGCGTTTTCCAAGCTGGAACGCAGCGCCGCAATCTTCCTCACTTCGCCTTTGCCTGTGAGCTCGCGCGGACGGGTCGACTCGGAAAACTTACGAAGGTCTATGCGCACCCACAAGGCATGCAGGCCATGATGAGCGGTTGGCTGCCGGCCGAAACTCCTCCGGACCCAGATATCATCGACTGGGATATGTATTTGGGCCCTGCAGCCTGGCGACCCTTTAATGCAAAACTGCTCGATGGTTTCAATTTTGAAAAGGGCGGTGGCCTCGTTGGCGGTGGCGTACTCGAATGGGGTTCTCACTGCGTCGATCTTTGCCAGTGGGCGGTCGGCGATTGTCCTCCGCCAGTGGAATACGATGCACCTAAGGACGGAGAGTTGGTGGCCCGCTACGAGAATGGAACGGAATTAATCTTTCGTGAAACCGGTTGGATTCCCCTTGGCTCCTGTCCTGTGCGCTTTGAGGGCGAAAAGGGATGGGTCGAGGCCGGTGACAGCGGAAAACTCGTATTGAGTTCTCCAGAACTGCTGGCCGGTCGCGAGGTAGCTGAAATCGGCGGTTATCCAGCCACTTTTCATGTCCGCGATTTCTTGAATTGCGTTAAGACTCGCAGCCAACCCAAGGGCAATGCCGATGCGGCCTGCAACGCGCACATCGCCTGCCATGCGGCGAACATTGCTCTGCACCTGAATCGACAGGTCAAGTACGACAATGCAACCCACGCTTTCGTGAATGATGAAGCGGCTAATCGCTTGCGTTCCGAAGCCCTCCGCGAGCCCTGGCGCGTTTAAACTACCGCGTTGAGGGAACCTCGCCACACTACACTCCGGTTTAGCTTCACGTCTTGAACGCGTCCACAAAACGCGTCCAAGCAATTGGCTGCGGCTGAGGCCATTCAGCCAGCTGCCACGCTCTCCGATATTCAATAACTTTCAATCTAGGAACGTTTCATGTTTCGAATTCAATCGCTCCTATTCGGCTGGATGCTGGTGGCGTCTTTGCAATCAGCCATACTCGTGCCGACATTCGCCCAAGACAACGCTACCAGCCTCGCCAAAGAAAAATCCCTTTTGGCTGTCCTAGCCTCGGATGCTCCTTCCTCAGATAAGGCGATAGCCTGCAAGAACTTGGCTATTTATGGTTCAAAAGACAGTGTTCCAGAATTGGCCAAATTGCTCCCCGACGTTGAACTGTCGTCTTGGGCCCGCATCGCCCTGGAAGCCATTCCCGCTGCGGAAGCCGACCAGGCCTTGCGCGAGGCTGCGGGCACACTCGATGGCCGACTGCTGGTGGGAATGTTGAACTCATTGGGTGTTCGCCGCGATGCACAGTCAATTTCCATCTTGGCTTCTAAACTGGGTGCCGAAGATGTACAAGTCGCCGGCGCTGCCGCAGTCGCCTTGGGTTTGATTGGCAATGAGTCTGCGGCACAAGCCTTAGCTGACCGAATGGCCGAAACGCGGCCACAGGTCCTGTCCGCCATCGCTGAGGGCTACGTGCTGTGCGCCGAAAGGCGTTTGGCCGAAGGCAATTCCGAGCAGGCGGCGCAGATGTACGACGCCGTCCGAACCGCGTCCGTACCACCGCAGAGAATCATCGAAGCAACGCGAGGCGCCATCTTGGCCCGGGGCGAGGCGGGATTGCCCCTGCTGCTAGAACTGTTTCAATCCCAAGACAAAGCCATGTTTCAGCTGGCCCTCGGCACCGCCCGAGAGTTTCCTGGCGACAAACTCGATCAGGCTTTGACAAGTGTCTTGAGTAACGCCAGCCCACAACGCGCAGCACTGATCGTTCAAGCCATGGCCGATCGTCCGCAGTCGGTTGTCTTGGCCGCCATCCTGCAAGCTGCCCAGTCCGGCGACCGAGAGCTGCGTCTCTCAGCCATCGACGCGCTGGCACGCGTTGGAGATGGCTCGTGCCTGGCTCCTCTGCTGGAGGTTGCCGGTGCCGATGATGGGATTTGGCCGCTGCAGCCAAATCCACACTGGCCAGCCTGGAGGGCGCCAAGGTAAACGCCAAAATCGCCGAACTCCTAGCCACTTCCGCCGACAACAAGAATTACGCACTGCTGATTGAATTGGTTGGACAGCGGCGGATCCCTGCTGTGTCTGATCTACTGAAAGCCATCGAGCATGATAATCCGGCCGTGCGCCGCGCCGCATTAGCGGCCTTGGGTGAAACGGTCTCACTCGAAAATCTGCCCGTGCTCGTGGAGCAACTCAACGCGCCCAAGGGTAATGACGACGCGACTGTGGCTGGCAAAGCCCTGCGTGCTGCGGCGATTCGTATGCCCGATCGCGAGGCCTGTGCGGATCTGCTGTCCAAGGCCTTGAAGCAGTCACCCGCCAAGTCGCGGACCCAATTGCTGGAAATCCTCGGCGAAATGGGCGGAGCCTCTGCCCTGGCGACACTGGCCGAGGCAGCCGCCAGTTCCGACCCACAGCTGCAGGATGACGCGAGCCGTCTACTCGGTAAATGGAATAGCGTCGACGCGGCACCCGTACTCATGGAACTTGCCAAGAACGGGCCCGCAGACAAGTACAAGGTCCGCGCCCTGCGCGGATACATTGGACTGGCCCGTAAATTTGCCATGCCTGAAGCCGAACGCGTCGAAATGTGTAGACAGGCCATGTATCAAAGCAGCAAATTGGACGAAAAACTGCTTGCACTCGATGTGCTGAAAATTCATCCCAGCCAGGAAGCTCTACAATTGGCCATCCAAACAACGCACAGCCCCGAACTGCAGACCGCAGCCACGGAAGCAGCTTTGGTAATCGCCCAGAAATTGACCAGCCAAGGCGTGGATGTTAGTCCCCTGCTGGCCGACGCTGGTTTTTCCAAAATCAAGCTGGAAATTATCCAAGCAAACTACGGCACGGACTCAGTCAACAAGGACGTGACGGCCATTCTGCGGAAATTGGCAGGCGATCTTCCTTTGATTACCCTTGCTTCGCCGAATTACAACTCCAGCTTTGGCGGCGATCCTACACCAGGAACACCCAAACGTCTTAGCCTGCAGTATCGTATCGATGGCAAAGTCGGGGAAGCCAGCTTTCCAGAGAATGCTTCGATCCTGCTGCCCATACCGAAGTAGATGTCCTTTCGTAGGGACCGCAATTCGAGCCAGGGCACCGTCATCCATCGCGGTGCCCGCCGAGCCCAATCCAGCCGCTGCAGTGTCGGCTGTCTCGCAAGCAGGCGAGTCTCTCCGAGACTCGCACTGCGTGTTGCGCAACTCGCGAATTCTGCCTCGGTGAACCGTAGCCGGCTGGCTTTTCAGCCCGCGGCCCGTTGAATGAGGATCGACAAGCCCAAAAGACCCATGCTGGTGGCATTCAACATGCCATGGATCACGATACACGGCCAAATCGAATGCGTCGCGCGGTAAACCAGTCCCAGGATGATGCCCAACGCGATCAAGGGAACGAAACTTAGTCCGTACGCCCAGTGTGCCAAGCCAAACAAAATCCCTGAGAGAATCGAGGGCCACACCGGCGGTTTGAACTCTTGCTCAGCCCCTGCGGAAGCGTCCGGCTGCACTGAATCAATCGGTTCGTTACTATCCCGGTTGGGCTCAGTCCATTCCCGCGACCATTCGCCGTCTGAAACCGAGGAAGGCGCAGCTAAGTTCTGCTCGGGGACTTCGCCCTGGGCAACGGCAATTGCGTTCGACGGCTCGGCCCTCCAACTTCCCAAAATGTTGGCCAGGGCTGATTTGAAAGGCAACGATTGCAGCCAACCCTGAATAACTACTCGAAATAGGAACTCTTCGGTTACCGGCGCAATTACCGCCGCGGTCACGAAACCCATCAGATAAACGCTGAGCGTGCCGCGTTGGCTCATTTCCTCGATCAGGGGGTGTGAGTATTCGGTCTGGAATCCAGCGGAGACCAACACCATCAGAATGTAGATAAAGGGCAGCGTGGCCAATCCAACCAGGATGCCTTGCATGGAACGCAGCTTCAATTGTTGGAAATCAAAGCCAACATGTTGCGCGGTGACGCCCAAGCGGAGGGTGATCAGCAAAGTTGCAATCAGCATGGCAAATACATTGCCGACGCCGGCCCATAAAGCCAGTCCAATGGGAATGCCAGCTTCCCCCGCTTGCAGCTCCCCAGCGTCAATCCCCAGCAGCCTAACTCCGACCGCGGCAAACAGCCCTTGCCCCAACAAAATGGACACCAAGACGATACCTATATCCATTAATCCCCAGGCGCGTGGTGTCCAGGGCTCGATGCGCAGCAATGGAAGATGAGCTTTGATTCGCGAGCCAAAGTAGATCCAACTACCGATGCCTCCGACCAGATAGAAAAGCAGCAGGCCAAATAGTAGAGCGATAGGGAATACCAACTCGGGATGCTGCTCCAGCAATTCCGGGGTGATCTCGGGCGAGCTTGATTGATTCATTTGGGACCTTGTTCCGGCTTGGACTGCTTGCTCAACTTGATCGCTTGCAGGACATAGTCCCAACCGGAAGCAAGGGTGATGAGCACGGCAGCCCACGCCAATCCGATGGTCGTCCACCGCAGCCAGTAGCCAGCCTGGTCGACGCCAGCCAACAGTAACAAGCTGGCAACCACGGCGGCGCATTGAACCAGCATTTTCCATTTCCCTAGCCACCGTGCCGAGAAGTCACCGCCCTGACCCTCTACCATAGCTCGGATACTGGTCACTAAAAATTCTCTTCCAACGATCACGGTAACCATCCAGGCGCGGATCTCGCTGCCGATGACACCGACCAAGGCGATTAAGGCCGCGGTAATAATGATCTTGTCCACAAAAGGGTCCAAAATCCTACCCAACTTGGTTACCTGATCAAATTTGCGTGCCCACCAACCATCTACGAAATCCGTGGCCGCGGCGATCACGAAAATCACCATGGCTGGCCAAAAGAAATGCATTTCTATCAACACACCCACGCCCAAAGCCAAGATCAACCGAGTCATGGATAGCGCATTAGGCACGTTCCACATACTTTTAGATGTTGGTTGCTGGGTCTTGGCGGATTCTGTTTCACTCATTCTGTTGGCGATCCGGTGGTTGGGTAAGCTGACGCGTTACTGCCTGTTAGACTTATTGTTTCCAAAGGGCCCCTTTCTTGGCCGGAGCGCTTTTCATAACCCAAAACGCGCAGGGCCAGGGATTTTAACTGACTCGTCCGCTGGCTGGCTTAAGCGTCGGCTTCCCTAAAATGAGCGGCAAGACGCTTGCCCGCGGTAGCCTGCGTTTCTTGGGGCCGTTGTTTCCTGGCAGTGCGGAATAAATCAAAGACCGCTTAGCGCGGTTCCCCGATGGCTGCGGCAATTAAATCGTAATCCTGGTGGCCAACGATTTCGGCGGGTACGATGCATCCCGCCCGCAGCGGTTGTCGCTGATTGCCCGTCACATAAACCAGTGCATCCACATCGGGGGCGTCGGCGTAGGAGCGACCCAGCCACACATTCTTCTGTTCGTCGACGACCTTGTCGATAACGATTTCCAACGCATTGCCGATTTGCCGCTTGCACCAGTCAAATGCCAATTCCTGTTGGACTTGCATGAGTCGCTCGCGGCGTTCCGCCTTGACATCGTCTGGCAGATGTCCTGGCAGTTTGGCGGCTGGGGTATCGGGTTCGAGCGAATAGGTAAACACCCCGAGTCGCTCGAATTGCGCCTCTTTGACAAAGTCCACCAGCTCCTCGAACTGGCTGTCCGTTTCCCCCGGGAAACCGGTAATAAAGGTCGTCCGCAGCACCAGATTGTCGATCCGCGCTCGCATCTTAGCAACGATTTCACGCGTTCCCTCGGGCGTTACGCGGCGGGCCATGCGTTTGAGCATTTCAGCATTGAAATGTTGCAGCGGCATATCGATGTAGGGCAAAATCTTATCGGACTCGGCGATGGTCTCGATGAGAGCATCGTCGATATACATCGGATAGAAATACATCAACCGGATCCAATCGACTCCCTGCACCTGTTGCAGCTCGGCCAGCAATTGCGTCAAGCGACTTTCGCCATAGATATCGCGACCGTAGTAGGTTGTGTCCTGGGCCACGATAATCAACTCTCGGGCACCTGACTGAGCCAATTGCTCCGCTTCACGGACAACATCTTCCAGTGGCTTACTGGCGTGTTTGCCACGCATCTTGGGGATGGCGCAAAAGGTACACAGCCGATCGCAGCCCTCGGAGATTTTGAGATAGGCAAAGTGCCGCGGGGTGATCCTCAAGCGGTTCGAGTCGTCCAAGGCGCGGATGGGGGCTGGACGAAAGATGGTTCGCTGTTCGTCTAGTCCATCAACCAGTTGTCCCGCCATGCGAGTGATATCGTCGCGTCCGAAAACGCCTACCAGCGAGTCGATCTCAGGGCGGACTTCCAGCAGGTGATCCCGCTCTCGCTCTGCCAGGCAACCCGAGACGATGACCCCCCGAATCCTACCCTGGCGTTTGAGTTCCAGCATCTGGTCGATCGTTTCCATCGACTCTTTACGGGCATTATCGATAAATCCGCAGGTGTTGATCACCACAAAATCGGCATCTTCCGGCTCGGCCACCAGCCGATAACCGTCGTCGCGCAGCAGCCCCAACATTCGTTCGCTATCCACCAGATTCTTTGGGCAGCCCAAGCTGACGAAGGCATACTTGCCCTTAACGCCGCTGCCCAATTGTTGTGGATCCATCTCCGTAACTGCGGTCGGTTCAACGATGGGGAGGGTAATAGCTGCCATAGAATCGCTGTTTGAGACCTATTCGAGGCCCCTCTTTTACCTAAACTGCCTGCCACCCTGGCCAACCTTTTTTTGCAGGCGGGTCTGGAGGGCGAGTTATAAAACCTGGGATTATAACGTCTAAGTCAGAATGTACATGCCTAATATCTAGTCTTCCTGGCCTTCGGGGCTAAGCATGCGGCTCGACGCGTGCAGCTTGGTGGAATTCGAGTTCAAGTGAATTCTTGAAATGGAGTCATCAGGCTTGTGCTTCAGAAAAAGCTTCCAGGCCCTAGGCGCAGGCCGGGAGATAATGTCTATTCATGTCGCGGGATGGAGCAGCCCGGTAGCTCGCGAGGCTCATAACCTCGAGGTCGTCGGTTCAAATCCGGCTCCCGCAACTTTTTCTAACTACCGCCGAAACAAGCACTTAAGTTACCTGCCGGCGGTCGGCAGTGCGGCCTGAAATTTCCACGAAATCCGGTAGACTACCGGATTCGGTGAAAATTGGAGGTCGCACTTCAATGCCGAAATCATCTGCTCCACGAGTTCCTTCTTACCGTCGCCACAAGCCCACTGGGCAAGCCGTGGTGACCATCAAAGGCCGAGACATCTACCTCGGCAAATGGAACACAGCGGCCAGCAGGGCCGAATATGACCGCTTAATTGCGGAATTCCTCGCCAACGGTCGCCAGCTCCGCGACGAGGTCGATACCACCGTCGTCGAGGTCATCAACGCCTACCGAAAGTTCGCCGAGCAGTACTACCGTAAAAACGGCCAAGTCACCCGCGAATACGGTTGCATCAAAGAAGCTTTGAAGATCGTCCGAGAACTGTACGGCCGAAAGCTCGCCAACGACTTCGGTCCCCTGGCGCTCAAGGCCGTTCGTCAACGGATGGTCGATAACGGTTGGAGCCGTGGCTACATCAACAAGTCGATCGGCCGGATTCGCCGCTGCTTCAAATGGGCAGTCGAAAATGAACTGGTTCGGCGGGATATGTACCACGGGCTGATGGCCGTCTCTGGCTTGCGGAAAGGCCGCTCCGAGGCTCGCGAACCAGATCCAGTGATGCCTGTGGACGATGCGACCGTTCAAGCCACCCTGCCTCATCTGTCGCCCGTAGTGGCGGATATGATCCGTTTCCAGCGGATCACTGGCTGTCGCCCTCAGGATGTCTGCAATCTGCGTCCCTGTGACGTGGACATGTCAGGTGAAGTCTGGTTGTACCGACCCAGCACACACAAAACCGAGCATCACGGACGGGAACGAGTCATCCCGATCGGACCCAAAGGGCAGGACATTCTTCGACCATATTTGCTGCGAGAAAAGGAAACCCATTGCTTCAGCCCAGTGGATTCGGAGAAGAAACGCCGCGAGGAGCTTCACGCGAGTCGATCGACTCCGCTTTCATGCGGCAACCGACCAGGAACGAATCGCAAGCGGAAACCGAAACGATCCGCAGGTGAACAGTACACGGCCGATAGTTACCGCCGAGCAATCCACCGCGCCTGTGACCTCGCTTTCCCGCCTCCCGAGCCACTGAGTCGACGCGACGGTGAAACCAAGAGTCAGTGGCTCGATCGTCTGACAGACAAGCAGCGAGCCGAATTGGAGAAGTGGCAATCAGACCACCGCTGGTCTCCGAACCGCCTGCGTCACTCCGCCGGCACCGAGATTCGCAAACGTTTCGGGTTGGAAGCCGCCCAGGTCATCTTGGGGCACGCATCGGCGGACGTCACCCAAGTCTACGCCGAACGGGATCTGCAAAAGGCCGTGGAGATCATGCGGGAAGTGGGCTGACAAGTGGAAATGACTTTAGCTCCTGCGGATTATCAGCATAAAATAGAGCGACCAGCAATCTGGAACACGAACGCAAAGGAGTAAGTCATGGACGAATCAGGCACGGCGGATCGAGTTGACCGGGCGGCGCACGCACGCGAGCCCGTCGATATCCTGGGTATCTCAAAGCGGCTACAGAAAGACCCTCGGTGGACCACGGTCATCGAGCCGCTTCGTACCAAGATGATGCGGGAATGCAGGCAGAAGGGCATGAGCAAGCCCGATGCCCAAGCGTGGACCTATTCGGAGCTGGACCGCCTCTACCCACCAGAGGTCACCGATTGCTGGCAGATCCAGACAGCCTGCCGCCACCGCAGATCCAGGCGTGTCTGGCCTCGGCGATCTGCCCGAAGACTGGCCGCAGCTGCCAGCCAACGCCTCGTCTCCAGGCGGAAATCAGTTGGGTGACCGCCAATCGGCTCCGAGTGCAGCGATGGCAGCGGGCGTCGATCTGTCCAAGGCCCTGAGCCCAGCGCCGAGCTACTCCGCCCTGTCCTGGCTGGAGACCTCGCATCCTGTTTCCCAGCCAAGTTCGCCGACATCTCGGTGAAGGCCACGCAGAACCAGGAGGATGAGAAGGAGCACGTCCGCCGCGAGAAGCTGGCCATCGAGGAGATCCGGGGGCTGCTGGCTGAGATGCTGGAGGGGTGAGATGTCCACAATTGGGGACAACATCGGCAGTAGCAGACCCAGCGTTTTCATTGGTCGTGCTAGAAGCACATCTAAATGCCGCATTGGAGATAGTGGACCGCTACGTTGGTCCAACCGTACAGCGGCACACTGGGCTGCACCAGGTTACCCGAAACCCATCTTAACAGTCTGAATGACCGAATCCCGCCTCGGCACCAGGCGCCGGGCTATTAGGCGATGGGTGGTGCTATGATGGTGGCATGGGTAGCGATGAGGCGTAGGACTGTGGCGTGGATTTGTGGAGGCTGTGGGGCTTGTGGTCGCATGAGGCAGCGATGATGAGGGCTGAGACGCAGGAGCTGACAGGCAGGCGTCGTAGGCAGAGCGATGGAGAGAGGATGGAGGCTGTGAGATCGACGGCATGATCGCGATCCCGAACGGAAACCGAACCAGATCCCCACCCGGACCGCCAAGGGATTCCTTAGTATGTCCCTCTCAGGTGCACCCTAGTTTCAGTTGCGTTGCTGGGTCCATCGTTGTCGGGCGTAGTGCGTTGAAGACTGTCCACTGAACGGGGTTTCTCAGGCACCCCGTCGCATGAGCCGTGCGTAAGCTGAACGGCCGCCGTGTGCTCGTCTGGTTCGCCCATCGGGCTTTTGCCGTCCTGGTGACAAAGGTCACGCTCCACATGTGCAGCTAACCTGCGTCGGTGTTTCACTCCGACGCAGGTTAGCGATGGCGGTTCGAAGCGTCGGTCGCGACCCCCGCAGCGCACATTTCTGCCCCAGGACGGTTCGTCCTTGTCCACAAACTGAGCCCTGCGATGGAAGCCAGTTGTTGTCACTCTGATCGCAGATTTGGCTGCCGGTAGCTGCGGTAGGTGGAAGGCACTTCTGCTTCTTGCGACAAATCCTTCCTGCTAGAAGTCGATGCAACGTCGATGCACCTGACGCGAGTTTGGGTGACGGCGAAATGCAAGTGGTCTGCGCGACATCAGCAAGTGACGACACGAATCCCGAACCAAAAAGGGTCGTTAAATCGGAATCCAAAAATACAGTCCGTTTTTAATGCCTTGCCCAGGACCCCCGAGAGATCAGCCGTTCAACAGATCGTCAAGCTCGTCCATGAGCTTCTTCAACTCACGCCCCGCTTCCGCAAGACGGCGAGCAAGCCTCGCTCGATGTCGCTCCTGCGACGCAAGCAGATCACGCAACAATGTATTACTTGGGTCTTGGCGGAGAATGCGCTGGTTTGCCTCGATGAGTTCGTCCAATTCACTGATCTGTGTCCGATGTCGCCCAATTTTTTTGTCAGTATCGCTATCAGCCGTCGGTACGCTTTCACGCCACCCAGGAGTCTACGCAACCCTCTCAACGCAGCAGGAAAAGCCTAGTCAGATTTGCTCTAATGGATGTTCGCAGATGCTTACCAGTCATGTTCGTGTCTCAAAAAAAGAATCGTTTTGATAACACAGATGAGCCATGCGGCGCGGGGGACCGCAGGCAAGCTACGCTCGGCGGAATGTTGAAAGATTTGTTAGAGTTCTAGTCCACGAAATCACAGCCACGCAGGCTAAGGAATCCCATGGACGATCAAAACCCCATTCATCAACTCGCGGTTCTTCACAGACGCATGAACGAAGTTACTGACGAGATTTCTAAACTAATTGGGAGGCCCGCCCCACTGGGCATCTGGGTGAGTTCATTGCGAGCCAGATCTTTCGAATTGCACTTCACGAGTCGGCTACACACGCAGGAAGCGATGGTTTGTTAACCGAGGGCGAATTTGCCGGAATGAGTGTGAACATTAAATACTTTCCGAAGAATCAAGGTGTACTCGACATCAACCCGGCTGCGCTTCCTGATTACTTCCTTGTTTTGGCTGGTCCGCGAACTGGCGCTGTGACTTCGCGCGAGATGAGTTCACGCTATACGTTACAAACGTCTACCTTTTCGATGCCAAGAAAACAGTAGCTTCCCTGGTTGAGCGCGGTGTC
Organism: Pirellulaceae bacterium; assembly: GCA_963707245.1. Lineage (GTDB taxonomy): Bacteria > Planctomycetota > Planctomycetia > Pirellulales > Pirellulaceae > Aureliella. The sequence goes on from CAVPPY010000024.1 coordinate 284,334, forward strand.
AAGGTTGGAATAGCATCAAGCGTGCTGCGAAATCAATGGGAAGAAGCGGAAGCATTTCCGAATCGAAGAAACCAAACGCTTAAAATCGACGACCGACAATTGGCATTACTCGACGCGTTAAAGATCGCCCCGCTAGGCTGAGTTATTTGCACTGCAATATTGGAATCGTCGCGACTGGCACTGCAGGAGCAAGCGGTATGCCCATTTGATCGTACATTCTTTGAGAACGTTCTGGATTTCCTACCGCAACATTGTCATATTGTTGACTCCCACTTATTGGTGAGTTGCACCATGTGAATGACTACCGTGTTTATTCGGCCGTAACTTTAGTGGCGGCAATTAGTACCTCATATCGAGAATCGAGACATGCCAGGATGGAACTCGTCCAGAAATTTGCGGAGCTTTGGGAGCCGGCAAACGCTTCACCTGATGTGTTCTCCTTTGTACGACAACAGTATGGGGCTGATTCGGGACAACTGTTGGCCGTGCTGGTATCGACCAACAGCGACGCTGGCGAACCGAATATCCGCTGCGCGTGGAAGACTATTCTCGAGCTACCTGCCTTACCCGCCGATATGGACTGGAAATTGCAGTTGGCAGTCGGGGAATTTCAGCGCGCGTCAAGACAGCGCAGCCGCTGAGCGAACAAGAAATCAGCTCGCGTTTTTCCGATATAGGCGATACACTTCGCGAGCGATTGCGCCAGCTGACTTCCGGTGACCAAGCCGTAAACGAACAAGTACCACAGCAGGTGGACGCGGCAGCCGTGGATGCTACAAAAACACAGACGCACGTGCACCGTGGCGTAGGTTTGAAGGTGACGTACATCAGCTCCGTGGGCATAGGTGTGGAGCAGAAGGGACGTTATCGCTTGGACCGCGTCTTGGGTGAAGGTGCCTTCGGTCGCGTCTATCTGGGCTATGACGAAGAGCTGCAGCGGCAAGTTGCCATCAAAGTCCCGACTAAAGCACGCTTTCAGAAACCGGAAGACGCCGAGAAAGACGTACCTGGTGGAAGCTCGGATGGTGGCCAGCCTGGATGATCCAACATCGTGCCGGTTTAACGACATGGGCCGCACGCTGGATGATTCCATCAATGGTTCTAAATTCATTGCCGGCTCGACCCTGGAAGGGAGTATTAATGCTGGAGCATTGCCGCAGCGTGACGCGGCCAAGCTGCTGGCAACGATCGCTCTGGGCTTTGCAGCATGCCCATCAGCGGCGTTTGATAAACACGACGTGTATCTCAAGCTAGCCTACATTCTCATTGAAGAGAATACCAATACGCCCTACGTGGCCGACTTTGGGTTGGCGGTTCGCGAAGAAGAATATTTGAACATAGTGCCATCGCGGGCACCCCAGCCTACATGAGCCCTGAACAAGCTCGCGGCGAAGGGCATCGACTAGACGGACGCAGCGACATCTTTTCGCTGGGCGTAATGCTCTACGAAATGCTGACCGGTAAAAAGCCCTTTCGTGGTAGCTCGACTCTGGAGACGCTGAACCAGGTGATTTCCGTCGATCCCAAGTCCTGCCGCGTGAACTCGTCGAAGCTATCTCACCGGAGTTGGAACGGATCTGCCTGAAAGCACTATCCGAAACGAGCGTCAGACCGCTACGCCACCGCCGCTGAGTTGGCGACCATTTCGCAGCAGCGGTTGCAGCCCGCTGTTGCCGCCACACAGACCAAAACGACAGTGCAGGTCGTACCCAAGGGACTGCGTTCTTTTGACGCGGGTGATGCCGACTTTTTTCTGGACCTGCTGCCCGGCACCCGTAATCGGGACGGTCTGCCTGAGAGCATTGCTTTTTGGAAAAAGCAGATTGAACAAACCGATGCCGAACAGACTTTTAGCGTAGGGCTGATTTACGGCCCCAGCGGCTGCGGCAAGTCGTCGTTGGTCAAAGCCGGTTTGCTGCCGCACCTGTCAGCTGACATGGTGGCGGTGTATGTGGAAGCCACCCCGACGAGACCGAGACTCGGATCCTGCGCGGGTTACGGAAACACATCCCAGACTTGTCTGACGAGATGGGTTTGACCGACACGCTGGCTGCCCTGCGACGTGGTCAAGGACATAAAGTCGTCATCATCATCGACCAGTTCGAGCAGTGGCTGCACGCCAGGTGGGATGAGGACGACACCGATTTGGTGCAGGCGCTGCGGCAGTGCGATGGTGGCAATGTCCAGTGCATCGTGATGGTGCGGGATGATTTCTGGATGGCCGTGACCCGCTTCATGCGAGCGGTGGAAGTGCGACTTGTGGAAGGACAGAATTCGGCCGCGGTCGACTTGTTTCCCGTTCGACACGCTCAGAGAGTTCTTACCAGCCTTTGGCCGGGCGTTTGGAGTGTTGCCCGACCAAGCAGACAAGACGTCGCAAGATGAAAAGGACTTTCTCAAACAGTCCGTCCGATGGGCTGGCCGAGGAAGGCAAAGTCGTCTGCGTACGTCTGGCATTGTTTGCCGAGATGATGAAGGGCAAATCGTGGACACCGGCCACACTCTGGAAGTAGGCGGCACGGCTGGCGTGGGGGTCACCTTCCTGGAGGAGACTTTCAGTGTCACGACTGCCCCGCCCGAATCACCGTTACCATCAGAAGGCCGCCCGCGCCATTCTCAAGGCCCTGTTGCCCGAATCGGGCACCGACATCAAGGGCAGCATGCGGTCGTACGATGAATTGCTGGAGGCATCCGGCTACGCCGAACGGTCAACCGGGTGACTTTCGCCAGACTGATCGACATCCTCGACCGCGAAATCCGCCTCATCACGCCGACCGATCCGGTCCGGCAGGGCAGGAAGCCGACGACGATTCCGAGCTACAAACCGACCCGGCCAGAGAAATACTATCAGCTCACGCACGATTACCTGGTGCCGTCGCTGCGGACGTGGCTGAACAAAAAAGCAGAGAGAAACTCGCCAAGGCCGGGCCGAACTGCGGCTCGCCGAGCGAGCGGCTCCTATGGAACGCGAAGCCGGAAGACCAGCAGCTGCCGGCGTCGTGGGAGTGTTTGAACATCCTGGCACTGACCCGAAAACGAGATTGGACGAACGCACAGCGGCGAATGATGTCTGCTGCCGCCCACGGTACTATGCGATGCGAACCGCGGCTCTGGCGGTCTTGATCGCCATGATGGCCTGGGGCGGTCGCGAAATGGTTACGCGCAGCAGGAAGCGGCGACCGAGTGGTGGACAGCCTGGTGAAGGCCAAAGCGGACAAGGTTCTGGAGACATTGTTGATGAACTCGGTGCCCAACCGGAGGTCAGCGGCAGTGTATCTTGCACGACTGGTTTCCGCCGACGCAAGACGCTCGATGAGGCCAGGTAGCAGCTCCACGCCCGATTGGCGATGGTCGTCACGGACGAGAATCAGGTGTCCCGCTCTTTGAGTCGCTGCTGACAAGGAGTCTATGTGGGTGTGATCCGTGAGCGTTGCGTCCCTAGAAGGAAAAAATCGTTGAAGATTTGTGGCGGGAATTCCTGTCGAGAAAGCGGCCCCGTGGACCGACGTTTTCGCGCGGGATGGTGCTGGCGGATTATGTACCGGGGTCGGAGAGAATGGACGGAAGCCGATCTATCAATTCTTGGCCGAGCAACTTTTGGTTACAACCCCAGAGGACCAGCCAGTTTGCTTCGCGATACCTGCGGCCCATCCATCCACTGCTGCTGAGTGAGCTTGAAACGACTCTTCTCGGATATGGCATCCCAGCGATACGCAGCTCCTGGGGGCCGCGAACGCCTTGGCGGAATTCGCGCGAGACGATCAAGAGCGGATCGCCGATTGCTGACCGTCGCCAATCCGAAGCAGTATCCGATTCTGTTTCCGCTCGTCGCATCGAGTCCCGACGAGGCGGCGAAGGGCTGCTGGCGAAAACAGCGGCCGAATTGCCGGCCGATGACTTAGTCGTCGGTTGACCGTGTGCCCTTTGGCCAGCGCCGCGCGAATGCGGCGGATCACGCTGTTGCGGCTGGGCGAACGGGAATCGGTGTGGCCGATGTTTGATATGACCGACGATCCCGAGGCGCTGACGCAATTCATTCACCGCTGCCGCGACCGCGGCGTCCGCGCGGAGGAACTGCTGGAATGTCTGCGATTGGCTGCTTCCTCAAGCCTCACCCCTCAAGCCTCAGCCTCACCCGCTACGCGCTGCTCCTGCACTCGGCGAGTATCCGCTATGTGACATCCCAGAGGCGGGACGCGATCCGCTAGCTCAAGCAACTTGCCGATTGGTACGAGCACGATCCCAGTTCGGCCGTCCACGGCGCGACCGGGTTGGTTGCTGCGGCAGTGGGGCCAGGAGAGAATGTTCGAAAGGTGGACCAGACACCGGTGCCCTATTCGGCCGATCGAGAGTGGTTCACGCTGGCGATCACGGTGACTCCCACATCGCCGCCAAAGCTGACGACGAGGTCGTAGCGAGACCTCCACAGGAACCGGCAGCCAATAGTGTGCCGCCCCCGGCTACCGCGGCAGCGGCGGAAGAGGGCAGCGAGGAGAAGGATGGAGCTGAGGAGCGTCCCCCCGAACCTGGCGCCGTACCGTTACCACCTAAGACGTTTTACTACACCTTCGTTGTGTTTCCGGCAGGAGAGTCCATGATCGGCTCGGTCGAAGACGAACCGGCTCGGTCCCCACATGGGAATCGAGAACGGCATCGCGTGGTTAAGTTTACGCGGGCGTCTGCGTTGCTGGATCGCGAAGTCACGTTTGAGGAACTGATCGCCTTCTCGCCTGATTACACGGGACTCATGCAGCAGTTCAAAGCCCAACCGTCGGATGCGGGCTTTGCCCTCACTGGTACGACTCGGTGGGTTTTTGCCGCTGGTTAACGCAGCAGTCGGGCCTGTCCGAAGCGGAGCAGTCGTACGACGATCCGGAATCACTGGACAAGGAGCAATACCCCCGCGAACCGACTCCCGACGCGAACTGGGCTCCGCGCGACTGGCCGCTGGAGTTGGGTCGTCGTGGCTTTCGTTTACCGACGGAATCGGAGTGGGAAGCGGCCAGTCGTGCTGGTGCGCGAACAACTTACGGTTATGGCAGCGATGTGAGCCTGCTGGGGGGCTTTGGCTGGTTTCCGGAGAACAGTGGCAAGGAAGTCCATCCGCCGCGTGAACTGCGACCAAGTGTTCGCGGCTTGTTTGACCTGCACGGCAATCTGTATGAGTGGAGCCACGACTGGTATGGGGATTTTGGTTCGGACGTATTGACGGATCCGCTTGGTCCTAAAGGGGGCTCGATCCGCGTGCGCCGTGGCGGCAGTTGGGGCAGCGTTGCGGCGTATTGCCGGTCGGCGTACCGCGGCGCGACGGTCCCGATCGCGCCGCTCGGAATACGACGGCTTTCGCTTGGCCCTGAGTCCGTCTGGAGTCACCCGGAGGCGGCGCAGGCGAGAGGCAGCGGAGCCAGGGGTCGTAGGCACGGAGGGAGCGCAGGCGGAGCCGCGACCGGAGCTGCCGTAGACGGATGGCGTAGCGCGGTTAAAGGTCTTTATCCGTTGCCTTTAAAAATACCTGGGGGTGCAGGGGGATACCGAAGTTTGCATGAACGAAGCTGGGGAGAGAGATTATAACGGCAGCGATGCCGAGCTGAGTCAGACTGCGCGTATCGCTGTCGACCACATCGGTAGGTGAGATGCTGATGCGCGTTGGCGGTTTAATAGTTCGGATTTTCGGCGAAGACGCCCCAGTGATCCCACGAATCTGAATGCCCCAGGACGGTTCGTCCTGGGGCACCAACGCGGCCCCTTCCTGGTCTTCAATCGCCGACTGGCCCCAAGGCAACACCCCAGGTTAAAATGTGTGGCCGCCGAACAGGGCTGCAAAGCAATGGCGGCTCGGGTTTCGGTCCGTCCGTTTTGCGGAGCGGAGCGACTACCGCTTGGCGGATCGCGGCTGTGGTAATCGAAATCTTTAACGTTGCGATTACGCAAGCGAGAGCAGCGTTGATCGTTGTTGGCGACAAACACACTGCGCTGAACTCGGGACGTCGACTCATTGTCACGGTACGCGTCTTACGTTGACGAATCGAACGACAGCAGGTCGCTGATATCGAGGAATTTCAGAGCGATCTCGGACCCGATTATGCGACGGATTGACTATGAATCAAGATAACTCCGCTCATGCCCTGTTGAAATTACCGAGAAAGGGTGAAGCCCCTCTTTTCCTAGAAGCATGCAAACTCCTTGGGTTTGAAATCAGGGGCGGCGGCGTATACCACGAAAACCTCCACTTGGCCAATATCGAGAATGGGCGACTGGTCGTCAGCGAGGTAGTAGCAGAACAACTATCGTACGAGGATCTACCGCCACTAAATGGACAACGCAAGATCGAGTTGAATAGAATCTACCTACAGCTAAATGCAGAAAGAGTAGCTATTCACGAAGCTGGCCATGCCGTGGCAGCGGTGCAAGAGCGTGTGGATTTCTGTTACGTTCGCATTGGGTTGCAGCATGAACTACAAATCTGCTCAGCATGGAATAGAGCATTGAACAACTTCAGAGAAGAGCGTTACCGGGCTCGAAAAGCACAATTCGTAGCAGCCGCTGGAGCAGCGGCGAAAATGCTGATACTGGGCGACTTTGATAATCAGTTAGCTGACGATCAGCGGGAACTCAATCAATGGGAAGTCATGCTTCGCGACGCGAATGGGGTTGACCTGTCGGACAACCTGGATGTGTTCGGCGAACACGTCAAGAAAGTCGCCGATGACTTTCTCCGCCGATACAGTTAGAGCCGTTCTCGCGAAGCACCTCTGCGAGAGGAAGTTGCTTTCGCGTACTGAGGTAGAGGAAATCGTGAAGGAAATCGACGTCGCTTGATTTACTACTGCTGGCAGGTGGCACCTGAGTCAGGCGGGCGTGGCATTGGTCGTCACGTGCATGATGCTGCCGGACGGTTCGACCTTTGTCGCAGTTTGACGCTTCGTGTGTCGGACCAAACTCGCTCTCGTAGACTGTGCAATATGTATCGTATAATCGGCCGTCAAAGTTTCTCTGAAGGAGCTCAGCATGTCATCCACTGCCCCTTTTGCTGTCAACGTCATCCCCCCTTCACCGGAGGCGTCGGCATTAGCCAAGTACGCGGACGTGCCGGTCAATCTCTACACGGGGACGCCGCAGATCACCATCCCACTCTACGACATTCACGAACGGGACCTGGATGTCCCGGCGTTTCGAGCTACCACGGGTCGGGCCACAAGGTGGAGGATGAAGCCACACGTGTCGGCTTGGGATGGACGCTGCATGCGGGTGGGATTATTACACGCAGCATCCGCGGGCTCCCTGAC
>CAVPPY010000025.1:0-72406 GCA_963707245.1 Pirellulaceae bacterium
CAACCAGATACCCTTTGTCATTGTCGAAAAAGATTGCTCCATGCAGGGTGCCTGACTTCATCTCCATTTTCGCTGGAGCAACCGTAATCGGCTCAAGTGAAAGTTCGCCAAAAATGCTAATTTTCTTTAGACTGCGTCCACTCGCGTGACCACGGTACCGATGTAGGTGTAGATCGAGTGAATGGTCATTTTTCCGATTGGTGAGTTGTGACGTGGTTGACCTCCCATGTCTCGTCCTGGCTTGACTGGTGATTCTGGTAGAACAGCTGATATCTGCTCGGCTGTGTGCTTGAAACTGGGAAGGGCTGCGACCTTGGCACGTTGCGTCAATTCCAAAGCAGCAGCATCCAGTTTCTCGGTGCCGCTGATCTCGGTGATCTTACCCAGTCCATTCATCGTGAAGATCCATGGCGTATCGAGCAATGGCTTCATCGTGACAATCGAAGCAGCCAGCAAGGGATTGTCCTCTGCGTCAGGAGCGGCCGAGTCGTAGCTCACATCTCCAATTCCCGGCATGTCCATCTTCATCGTAAGATGCTCAATGCTCTGCTGGACTTGAGCTGAGCCATCGTCGGCAACCTTCTGCACGTCCCACGAGACAACCGTGGACGTTGCCGTACTCGTGGTACTCTTTGCGCCGGCAGCCGTCGTAGTCGATTTGGATTCCTGTTGCATCGTATAGGTTCGGTTCTCACCAGGTTGAAAACGCCACCGAAGCGTTTCTTGGCCGAATGCTTGCAAGCACATGCTTGCGGTAAGCGCAAAAACGGAAAGTGTAGATCGAAGTAGCATTTTCGTCTCCAAAGACTTGAGGAAAGAGCATCGAGCATTTTTGAGTTCCCGCGGTTGCGGGACTCGCTCGTTCACTAGGGAGTGTCCGACGACGCACGCAATCACACAAGAATCTGTCGAGAGTCTTTACATCAGTCAAAGAAGCCTTGGCCGAAGGCTTCAATGAGGCGCAGGTGAGTCCGAAGTTCCAGCATCGCTTCGGTTCGGAGACGCAAACGTCGCATAAAGACATAGCAGCACGATCATCAGTGACATCCACAGCCCTGCTTCATAATGGGCGTAATCCCACCATGTCAGTCGCGGAATGTCGGGCAGGCTTTCCAGTCTTTGCTTCGTCGCCGCACGAATGAACGCTTGTTCCTTCATGAAATGATCGTTCATCGATGGTCGTAGGTAACTGCGCAATGACATGACGTCCAACTCACCTGGAACACCGTACGACTGCATGAGTTGTACGGCTGCGACGGTAGCGAACTCGTCACTGTGTTTGAGGTCTCGGCCTGTTGAAAAGCCACCCGAGCGACCGCCCAGATCAAAATGAACACGCTGCAGGTCCAGCAGCATTTTGTGGACAGAGTTACGAATGATCGCTTCGTCACATGGCCTGTCGATGGCCGCCAGCAGTCTGGTGCAAACAAGTGCGTCGACAAGTTCATAAAAGCCAACGGAATCGACATCGCGGAGCGTGGTCAACAATCGTGACTCTCCTGGCCCTGAACGCGGACCGGGAACCTGGGACGAATTCTTAAAGCGGCACGCTAGTTCCCTGTGGCAGTGCGATTTCTTCTCGAAGAAAGTGTTGACGAAACTCGGTGTTCGGGACTTATTTGTACTGGTTTTTGTGCATGTGGGAACTCGAAGAGTCTACGTGTCGCCAGCGACCGACAAACCCAATGAGCAATGGGTCATTCAACAGGCCAATAGCTTCATTGAGCATCTCCGCTCGAAGAACTTAGAATGCCAGACAATAATGCACGACCGAGATACTAAGTTTTGCAAGTCGTTCGATGACGAATTTGTCCGCGCAGAAATCAAAGTCAAACGAGCCGCCTTCCGTTCACCGAACACTTGCACGTTCGTCGAACGCTTCATTCAGACCATCAAGCAGGAATGCCTCGACTATTTCTTCATCTTCGGAGAACGGCATCTGAATTACTTGGTGACCGAATTCGTAGCACATTATCACAGCGAGCGGCCACATCAAGCTTTAGATAATACAACGCCGACGGCATCGAACTGCAAGCGGTCGCCTCCGCAAAAGAAGTCCGAACCATCCCTGCTACTCAGCGACATTCGTTGCCAGGAACGTTTGGGAGGTTTGCTGAAGCACTACAGTCGCGCGGCATAGCAAAACACTGAGTCCCAAATTGTTCATCACAGAAACCGCGACCAGAAGTCTCTGAGATTCGTTTGAATCATTTACTTTCGGCGACGGTCCAATCCTGAAAGCACAAATTTGGGACTCGTTCGAAATCGACAGAGTTGCGTGTGAGTAGCGTCATTTGATTAGCAATCACGATGGATGCGATACGCAGATCCATGGCGCCCACACGGACTCGGTGCTTCTTCAACTCGTCTAAGACATCGGCAGCGGCAGAACTGAACGGCAAGACTTGCACTCGGGCAAAACTGTTGATCACGCCCTCTAACTCTGTATAACCACGTACCAATCCAATGGAATTCTTGGCTCGAGCGATGAACTTGGTCCAGCCGTTGAACTGCTCGTGGAATGAGATAATCGTGAGATAGAAATCAGTTGGCTCATGCTCCGCGCAACGCTGGGAAAGTCGCTCGAATTCCGTACCTCGTTGACGCTGCAAAAAGCTGAGGTGATCGGAGTCCAATACGAACATTCAACTAATCCTCGTCAGGTTGTTCCGCGTCGCGCATCTCTTTGCCCAAGCGGACGATTTCGTCAAAATCGGGGTCATCTTTGAATATGCCTGTGATCTCAGCAATCCAATTAGCGTTATCGACCGGGACTTTGGTCTTGAGAATGGCGAGTTCGCGCTCGACTCTAGCCAGGCGAGTTTCGATCGATTCAGACATAGGCGCCTCTTTATGTCACCACCAAACTCTCTCACTCCATTTTCGCACCCGGCTGTTAACCAGCCAAGCTGGCACCGATGCGAGAGCGCGAGAGTTCGAGTCCTTTCCGGACCCCGGATAGGACTCGGAAGGAAATCGCATTTTTGAAAGTGAGAACTTTTTGAGAGCGCGAAATGCGAAAACCCAAGGAAAACAGGGTATAAAAACGCGGACAGCCGAGAACATTTGCTCTCGGCTATCTCTGTTAACCCGTGGGTCGCGTTATTCCGCGACAGAAAATGAGCTCCTCCGGTAGGACTCGAACCTACGACCCGGCGGTTAACAGCCGCCTGCTCTACCAACTGAGCTACAGAGGATTGTGGAAATAGAGAAAAGGGAGCCCGCAGAGGGAATGAGTTCAAACGACTAGCGCCGTTCTTCAAATAATTATCCGCCAGCTCCAATGAAGTGCAACAGGTTACATCGGTGGCCGTGCGTCTGCAAGTCCAGAATCAGCCCCAGAATCGGACCTGTGACGACTGTAACGACTCCCTTGTCCTCATCGTCCCCAAGAGGTTTCGCTGCGCAGTTCTTCAACCCAATGCCAACTGAAACCAAGAAGGTGCACCCCATCCCTAATTCGCTATGCGCGTTGGGTTTCCTCTTGCAGGGGTGGAGACAACACGGCAAGAAGGGGGCATGCAGCCAGGGATCGCCTGCGATCTAGCCACTGCGGCCGAGGTGGGGCTGCCGCGAACGAAAATCTGCAGGAACTGCTGCTAGCAGAGCCAAACGCCAAATTACCAGAGGTTAACAGGTCGTCCACCAATGATCCGGAGCGATCAGCTGGACCATTAAAATCATTTGGCAAAGAACCAGGGATAGGGTGCGGCAAGCGGCTTAAAGGCTTGGTAGAGGGAAAGGCACCAAGAGGGTTCCAATGGGGCTGCTGCCTAGTGCTTCGTCCAACTTAAGAATTAGGGTTAGTCAAATCAGCCTATGGGCGTTAGCCCCGGCTTCTGCAGAGGGAACCGCGGCTAACGCCGTGCTAACGCCGTGCGGCTAATCCCAAAGTTAAATTGTGCTGAAGCACTAGCCCCTGCGGCTGATGGCAATGAGGGGACACTGGGTGCGGGCGGCAAGCTGGCGAGTAAAACTGCCAAACAGCTTGTGCTGCCGGCCCAGACGCTGGATGCCAACGATAATCAAATCCGACTGTTCGGCTCGGGCGGCAACCGCGGAAATAGGATCGGCGGAAGTGACCAGCTCAACCCGAGCACTGCGACCAGCCTCGTCGTCGGCGCGATGCCGCAAATCTCGCTGGGCGCTGCGCCGCTCTTTTTCCGTGGCTGATTCGGGCAAGACGCGAAAAAAGGTGATCTCCCTGGCATTCCCTCGCGTCAAACTACTGAGCAATCTGGCGAGCAAGGCGTCGTGCCCCCCCTGGCCGGCGACCGGGACGAGCACGCGGCGAACCTGCGTTGGCTGCCAACCGGTCGGGGCGCGGAGCACAACAATTTCGGCATCCAGGGCGCCAAGTAGCCATTCGAGTTTGGAACCACGGGCACTTTCTGCAATGGAACCAAAGCCGAGCATTAACGATTGACAGCGATGCAACCTGGCAACACGCACTATCTCTTCCATAGCCGATGGGGCAACCGTGGTCATAGAGCTGGCCGGAATCCCAGACAGCTCGGCGGCTCGCAAATGCTCGATCAGCATTTGACTGGCATCCAGCCTAGCTTGCTGCGCGGCGTCGGCTTGGCTGGTGTCGGCCTGCAGGCCCTTGGACTCAATCACCGAAAGCATGAGCACGCGTCCAATGCTGGATGGCATCAGGCTGGATGCAAGACTGACCAAAGACAACGCACTGCTTGGATTGGCGATGGGTACCAAAACCAGTGGGCTGAGCCCGCGGAGTGAGATCAATTCGGGATTGAGCACCGTGCTGGTGGCGTCCATGGCCCGCGCGCGTCTGGCAAAAAGCGTGAGAAACAAAAAACTGCCGATGGCCAGCCAGGCCGTAGCGATCAACCCGGCAGCAGGCACGGCAATGCCCTGGAATAGTGCCAGGGCCAGGCAGGCCAATCCTCCGAGGACCGGCACGATGGGGAAGAAAGGGGTTCGAAAGGGAGGAGGGCGATCCATGCTGCGTTGGCGGACGAGGATACTGACCCAATGCGCCAGTGCAAAAGTCACCAAGAAAATGAGGCTGGAAGCTGCTCCGGCGGCGGCCACATCGGGCGTGACCAGCAGTAGCAGGATAGTCACGGCGGAGGTCAAGCCGATGGCGGCAACGGGCGTTCCACGTTGGGAGTGCAAGTCGCCAAGCCATGCGGGTAGGTTGCGGTCGACGGCCATGGCGCGAGCGATGCGCGACGCGGCAAACAAGTTGGCTTGCAGGGCCGAGAACATCGACAAGACGGCTGCCACGATAACCAGGGCGTAGCCGAAAACGCCTAAGTAGTGCTTGGCGGCGATGGCCACGATGCCTTCCGGATCGGAGCTCGCCGCTTCAGAAATGCTGGCCCCCGCCGGTAGCCCGACGGTCATCAGCACAAACAGCAGAGGGATATAAATCAGCAAGGCAATCCCCAAGGACAACAGCATCGATAGAGGAAGATTGCGCGCCGGGTCGCGGACTTCACCGCCTACCGCAGCGATTAAGTCAAAGCCTTGCAGGGCGATAAAGGTGTAGCCCATGGCCTGAAACAACCCCAGGGCGCCAGCCGAAAAAAAGGGCTGCAATTTGTCGTGGACGTCGCCGGCGTCAGCGCGGGTCAAGGCCCACATGCCGCCTAGGATTAAGATGCCGAATACAGCGACCTTGGAGACGTTGATCCACTGACCGCCGCCAGCGGCACTGCGCACCAGGCTAATGGTAATGAAAGCCGTCGTCAGCACCGCCACGACGGCTTTGGCAAAGGAGTGCAACAACAAGTCCGGCAGTTGCCATCCAACCAACTGGAACAAGTCTTGCAGCATGACCAAAGCAAAGTGAGCGAAGCCCAAGGCATACAGTACTGCGGCCACGATGGAGGCGAACCACACCACCCAGCCCACCATAAAGGCCGCGTCGACCGATAAGACCTTCTTGGCGTAGTTGTAAGTGCCGCCCGATTGCGAGAATTTCGAGGCCATCTCTGCAAAACTCGAGCGCCGTTAAGACGGCGATCACGCCGTTGGCGCAGAAAGCCAGAATGGCCGATGGGCCGGTAACGGAGAAGGCGACGCCAGCCAATGCCAGGATCCCACCTCCCACAATCGCTCCTACTCCAACACTCGTTGCTCCAAACAAGCTCAAATGGGGTTGGCTATGGTGCGGAGAATTATCCTGCGATGGCTGGGGCACTTCTGCGGCGATTCTTTCGGGTGACAGGGACTTCGGCGAGGGGGTAGTTGGCTCGGTAGACGGCAATCGCAGAGTAGCGATGGGTGGCGGTGAAATGCCCGTGGGGCTATTGTGCCGCTTGCAAGGCCAGTTGTCGAATCCCACTGGCGGGGTGAGCCTTGAGTGGGGCAGCTTTCGCGTAAAGCATCGAGCGGGGGCCGTGCAACGGGAAGAACCCCTCACCGGCCGCATTACGGCCGACTCTCCCCTCGAGAACCGCTTCGCGGGAGGGGAGAGTAAAGGAGAGTTTTTGGCGGGCATCTGTGCGGGGAAGGCCTGGGGCGGGGAAGGCTTGGGGGCAGTGCACCCGGGTGGGGCAGCTTTCGTGTAAAGCATCGAGCGGGGGCCGCGCAACGGGAAGAACCCCTCACCGGCCGCATTACGGCCGACTCTCCCCTCGAAGGGGAGAGATACAGATCTTTGATTTGTGCGGGGAAGGCCTGGGGGCAGTGCACTCGGGGGGCGGGGAAGGCTTGGGGGCAGTGCACCCGGGTGGGGCAGCTTTCGCGTAAAGCATCGAGCGGGGGCCGCGCAACGGGAAGAACCCCTCACCGGCCGCATTACGGCCGACTCTCCCCTCGAAGGGGAGAGATACAGATCTTTGATTTGTGCGGGGAAGGCCTGGGGGCAGCTTCGTGCGGGGAAGGCTTGGGGGCAGTGCAAACCCGGGTGGGGCGGCTTTCGCGTAAGGCATCGAGCGGGGGCCGCGTCAATGGGAAGAACCCCTCACCGGCCGCATTACGGCCGACTCTCCCCTCGAAGGGGAGAGTTACTAGATCTTTGATTGTGTGCGGGGCGGCCGACTCTCCCCTCGAGAGCCCGCTTCGCGGGAGGGGAGAGTAAAGGAGAGTTTTTGGCTGGGCAACGGGGAGCGGAGTAAGGAGAAGAGTCGGCTGTTTTTGCTGCGCTCAACTTTAAAACTTGGTGCAATTGTGTCACCATGTGCGGGCAAAGAGCGTTTTTCGGTCGGGCAGTGTCCCCACCAGTGCTTTCGTCCATTTAGGGGGTGATGACGCGTGTCAACCAAGGGGGCCGTCCAGGCAGTAGCCGCTGTCCAATGGACCGGAGATGAATCAGGTAGTTTGCGTTTGATCGACCAAACGTTGCTGCCGCAAGAATTGCGAGTCATCGAATGCCGGGAGGTGGAGAGCGTGTGGGAGGCCATCAAGATGCTGCGTGTGCGCAGCGCGCCGGCTATCGGTATTGCGGCGGCCTATGGCGTGGTTCTGGCAGCTGCGGGCGAAGATGCCCAAGCGAGAGAGACAGGCGATTTTCGTGCGCGAGCTTTGGAAGCGGCTGAGTACCTGGCTACCAGCCGACCGACGGCGGTGAATCTATTTTGGGCTCTGGAGCGCATGCGAAAGATCGCACTTCAATGCAGCAGCGCGGATCATTTGGCCGGGGAGCTGTTAGCCGAAGCGCGTGCAATCCATGAAGAGGATCGGCAAATGTGCCACGCGATCGGGACTTATGGAGCACAACTGATTCCCGATAAGGCGACGCTGATAACGCACTGCAATGCAGGCGGACTGGCGACGGCCGAATACGGTACTGCCCTGAGCGTCATGTTTACCTGTCAGGATCAAGGGAAGCAGTTGCAGGTATTCGCGGACGAAACGCGGCCGCTGTGGCAGGGTTCCCGACTAACCGCTTGGGAACTCCAGCAACGCGGGATTCCGGTAACGGTGATTTGCGATTCGATGGCTGCGCACGTGATGCAGACTCGCCAGGTCGATGCCGTTATCGTGGGAGCGGATCGGATTACATCTCGCGGCGACGCGGCCAACAAGATTGGCACTTATGCATTGGCGGTCGTAGCCAAGTATCACGGCATCCCCTTTTACGTGGCCGCGCCGAGCAGCACATTTGATCTGAGCCTGGTGCAGGGCAGCGACATTCCGATTGAACAGCGGTCTGCTGCTGAGGTGATTGCACCCTATGGGCAATCCATCGCCCCCGAGGGTGTTGAGGTCTACAATCCGGCATTTGATGTCACTCCCGCGGAATTGATCACAGCGTTGATTACTGAGCGTGGTGTGATTCAACCGGTCACATCAGCTGGTATTGCCCGGCAGATTGCAGTGGAGTGATTTGTTTTCACTCAAATAAACCGAGGGTATGCGATGTTCCTGGACGGCCAGCAAGAGCAGAGTGCTTAAGACTGGTTTGGCGGCCGACGCCCAGTCTTTATGGCGCTGAACTTTCCCCCAAGACTGAACCATGACTCCACGATATACGATGCAACCATCCCCGCCAACGTTGCTTGCGAATCGCTCAAGCAGTGGACCGTTCAAATGTAACTCGCTGGGCGCTGATTGATTCCAATGCTTGCCGGGGAAGATCGGACCCTCGGCAGCGACGGTACGCATCGTCGCCAGGCCGCTGAAGATGCAGCCGATCTGCAGAAGGCAAACTCCTGCGCCAACGCCAGGCGTCGCAGAATAGCAAGCGCATTGAACATGATAGATCCTGCAGGGGCTCCTGAGCCAACGCTTGGAAGCGTTTGAAACGGTATGGTAAGCATCGTTCGGAGGGTGATGGGTACATTGCTGGCGAGCATCACGAGGGAGGATGGTGGGTACATTTTTCCAGCGAGAATCACGCGGAGCGTGATGAGTACATTCTGGCGAGCATCACGAGCGGAGGGTGGTGGGTACATTTTTCCAGCGAGAATCACGCGGAGCGTGATGAGTACATTCTGGCGAGCATCAGGCGGGAGGGTGGTGGGTACTTTGTCTGGCGAGCATCAGGCGGGAGGGTGATGGGTACTTTTTCGGCGAGCATCACGCGGAGCGTGATGAGTACATTCTGGCGAGCATCATGGGAGAGGGTGGTGGGTACTTTTTCCAGCGAGAATCACGCGGAGCGTGATGAGTACATTCTGGCGAGCATCAAGGCAGAGGGTGGTGGTACTTTGCGGTGACCTACAGGGGTGGTGGGTACTTTTTCCAGCGAGCAATCACGCGGAGCGTGATGAGTACATTCTGGCGAGCATCATGGGAGAGGGTGGTGGGTACTTTTTCTGGCGAGCATCACGCGGAGCGTGATGAGTACATTCTGGCGAGCATCACGAGGGAGGGTGATGGCTACATTCTGGCGAGCATCACGAAAAACGGGGCGACGTTGCGCGATAGGGTCCGCAAGCGTAGCGTCATATTCGGCTGGGAGTTTGCAAGCCTTGGGGTGCAAAATTCAACAACTATATTTTGGTGGTCGGCGAACTTGCCGCGCTTGATCGGGGGTTGCATTGTGACGACAATGCAACCTAAGGCGAAGTCCGTTGAATCTACTGTGAGTCATGATATCTCCGATAAGGGACGTTTTGCATGTTACAAGCTGTTTTTCCAATCCGCTGGGCACTGCGCAGCGGGATGTTTTTGGCTGCGATCAGTTGGATAGGTGTGGCGATTGCTCAAGAGACTCCACCAGCGGAACCTGCGGTGGCAGATACCAAGCCTGCAGCCGAGGAGCCTCCTGCGCCCAAGCCCAAGGCGGCTCAGGACAAGAGCGAAGCGACCCCAAAACAAGAAAAGCCCGCCTCCGAGACGGACAGCAAGCCTGCGGTAGAGGCTGCACCGGCAGCGAAGGGCAGCCCGAAGCCCGACGCGGACAAGAAACCTGAGGTAGACAAAAAGCCGCAGTCGGAGTCTAAGGCTGCAGCCAAGAGTCCACCCAAAAGCCGAGAATCAAGCCCGCAGGAGGGCACGGACGACGAGCGACTGAGCAGAATTGAGAAGCAGTTGGCCGAGCTGGGCAAGCTGTTGCAGTCGATGAAGCAGCCCGCGGAGACAGCAGGTGCCGAGGCCGAGCAGCCCAAGCTCGCGACTGAAAAACAGCCGGCCTGGGATGGCCAGCTTTCAAAGGAATGGCTCAAGGGAATTCGCTGGCGGAGCATCGGGCCAGCGAATATGGGAGGACGAATCACGGATTTGGCTATTGATGAATCCCGTCCGAGCACCTGGTGGGCCGCGACGGCATCCGGTGGTTTGATTAAGACCACGAACAACGGAATCAGCTTTGAGCATCAGTTTGACAATCAAGCCACGGTTGCCTTGGGAGCTGTGGCGGTAGCCAAAAGCGATCCTAATATCGTATGGGTAGGCACGGGCGAGAATAATCCGCGGAATTCGGTCAGTTACGGCGACGGCGTTTACAAGTCGTTGGACGGGGGAAAGACCTGGAAGAACATGGGACTGAAGGAGTCCTTTCAGATTGGCAAGATTGTCATTCATCCAACTGATCCGAACACAGTTTACGTGGGCGCCTTGGGCCGCTTGTACGGCAACAATGAGCAGCGTGGGCTGTACAAAACGGTAGATGGAGGCGAGACATGGGAGCGGATTTTTTATGTGGATGATCGCACCGGGATCATCGACCTGCAGCTTCACCCCAACGATCCCAATACGCTGATCATCGCCGCTTGGGAGCGCTCTGCGCGACGGCTTTGACAGTTGGCCAGGCAACGATGTGCCCATTCCCGAAGGCTACGATGGCTATGATCCCATCCGAAAATGGGGTCCCACTTGCGGCCTCTACAAATCCACCAATGGCGGCGGAGATTGGAAACGACTGACGACAGGGCTGCCGACGAGCCATTTGGGACGCATTGGATTCGATTGGTATCGCAAAGATCCAAACATTTTGTATGCGGTTGTTGATTGCGAGAATATCGGCAAGGGACCAGAACCGTTGAGCGTCCTGTGGGGCGGCGTTGCGGTCGACCAGGCTGGCAAGGTGCTCATTACTCAGGTCTATCCCAAGAGCCCTGCCGAGAAGGGCGAATTGATGGTGGGAGATGTGGTGGAGTTCGTCGGTGCGGTTCCCGTTACCAGCTTTGACCAAATTCTCGACGAGCTGAGGAGCAAGAAAGCTGGTGATAAACTGACGATGGGTGTCACGCGCGGAGAGGAAAAGAAAACACTGGAATTTACGCTGACCGGGCGGTCCAATCGCAGTCGAGGTTTTCAGCCTGGAGTTTGGTTTGGTGGCTTAGGAGAGGATACGGAGGAAGGCGTAAGATTGCTGCGAGTGTCGACGGATGGCCCGGCTGCCAAGTCTGGTTTGCTGGAGGGGGATATCGTGACCGAGTTGGATGGCAAGCCAGCAGAGTCATGGGATGCGATGATCGATACGGTTTCCAGCAAGAAGGCGGGAGACAAGCTCAAGGTCAAACTGGATCGGGAGGGAGAGACGAAGGAGCTCGTGTTGACACTCGAGGATCGTGTGATTCCGCCGGGGATGCCCGAGCCCGAAGTTCAGTCCGACGTCTACTTTGGTATTCAGGGTCAGGATGCACCAGCTGGCGGAGCAAGATTGACGCAAATTACCAAAGATGGCCCATCGGAGAAGGCGGGGCTGGCTGTGGGCGATGTCATTCAAAGCATCGATGGCAAGGCCGTGGAGAACTATCGGGCATTGGTTGCGAGCGTCCAGGATAAGAAAGCTGGTGATCAATTGACGCTCAAGGTAGCCCGAGCTACCGAAGTCAAAGACATTGTGGTAACGCTCGAGAAGCGTCCGGCACCGATTCGGCCCTACACTTCCAACTTGGGTGGGCAAACTCAGAACATTCAAGACCAGCAGGGAAGCAAAGGGTTTGAGTACGGAGGCATTTACAAATCGACTGACTGTGGCGAGTCCTGGGTGCGGGTGAACAGTCTGCACTCTCGGCCGATGTACTTCAGTGTGATTCGCGTCGATCCCAATGACGAGCAGAACGTTTATTTGTTGGGCGTATCGCAGCACAAGTCGTTGAACGGAGGTGTTTCCTTCGATTCCGACTTTGGTCGCGGCGTGCATGCCGACGGACATGCCCTGTGGATTGATCCGGCGAGATGGCCAGCACATGATCATCGGCGTGGATGGTGGTGTGTATCACACCTACGATCGCGGCGCTCGCTGGGACCACCTCAACACGTTGGCCCTGGGCCAGTTTTACCATGTGGCTGTTGCTGCCAAGTATCCCTACTACGTGTATGGCGGTCTGCAGGACAATGGTACCTGGGGAGGCCCCGCCATGTCCCTGGACGGTAGCGGGCCGGTCAACGAGGATTGGCTATCGGTCGGTGGCGGCGATGGTTTCATGTGCCGCGTCGATCCCAATGATCCGGACCTGGTGTATTCGACCAGTCAGGGTGGAGCGATGAGTCGTCGCCATATGGTCAGCGGCGAGCGGGCGTCGATCCGGCCGCGGCAGGCCGAAGGCGAAGCTCCCTATCGCTTTAATTGGAATACGCCGTTTATCCTCTCGAGTGTCAATTCGCGTGTGTTCTATGCAGCGGGAAATTACGTGTTTCGCTCCATGGATCGCGGTAATAACTTGGAGAAGATCTCTCCTGAGATTACGTTGACCAAGCGTGGCTCGGCTACGGCCCTATCGGAATCGCCCCGCGATGCCAATGTGCTGTATGTGGGTACCGATGACGGAGCGCTGTGGGTAACGCAGGATGCAGGGCAGAATTGGGAGGAGATCGGCAAGAACCTGGACTTACCCGCACCGCGTTGGGTGTCCACGGTGGAAGCCTCGCGTTTTGCTGATGGCAGAGTTTACGTGGCCCTCGACGGGCATCGTTCGGACGATGACAATCCTTACGTATTTGTATCTGAGGATTTCGGCAAGAGCTGGACATCGCTGCGTGCCAATTTACCTTGGGGCAGCACGCGTTGCCTGCGCGAGAGTCCCTTCAATCAAGATCTGCTGCTGGTAGGCACCGAATTCGCTGTGTTTGCCTCGGCCAATCGCGGTGGGCACTGGAATTCGCTGAACACCAATTTGCCGACGGTTCCAGTTTTTGATTTTGCCTTCCATCCCAATAACGGAGAGGTCGTAGCCGCAACGCATGGCCGCAGTTTGTGGATTGCCGACTTGACAGCCTTGAATCAATTCCGGGCTGAGCATGTGCAGACGGCAGCCTTGTATCGTTCGCCGACGACCATTCGTTGGAGGCGTGCGCCCTCGCGTGGCGGCACCAACCGCAGTTTCTCAGGTAGCAATCCATCGGCGGGCGCGTTGATTTATTACTCACTGCCGAAGAAGGCAGAGCAGGTGAGCATTCAAGTAATCGACGCCAGTGGCCAGACGGTTCGCGAATTGCCAGGTTCCAATTCGGCTGGCCTACAAAGCGTGGTGTGGGATCTGCGGATCCAGCCTCCGCAGAATCGCTCTGGCAGCACCGGCCGTGGCGGTAATCGCGGCGGGGGGGGAGGTGGCCCTGGCGGTAGGCCCGCGGGTGGTGGTTCGCCCCCAGGCTCGCAGGCTGGCTCCCAGGCTGGGCCCGAGGGAGCAGCCGGGGCGGCTGCTGCAGGATCGACGGGAGGGCGGCGTGGCTCCCCAGCGACCGGTACGGGCAGCGCAGCCTCAAGCCAGGCAAGGACGGCCGCCCCGACGCAGCAGCGGACTCAAGTCCGCTCCGCGCCGTCAGGCAGTTATCGCGTAGTCTTGACGGTTGACGGAAGCGAATACGCACAGGAATTGCGATTGGTAAATGATCCGAATATTCCGGCTGTCACCGAGCTGGAGGGAGAGGAACAGTCCTATGAGGTTTGGATGGGCAACGATGAACCCCAAGATCAAGAGCTGAAACAAGCCTTGAAGCAGTCGCAGGTATGGGCGCGCATGCACTCGGACGACTAGGTCGTGTATGCCCCGATAGTGCGGTACGGACTGCCAGCCATGATTCGTGGAATCGCGAATTCCTCTGTCTAATCGAGGAATTCGCGGGTTTGCCGAATCAAGCCAGGAAAAGATGGACATCACCCGAATTCTTGCTAGAATGAGGTTGCCTCTTCTCTGTTCCGACCCCGTTGATTGCTTTGGCAATCGGCGGGGTTTTTTTGTATCCGTGCGTGCACAGGCGGTTTTCTTGCTGGGAGAGGAATTTCCGGCGGTGTCCAACACGGGATTTAGATCGGTGTTGGCAGGTCTCGTCGTTGAAAGATAACCACCGACGCGATGAGCAGAACACTGCCCAGAGCGATCATTAGCAGAGACAGCCCCAGCGGCCCCAGGACATGCGTCCAGGCGGCGGATTGGGTGCCCGCGGGGCTCAGCAACCCCCAGGCGGCGGTGGGGTGCTTTTGCGCGTAGTTCACGATCCCATCGGGCTGGTAACAAGAGAAAAAAGTAAAATTCTCAGCCCAACGAAAGGCGGGGCTGGCCTTGCTAAGCAGCATGATCAGCAGTTGCACCACATAGATCCCGATGGCCAGGCCTATGGTTCGCCAGCGATAACGGTCCAGGCTGCTGAGTAGGGTGCTGAGGCAGAGCACAAAAAAACCAAGAGCGAATAGGTTGAAGGTCGTGGGAGCGTACAGGGACGGTGAAACTCGACTCGACAGAGGCACGGCTTGCTCGATCGTTGGCCCCATGGCGATGGGAATCTCGATGGGAAGAAAGGGGAGCTGCACGGCGGCGCTCGTCGTGTGCGTCTCGACGATAGTGTTACTGTGGATGCCAACATAGATCCCCAGCCAGGCCATCAAACACAGGCTTGCTAGACCGGCGATGCACACCAGGGAATGGGTTAGCATCAGCCGCGTGCGGCCGATAGGCTGGGCCAGCAGCATTTCGAGTGTGCCCCGGCTGAGTTCACCGCTAACCACATCCGAGCCTCGGGCGATGCTCCATACCAGGATGCACAGAATGAGAACCGGTTCGCTAAAGCACATGCCGATCGCGCCCGGGTAGGTCAACAGCTGTTCAAGCGGCACCGGAATAAAACGTTCGAACATGCGAAATTGTTCCAACAAAGGTTGAAACTTTTGCAAGTCGAACTGGCAGACAATCCATACGCGGGTCCAGCAAAAAACGAACAGCATGCTGCCACATGCCGCGTGCAGCAGCCAAGATTCGGCCAAGCATTTTTTGATCAGCATGCGGTTCATCGCGACCTGACTGCAAGAAAGAGGATTCTATGTGGCAGACGCATCCAGTTGCCGATCGTAAATGGATTGGACACCGGCGTGGGTGATGCGTTGGACATCAAACCCTTGATTGGCCAGCCAAGGTAACCAGCAGTCAGGGGAACCAGACAGATGCAGCCTCAATCCATCTGCGTTCGTGTCGATAAATTCAACGAATGGGGGACTACCCACCTGTGGCAGTTGAGGGGCATGATGTTTTGGATTGAGGATGACCACGTGTAATTGTTCGACACCGCGCAAGCTCTGCTCATGCACTAGGCGACCATGTTTGAGGATGGCCAGATGGTCGCAGGTTTCGTCAATATCGCTAAAGATATGAGAGGACAGCAGCACGCTACGTCCGCTGCTACGGACCTCGGCGATCAATTGAAGAACTTCGCCCCGCACATCGGGATCCAGGTTGGCGGTCGGTTCATCGAGCACGATCAAAGGGGCTGGGCAACCGAGTACGACGGCAATAGCCAATTTCTGGCGATTGCCGGTGGACATGAACATTGCTCTTTGGGAGGTATCCAGATCCAGCCGCTGGGCAACCAGGCGGCTATTCTTTAAATCACCGTAGGCATGCAAGCCGGCAAACAATTCCAGGATGTCCCGTCCGCGCATGGCTCGGTAGAGTCGGGCTTCGGCTGGCAGGTAGGCGATTTCTCGGCGAACTTGTAGTGACTGTTGAACGATATCCAACCCGCAAACTTTGCCTGTACCTGCCGTGGGACGGATGAAGCCCAACAGCATGCGAATCAAGGTGGTTTTTCCAGCGCCATTGGGACCAAGCAATCCAACCACGACACCTCGGGGAACGTGCAGCGAACAATCCAGCAAGGCATGCCGGCCCGCATACGATTTCCCTAACCCCTGAGTTTCGATAGTCCACACAATGGTTGTTTTCGCCAGGATGGTTTTTGCCGGCCGCGATCATCACTGCCGAGCGAGATGGCTGTGTTGCTGGCGATCATCACGGCGGGGCGTGAGGGCCAGTTTGGATTCGCCGCAGAAATTCTGCGGCGGCGTCTTACAGATATTCCTTCCAGTCGCGGGCCTGCAATTGCTTGACAACCTCCCGGACCTGCTCCTCTTGTTCTTTGGGAGCGACCAGGGTTGCGTTGTGCGTATGCACGACGATCAGATCGTTCATTCCAATGGTAACAAGCAGGTGGTCGGAATCGCCGTAGACAATCATGCGTTGCGATTGGATGGGCAAGTATTTTCCACGCACACAATTTCCCTGTTCGTCTGGGGGTGTCAAGCGGCCGATGGACTGCCAGCTGCCAACATCATCCCAGCGAAAAGTGGCTTCGATAACGGCCACGTCGTGGTATCGCTCCATGACCGCATAGTCGATCGAGCGTCCTTGAATCAGGCCGAACTCTCGGGTCAAGGTCGGGGCGAAGCCGGGTGTACCCAGGGCCTTGGAAATGGTTTCGATATGCTTCATCATTTCCGGCTCGAAGCGCCGCAGCGCGTCCAGGATGGTGGCTGCCCGCCACATAAAGATACCGCTATTCCAATCGTAGGTTCCCGCCCGCAAATATTGCTCTGCCGTCTGCTGATCTGGCTTCTCGCGGAAGGAGGCCACACGATAGGCGCCGGCCACCTGTGAGTCTGTCAGGGCTTCACCCCGCTGAACATATCCAAAAGACTCAGCCGCATAGGTCGGGCGAATACCGAAAGTAACAATGCGCTCGGGAGTCTGTTCGATCAGCTGCATGCCGCTCCGAATGCAATCCTGGAATTGGGTATCGGTGCTGATGACATGGTCTGCGGGTAGCACCAGCATGATTGCGTCTGGGTCGGCATTGGCAATCAGGGCGGCCGACAGGGCGATGCAGGCGGCAGTATCGCGTTTGGCAGGTTCGCCGATTATTTGCTCAGGCGGAACGAGAGGTAATTGTTTGCGCACATCCCCCACCAGGTGTTGATTGGTCATCACCAGCGTGTGTTCGGGGGAGATCAGTCCCTGCAGCCGTTCGTTGGTCGACTGCAGCATCGTTTTCTCACCCACCAATTGCAGCAGTTGCTTGGGGTATCGATTGCGACTGGCTGGCCAGAATCGAGTTCCAGAACCGCCCGCCATAATGACCGCATGTAGCACAGTGAATCTCCGTCCAATGAAAATTGGCGACTAGCCGTATCGGGGATATTGCCGGTAACGTTGCACGCATTGTAAAACCGAGTCGAGCAGTTCACTAGCGCAAACGGTTCCAGGTCTCGAATTGATAGGCGTGTTCCACGGTTTTTTGTGAAATTCCCCCGCGGCGACCAAGGAGTCAAACTGGAGAGACCGTAGAATGGGAGCAACCGCGAGCCGATAGGAATGGTTGCTTTCAGACACTGCTCATCAACCGACTGTTTTGTAATTTTATCAGCAAGACCATGGATAGTAGGCGCAGCTCAGCATGAATCGACCCCTCCACCTTTCTCGCCGTGATAGCCTGGTACTGGGCACCCTGGCCGGTTTTGGGTTAGCGAGTCATGGTCGCAGCCGAGCAGCTTGGGGTGCGGAGCATTTCGGGGCTGCCGAGCGTTGCGTATTGATTTGGTTGGATGGCGGCCCGAGCCATTTGGAGACGTTTGATCCCAAGCCTGAGGCGGCAGCCGAAATCCGGGGGCCCCTGGGGATTGTCAGAACGCGGCAGCCGGGCATCGTCTTTTCCGAAGGCCTACCCCAATTGGCGGAGCGCAGCGAGCAGCTGACGGTCATTCGCTCGATGACCTCTCCCGTTGGCGAGCACAATTTGGCGACCCTGTACGCTTTGACGGGTCATATTCCTGGGGGCCGGGCGGCTGCGCCAGCCTTTACGCTGCCGGCCGCCGCCCTGTTGGGGCAGCACCCCAGCCGGCGTGGCAACCCGTTGCCGGTCCACGTGGCCATTCCCCACGCCAACATGGGAGGCGGTGCAGAATTAACGGGATTCCTGGGGCCGTCTAGCTTGCCTTGGTCGGTAGGCCGCGACGCTGGCGCCACCGATTTCATGTCTGATTTGCTGCCGGGGCAATTGGACGCACAGCGATTGGCCCGCCGTGGCAGCCTGCTGGCCGCGAGTGCCTCGCCCGCGCTGCACGCAGCCATTGATTTGCTGTGCGCACCCAAAGTGCAGAAGTGCTTTGATATTTCACGCGAGCCTAAACAAACACTGAGTCGTTATGGGAATAAGCCGATAGGCCAGAATTGTTTGTTAGCCCGGCGGCTGCTGGAGAGCGGGGTCCCGATGGTAACCATCAACCAACATGGTTGGGACACACACGACCGCTTGCACGAGCGACTGCACGCTGGCTATACCGGAGCCAAGATCCCTGTGGGACTGGTGCCGTCGCTGGACCAGGCGGTAGCGGCCCTTTTGGATGATTTGCAGAGCAGCGGCTTGTTGCAGCACACCTTGGTGGTGGTGATGGGCGAGTTTGGACGCACTCCGAAGATCAATACTCTGGGCGGTCGCGACCATTGGTCCAGGGCTTACAGCGTGATGTTGGCAGGTGCGGGCCTCAAAGCGGGGCTGGTGTATGGGACCTCTGATCGCAACGGTGAAATGGCCGATGCGCATCCGGTAACTCCGGCCGACCTGGTGGCGACACTCTACCATCTTCTCGGGATCGATCCCACGCAGCGAGTGCCGACTGCGGACGGTCAACAGTTCAGCCGCGTCCCCGAGGGGGCCGGCATCATCCATTCCATCTTGGCATGATCCATCCCTCCATCTGTCCATCCATCCATCCGGATGCATGGATGTATTGCTCGTTTGAAGGTTGCGAACCTGGAAATTGAATGCCAATTTTGAACCGAGAAGCTCTGCACTTTCTGAGTATTTCCCCACCGATTCGTCAGGCCAGCCTACACCTGTGTTGCCTGTTGTTGGCGGCAATCCCGTGCCCCCTGGTGGGAGCGGAGGAAGTTCTCGAGCTGGGGTTTCCGGCGAATCAGCTTTTCCGATTGGAATCGTCGTCAAACGCAGCTGTCATGAGTGGCGGACACTCATTGGCCGTTTGTGAGTTGGACCCACTGCAACTCGGACAGCAGTCGTTTTTCGAGGACTTGAATTTGGCGGCGGTTGAAGGTTGCG
Source organism: Pirellulaceae bacterium (assembly GCA_963707245.1). Taxonomy (GTDB): domain Bacteria; phylum Planctomycetota; class Planctomycetia; order Pirellulales; family Pirellulaceae; genus Aureliella. Next base: position 19,192 of record CAVPPY010000025.1, read on the forward strand.
TGGATCGTCGCTTGGCCTTGGCGGGTGCACGCGAGATCGAGCGCGGCTTTGTTGGCGTTGCCCGCATCGAAGCTCTGCCAAGATTCCAATGGATGCTCGACACGCAACAGCCCATCACTTGTATGTGCTCAACTCCAGGCATGATCTTCGCTGGCGATCAACTTGGAACGATCATGGCTTTGGACAGTGACGATGGACGGTTGCTATGGACGAGCAACCTGCACTCCAAGCTCGTTACCGCGGTGACGCCTATATCGGGTGAACTCTGCGCCAGCGCGGATTGGACTGGAAAGATAATCGTGTTTGACGCTCGGGATGGGACTCAGCTGACTAGTTTTCAGCAGCATCGCGACCGGGTAACGGACTTAATGGCAATTTCGCATGAGACGCTGCCCAGGCTGGTCAGTACCAGCCGAGACGGCACGCTGCGTCTATGGTATCCCACACAGGGTCGACTGGTGCGATTCCTGCAACTGGAGCACCCCATCACCACGGGTTGCGCATGGACGACTGACAGAGTGGTAGTGGCCACGAATGACGCAATGCTGCACATGGTGGATCTGGAGCGGGCTGTTGAACTGGAGGCCTGCTCCTCCGGTTTAGATTATGTTACGGGTCTGCTGCAAATGGATGACCAGCATGTCCTGGCGGTAGACGGAAGAGGTCGGGCCAGGCGCATTCGATTTACAACGGTGCATTAGAAACGCTCCATTAGGCATCGCGAGTCGCCCATGAATTTCCGTCCAGGAGCAGTCAAGTTTTATGATTGCCAACATCCGGTGCAAGGAATGCAGGCCGAGTTATTCATCGTTGAGGGCGATTCTGCCGCCCAGGCGGTGGCGGGTGTTCGCGATGAGCGATTTCAAGCCGTGCTGCCGATGCAGGGCAAGCCGATGAATGCCATGAAGGCCCGCGAGGCCGAAGTGGATGCTTATGAGCTGTTTGCCAATCTCCGCCGGGTGCTTGGAGGGGATAACTCTGAAGACCTGATTGCGGCCGGCTGTCGCTTTCAAAAGGTAGTTTTCCTGTTTGATCCCGACGCGGATGGGATTCATTGTGGGGCATTGATGTTAATCTATTTCTATCGTCGTCTGAAACCCATGCTGGATGCTGGCAGGGTGTGTCTGGTTCAAGCGCCCGTGCTGCGTTTGAGTTGGCGACCCACGGGATCGCAAGCCGTGCAGGCTGGATTCTATTACTCCATGGCCGAAGCGCGAGAGAAAATGGCTGAGTTGAATGCGACGGGAATCGACGTTATTCACAAGACACATTACCGAGGCCTGGCGAGTATTGACCATGAAAGTCTGTTAATGACCTGCGTCGCACCGGCGACGCGCCGAATCAACCTCTTGCGGGCTGAGGATGCCGAAGCCGCGATTGCCATCTTTGGCTGATGGCCAAAGCGGGCAGGGCCCAACACAGCAGCGTCCTGGCCTGATTGCACCTAAAAACCGTTTAACATCTTTACTCGTGGAGAACCGCATGCGTCGTCGATCTTTCCTCAAGCAGCTTGGGCTAGGCACCATCACGGTTACGTCCGTAGGCGGTCTACGGGGTAGTCTGCTGGGCATCGAGCCCTTTCAGCGCCCCGTCCCCGGTAAACTGCGGTTGAGTTTGGCCGCCTATTCCCTGCGCAAGTATCTGGCTGCGGATGCGGATGAATCCAAGCAAATGAATCTGTTTGATTTTGTCGACTATTGTCATCAGCAAGGATTAAGCGGCGCCGAGTTGACCTCGTATTATTTCCCCAGCGAGGTGACGGACGAGTACCTGTTGGAATTGAAGCGACATTGCCATCTACGAGGTGTGTCGATTTCGGGCGGGGCGATTCGCAACGATTTCTGCCAATTGGACGCAGGCAAGCTGGAGCAAGACCTGGAGCATACGCGTCGCTGGGTCGATTACTACGCCCTATTGGGCGCACCGGCCATTCGCATTTTCGCCGGCCAGCCGAATTCCTCGGAAGCGATGCAGGTGACACTCGATCGTTGTGCGAAGAACTGCGAAATCGCCTGTCGCTATGCGGCCGACAAGGGGATCATGTTGGCCCTGGAGAATCACGGCGGAGTTACTGCACAAGCGGAGGGTTTGTTGAACATCGTCAAACAGGTGCAGTCGCCAGCATTTGGAATCAATTTCGATTCAGGAAATTTCCGTACGGACAAAGATCCTTATGCCGAACTGCAGGCGATTGCACCGTACGCCATCAATGCGCAGATCAAAGTCGAGATGACACAGGACGGCAAGACAGTGGAGACCGATCTCGAGCGAGTGTTGGGGATCCTCAGGGATGCCGGCTATAGCGGCTGGGTAGCACTCGAATACGAGGCCAAGCAGGACCCCTTGGAGGCGATTCCAGGATGGCTAGAGCGGCTGAAGCCCTTGGTCGACAACTGAACCTGATTCTTATTTTCTGATGGTGGCTGCCTCTTTGCCGGCCACCTGTTGTTGACCGGGTACATAGCCCATGTAGGTCATCAGATCGCGGATATCAGCCGCCGTCAAATTATCCAGCAGGCCGCTGGGCATCAGCGAGATTTTGCTCGGCTGAATTTGTTCGACGTCTTGCTCTGCGATAACGTGTTCTGCCAGATTCGAATCGCGGACCGTCAGAGAACCGTCTGCATTGCTCGCCACGATGCCACTGTAGACTTTGCCGGCGGTGGTCATGACCTGCTGTGTGCGAAATTGATCGCTGATAATATGCGATGGATACAACATCGACTCGAGGGTCTCTTTGCGGGTAAAGCGACTGGCAACGGTGGTTAGATCGGGGCCAATGCTGGTCCCTTGGTTGGAAAATTTATGACAGGCGGCGCACTGAGCTTTCTGGTAGACCTCTTGTCCATGTTCCAAGGCTCCCTGCCGTCCTTCGCTGGATGAGAAATACTCTTCCAGGGTGGCGATATTCCAAGGTGAACTCTGTTCTAGTTCTGGCAGCTTTGCCTCAGGCAGTTGCGGATAGTGGGTCGCGTACCATGTTTGCCAGCCGGCCATGCGACTGGCATCGTTCTCAGCGGGAGGCATTTGTTCGCCGGTCCAGTACTTGAGCAATTTCAGCGGCGCGTCGGGTGCTTGACCACTTGCCTCCATCCGCAGGCCGTGCAGGATGACCTCGCGAATGGCTTGGGCATCGTCGGTGGCATTCGGGATGCGGCATAGCGCTTCCATGACTTCCGGAACGGCGAAAGTCTCCAACACCGGTAGGCTGCGCACCAGGTAGTCCCAATTCTCGTCGTTCGGCTGTTGTGCCAGCCCCAGAGCGACGGCCTGGCGACGCTCGGGTGAGCGGACCCAGATTTCGCGCAGGGTGGCTGTCGATTCGGCGTCGCCCTGCTGGGCCAGCATGGCCACGATACCTGTACGCAGGCGTTTGAACTGTTCGCCCTCGAACCCCTTCTGGTCGATCTCTTGATCTAGTTTGCGGAGTGTCTGCAGGTCTGCATCGGTCAATTTATCCGGGTAGCGGAACAGGGATACCAAGGCTGCGTTAGGCCATTTCGCTCCTTCAGATACGAAGATCCGCGCCTCTTCGAGCGGCAGGTCGCGGCAAAGATCGCGGGTGGCATTCATGACATACAGCGGCACGCTGCTGCCTGAAATGGCGGGCTGCATTTCTTCGAAAAACTTGACCATGGCATAGCGTTCGGCGGCGGTCCATTCATGTTGGAAGAATCGAAGATGCATGGCCACGTGCATGCGTTCGGCCAGTTCCGCGTCGGACTGCAGGAAGCTGAGTGCATCGGGAATGACCTGGCTGGCATTGAGATAGGTTAGCAGTCGAAACAACTCGCGATTGAGAGCTGGTTCGCCCACGGGGAACTCCTCGATCAGCTCTTGTTTGAGTTGCGGCACGTCCTCTGCCTTCAGATCGCAGCGGTGCAGAGTCACCTGACTTAATCGCAACAGATCTGCAAAATTCCGGTCGCTGACGAAGCCCTCTAACATGCTGTTGATCATCTGCACCACGGCCTCGCCATGTTCACGACTTGGTTCGGCAATCATCAGCGCCAAGCCAGCTTGCAATTGAACGCGTTGTTGCTCGCTGTGCAGTAGGCTTTCGCTCCACTGATCACTAGGAATTTGCTCCAGCAATCTGCGCGCGGACCAAGCCAGATTACGATTGGTGTTGGCCAGCAGAGGTATCAGATGCTCGACCTCAGGCTGTTTTCCGGAGCGTAGAAAGGCTTCGGCTGCGGCCAGTTGCACGCTGGGGTCGGCATCGCCCAGCATTTCCGTGAGTTGTTCTTGAACGGATTCTGAGTCGGTGTGCATGCCCATCAGCCGCGCGGCTCGGGCTCGTACGGCCTCGTTGGGAGCTTGGCTGAGTGCCGTTAACAATTCTGGCGAGGGAGTGGGTCCAAAGAGCTGCATGAGGTCCAAGGCTCGCAAGCGGTATTTGGCTGGATTGGCATCGCTAAAGGCCACTCCTGCGACCGAGTCGGCCCAGGTAGCTCCCATTTCGCGTTTTAGGGACGCGATTTTCTGTCGCGACCAGGCTGCGTCGAGTTGTGGCTGCTTGATGGCTTGGCTGATGCCATTACCCAGGTTTTGGATAGCGGCCGGCACATCGCCGCGCCAGCGAACTTGATAGATGCCGCCCTTGGTACCGCGACCGCCGGTACAGAAATAGAGACAACCGTCTGGCCCCACGGTGAGGTCGGTGACATTCAAGGGTTGCCCCTTGAGGAACACCTGTGACTGGGCAGTTCCGTTGTCTTCCAGTTTGACGGCCAGGATTTGTCCTTGGGTCCAATCGGCGAGGAACAGACAGCCGTGGTATCGTTGTGGAAACATGAAATGTTCGTAGGCGCAGGCTCCGGTTGGCGAACCGCGACCAGTTTCCAGCAGTGTGGGCAGTCGGTCATAGTAGTATTCGGGCCATTTGGCCCAGCCGCTTCGCCAGCCGTACTCTCCGGCTTCGCCAATCTCCAGCAGGCTCGTGGGTCGATACCACACCGCGCCCTCGTCCGATTCCATATCGCTGTCTTGAACGAACAGGCGGCCTGTGGGATGAAACACAAGATCGAAGGCATTGCGTAGTCCTCCGGCGACCAGTTCAACCGTCTTGCCTTCAATATCCATGCGGATGATAACGCCGCCGGGCGCGGTGATACCGCGTGCATGCCCACCTGGATCTTCGTAACGCGGGCCCACCAAATCGCCTTCGTAAGTATGCTTTAGTGGACTGCTGGCAGCGTATTCACCGCTGAGGCGGGTATGATTCCCCAGCACGCAATAAATTCGGCCATCGGGGCCTAGGGCCAATCCATGAGCCCCGTGTTCACCCGACTCGCCCTGAAAGCTGACAATTTTCTTGGCTTCCTCCAAGGCGCCGTTGCGGTCCTTGTCGATCAAGCGATAGACGCCAGATCCTTCGGGACCATCACCGGTAACAAACACATCACCATTCAAGGGCAGAATGCCTTGAATATTCTTGACCAATGCACAGTAATCGCGACTCTTGTCAGGGAGTCCATCCTTGTTGCTGTCATAAATCAACAGCAACGGTCCGCCCTCTCGGGCGGCGATGATATGCCCAAATTCGTTGAAGGCCATGTTGACCAATGAGCCGGTGATTTCGTTGCCAAGAATTTCCTCGACGCTGAATTCCGGGTCGATTTGAAATCGTTGGTTCTCGGAAACTTGTTCTCGTCCGACCTCTTCGCGACGATCCCAGGGAGCGGTTTCACCCAATGCGCCAAAAGCCTGAGCAGGTTTCCAACGCGAGTCATCGTGGCCCATGGATTGCCAACCGGGCGCTGCATCCAGAGCAGTTCGCCAGGACTTAGAAGTGGAATGATTCTCCCAGGCTGCGTTCCTGGGTTTGACAAACACACGGGCGGCCAGGGCCGCTGGACCGTCGGCCAAATTGGTAACGCGAACACCAATCACATTTCGCCCGCGCACCAACAAGGGAGTGATGTCATATTGCTCCAGTTGACGTATCGAGTTTCCAGCGCCGACCTTGCGACCATTGACAAACAACTCGTAGCGATCGTCGGAGGTGATCGTTACGGTGGCTTGCTCAACAGAAGCAATCTGGATTGTCTTGCGAAAAAGGCAATCGCCGGCTGGGGCCTGCTGTCTAGGGTGTTCTGGAGACCAGATCCACTGTGCCTCTTGGGCGCTAGTCGATGTCAGCCCGCCACATGCAAGGGCCAAGCATGCTAGCCAGCACAGGCCAATGCGATTGGTTGGGAATTGAGGGCATCGTTGCCAAGCCGAGCATGGGACGAGAGTTTTCACGAGAGCCATCCGTTTGCGCAGTGAATCTGATGGGGGTAACGTGCATGGTAAGGATTCAAAAGCACGGTCCGGTGTTCGATAAAATATTTGGCCGCTGCGTGTCAATAGAAACCGGCCACTTCGGCTGGGCGATTCCCTAAATTGCTCGTATACTGAGCCCAATCACTCGTTTTCCGCTCAGAGCCCATAACACCCGCCGATGTCGACAAAACAACCGATAATCCCTGTATCCGAGGCCCAAGGTCCGTTTTTTATGGGGGTCGATGTGGGGGGTACTAACATCAAGATCGGCTTGGTCGATGATGTCGGACAAACCCTGGCCTTTGAAAGCATTGCCACGAATGAACCGGCGGGGCCTCAGCAGGCTATTGATCGCGTGGCTACAACCTGTGCCGCCTTGAGCCTGCGGGTGGGATTGGATTTCGGCGAGATTGCCCGCATTGGCCTGGGTACGCCCGGCACGATGTGCTTGCGGCGGGGCATTCTGCTCGAGCCCCCCAACCTGCCTCAGTGGTACCATTTCCCGATTCGCAAGGCGCTGCAGGAAGCTACCCAGCATCCAATCAGTTTTATTAACGACGCCAACGCGGCCGCCTATGGCGAGTTTTGGGTGGGGACAGGTGCCAAGGACAATAGCCTGGCCCTTTTGACCTTGGGTACGGGAGTTGGTGGCGGGCTCATTTATGAGGGGCAATTGATCAACGGAGTCAATAGTTCCGGCAGTGAATTGGGGCATATCATCGTGGACAGTCGACCGGAGGCCCGATTATGCGTGTGGGGTGGCGGTCGAGGGGAACTGGAGGCCTACGCCAGCGCTAGTGCGGTGGCGGCGATTGCCCTTGAGCGTCTGCAGGCGGGTGCGGAAAGCAGCTTGGCCGATGACTATCAGCGTGGGGAGAAGATTAGCGCCAAGAAGATTTATCAAGCCGCCAAATCCGGAGATGCATTCTCGCTGAAGCTGATTGACGAAACCGCCTATTACTTGGGGATTGGAATCGCATCGGCCGTGTATGCCATCGATCCCGGCTTGGTGGTTCTGGGCGGAGCCATGAATTTCGGCGGGCGCAACAGCCCGATTGGCCAGACGATTTCTTCACGCTATCGTGGCCGAATTCCAGCGCCGCACATTTCCGAATGTTTCCGCTGGCACCAAAATCGAATTTGCAACGCTGGGGGGTGACGCTGGCTATATAGGTGCCGCGGGCATCGCGCACCAGGATTACCACAAGCAGCACTCAGAGCGATCATCAGGCACTGGAGCCGCAGCCACATAATGTCCCAAGATGTTCCGATTCCCAATATCCGCAATTTTTGCATCATCGCACACATCGACCATGGCAAGAGCACCCTGGCCGATCGCTTGCTGGAACGCACCGGCACAGTCGCCACGCGGGATATGCGGGCCCAATTGCTCGATGGCATGGATCTGGAACGTTCGCGCGGCATTACGATCAAGGCCAAGGCGGTTACACTCCGCACCGAGCAGGATGGACAAGAGTACGAATTGAATTTGATCGATACACCTGGCCACGTCGATTTTCAATACGAGGTTTCACGTAGCCTGACGTGTTGCGAAGGCGCTCTGCTGCTGGTCGATGCCTTTCAGGGGGTTGAAGCCCAGACGATGGCCAATGCCTACGCAGCCATGGAGCATGATCTGAAGATCATTCCCGTGATCAACAAGATTGATTTGACTTATGCCCGGGTCGACGAAGTCATCGAGGAGATGGAACAGTCGCTGGGAATTAATCCTGAGGAGGTCATCAAGTGCAGCGCCAAGGCGGGCATTGGCATCGATGATTTATTGCGGGCCATTATCGACCGCGTGCCGGCGCCCACGGGTGACCCCCATGCGCCGCTGCAAGCGATGGTGTTTGATTCGCACTACGATGACTTTCGCGGCGCCATTACCTACGTGCGGCTGATGGCTGGCACGGTCAGCCGAAACCAGAAGGTTCAGCTGTTGCGCGCCGATGCTACCCATGAAGTCATCGAGCTTGGCCAATTCATACCCAAACGCCGACCGAGCGAAAAGCTGAGAGCCGGCCAGGTCGGCTACTTGATCTGCAACATCAAGTCCTTGAAGGATGTGCATATCGGCGACACGGTCGTTGAGTTTGGACCCAAGGCGGCGGGACCGCTGGAGGGCTACCTGCAGCCCAAACGAATGGTCTACTGCGGTCTGTATCCCAGCGACGGACAGGATTTCAAGGAACTACGCGATGCACTTGAAAAACTGAGTATCAATGACCCCAGTTTCGAATTCACGGCGGAGACCAGCGAGGCCCTGGGCTTTGGCTTTCGCTGCGGGTTCCTGGGCTTGCTGCACATGGAGATTGTGCAACAGCGGTTGGAAGACGAATGCGATGTCGATCTGGTGCAAACCGCTCCCAACGTGACCTACCTGATCATCAATAAACGCGGTGAAGAGCTGGAAATCCACAAGCCGCAGGATGTTCCCGAGCCGGGTGATATCGAAGAGTTCAAGCAACCCATCGTCCGCGTCAATTTTGTCGTTCCGATCGAGCAGATTGGGCAGGTCATGAAGATCTGTCAGGATCGACGCGGAGTCCAACGGTCTACCGAATACCTGTCGCAGACGCGGGCCATGATTACCTATGATCTGCCGTTGGCCGAAGTCATCTACGATCTGCACGACAAATTGAAGAGCGCGACCCGCGGCTACGGAACGATGGACTATGAATTGATCGGCTATGAAACGGCCGATCTGGTGCGGATGGATATCCTGGTCAACGGCAAACGCGTCGACGCGCTGAGCGTTATTTGCGATCGTCGCGACGCAGACCGCCGCGGTCGAGCCGTCGTCAAGAAACTCAAGGATGAAATCGATCGGCACATGTTCGAGGTTGCCGTCCAGGCCGCCATCGGCTCACGAATCATTGCCCGCGAAACGAAAGCCGCCCTGCGAAAGAATGTGACCGCCAAATGCTATGGCGGCGACATCACGCGCAAACGAAAACTGTGGGCCAAGCAGAAGGAAGGCAAGAAGCGGATGAAGTCCATCGGCTCGGTGGACATTCCGCAAAAAGCCTTTATGGCGGTACTGGAAACCGGCGGCGACCGGTAGAAACGTTCCGAAAAGCGAAGAGAACCGCGGCTAACGCCAAAGCGGCTGATGGTTACTAACGATTGGGATGGCTGGTTAGCTTGGGCTCGCATTATTTTGGCTAGCCGTATCTTGTCGGCTGGCAGCGTTGACAGCCGTGCGGGCTGGCCCAGATTCGCCCAGGCTGGGACCCGCATCCTCGAGGGCCTTGAGCAATTCCGATTCCGAGATGGCATCCCGCAGGATAATCGGTTCAGCTTGCGAGTCGGCGGGGTAGATGGCCAGCAGTGGAATGGACAGGCTATCCAGCTCTTTGAGTTTGCTCAGGATTTCGTCGGAGGGCTCGGACCAATCTGCCAGCAGCGGAACGACTTGATTCTTTTGGACCAGCTCGGCGACCTGCGGCCGATCGATGGCAAATTTCATATTCGATTGGCAGGTCAGGCACCAGCGAGCGGTGAATTCGATCATGACGGTCCGACCCTCGCTTCGATATTTTGCCAGCACCGCTTCGTTGTAGGGAATCCAGGGAACATCGTGTTTACTGGGACCGAAGAAGCCAAAGCCAATAACCGCTCCGAGCGCGGCGGTAGCCAAGCCGGTCAACCAGGCAGCGCGAATCCGTCGCGACTCCGCATAGGCCGGCACGCGTCCGATTAGCCAGCAGGCGAACCACACCACGATCAAGAGAATCAGGGTGGCGATGCGGTAATCGGGGGCTATCATGGCCACAAAGTAAACCACGGTCAGCAGCAGTGGAAAGGCCAAGACCTGCTTCAGCGTTTCCATCCAGGCGCCCGGCTTGGGTAACAGTTTGATAAAGCTCGGCGAGAAGCACAGGGCGATGTAAGGGATTCCCAGGCCGATGCCGACCAAGGCGTAGAGAATCAAGATCGAGGTTGCCGACAGGGTCAATGTCAAACCAAACAGAGTTCCCAGAAAGGGTCCGGAGCAAGGAGTCGCCAAAACAGTGGTCAGAACGCCTTTGAAAAATGCCCCGTTCAACCCCTCTTTCTCCAGCAGTTCACCGGATTTGCTGGAAGTGGCAAAGCCGGGAATGGGGATTTCCCAAACCCCGAGAAAACTCAGCGCCATGGCAAAGATCAAAACGGCCATGGGCACTTGAAATTCGATGCGCGTAAATTGCTGGCCCCAGCCAAAGGCATCGCCGGCCAATTTGGCGCTGATGTTGACCAACGCCAGCACCAGCATGACGGCCAAGATGCCGAGCACATAGGACATGTTGAGGGACACAATGCGTGCATGACTACTGCCCGATTGATTGACGAAACTCAGTAGTTTCAAGCCAATTACCGGCAATACGCAGGGCATGAAATTCAAGATAAAACCGCCGGCCAACGCGGCGAAGACCATCCACAGCTCGAGTCCTTTGCCGCTCGCTCGCTGTCCCAGGGTAGGCTCTTCGGTAGGCTGTGCTTCGTTGTCGATCCAGGTAGCCAGATTGGGAAGTTCGGCGACAGACTTGAACGGCACTTCGGCAACAGACATGGCGACGGATTTGTCCGAGCTACTGCCAACATTCAGCGTTCCAGCGAACTTGACTCCTGCCTGGATATCACAGCTGCTCTCGTTGCAAGTCAGAAAAGCGACTTGCAACTCCAGCGGATACTCGCCAGCCACCGCCTTCTCAGGAACCGAAACGGGTATCATCCACTCGACGGGTCCCTTGTAGTATTCGACGTTCAAGCCACCTCCCGAGATGCCCTCTAGTTCGACGGCGGTGGTTGGAGTGCCCAGCCTGAGACCGGCTTTCTTGGTGGCAACAATCAGCGTCCGAAAATCCAACTCGCTGTCGCCAGGCACGTAGCGATAGACATGGTAGTCCTTGTCGGTTTCGGCTTTCAACTTGATCACCGCCGACCCGCCGGGCTTGACCTGGTCGGGTTCGATGGTGGCCGACCAGGTTGCGTGCGTTCCGGCTACCTTTAAGGACTCTACCCGCTTTTCAATCGCAAAGTATCCGCTGAAGGTTGCTTCGAGTTTCTCCGAGATCGGGACGCAAGAGCCACCAGTCATGCAGACTTGTCCATCGATCTCTATGTCGATGGGGGTACTGGCGGGCTGGATTTCCTTCGTCAGCTGAAAGGGGGCCGTCCACGTTACCTGACCATGATGTTCCTCAATGGGCAGCCCAGGCCAAACATCCTCTTGCGTTATCTCGGGCGGGTGATCGGCTGTGAAAGGCCCAATTATCTCAACAAAGTCGCTGACTGCCCCCAGCCGCGACTCTTGGGGACCGCCTGGCTGCTGGGTAACGGAATACATGTGCCAGCCATCCTGGATATCGGCGGTAACATGCAATTGCCCACGCTTGCTGTCCTTTTCCAGTTCGTACGTGGCCCGAAAGCTGGCTTGTGGGCCACTCCCGGCATCTGGAAATCCAAAACCGCCGAAGCCGCCGCTGGTCTTTCCCTGAGCAAGTACCAATCCAGGCGAGGCAAGCAGAAAGCCGGTCAAACAGCAGGCCATCCACTGCCATCGCATCCCTCGTGCAAGGTTCTCCGGCAGACGTTTCACTCGCTGTCGGTTCGCCCGCTGTGCCTTTCCGAACCCGGAGGGCCTACGCAGGCCGGCAGGTTGAAGCAACATTCTGTTTTTCCCTTGTTATGCAAACAGCAAACTTGCAAAGCCATTATTGCTGCCGCGTCGATCGGATGTGTCCAACGATCCAGTTCAGAAGTATATTTACTCGCAAGGCAACGCGTCGGTCAACGCAGCTTGACGGACTTCGGGCGTGCTTCGAGGCAACTTGCTCTCTACCAAGCCACCCAAAAGTACTGTCCGCGACCCTATTCGTCATCATTCGTTGCTGGCAAAGTCAAAAACACCTCTATCCGCAATTGGTTTCCCATGATTTTATTCGCTGGCTCTTTTCGAAAATGGTGCTGGTTCGCTTGTTGGCTGTGCTTTCCGTGCCTGGGGCTAGGGCAAGACACTACATCGAAGGCAGAAAAGGAAGAATGGGTCCAATTATTCAATGGAAAAAACCTGGATGGCTGGACTCCCAAAATTAGGTATCACGCATTGGGGGACAATTATGGAAATACGTTTCGCGTGGAAGATGGTTTGCTGAAGGTGCGCTACGAACCCAAGGATTATCCACAATTCGACGAGCGTTTTGGCCATTTGTACTATGACAAACCTTTTTCTCATTACCGGCTGAGGGTCGAGTATCGATTCGTGGGCGAGCAATGCCCAGGCGGTCCTGCATGGGCCATTCGCAATAGTGGCATGATGTTGCACGGCGAAGATCCGCGTGGCATTGGCCTCGATCAGGATTTCCCAACCTCGATTGAGTATCAGTTGCTCGGCGGAAATGGCACCGACGCGCGAACCACGGCCAACCTGTGCACCCCAGGCACCAACGTCGTCTTGGCGGGCAAGTTGTTTCTCCCGCATTGTACCAACTCAACTTCAAAGACCTATCACGGCGAACAGTGGGTGACCGCGGAGGTTGAGGTGCATGGCTCGCAAGAAGTCATCCATCGCATGGAGGGCAAGACCGTATTAAAGTACAGCCAATCGCAGCTTGACCCACGCGACGAGCATGCCAAACAACTCGCCGAAGCCGCAGACGGCCTGTTACTCAAGTCAGGCTATATTTCGCTGCAGTCGGAGAGCCATCCGATTGACTTTCGGAAGGTCGAGCTGCTTGTGCTACCGGAGAACGAATAGTGCTTCGTCCAGATGACAACTTGGGGATTTCGCGGTAGCCGCAGTCGGCGGGCGTCGCCAGATTTCGAGGAGTCATGGAAGAACCGAATTCTGGCGAATCCGGCTACCAGAACCTGCAAAGAACCGAATTCTGGCGAATCCAGCTACCAGTAACCTGCAAAGAACCGAATTCTGGCGAATCCGGCTACCAGTAACCTGCAAAGAACCGAATTCTGGCGAATCCGGCTACCGAACGTGCAAAGAACCGAATTCTGGCGAATCCGGCCACCAGAACCCTGCAAAGAACCGAATTCTAGCGAATCCGGCACCTCGAATTTGATCTCGACCAAGCACAGGTGGTGGTCCGTCAAGTCTTACAAGCCAAGCGATAGCGGCAGATTGTGGCATCGTCGCCCGAGCCAGTCCTTCAACCCGGAAGCCCACCAAACCAATGGCTAAACCAACAGAACCGACACCTTCCGAGGCCGCGTTCCCGGCAGAAGCGGGTCAGGATCTTGCAGACGCAAGCACTCCAGCAGAGGCAGCAGAGGCCAATCTGGCACCCAGTCGCAGCTTGCGGGAAGCGGCTGACAGGTTGCAGTTGGAAGTTCCCGAGGACTGTTTTGCGGGCTTGGAGGCCTACTGCGCGGCACTCTGGGAGTGGAACACCAAGATCAACTTGACGCGTCACACGGATTACGATCTGTTTGCGCGACGCGATCTCTTGGACACGGTTCGGCTGGCCGCCCACTTGCAACCCAATCACGAGATTCTAGACATTGGCACCGGCGGCGGAGTGCCGGGTGTGGTGCTTGGCATCCTTCGTCCTGACCTGACGATCAGTGTTTGTGATAGCGTCACCAAGAAATCCAAGGTGGTCCGCGAAATTGTCCAGCAATTGGACTTGCCGATTGCGGTTTATGCCAGCCGCGCTCAATTAGTCTTGGATGACATGCGCTTCCATACGTTGGTGACGCGGGCGGCGGGCAGCATCTGCCAGCTGCTAAATTGGGTGAGCGACCACTGGCTGAGTTTCGATGCGTTGTTGGCTATCAAGGGTCCGCGTTGGGTAGCCGAACGCGGCGAGGCCCGGCGGCAGGGACTGCTCAATGGGATTGAGCTAAGGCGCATTGAAGCATACAAAATGCCGGGCACTAAGTCCGAGTCGGTAATTTTGCAATTTCGAAAGAATCGCACCTAGTGTGCTTCGTCCTGTGCTTCGTCCTGTGCTTCGTCAGGATTGAGAATTAGGATGGATCAATTGGCGGCATTGGCGCAGCGCTAGCCCAGTAATGAATCTAACCACCAGCAACTCGTAATCGACTAGAGACAGGTTTTCGACATGGCCGCTTATTCCTTGACTCACCTCAAGCTGCTCGAGGCTGAGAGCATTCACATTATTCGCGAGGTCGCCGCCGAATTCTCCAAGCCAGTCATGCTGTACTCGATCGGCAAGGACTCGGCCGTGATGACGCATTTAGCTCTCAAGGCTTTTTACCCGGACAAGCCCCCATTTCCCTTTATGCACATCGATACAACCTGGAAGTTCAGGGAGATGATTGAGTTTCGGGAGGAGTACTGCCGCAAGACTTTGGGCTTGGATTTGTTGGTACACATCAATCACGAGGGCAAGAAATTAGGCTTGGACCCTGCGGAGAACAGTGACAAGCACACCGAGGTCATGAAGACCGATGCGCTCAAGCAGGCATTGAATAAGTATGCCTTTGATGCTGCCTTTGGCGGTGCCCGCCGCGATGAAGAAAAGTCGCGAGCCAAGGAACGCGTCTTTTCCTTTCGCGATAAATTCCATCGTTGGGATCCAAAGAATCAGCGCCCGGAACTTTGGAATCTATACAACACCCGTGTCAATCAAGGGGAAAGCATTCGCGTTTTCCCGCTTAGCAATTGGACGGAACTGGACGTTTGGCAGTACATTCATTTGGAAAACATTCCGCTAGTACCGCTGTATTTCGCCGCCGAGCGCGACGTGGTCGAGCGCGATGGCACGCTGATCATGAAGGACGATGAGCGCTTGCAATTGCGTCCTGGCGAGAAGCTTGAAAAGCGGATGGTTCGCTTTCGTACCCTTGGCTGTTACCCACTGACGGGTGCGGTCGAATCGGAAGCTACCACCTTGCCCCAGATCATTCAGGAAATGTTATTGGCCAAGACTAGCGAGCGGCAAGGCCGTGTCATCGACCGCGATGCGGGCGGCGCAGGTATGGAGGAAAAGAAGAAGCAGGGCTATTTCTAGGACCCCGCAAGCAAGTGGCGAATTGCAAACTTGGGCCGCTCGAGAGCCCCTGTGCTTCGCTTGCCAACCAACCCCTTGTTGAGGTGAGCTACTTGAATTGAAGTTGCGCACTGAGCATTCTACCAAGGACTTTCATAACCCGACGCGTCAGCGAGGACGTAGATCAACGTAAGGATTCCTCGCTGGCGCGTCGGGTTGGGAGCATAGCGCAACTTCAAAACTAACGCGTCGGGTTATGATCATAGCGCACCATCAAAACTCACGCGTCGGGTTTTGAGCAAACTGTTTCCTAGCGAATGACGCTACCCTTGGCGACACTTTCTCCAACATTTCGTCCCGCAGTCCAATCTTGTCCATTTTGGTTTTGGCTGGCGTTGCTCGTCTTGGCACCGGTTCAGATTTTTCACGTGGCCAACGACCCGTGGTTTTCCAGGCTACCGAAACCTGTGGGGGATGGACCGGAATACGAGAATATTGCTTTTCATCTGGCCGCCGGCCGAGGCTTTACCTTCGACAATCAGGATTCGGAATGGCGACAGGCTTACGCAGCGTTTCCCCAGGAATATGCTGTCCAGTTGCAAGCGCCTCCCAGGTCGTTGGCGGCAACGGGACGGCCTCCGGGACTGCCACTGCTGATCGCGACCACGTATAGCATTTGTGGCAGAAACGATTTTGCGTTCGCCAGTTTGCGGGTCTGCCTGGCAATGTGTATCGCCATTGCCGGTGCCTTGGCAACCAGTCTGTGTGCTGGCGTGTTACGCGGACGTGTCGGCCCATGGCCGGTGGTTATTGGATGCGCGATCACGCTGGGGCTGTGCGCCGCCAACCGAACGGTTCGAAGCTATGCTACCGACTTTTTAACGGAGCCCATCGCGCTGCTGTGGACTCAGATCTTTGTCAGCTTGATCGTCACTTCCATTCTATGCGCAGGCAGCCAGAGTCAGCAGCGTCGCCGCAACGTCGCGATTGGCTTGAGCTTGGCAGCGATGATTCTGACCCGCTCGTTGTTTGTTTTATGGTTGCCCGGTGTATTGCTGCTGTTGATGGTGGCACCCCTGAAACCCGCGCGGCCAGTGCGGCGATTGACCCAGGCCCTGGGGATCCCGTCGATCTGTCTGGCGGCCTGTCTGCCTTGGTGGGCACATAATATCGTTGCACTAGGACAATTCATGCCCTTGGGCACGCAGGGGCCCATCGCCTTGCTTGGTGGCTACAGCACGGAAGCCTTGGAGGCCCGCGGTGATTGGCAGTTTGCGGCCGAGTCGAGACTGAGGGAGATGATGGCGGCAGACGAAGGCTTCCAGCGGGCAGCCAATGACACCGAGCGTGAGGTGCTGTTGGCCCAAGCGGCGCGACGGCAAGTTCGCGGCTGGATCCTCGAGCACGCTGAGCAATTGCCAGGCTTGGTAGTGCAGCGGGTGGTGACCCATTGGAATCCCTACCGAGGCAGCAGCCTGGTATGGAGGCTATTGATCCTTGCCGGAGCGTTGGTAATGGCCTGGCTGTTTAGGACCGATCAGCGGGTAACATGCTGGCTGATTGGGTTGCCGCTACTGAGCACTTTCCTGGCAGCCGTGTTGTATACGACCGGTGGCAGATTCCTGGTTCCCTTGTACGGATTGCTGTTCATGCTGGCAGGCATCGGTGTCGCCGGGCTCGCGGAGCTCGCCCTGGGCAAGCACTTGCCCGCTCGTTGAGCCGCAATAATGGCCTGTGGAAATGATCGCCGCCCGAGTGTTGGGCTGGGAGTCAGAGTGTGTTTTTTGGGGGGCATGCCATCTTTGTTTGAGCTGCCACGTTTTTTGATATACTAGGAATCGTCAAGCTGAGCGAAGAACTGTGCTGAGGGATCCGAAAGGCTTGCCTACCCACGCGGTGGAGGAAGCTGTAGAAGAAGCTGGGTTTGCATCCATACTTCTCGTGGTTGCTGTCCCCTTAGCTGAGAGTGGGATTTTGTAGGAGTGTAGGTCGGATGGCCATAAAAACAATGCGCACCGGAACAACGATTGGAATCAATGCGGCTTTTCTACAGGAGATCAAGGACTCCAATAGTCGATTGTGGGTCGTGTTGCACGAATTGCGGAAGATTTCGGCAGTCGACCACACCAGGGAACATTCCCGCCAATTCGTGACGCAAATGGATGAACTGCTCGAGTTGGTAGGGCTAGAATTTTCTCTGGAAGAAACTTATGGCTACATCAGCGTGATGGGAGGCCGGTTTCATCATGCCGGGTGCTCCAATGCGCAAACCGCGATGAAGCAGCACCAGGAACTTTTTCTTCAGTTGCACGAAATCTGTGAGGAAACCGAAGAAGTTCAATATCGAGGCACCATTGGCCGCGACCTGCCAAAGCTGATCGCTGACTTTGCGGAATTTGACGCGTGTTTCTGCGCCCATGAGGAATTAGAGGCTGATCTGATCCGGAGTGGCTTCGGACTCGGTCGATCTAGCTGATCGGAACCCACAGAAAGATTTTCTTGATGGTATTGGTCATACCCGAAGGCACCGGACAAGCCCTGGAAATCGTACTAGTCGAAGACAGTTTGATCGACGCGCGGCTGACCATCGAATCGCTCCGAAGGTGCGGTTTCCATCATCGACTGACGCTCTTCCGTGATGGCAGTGAGGCGATAGAGTTTCTTCACAAGCAAAAGCATTTCGCCCGCGCCCCGAAACCCGATATTATTTTGCTGGATTTGTTCCTACCGGATACCACTGGCGTTTGCTTCCTCAGGCAACTGCGAGCCAATGAGCAGCTCCGAAAAATACCTGTGGTCGTCCTCACCAGCAGCGCCGACTTTGATGATCAACAGCAATGCGAGCAACTCGGCGTCAGCAGCTATATCCACAAGCCATTCCACGAACAGAAATTCCTCGAGGTCATTCGACACCTAAAGGGAGTTTCTCTGGAAATCGAGTACAGCGGATGATGTGCTGGAATGTACTCATCACACTCCGTGTGATGCATTTAGACATTCGAATCGATTGTACTCATCACACTCCGTGTGATGCCTCTACATGCTCCGAATCGTCAGTACTCATCGCACTCCGTGTGATGCTCTTAGGTTTTCTGAGAACATCACACGGAGTGTGATGAGTACATTTTCCGAGAACATCACACGGAGTGTGATGAGTACGTTCTCCGAGAACATCACACGGAGTGTGATGAGTACGTCTACGCATCAGCGAGAATCTTAGATCACGCCGCCGTGAACGCGATAGGGAGTCATGTGGTCAGGTTGATCCACAAACCAAAATCGCTCCCATTCTTGCAGCAGCAGCCGCAGGTTTTCCGAGGTGTAAACCAATTGCTCAGCCCGCCGCTCAGGAATGGCGGAGTAAATGGGAATGGCACAACCCGTTGCGGTGGCGCAGCATCCGAGAAGCAAAGCAGCACAAATCCAGCGTCGCATTCCTAATTCCTCCGTGAGCGTTCCTGCATGAGAGCCGTCAATCTGCACTGACGTCTCAATCTTGGTTTTCAATTCAGGTTTCTTTTCTACTCTCAACCTGACCGATCGGTTTCAAGGGCTGATGTGCGAGATCTGGGTGCCCTTGCACCGCCAGATGCTCCGCCAGCGATTCGCTACGTGCTTTCGCTGCGGCCGCGTCCTCCAACTCCTGAACCCGGGCTTCCATTTCCTTGCCAGGCTTGAAAGTCACCACAAATTTCTCTGGGACATCGACTTGCCTGCCCGTTCGAGGATTGCGAGCTTTTCGAGCTTTGCGACTCTTGACCTGGAATACGCCAAAGTTTCGCAATTCGACTCGTCCCTCATCTAGCAGGGTTTCGACGATGCCATCAAAGGTGAGCTGCACAATTTCCTTGATTTGGATTTGGGTCAGCCCGGTCTTATCTGAAATCGATTTAACGATCTCTTTCTTGGTCACTTTCACATGCTCCTTCGCCAGCAAGCAAATGCCCTAAGTCATTTGTTTGCAACAGTTTAATATCGGGCGAAGTCTAATGCTCATGGACCTGCGCGTCAAGGTCGGCGAGGGTCGGTGGAGCCAAACAGGCTCGCACGTAAATCACGCTACGCTTGTCGCACACTCACACAATCGACCCTCAGGACCCGCAAACTTTACTAAATCCAATTTATCCGCGTTTTCGGCGCAAGCGGACCGCAACACCACCCAAAGTGGGTATTCCATATTCTGGCTCCGCAAAATGGCGGAACCACCGTTTGGATAGAGTTATCGGAGCACAGCGAAATCTCATATCTGGTTGAGGGGGGAGTCCCCTTTCTCTCGAGCTTGAATCGGCCTCTCAAGCGACAAGCTGGAAATGGCGTTTAGCAGGAAATGCCCGATCGTCCGCCCCCGATAGCGATGCGTTGGCTGTGACGAGGGCAACTGTCGAGGCTCTGATGTTGGTAAGGCTATGATCGCGGATCGCGAATGGCTTATACTATGAGCATCCCACCTCCCGTGCCGTGCTAGATCGAATTCGTAGTGCTTGAGTGCTTGCGCTTCGATTTCACGCAGCCTTCCTCGTTTGAGACGCGTTCGCTATGAATCCATGTTTGGGGCTGAGCAGCCCATTCTTGATGGTTGTATTTTGGGGGCTAGTCACTGCGGTGTCGAATTCGGCCGTAGCGGACCCTCCGACCGCGGTCAGCTTTGCCAGGGACATTCGTCCGATCCTTTCCGACCGCTGCTTCATTTGCCATGGACCGGACACACAGCAGCGGGCTTCGGACTTGCGACTGGACGATCCCGCTTCGGCTCTTGAGTTGGCAATTGAGCCTGGAAGTCCGGCGACCAGTGAGTTGATGCTGCGGATTCTCTCGGAGGACACGGAGCAGCTCATGCCACCGCCTGATTCCCGGTTGAGTTTGAGCGACCGGGAAAAAGAATTATTAAGGCTTTGGATCGAGCAGGGGGCCGATTTTGAAAAGCACTGGTCATTCGTACCTCCCTCCAAGCCGCCGTTGCCGGCGGTGACCCGCCGCGATTGGCTACGAAACGAGATCGACTATTTCGTTTTGCACAAGCTGGAGTTGTTGGGATATGCACCCGCAGCAGAGGCATCGCGTGAGACGTTGATTCGTCGCTTAAGTTTGGATTTAACCGGCTTGCCACCGACGCTAGCAGAGATAGACGCTTTCGTGTCTGACAACTCGCCCACTGCCTACGAAAACCTGGTGGATCGATTGTTAGCCAAACGGAGTTTTGGTGAGCGGATGGCGGTGGACTGGTTGGACCTTGCCCGCTATGCCGACACCTACGGTTATCAGAACGACCGCTACCGCGCCATGTGGCCCTGGCGAGACTGGGTCGTCGAGGCCTTTAATCGCAATCTGCCCTATGACCAATTCATCGAGTGGCAGTTGGCGGGTGATTTACTGCCCAATCCAACGCAGGAGCAGATTCTGGCAACGGCCTTTAATCGCAACCACCGCCAGACCAACGAGGGCGGCAGTGTAGAAGAAGAGTTCAGGGCGGAGTACGTGGCGGATCGAGTCAATACATTTGGGGCAGCTTTTCTGGGGCTGACGCTCGAATGTTGCCGCTGCCATGACCACAAGTACGATCCACTGTCGCAACGCGACTATTACTCATTGAGCGCTTTCTTCAATAGCATTGACGAGTCTGGGCTGTATTCGCACTTTACGAACGATACGCCTACCCCCGCCCTGCCCCTGAGCGATTCAACGCAATCCGAACGACTGCTCGGGCTCCAGTCAAGGGTGGAGAGTTTGGAGCGCGAGCTCGCTGCCTGCTACCCCGCCGAAGCGCAGTTTCAAGCCTGGAGGGGGGAACTGAGCGACGTGCGTCCCCGGCAATTGGACAATCTGCCACTTGCGGCGGCTGCGCCCAATCGGGCATTGCGCGAGATGCTGCAGGATTCCTTAAGGCAAGGTCTGATTGGCGACTATGGCTTTGACGAGTTGCAGAACGGAAAATTAGTCAATCGCGTGGGACAGGTCGACGATAGCAAGACGAGTGATGGCCCGGAGCTTGTCGCGGGAGTACTTGGGCAAGCCCTGAAATTCAGTGGGGAAAACAATGCCACGCTGGCAGCGGGCGGCGGCTTTACGCGCGATCAAAGCTTTAGTATTTCGATGTGGCTCAAGACGCCCCAGAAATTTCCCAGGGCGGTTGTCTTCCATCGCTCGCGGGCGTGGACCGATGCGGCCAGCCACGGCTATGAACTGCTGATTGAACAGGGACGCCTGAGTGGTGCATTAATTCATTTTTGGCCCGGCAATGCGATTCGTGTTCACTGCCTCGATGAACTGCCCCTGAATACCTGGGTACATGTGGCCATGGTCTACGATGGTTCGAGTCGGGCGCAAGGACTGAAACTGTTTATTGACGGCGATGAGGCTGAAGTAGAAATTGTTCGCGACAAGTTGACGCGCGAGATCCACGTGGGTGAGCCCCAAGAATTGACGCTTGGCCAGCGTTTTCGCGACGTGGGCTTCAAGGATGGAGTTGTGGACGAGCTGCAAGTGTTTGACCGGCAATTGAATCTGTTGGAAGTCAAGTTGCTGAACATGCAGATTGCGGCCCCGGACAATATCGACGAGTATCTTTACAACGTCTCCGATGCGTTGTTGAAAGACTATTCCGCGGAGCACCTGGCCGAAATGCGGGAACGTCGGAGCGAGCTGCGTGAGAGGCTGGCCGCTGTTCGAGCAGAGCGAAGCCAATTGTCCGACTCTATTGCCGAAATCATGGTCATGCGAGAGGAGCCTCAGCCGCGGGCGACCTATGTCTTGAAGCGGGGAGCCTACGATGCGCTCGGAGAACTGGTTCCGCGAGATGTTCCGCGTGCGATCTTGGACGTTGGCTTGGGCGAGAATCCCAACCGACTCGATTTGGCGCATTGGCTGACCAACCCACACCACCCTTTAACGGCCCGCGTATCCGTAAACCGCTTCTGGCAGCTACTATTCGGGCGTGGCATCGTCTCCACCAGCGAGGATTTCGGTCTGCAAGGCTCAAACCCCACGCATCCTGAGCTACTTGATTGGTTAGCAAGCACGTTTGTGGAATCGGGCTGGGATGTCAAGCAACTGCTCAAGACCATCGTCATGTCGGCAACCTATCGTCAACAGTCCAATCCCACCGCCGAAATGTTGGTGGCGGATCCGGAGAATCTACTTCTGGCGCGAGGTGTCGCGAGCAGACTTTCGGCCGAGATGATTCGCGATAGCGCACTCGCGGCCAGCGGCCTGCTGGTAGATCAAATGGGCGGACCTCCCGTAAAGCCCTATCAACCGGAAGGATTGTGGGAAGAGAAATCCGGTGAGGCGTACCAACGCGACGTCGGACCGGGAAGTCGACGGCGTAGCTTGTATACCTTCTGGAAGCGGACGTCGCCGCCGCCCTCCATGATGACCTTTGATGCGAGCAACCGCGAGGTTTGTGTAGTCAATCGTCAGACGACCATGACTCCGCTGCAGGTTTTGGTGCTGCTCAACGATCCTCAGTTGGCTGAGGCCGCAATTGGCTTGGCGGAGCGGGCGATCACGCATTCGCAAACACAACAGCAACAATTGCAGTTTGTGTTTCGCAGTCTATGTGGTCGGACTGCCAACGAGCGTGAATTGTCGGTGTTAGCCAAGCTGTTTGAGGAACAGCAAGCTGTTTTCGCAACCAATAGGGAGGCGGCCAAGCAACTGCTGGCGGTGGGCGATCATGTTCCCGACCCCGAGTTGGCGACGCCCGCACTAGCTGCGTTAACAGTGGTGGCCCAGGGCTTGATGAGTTACGACGAATTTGTAATGAAGAGATAGATGCCATGCGAAAACCACAGCCAGCTTCAACCGCCCTGAATGACGCGCAGGAGATGACGCGGCGTTATTTTTTTGGACAGAGCCGTTTAGGCTTGGGCACTGCAGCCATGGCCACCTTGTTTGCCCCCGAATGGTGCGGCGCTGCGGAGGGGCTCGACAATGCGGGACAGGGCGGGATTCTTCGACAGTTCCATAACCCGCCGCGGGCAAAGCGAATTGTTTACCTGTTCATGAGTGGTGGTCCGTCACAGATGGACCTTTTCGATTACAAGCCGCGACTGAACGAGGACAACGGCAAGGAACTGCCGGCTGAGGTCCGCAGGGGGCAGCGTCTGACGGGCATGTCCGGGAATCAAGCGAGTTTGCCGATTGCTGGCTCCGTCTTCAAATTCAAGCAGCACGGCCAAAGTGGTGCGTGGATCAGCGAATTATCGCCTTATCTGGCTGGGGTTGCCGATGAATTGTGTTTTGTAAAATCGCTATATACCGAAGCGATTAACCACGATCCGGCGATTACCTTCATCCAAACTGGTGCGCAGATAGCCGGTCGGCCCTCCCTGGGCGCTTGGTTGGACTACGGGCTGGGTTCCACCAATGAAAACCTGCCCGCGTTCTGTGTACTGGTCACGAAAAACAAAGGTGGACAGCCCTTGTATTCCCGACTTTGGGGCAGTGGCTTTCTACCGTCGAATCATCAGGGAGTGCAGTTTCGGGCTGGCAAGGATCCGGTGCTGTACCTCAACAATCCGCAGGGGGTATCGCGCGAAAGTCGTCGGTT
The DNA here is from genome assembly GCA_963707245.1 of Pirellulaceae bacterium. Lineage (GTDB taxonomy): Bacteria > Planctomycetota > Planctomycetia > Pirellulales > Pirellulaceae > Aureliella. The sequence goes on from CAVPPY010000025.1 coordinate 42,964, forward strand.
GCTGCTGGATCGCGTGAACGAATTGCATCAGCTGGAGTATGCGGAGCGGCTGGACCCATTGATTCAAGAAAGGATTGCCCAAAGCGAGATGGCTTTTCGCATGCAGGCTTCGGTGCCTGAGGTAGCGGATACGTCGGATGAGCCGCAGAGTAGCTTTGACTTGTATGGTCCGGACGCCAAGATTCCTGGAACCTTCGCCGCCAACTGCTTGCTCGCCAGGCGTTTGCTGGAACGCGATGTGCGGTGCGTTCAACTATTCCACAAGGGATGGGATCAGCATGGCGGTTTGCCGGCTGGCATCACGGCCCAGTGTCGCGAAACCGATCAGGCAGCGGCGGGCTTGGTCAAGGACTTGCGGCAACGCGGTTTGTTGGACGATACGCTGGTGGTTTGGGGAGGTGAGTTCGGCAGAACGGCTTATAGCCAGGGTAAGCTGACAGCCACCAATTACGGTCGGGATCACCATCCTCGCTGCTTTACCATGTGGTTGGCCGGTGGTGGCGTCAAGCCTGGCTTGAGTTACGGCGAAACCGACGAATACAGCTACAACATCGTCGAGAATGGTGTCCACATTCACGATCTCAATGCAACGCTGCTGCACCTCTTGGGGATTGATCACGAACGCTTGACCTTCAGGTATCAGGGACGCCGATTCCGTTTGACGGATGTGCACGGCCAAGTCATTGCCCCAATTTTGTCTTAGCAGCTAGTAACTGGCTGCACCCCTGCGTGAGCAGGCCGAGAGGTCCGATGGCCAGCAATATGCAGCCCCAAACCATCAAGGGCCTCAGATTCGCAAATGAGTTGCGGGCAGCTTTCATTTTCTGTATTTGATCATCCAGTCGGCTACCAAGGATCGGAAGGTGCTGGCTTCGTAGTTCCACCAAACTTGCAGAGGCTAACTGCAGGCTGCCGCGCGTCGCAAGCAGGCTCGGTTGAACATCCTGGGACAATAGATCTTGCAGCTCTGTGAGTGTGACCGCGGATGTCTGCAGTGCTTGAGCGGTGTTTTGCAGATCGTTTGATGTTTGGACCAGAAGCAGTTTTTCATCTGTGAAGTAGGCTTGCTTGGTAACCTGGAAATCTGAGGGAAATTGCAAGCTGTGACGTTGGTAGGTGACTTCTGGCGACGAGGGGACCTTTACCACTTTACTGCCTGTCCCCATTTCCAGCGTGGGGACGTCAATCTTCAGCTTGGTTACACCTAGGTCTATTTCCTGAGGGCGTGAAGCCAGCCGAGCCGTTGGATAGGGCAGACGAATAGCCTGCTCTCGCATCTGGAATTGAGGGATCTCCAGCTCGACCTGCTGCAGATCGTAGGCTACCTGCGGCACGAGGATAGGCAGCTGCTGTCCAAGATGGGCGGAAATACTGGAAGCCTGGACGGCGGTCTCCGCCATATCGCCGATTTGCTGCCGCCAGAGAAGCAGATTGCTATCAAGTTTGGCCAACATCCGCTCGCCCCCATCCAGGCTTGCCAAGTGGGCTGACAACGTTGATTCTAGATCCTGGAAAACGACGTCAGCTTGGCTGATAAAATCTCTGCCAACTTGCAGCTCCACCTGAGCATCGGCAGCCATCGCATCCAGTTGTTGACAGGCCTGCTGAATGCGGTCGCGATTGCCCAGGTATAGAATGGAAAGCAACACCAGCCCGCCCAGCCCCAACATAATCTGAAGATAAGCCGAGTGTGGCCGCATGGTCGTTGCTCCCTATGCCGATGGTGGGCTGAACGCAGCGTGTGTGAGGCGAGGATAGGCGTCAGAGTTCCAAGCGGTAGTTTAACACGCGGCCAGTGCCTATCTCTTCGCAACGAATCCACACCTGAGCAGATTGCTGCTGAGTAAGGGACAGAGTCATCTCGCGCAACGTGCTTCCGGGCTGTGCATCGAGGACTTGAAATCGCTGATAGGGCTGTCCTAGCGGGAAAAACTTGCAATCAAAACTTGCTGGTTTCTCTGTGTGGTTGACCAATTCGATGCGAAGGGCGACGCGGGTTGGGTCCTTGCGGGTCATATCCCAAATGAATTCAAATTCTCCCATGCCCAATGTTAGTGAACGGTAGGTACTGAACTGGTAGCGTTTATCGGTGGTGACATCGAAGTCAAAACGCAATTCGTGTCTGCCGGCCGAGGCATCTGGTCGGAGAACAATGGGCAATTCGCGGGCGTAACGCGTGGTTCCAGCGGCCAGTTGCAGGTTCATCCTGGCGTTCACATCTCGCAGCAGCGTTGGGCTGACCATCGAAACGAATCCATTGGCGCTTTGTTCAAAAGTATTCTCGATTTCCAGGGGGAGCATCTGAGCCACGCCATCCTTGCTGGCCAAGTTGGCTGTCAACATAGTAAAGTTCTGCTTCCAGCGAATGACATTCGTATCAACTCCCCGCAGCAGGACCGGCCAACGATCAATGAGTACTCGCTGCTCGCGAGCGCCGTTTACGCCTCTCCTCTCGATTACCTCCACCTTCCGTCCCCAAACATCCGTTGCTGAAACGGATTCTCCCAAGAAGGTTTGCTCGGCCGTGGGCGCATCATTCCATATGACCATCACACCTCCCTCGGCGGAAGTGAAGCTATGATTGTAGCTACCATTGGGTAATTCGATCGACCCGATATATTTCGCCGGCCCGATGGCTGAGACGAGTTGCGTCCAGGGGATGAGTAATTCTCCCACCGATTGTTGGGAGCCAAATAGTCCGCGTTGTGGATCGAATGGATTGGATACAAATGCAGCTTGGGCACCGCTGCGTTTGACGGCGATCATGCGCTCAGTCAAGTCACGCACGCGATCCAGCTGTGAGTAGCGCTCCGAGGGCAAGGGATCCAGGGAGACCCAGGTATCCGTCTTGGTTTCCTCTGCGGTGGTCACGTGCTCTAGCAGCTCGCGGGCAGTCAACTGAGGTTCAACGGTATAGTTCACCGCATTCCACGGGTTCAATGCCTGGTCGGCTTGCGCATCCAGCCAGGGCCAATTGATTGCCAGCTTGAGTTCCTGACTGTAGTTTTGCATTTTCAGACGCACGTCTGACAGCATCATGCTCAGCTCTTGGACATTGGAGAAACTGGTGTCCTGGTCGGCACCTAGCTGAAACCAATCGAGTTCGAGTCCAATCCGAGTCAGGACTGGTTCCAGGAGCGGCTCCCAGACGGAAGTTTGGCGAAAGATGTTGATGGCTGGTAGGGACTGTTCCCCATCGCCAAAGGCGCCGCGTTGGGTAGCAGGCGGTTGCGCGATAACGCCCACACATTCGCAGCCGCCGGCTTGCAGCCGCTCGATCATGGTCACTAGCCGATCAGAATAGTCAACATCCTGCGCATCAAACCAAACTGGGAATTTCAGCCAACCAGCACCGAAGTTTGAGACCATAGCCGGCACCGCTTCAGGCTGCAGGTCGCCGTCGAGGGAGCTGAGGCTCCATCCAAACGGACCAGCCTCCACTGGGGTTGACTGGTGCATGACTCCAATCAGGATCTCGCGATGCTGGGCGGATTCCTGATCGCCCAGAGCCACTTGCACGCGGTATAGACCAGGCTGTTCCAGATTTAATTCCCAGACCGCCTGCCCATCAAAGATACCCCCATCTGCATGGTCCAACGGCTGCACGCGGGCATCGACCTCGCCGGGCGAAGATTTCAATTTGGATGATGAAACTCGGCTGTGTGGGACTCCCCTGGAGACATAGACAGGTTGTGGAAGCGTGGAGTCGACGTCCTCTCGATCGCTGGCGACGGCTTCCAATTGCACCCACTGCTGGTCGATCAGCGAGTGCTGATGGTCAAGTAGTGTAAAGCGGACTGTGGAGCGTTCACCCCGCAGCCCCATGGCCAGGCAGTTCACGCTGAAAACTTCTCCTGGCCTGACAATATGATGAGGAGCATCGGTGGTCAGACTCAGTCTCGGCAATCGATGGATGGAGATGGAATCAAAGCGAGCTATGCCATGGTTCAATAGTTGACTGGTCGGTTCGACCTTGAGATGCACGCGTCCCCAACGCAGTCGATGACTGATATCCGGGGTTACCCCCGTGGTGACCGGTGACCATGCACAGGTATGCGTTACTTTCCTTGTGCTCAGGAGTTCGATGGTTACTCCATCGGCATCCAACAGGTGCAATTCGATCCAAGCTGCGTGCCCGTCGAGTGCTTCGGAGCTCAACTCGGCAGCCAGGTTGTAGCTGAAGCGGGAGTCCATGGGAAAGCTGGGAGACACCAATTCCGCTGCCCCGCCATCCATTTGAATTTCTAGGCAATTATTGAGAACATTTTGATCAAACAGTGCGGTCAAGAATGGCGGCATGAGCTCCGGAATGTAATGGCTGTCCCAGTATCCCAATTGGAAAGCATGGTGAATGCGTGCAAGCAGCAGTTGTTCATGCAGCGCGGCCGCGGAGCGTTGTGCGTCTCGTGGGGAGATCTGCATTCGCACATAGGCCGGGTGTTGCCGGTCGCGGAGTCTCCGCCAACCATCCGGTTCCAAGTCGGTATTCTGATCCTCGTCGCGTTGAAAATCCCAGCTGTAGATTCGCTCGGCCAGCAGATCTTGGCCAATAGAAACGCTGTTCAAAGTCGCGAAAAACACGACAATGACGCAACCTGGCACAATACGGCACATCATCGCCGCGATGGCCAGCACCCGTTTACGAGTTAAACTGTGTTTCGGAGTTGTCATCTTGCCAGAAATAAAAATCGGAATTGCGCTTGCCAGTCTGCGTCAGCCACTGAAGCAAGCTTTGCACACAGCAGCCAGGCTGGGGGCAAATGGCATCGAAATCGACGCCCGAAATGGCCTAAAGCCGCGAGAACTTAGCGATACGGGACGTCGCCAACTGCGGAAAATGATGGATGATCTGAATCTGCGGGTTGCAGCCATTCGCTTTCAGACGCGCAACGGTTACGACGTGCTCAACGACTTGGAGCGCAGGCTCGATGCTACCAAGGAGGCCATGCAAATGGCTTACAGCTTGGGTGCTCGCGTTGTGATCAATGCAATAGGCGTCGTTCCCGAAGATAAATCGCACCCAGCCTACTCGCAGTTGATCTCGAGCCTGACCGATATCGCCAAGCAAAGTCACCATATTGGCGCGATGTTGGCTTGCGAAACAGGGACCGAACCCGTCGAACGCCTTGTGGCTCTGCTCGACGACCTGCCCGAGCAGGCAATTGGCATCAATTTCAACCCAGGCAATCTGATCGTCAACGACTATTACCAGGCGTCGGCGATCAACGTGTGTGCTCCGCGGGTGCTGTCGGTCACAGCCCGCGACGGCGTGCGCGACCTGGCACGAGGCCGCGGGATCGAAGTTCCTTTAGGACGAGGAACGGCCGACTTTCCCCAGATCCTGGGAGTGCTGGAAGAACGTCATTACCCTGGCTGGTTTCTAGTCGACCGTCTGAATGCCCAGAATCCGATTGCCGAAATAGGCAATGCAGTTGCCTTCTTGCGCGAATTATAGCCCGTACAATTCGCGACCTTCGCATCGACAGAATGGTGGTTGCGTCCTTGGCGACTAGCTCTTTGTCCAGATTTATTTTTGGGGTACAGGGTGGTTCACCCTCCAGCGCGCATGAGTTGCTGCAGCGGGCTGTATCAATTCCTGGGAGGGTGAATTGTGTTGCGCCGCATCCCAAAATTAAAGTTGGTTGAAGCACTAACTAGGAATCTCTGCCGCGTCGACGGCGGACAGCGGCCAAACCGACCAGCGACAACCAAACCATCCCCGAGCCTGGTTCGGGAACCGCCCTCAAGTTGCTACCGCCAGGTGGCTGATAGTACAGTTGATCCTGGCGCTTGTAGCTATTCAAGGCCGCCCAGGTTGAAGAGTCCAAGGGATCGAAGGCATCGATGGCCGACGTGGGGGCGTTGATGGAAAACAAATTCAGTGCCAAGACTCTCGACAGGGGCGGTCCCACGTACGAAGCCGCCGAATAACTGTTGGCATAGGTGAGCAGAGCCTGGGCCTGGCTACTGCTGCCAATCGAGGATACCTCGTTCTCCAGGTACCATACCACTGACTGCATGGCGTTGGCCCAACTGTGGGAATTGGTATCGAAGTTTAGGGAAGCAGGAAGGGTATTGTTGGCATAATTTGCGTACAGGAAACGCGTGCGGTCATCGAGTGGATCGCCCAAGCCATTTTGCTGCCCAGCGACACCTCCACCCACGGCTCGATCACTGACGGCACCAACAATCAGCTTTTCCCCCAGGGCAATGTTCTCATTGCGTTCGAGGCAGAAAACCGGGACGCTCAGCTGTTCCCAGATCTCAAGGTTGTTTGCATCCAGTCCAATAAACTTGTGGATGGCGAACTCGCCACCACCGCTGGACCCGCCGAACGTTCCGGAGGATCGGTCCAATTTAATGACATCGCCCTTAAGCAGGCCGCCATGAACATCGGAAGACAGACATACAGAAAGCAGCCCCAGCACGAAGCTAAGCGCCGCCGAGCGAAGAAGAGTAGTCACTTTTGTTGCCCCAAAGGTGTGTATCACGGTGTACCTTCAACGCTAGTTTCGATCCGCAAATCGGTCAATGGTTTCCCTGGCGGGAAAGGTAAACGAACTCGCTGCATGGCCCTACAACCGGCCCCGGCCCCCCATTTCCCGCAAAATAATCATCCGCTAAAATTTGACAACGCTAAACGGCGTTATGATACTGGCACTCAATGCCCCGCCTGCCCCAAGCCGTTGACTCGACACCAGTTCGACCCTTTGGGTCTCACCCACCGCTAGGTCTTATCCGATGAAATCCGTTGTGGCTCGCGCGCTCCTGCAGAAATTCTTGTTGGCTTTATTGGTTACCGTAGTGACGGGTTCTGCTTCCCGAGCGGAATTCATCATCGATCGTTTTGACGCTGGTACCGCCGGTCCGATATTCGAAACGTTTGAAGCCCTGGGAACCTATCCGGTGTTTACGTCGACTGCGGCGACAGGCATTTTGGGCGGCGTTCGCAAGTGGCAAGTCGAGGTCACTCAGCACAGTTTTTCGCGAACGGAGATCTATGATGGTTTTGGAGGAGAATTTGGGATTTCCAACGGCTCCATGCAGGATTCCGAGGTATCGATTCGCTGGGATGGCAATAATAACAACGCCATGAACGGAGTCTTTGCGCCGCCCGTGGATCTGACGCAGGGCATGACGAACGACTACCTATTCTTGCAAATCACATCAGCGGACTTGACGACGGCCTTCGAGGTCGTGGCTACGGACACGAATGGTTCCCAAGCAGTTAGCAAATCGTTTCTGGGTCCGTCGACGACCAATTACAGTTTCAGCGAGTTCACGGGGATTGATTTCTCCCAAATTGTCTCGTTGCAATTGAATATCAGTGGTCCCAGTGCCTATGACGTTTCGGTAACGCATTTCGCCGCCCTGTCATCCGTTCCCGAACCATCCTCCGCGCTGCTGCTGGGCATCTGTCTAACCGGTGGTCTTTTGGTTCGACGTTCGCGCAAGGCCTAGTGCTTCGTCCAACTTTAAGTTTTGCGTTGATCAGAAGCCGCAGGGCGTTAGCCGCCATTCTCCCACGCTTGACCTAAAAGCCGCTGCGTCGCCGACCTGAAAACGGGTAAACCGAGGAGAATCCGCCCATCCGCTGTCAATCCAATGTGCGTCATTGGAGCACGCACTGCTGTTGGAAAGCACGGCCATCATGAACGAAAACCACCGCGGAAACCGGGGCTAACGCCGGCTAATGCCCAGAGGCTGGTGCTTGCTTCATTAGCCACAGAGCGTTAGTCCCGGTTCTCCTTAAAAAGACTGTCGCCACCGCGTATCGGCTGACAATACCCAACCCCGCGGTAGCCGAAGTCGCCACACGCCTACGAGTCATGGAAAGAACCGAATGCTGGCGAATCCGGCTAGGCTGAGATTCAATCTGGATAGAGCGCGAGGAAGGAACCGAATGCTGGCGAATCCGGCTACGCTGAGATTCAATCTGGATGGAGCACGAGTGCGCCATTGAATGACTGCGCAACACCGGGTGCAGGTCTTCAGTCCAGGTACTGGGCGGCACACAGCACGCTACACGATGCCACTTGGCCGACCAGATGCGCCAATTGTGATTCATTTTCCAGTACAGCGATGCCCAGATTTTCGACGACGTCGCGTCGCAGATTCGAGGCCAGGTAGACATGATAGTCGCCGGTCGCTTCCAGGATCACGGAAGCCGGCAAGGCATCGTTGGCATCGTCTTTACTGAGTTTGGCAGCAATTTCTTCGCGCGTGTGGTGAGCATCGCTCAAACGCCGCAGCCCCTTGCCGGCGGGTTCGGACAATTGTGTGCACAAGGCGATGGCTCCGCGCGGGGCCACATATCGCGTGGCATGGCGCAGAGCGCGAGCAACGGCCTGCCAGGTCTGTTGAGCGTCGGAACCATCCAGCAAGGCGATCACCAAATCACATTCGAGTGGCTGCTCACTCCGAATACGCGACAATTCCAACTGCATGGCATCCTCGAGCGGTTCCAGTAACCCAGCCTGTACGGCAGCAACCTGCCCCTGGGCGGCAGGCAGAATTTGAATACCGGCCAAAAGCCCCAGCCACCAGGCGGCCTCGTCTGCCCAGCTTTTGAGTTGGGCGTGTTCCGATGCATGCTCGAGCCGAGGCAAGCTCAACATCCTTCCGCGGGTAGCCCGATCAGAAAACAATGGAAAGGTACTGTAGCTACCAAGATAATCCCAACTGCCCTGCCGCCGGGCACAAGCGATGGGAATGACGACATCCGCGTCCACCAGGCTGCGATTGATGTAGATAGGCATGGATTCTTGATTGGCGGCCAGGTAGGCGACCGCCTGAGGATCGTCGGCATCATGAGAAATCACTTGCAGGCCCATCGCATCCTCAGTCGCTAAGCCGCGCGCGTGCAAGCCCTGCTCGACCTCCTGCCGAAGCGATGGAGATGGGCTACCCAAGACCAAGCGAATGTTGGACAGCTCGGTGCCCGACTGACATAGCCAGTGGATGACAGCCGCCGATACTGCTGGCAATTGAGGGCAGGCGGGATCAACGGCCAGGGCAACGACATCGTCAGGCACCATCATTTGGTCGATGGATGCCAACCCCAAAGGCGACTGCAAAGCCTCAAATACGGTCGCTTCGATATCCGTTACAGCGGGAAGGGCGTTGAGCTGCGGCAGCTGGCCCGGCAACGTCCACTGGGCATCCGCGCCGAAGCGAATCACGGTCTTATTCAAGGCATTTGCTGTCATTGGTTTAAGCGTGACGGGGCAAGCTGGCAAAGTACAAAAGTGATCATTTCAAGCAGCATTGCCTGCTGGGGCACAAATGTGCTAGGACTGGGAGTCGAAATTCACATTCTACGCCAAATTGCGTGACCAAGGCAGGACACTCAACTGGACACATGGACGTGCGAGCAGAACAAAATAGCTTTCTAGCAGCCAGTATTTTTTGTAGATCAGCTGTTGCATACGGCCGACTGCTCTTATTCATGAGCTGTTGTCTGGTTGGTTGTGACCGCACTGATGAACTACTGCATTTACCTGCGGAGTCAGTGGACGGGCAGGTGTTGACGAATACTCGTCTGACGCCCCAGTCTGTCATCGATCAGTGTGTACGTCGCTATCAATCGCTCAGTAGTTATGAAGATGCGGCGGTCGTGCAACTGCGTTATCGCTTGGATGGCACACCCCAGGTGGATCGCGACCGCTGGCGATTGGATGGGACAAGCAAGGACACTTGGGCTGCGAGGTTTATTCGGTCGAGGCAGGCCCCACGGAGGGGCGCTGGCGACTGCGTCTGAACGACGGCAGCTTTGCCGGCCAAGTTGTTAGTCGCGGAGTGCCACGCCAACTAGACTTTGATTGGCTGCTGACTGATCCCATCGTGGCGGATCGCCTGGCCGCTGGCATCGCCGGCTTTCCGCCCCAACTGGATATGCTGGTCAGCCCCAAACCCCTGGCCGGTCTGGTTGACGATTCAGCCATGCTGGCTTTGGAGACAGCACAGTCTATTGACGATCGCCTGTGCCATATCGTGGCCATCACGCGGGGAAGCCTGCAGTATCGATTGTGGATCGATCAAGGCTCATGGCTGCTCCGTCGCGTCGAGATCCCCAATGAGAATTTGTCGGAAGAAATCCTGGGCGATCCACGGGTAAGTGAGATTAGTCTGAGCATTGAATTGGAGCAGGTTCGCAGTGAAAAGCCCGTTAACTGGGAGCGTTCGCGCACAACCGTTCAACCCACAGACCTATTGTTGACTCACTTTGTGCCCGCTCCCGATTTGATCGACGCCCCGGGAATTGGCAAGCAAGTTCCCGGATTCATGCTGCGTTCTCCGAGTGGCGAGATGGTTTACCAGTCGGGCAGTGCAAGAGGCCGCAAGGCGAGCGTGTTCATTTGGTTGGCCGACCATCCCGCCTGTCGTCTGGCGGCGGAACAACTGGCCAACACAGCCCAAGCCTTGCAAGCGCAGGGCATCGATAGTTCGCAGAGTCGAGTTCGTGTGCATATGGGCAGAGCCACAGCCACCGCAGGGTCTCGATTTCGATAACCTGGCTGAACAATGGAAACTACCAGGTGGTCTGGCAGTCGATCGCGACGCCCTTGGTCGCGACCTGTTCGGCATCGACGAGGCACCAACCTTAATCGTTCTAGATAGCAGCAATCGGGTGCAACTCCGAGAATCGCGTAGCAACCCCGTTCTTGATCACGTGCTACCTGGGCTGTTAATCGACCTGGCCCAAGGCGTCGACCTGGCTGCCTCGGCATTGGAGCGGAACGCGGCTGCCAGCATGCATTATGAGGCCGAGTTGGCGCTGGCCAGCGCCGTGGATGGAGAAGCCCGGCAGCTGCCCGAGATTTATCCAGCAACTAGCTGCCGAGTGAGCCAGGTGGGACGCCAGCAACACGATCAGCCAATTGTGGCCGCCATGGCCGATGCGCAGGAGATGCTATGGTGTCTGTCAAGCTCCGGTCGCTTGCAGTGTTTGAACTCTGAGGCACAGGTCAATCGAAGCCTGCAAACCGATTGGCGACTGCAGCCGTCAGCCGGTACTCGTCTGCGATTACTGGTCGATTCCAAGGGTAGTAACTTTGCCCTGTTGGATGCCGCCGCCCGGCAGGTACAGGTCTTTAGCGATCGCGGGCCAAATTCGATAAATATTGAACTGGGCGCAAACGTTGGCCCCATCGACGCTGGCTGGCTGCATTTACAAGGCACCAAGCAGTCGCGTTTGGCCATTATCACCCAGGGGCATAAAACGATCCTGTTGGATCCCACCAATCACGAGCAACTGAGCGGCGATTGTCCGAGCGCTCCGCTAGCGGTTGTCGCTCCTGCCGCAGCGCTACCCAGCGGCGGTGGCTTTGTCGCCATGCAAAATGGACGCATTGAGCCGCTACAACTATCGCAAGAATCCACCCTGAAGACCCACTTGAGCTCTGCCTCGCGTCCGCAGCCAGCCTCCACAGCTCCCCGACAAGTGAGCTTCGAACCGCTGGCAGGCCCCTGGCATTGTTGGAGTGATGAAAAGGCGACTCGGGTAATGGCCAAGGGCTGGCTGGCAGCCGACGAACCAGCCTTATTTCTGTTGGACGGCGACTTCAAACCCATGTGGCACTACCGTTTGCCAGGCCCCGCAGCAGAAGCCGGTACTCTCATCACCGCAGCCAAGGACCCAGCCAGCGGGCAACCGGTGTGGGCAGTTGCCGATAAGTCGCGCGTAATCCATATCTTGCGTGCCGACGGGATGCTACCCTGACCACTTTCGCGTCGACCAAGACATTGTCGGCATTTCACTTACCGCCAGCGGCCCCGAGCTGCTGCTGCGGGTAGTTCATACCGACGCTACGGTCAGCTATGACCTGCGCTGGCATTAGGCCAAGGGCACGATCTTGGGCGGAGGCAGCAAGCCTGTCCTCCATCGCTTCTGGGGATCGACTCATTCCCAATGCAAACTTTGGCTACGCTGCGCGACTTCGGCTGCGTGTTCCGAGGCTGCATTGGAAATGGCCAGTGATAGCCAGCCATCGCATACATCCATTTGTGACACGGCCAATCCCTGGGCCCGTGGGTCGGCCTGCCAACTGTCCGCCACCAAGGGTATTTTGGCATTGGCCACAAAGATACTGGCAAAAATCACACGCAGTCGAAAGCGGTCTCGATTGGTGCATTCAATTTCAACGACGCCGTCGCGCAGCAATTCAGCATTCAATCCATCGGCTACGGGGATGTAATCTTGGTGCACCACAAAGCGTTCTATGTGCAATCGCTGATCCTGGTGAAGCTCCGCAACGCGTAGACTCAATCGCAATCGACCATTCTTTAATTCGACGATTGCCGGATGTTGATCGTCAAAACGGATGGTGATGTCCTGGGGAACATCTTCGGGCAGTTGCCAATCGGATTGCTGGAATACACGGCCCAATTTGGAATACAATTCGGGCAGCGTCCAGGTGCGCCCAATCAATCCAATTTGATCAATCGTGTTGTTGATCATCGACTGATGGAATTGCAAGCTGAGAAGCGCATCGCTGGGAGCCCTGGGGCGCGGCGTAAAGGCTGCCATCTGGCTTTCGTTGGCAACGCGGTAGCGAACCATCAAGCGTTCTTCGGTGGTATTCATGGACACGACGATTGGATTCAAGCTGAAGTCTTCCAGGGGTCCAATGATCCGCTCGCTCAACCTGCGTTCGGCATCGGTCAATCCCTGCTCTAGCCGCCGATCAAGCTCGGCATCGGCTTCTTGTGCAATCATCCGCCGAGTCACTCGTTGAGCCAAGCCGCGTTTCTGCTCGAACTGCTCGCGAACGATCAGCCGCACGAAATCGCCAACGATGGGCCAGCGGTCAAAATCCGTGCTCATTTTCCTCAAGTAATCCTGCGAGTCGACTCCAGTGGGCTCCGAAGAAACCCGGTAGCCCTGGGGATCGATGCGCAAGTAGCGATGGCTATTGATTTGAGCCGTCGAGGTATTGTGAAAAACGGCTGGCCCTTTGCTGCTGCTGGTCATGCTAACCATATCCCCCAGCACGCCCAGGTCGACACGCCAGGCAGCCGGATCGGGGATCAATTTGATCGTCAGTTCCGTCCGAATCGCGCTGTCGCCGCTGGTCTCAGCCCCGAGAATGCGTTGGCGTACCGGACGTATCTCGTGATCACTCTTGGGTAGGAAGCGTTGGATCAAATCCGCCGAGATGGCAAGCCGCATATTGGCGTTGCGATAGTGGTCGTTGATGACCTGGGCCAATTGTCGCTGGTTTGCCTGATCCGAATAGCGTAGCAATTGGACAGCAGAGGCCACATTTTGGTTTGCTCGACTGGTAGGCTGGAGCTCAAATCGTTCGAGATGAACCAGCAGCTGTCGGTAATCGATGGCCTCTTGTCCCCAGCTGCTCAACAATCCGGCCAGCTGTTGAAACTCGGGTTCGGCCAGAAACCGCTGCTGTGCCGAGGTTAAATGCCGCGACCGCAATCGGCTGGCGACTTGCACGGGCAGCCTGCTGGGCGAGTCCCAGATATCTTGGTTGGAATCCGCCCACTCGCGCAGCTCGTTCAACATCAGGTAGTCCTGCCAGTCGGCGGCATCTCCCGTCTCACCCAGCCGGTTTTCAATGGCGGAGATTGTCTCGCGCAATTCGCGGATTACCAGTACGTGGGTTTGGGGGCGGATCAAACCAATGGACGTTCCATCCAAACAGGCTTGAATGGCTTGCCACAGCAAAACGCGTCGCTGGAGCGAGTATCCCGCGCGAAGGAGGTTGACCGAAATGTTGTGATCGCTGGTCGCACTCGCCAGTTGCGAGGCGTGCGCGACCAGATTCGACAACTCGAGTAAATCAATGGCGCTACTGGCATGTTCCAAGCCATGGGATGTAATCAAACGGTCCAGTACATGTTCGCTATGGTGGTATCCAGGTCACAACGGCTTGTGCTTCCTGGCGAGGCATGGCCTGGTGAGGCATAGCCTGGAGAGGCAAACCCGACTGTCCCTGGGGTCTGCGGGCGTAGACGGGGATCCGCGTCAATGGCTGAACCTGTTCCTTCAAAGCACTCAATTCATCGCGCAAACGCTGTGGATTGGGCAACCTGCCGGCAAGGCTGGCGGGTGCCATCAGGGCTGTTGTGGGACGAGTATTCGTGGAGCGCAAGGATTCCCGAATCTGCGGCTTCTGCACGCTAGCCGTACTGATGGGACTCTCCAGGGCACGATCCAGGGATTCCATCAAGTAGTGGATATTCGACTGGCTGGCGTGCAATGGTAGATTGTCTGTTTCCAGGGAAACGATGGGCGCTTGCAAGACAACGTTGGCGGCCGGATCAGGCGGTCGGCGGAGCAACCCGGCAGACTGGATTTCTAGCGTTTGGCCTTGGCGGCGGGCGAGATCCAGCGGGTCCGCCTGGGGTAATTGCTGAGTCCGCACCAGCCCAGGATCGACTGTCAGGAGGATGCCCTGGCTTGGTTCTGACCCAGTTGGGGCGTTAAAGCTGGGCAAAGCGAGTTCTTGCCGGTCGCGTTCGGCAGGAACGTGCAGGTGCTTCTCTACAGCTAAGAATACGAGTGTCAGGGTGAGAGCAACGGTGATGGCTGCCATCCAACCGCGATAACCTCGGCCGCTACCCATAAGCCTTTTTCCTTGGAGCCAATTTCGAACAGCTTGCCTCCAAGCAAGCCGCCTTGGCTAGATCGGCAGATGTGCGCGGGACTCCCCAAGCGCACTGGGTGGGAATTGGTTGCGGCCAGCTTCCAGTTCCGGAGAGAAAAAATAGCTAAACTTTGACGGCTGAACGGGTCGGCCTGGGCTTCCCAGACCCCTTGGTCGCGCCCGGGTGGAAGGTGCGTTTCAGCTCGCCGCGCTGATTGCGGAACCAACTGGTCACCAATGCCAGCGTTTCCTGGCGGGGGCTAAAGCGCTCGCCGAGATGGTTGTCGGCCTCCAGCCAGCGTTTAAGCAGTTGACGAGTTTGGCGTTTCTCTGCCGGGTTGGCAGGAGCGGCAATGGCGCCTTCGACCAGTCCATGACGAATCAAGTACCAAACATCCCCGCTCTTGCCGTTGTCGGCTACGAAGCCCGGCACTTGGTACACGAAGGTATAATTTTCGCGGGCATTTCCTATTTCCTGAGCGCGGCGGCTGAGCCAGGTGATGGCTTTTAGGTCTTCACGCAAGGTTGCGGCTTGCTCGAAATGCAGGTTGGCGGCGGTGGCCAGCATGCTGGCTTGCAAGCGTTCGACCGCCTGCGTGCATTTGCCTTCGAGAAAACGCTGTGCATCGCGAACCATGGCCTCGTAGGCTCCCCGCGAACACGCCGAGATACACGGCCCAAGGCACGTTCTCAACTCCAGGCGAATACAACCGGGCCGCAGTTCGATATCAAACAGTTGCAATTGGTCGGTAAAACTACATGGCTGGCGACTACTGCAGTCGCGCAATAGAAAGACGCGATTGAGAACTTCGATCGCGCGGCCGGCGCGGGCTGCCCCGAACAAAGGACCGAGTACAAACTGGGCTTTCGCATCGTGGCGTCGGGAAGTGTAGAGCTGCTCGGGTGAGCGTCCCAGACAGATAAATACTGGCTGTTGGCGGCGGGGAATCCCCTGCACATTAAAACGCGGTTGGAAGCAGCGAATCAACTGTTGCTCGCGCAGCAAAGCGGCGAATTCGCTGGGTTGCCGCTCCCAGACGATTGCCGTGGTGGACTGGACAATGCGACCCGCCTTGTCCTCCTCGTTGTTCGGCAAGAAATAGCTGAGCAGCCGGTTTTTTAAACTCTTTGACTTGCCAACATAGATCAGTCGCCCGAGCGGATCGAGCATGCCGTAAACCCCAGGCGCTCGCGGCACATGCTGTCTAACCTGTTGGCGTAATTCGGGAGCAGCCCCCTCGATTCGGCTCAAGCCAGTGCGGGCAAAGGGGTAGAGCCCATCGGCGCCAAAATCGACAAAATCTGCGGCTCTCAATGAAACGTCCATGTAGTTGGCCTGATCCTTCAGCTCGCGCGTGTTCCCGGGCACCGTCGATCATCAGTCTCTGCACTGGCGTCTATTATGCTGCTGGCAGGGCTAGACTTCCAACCCCAAACCTGGCCTGGCGCAACCGTTTTAAGCAGCCAGAAAGCCGTGGTCGGGTATGCGGTCACCGACATCAGCTGAGTGTTTTTTTCAGATTAGTTTTTTGCGGTAGCCGGATTGGCGGAATGCGGTTCTTGCGTAATTCCCCGAAGTCTGGCGACTCCCGCTACCAAGGTTCGTTCAAGAATCTTCGAAGTCTGGCGACTCCGGCTATGGCAAGAGCCGCCGATTTGGTGGTTTGAGCCATGGCTTTACTTGACTCAAATTGCATGCAACCTGATACTGCTGCGTTTGCTGTTTGGAGGGGGGTTAAGGACCTTCGGCTTCAAGCAGTAGCCCCACCCATTTGGGTAGTGACGAGGAGTGGATAGTGCCGGCAGCTTGCGTGATAGGATTGCAATGGGGGGACGAGGCGAAGGGAAAGCTGGTTGACCTGCTGGCCCCGGAGCACGATGCAGTGGTTCGCTATCAGGGCGGAGCCAATGCGGGCCACACGGTAGTGTGCGGCGAAGAGGTCTACAAGTTGCACCATGTGCCCAGTGGTATTCTGCATCCCCAAGTCATGAATTTCATCACGCCTGGGGTGGTGATCGAGCCCGGCACCATGATCGGGGAATTGCAGGGGCTAGAGCAGCGCGGGATCGATCCGCGGAAAAACCTGGTGATCAGCGAGCGGGCACACCTGGTTATGCCCTGGCACTTGTTGGAAGACAAGTTGATGAACGCCCTGGTCGTGCAGGGTGAGAATATTGGTACCACTCTTCGCGGAATTGGGCCCTGTTATCGTGACAAGGTCGGTCGAAACTTTGCGGTCAGGGCGATTGACCTGACGCAGGCCGATCTACCCCAGCGGATGGCGGCCATTGTTGAAGCCAAGCAACGCATGCTGCGCGGGATGGGCGGCGATGAGCTGGCGGCGGAGTTGTCGACCGAGAAAGTAATTGCTCAAACACAATTGTGGGCTGCACAATTGGGGCCACTGATTGGCGACACCACCCACCGACTGCACGATGCGCTCGACGCTGGCAAGAGACTGCTGATGGAGGGTGCGCAAGGATCCCTGCTGGACATTGACCATGGGACCTATCCCTTTGTCACCAGCAGCAATTCCTCCGGTGTAGGCATCACCGGTGGATCGGGGGTTCCCTGTCGTTGGATCAAACGCGTTATTGGAGTGGCCAAAGCCTATTCGACGCGCGTCGGTGGTGGGCCATTTCCAACCGAGCTGCATTGCGAGATAGGCGAAAAAATCCGACGACTGGGTAACGAGTTTGGCACGACCACCGGACGTCCTCGCCGCTGCGGATGGTTTGACGCTGTAGCGGTGCGTTACACGGCGCGGCTGAGCGGCATTGATGCGTTGTCGCTGATGATGATGGATGTGCTGGGTCATTTTGAAGAAATTCAGGTGTGTGTGGCCTACGAGATCGACGGTCAGCGAGTCGAACGCTTTCCCTGTGACGCGTCGAGCCTGAGAAAGGCGGTACCCATTTTCGAGTCGCTACCGGGTTGGAATCAAGATGTAACCGGGGCGCGATGTTTGGAAGATTTGCCGCCAGCTGCCCATGGCTATCTCAAACGAATTAGTGAACTGGTTGGAGTTCCTGTAAAGATCATTTCGGTTGGTCCAGATCGTGAGCAGACTATTTTTGTCGATCAGGCCGCGTTGTTGGACTACCACTAATGCTCGCTGTCAGTGACTATCCAACGCTCGTCAACTCGTGCAGCCGTGCAATAACCCTGGCGGGCCCGCTCCCTTTTCTCCATGAACTGATGTGCCATGCATGAACCGCCACTGGATGTGCCGCTCGAGCAGCGGCCCAAACATGTCGCCATCATCATGGATGGCAATGGACGCTGGGCTCAGCGGCAAAACCTGCCACGCATCGAGGGCCATTTACGGGGCGTCGATTCCGTGCGCAAGGTGATGAATGCTTGCTGCGAGTTTGGCGTGGACGTGCTCAGCCTGTACTGCCTAAGTAGCGAGAATTGGAAACGACCGGCTCAAGAATTGGATTTCTTGATGGCCCTGCTACGCGAATACTTGATCGCCGAGCGCGACAGCTTGGTGGAGAACAATCTGCAACTGAGAATCATTGGCCATCGCGCGAGATTAGCCGAGGACGTTCAACAGGAGATGGACCGCACCATCGAAGCTTGCCAACATAATACTGGCATGACATTGTGCTTAGCCATTAACTACGGTGGTCGCGGCGAAATTGTCGAAGCCGTGCAAGGTATCGTCAGCGATGCGCAGGCCGGCAGGCTCGCCGCGGCTGATGTGACCGAGGACCTGGTCAGCAGCCGACTATTCACCGCTGGCTTGCGCGATCCAGACTTGCTAATTCGCACGAGTGGGGAAATGCGAATTAGTAATTTCCTGCTGTGGCAAATCAGCTATGCTGAGATCTGGGTGACTGAAGTAGCCTGGCCTGAATTTGATCGTGGACACTTGGTGGATGCCTTTCGCGAGTATGCCAGCCGCAACCGCCGATTCGGAGGGCTGTGAGCCAACGCTAACGGCCCGCCAAAATAACTCACTTAGGAATTGAATACTTGCTGCGCAATCGTTTGGTTTCAGCTTTCATTGTTATCAGTTGCGCATTGGTATTCGTAGCGCTTGAGGCTTGGGCTCCCAACGCGAACTGCAACGGAATCTGGATGTTGCCGTTGGCTGCTTATCTCATTTTCGGCAGCGCCATTGAGTGCGTGGCCATGGTGCGAAATAGCCCGCTAGGCTCGATTACGGCACCGGCTCTGTTGGGTTGCGGCGGCATCATGCTCGCGGCTTGCATTCCCATATTGTGGCCCTTGTTTACGGGCGAAGCTTATTCCGCCGACTGTCTGCTCGGCCGATTGGGATGGCCACTGGCCGCTGGTGCCATATCGCTGGTGGCCTGCTTTGTGTGGATGCTGCCCAGTTATCAGCCCCAATCTGGAAGTTTTTTGCGAGCCATTCTGGCAGGCTGGGTGTCTGTCTATTTTGGCAGCTGCTTTGCCTTTGCCACGGCCCTCCTTGCCTTGGGTTCTCGATCGTGGGCACTGTTTCTGTTCGTGGGAATTATTGTGGTTACCAAATCGGCTGACGCGGGTGCCTATTTCAGCGGCAGAGCCTTTGGCCGACACAAATTATGTCCGAACGTTAGCCCAGGCAAAACCGTCGAAGGACTACTGGGAGGCATGTTGGTAGCGACCTTGGCCGCTTGGGTCTACTACAGCATCGGCGCCCCATTGGCCTTTGGCGGTAGCCGCGTCCTTATCCACGGGTTGGCCCCGATTTTGCTTGGGGTCGCTTTGACCTTGGCCGGAGTGGCAGGCGACCTGCTGGAATCGGTTTTTAAACGTGAGCTGGGCTGCAAGGACAGCGGTAACCTGTTGCCCGGGCTGGGAGGACTGTGGGATGTAACCGATTCTTTGCTGCCGGCTTCGGTCGTAGGCTATATCATGATCATGGTAGGACTGCTCGAAGGCCCTGTTTAGCATCGTTCGGTAAATTGGTGTCCAAAGTGTCGGACGAACATCACGAGGGAAGGCGATGGCTAAATAAATAATGCGACACGTCATTTATCGAATGATGCTTAGGAGCGTGTCAAAAGTAACTTCCGCAATCTCAGAGTAGCCATCAAGCTCCGCGTGATGATCGCCAAGAAAAACAGGGAAGTTATTTTTGACTCATCGCTTAGCCAGCTTGCCTAATACGGAAAAGAACAGAACGCACACGATGTCAGAAGCGAATATCCATCTTGCCGACCCGGCAGCCATTCTCAGCCTGTTCGGGCCGCAGGATCAATTCTTAAAGATCATCCGCAACCATTACGGTGTGGCGATTACCCATCGCGACAGCAAGCTCAAGATTGTCGGCGAAGAGGCTGCTGTGCGCGAGGCGACGAGCCTGTTGGAAAACTTACACCATCGCGCCCAGGAGTTCGGAGGACTCACCCTGCAGGAAGTCGAGGGAGCTCTCGGGGGCAAGTTGCCTCTCGGCCAGACGGCGCGCTCCGGCGATTCAGCCAACGAGGATCTTCCGGCTGTTGCTGGGAAGTTGCCCGAACAGCCCTTGGAAGTCAATTTAACCCACCAACAGCGAAAGATTAAGCCCAAGACGGAGGGGCAAGCCGCCTATGTGTCCGCAGTGCGCAACAGCGATTTAACGCTTTGCAAAGGACCGGCGGGCTGCGGCAAGACCTACCTGGCCGTTGCCTTGGCAGTCGAGGCCCTGAAAAGCCGCTCCATTCGGAAGATCGTGCTCGTGCGGCCAGCCGTCGAGGCTGGGGAGAGCCTTGGATTCCTGCCGGGCGACTTGCAAGCCAAGCTCAATCCCTATCTACGCCCCTTGCTCGATGCGTTAAATGAAATGCTGGATTACGACCAGGTAAAATACCTGATGGAGCACGATGTGATCGAAGTCATCCCCCTCGCATATATGAGGGGACGCACCCTGAACGAGGCATTCATTATTCTGGATGAAGCCCAAAATACGACTTCGGCTCAGATGAAAATGTTCTTGACCCGCATGGGCCTGGGTTCGAAAATCGTTGTCTCTGGGGACATTACGCAGGTTGACCTACCGGGGGGGGTTACAAGCGGACTTCGCGATGCCTGGCATCGCCTGGGTGGGATTCGTGGCGTAAGCTTTGTTAAACTTGATGCGAGCGATATTGTTCGGCACCGCTTGGTGCAGGATATTGTGGACCGCTATGAAGCAAAGATCGACCAAGGGGAGGACGGCGAGCAAGTCTCGTAACCATCAGCCGTATGGCATCTACCAATACCAAACGGACACGAAGTGAACGGGTAGCCTCGCTGCAGCTCGAACCTTCAACGATCCGACGTTACACACAGCAGTTGTTCACAGGTAAATCGCTTGTGCAAATTGCTATTGCGCTGGTGGCAGCTGTGTTGATGATGATTATTCTCCAGGGTTGGCGTCCGCCCTATGCCTACCGTGAGGGTCAGGTTCCAGACCGCGATATCGTGGCCCGGGTGTCCTTCGATGTCATCGATGCGCAGCAAACCAAGATGCTGCGTGATCAGAAGCGTCGGGAGGTACCCTGTTACTACGAAAACCGTTCGCAGCCGATCGTCCAGTTGCGTAGTGCCGTCCGCGATCAACTCTTGGCTCTGCTAGGCGAAAAAACGCTCGACGAATTAGACTCGAACCAATTGCAAGCCTTGAATGGGTTCTTAGCAGATGGGCAGGACAGCGAAGCCATTTCGCGGCAGGAGGGCCTGCATGCAGTTCGCACCTTGCTCACTGCCAGCGATCAGATCCAGAGTTTCGATGCGGCCATGCGTTCCATTCTAGACCCCATCGCCGAATCGGGTGTGCTCAAGGCGCTTAGCCACGATAGCGAAAAGGGGTCGCAGCGGTCGATCATCGTTTTTCC
This sequence comes from Pirellulaceae bacterium, assembly GCA_963707245.1. GTDB lineage: Bacteria > Planctomycetota > Planctomycetia > Pirellulales > Pirellulaceae > Aureliella. The sequence goes on from CAVPPY010000025.1 coordinate 64,383, forward strand.
GGCCGGTTTGCCAGACGATGAAGTTTTTGTGGACGTACCCAAGGTTCGCCACGCTGAAATTGTGGCCAATTTGCCGCAGACAGTGGCCGAAGTGTTTCAGAAGAGCTTTAACACTCCGGAGGCAGTTGTCGTCGCCAGGATGGTCAGCAATTACTTGGCTGCCAATTTGCCCGAGACGCTTAGTTACCGACAAGATCTCAGCGAGCAGGCCCGCCGCAAAGCCGAGGAGAGCGTGGCAGATGCACGGGTGTCCTATTTCCCGACGATCAGCAAGCTGGCCACGGCCGGGCAACCTCTATCGCGCAACGACAGTCTTCCCTTGTTGCGCGCCGAGTACGACGTGTGGGTCTCCCAACTCAGCTTTGGCGAGACCGCCATGCGGCTACTGGCCTTTAGTGGCATGATCCTTGCGCTCTATTTGTTGTGCGGTTTTTATATTTATTACCAATACAATCGCGAGTTACTGGTTGAACCCAAACCGCTGCTGCGTTTGCTGGGCTTGATCATCGTCACCTGCCTGCTTTGCAAATTCACAGCTGCCGATCCAATGCGGGCGGAGGTGGTACCCTTGATCCTGTGTGCCATGACGGCCACCATTGCCTTCGGTCGTCAGGTGGCCTTGCTCATCTCGACTTGTTTGGCTCTGGCCATTACCCTCGGCCTGGGCTTGGACATCAGCGAATTTGTGACCTTGTGTGGCGGAACGTGTGCGGCCATCCTATTGCTGGGGCGGATTCGAACTCGAACCAAGTTGATCTATGTTGGGATTGCTGCTGGCGCCATCGTGATGTTTACCCATATGGGCGTTGATACGGTGGTTGGCAAATTGAGCGTGGTAGTCCCCAACGTTTCCGAGAACGCGGACTATCAACCGGAATCCTGGTTGGCGTTATTGCCAGGGCTGGTCGCCGAATCGATGCGACTGGGCGGTTTTACCCTGCTGGCCGGAGCACTGATGACAGGCCTCCTACCCTTTGTCGAAAAAGCCTTTGGCGTGCAAACCGACCTGAGCCTGTTGGAACTGGGCGATGCCAGCCATCCGCTGTTGCGGCAATTGGCTCAGCGGGCTCCGGGCACCTACAACCATTCGATCAATGTGGCAGCTATTGCCGAGGCGGCCGCGGATTCCATCGGCGCACACGGCCTGCTCACACGCGTCGGAGCCTATTTCCACGACATTGGCAAGATGTTCAAGCCCAATTACTTTGTGGAAAACCAAGAGCAAGGCGGGAATTGCCATGACGCCTTGCAGCCGGCCATGAGCACTTTGGTAATTATTGCACACGTCAAGGATGGTGCCGACTTGGGCCGACAGCATCGCCTGCCCAAACCCATTATCGACTTTATTGAGCAGCATCATGGAACGACGCTGGTCGAGTATTTTTATCGCGAAGCCGCCAAGCGCAGCCAAACCGATCCCAACAAGGAAGAGGTCTCGGAAACCTCGTTTCGCTACCCGGGCCCCAAACCACAGACGTTGGAAGCCGCCGTGTTGATGCTAGCCGACAGCGTCGAAAGTGCCAGTCGAACGCTGGTCGAGCCGACCTCATCGCGGATCCAAAGCCTGGTTGATCAGATTGCCATGAAGAAGTTGCTGGATGGCCAATTCGATCAATGTGGCTTAACATTGCAACAGCTGGATCGACTGAAGAATTCGCTGGTCAAGTCGCTCACCGCCATTTACCACGGTCGGGTCAAGTACTCCGGACAGGCCTCGGCCTAAGCCCTCCCACAATGCCTGCACTACAAGTTATTCTGGACGTTGCCTACCATCTCGATCTGAGCAACGAGAGCGACATCACTGACGACTCTCAACGTTTTCAGGCAGCGGCGGAGTGGATTGCCCATCGGTTTTCCCTTGCAAGTCTGCGGTGTAGCATATCGATCGTGGATGATGAGACCATTCGCCAGTTAAACCGTCAGCATTTGGGGCATGACTGGGAAACAGACGTTATTAGTTTCGTGTTCGAGAGTCTGCAGCAGACCGATGGGCGGCATGTGGATGGTGAATTGATCGCCAGCTTGGATACGGCACGACGTTTAAGCCCGCGGGCGGGTTGGAACACCGCCGATGAATTGTTGCTGTATTGTATTCATGGCTTGCTGCATCTGGCTGGCCTGGACGACTTGGACGACGCGGCAGCGAAGCCATGCGTAACGCAGAACAAGCTTGCTTGCAGGCCCTGTCTGTATGCGGCGCCGATCAACACCTGTTGCGATGGGAAAATGTTTCTTACTAAAGATCTCGCCCCAATCTACGCCGCATCCCCTGCTTCCTCAATACGGACGTGCGTGGTTCGATGAGTGTTAGTTGGCTGGGCATGTTGATGTGCTGCTGCTGGGCTCTCACACTGCTGGGTGGCCTGGGCGTCCACGTACTGTCGACTTTCAATGGTCGCAAGTTAGAAGCCTACTGCCGCTTTAAGCGTAAGCCCCAGCGTTTTGGCGAGATTCTGGATGCCCAACAGCAGGCCTCCATCTCCGCCCAATACGTTCTATTGCTGAGCTTGGTGGTCGGTTCGCTGGCTGCGGGTGCGTGGTTCTACACCTCCGGCTCAGTGCAACACCAGGACGGTAGGCTGTTTGCCGACGTGGCCCCCACCACGGTGCTGGGCTGGATCGTCAGCTGGTTGGTGCTGCTCATGCTGGCCGGTTTGTGGTTGCCGAGAATTGTGGTTCGCTACAGCTCATCGCTGTTCCTGTATCATTCGTGGCCGCTGTGGAAGAGCTTGTTGATTCTGACCAGCCCCTTCGTGGGCTTGGGCGACGTGTTTAGCTGGCTTGGCCAGCGATTAAGTGATACGACAGAGGATGAAGATTTTGAGGAGGAAATGCTTGAGGATGAAATCCACACCATGGTCCAGGCCGGACAACGCGACGGCGTTTTCTCTGAAGGCGTGCCGGAAATGATTCGAGGCGTCATGCAGCTCGATGATGCCGACGTCGAAGAGATCATGACTCCGCGGAGTATCGTGGATGCAATCAATATCGATCTACCCTGGGATGACGTCGTGCGGCACGTGGCCAGTTGCGGCCGGACCCGATTACCCGTCTATCGAGGTACCCTGGACAATGTGATCGGCATCTTGTTCGTCAAAGATCTGCTGAGCGTGATCGCCAATCCGCCCGGCGAGCTGGGAACGCCCATCCTGGAATCGATCCTGCGCAATCCTTGGTTCATCCCGGCCAGCAAGCCGGTCGATCAACTGCTGCAGATTTTCTTGCATAACCGCAACCACATGGCCATCGTCGTCGATGAGTATCACCAGTTTATCGGCGTGGTGACCATTGAAGACGCATTGGAGGAAATTGTGGGCGAGATCGCCGACGAACTCGATATCGACGAGGATAGCGAGATTGTTTACGACGAAGTTTCGCATCAGGTGGAGGCTGAGGGCAAAGTACCCATCGAGAGCATCGAGAAACTACTGGGAATCGAGCTGCCCGAATCAGACGACTACGATACGGTAGGCGGGCTTGTCATTCACCGCTTGTCCAGGATTCCCAAGGTGGGCACGCAGGTCGAGGTGAATGGAGTACGCATCACGGTACTCAAAGCCACCCGTCGCATGATTCAGCGCGTGCGACTGGAACTGGTCAGCGAAGATGGTACAGCCGCTCCCGCACCGGCCTTGCTATAGCCCTTAGAATGAATTGTCTTTGACTACGACCGTTTCCAAGGAAGTGCGAGCATGTTTCCAAGCCGACTGATGTGCTTGATAGGGATTATGTGCTGTTCGATCGCTCCAGCGCAGCAACTGGCCTTCGATTTACCATCGGTAGCTGGCAGGCTAAGCGTTGCACCCGATCAGGCGGCCGCAACCGTCGTATGCTTTTTGGGTACCGAATGCCCGATGGCCCGCAGTTACGCCCCCTTGCTCAACGAGATGCAGCAGGCCTATCGAGCGCAGAACGTGCGCATCGTGGGGGTATTCAGCAACCGCCAGGACTCGCTGAGCGAACTTGCAAGCTATGTCGAGGATTTGCAGGTGAGTTTTGAGGTGGCTCACGATGTAGGGAATGTGGTAGCCGATCGCTACGCGGCGACGAGGACGCCGGAGGCCTTCTTGCTCGATCGCCAGCTGAAATTGCGTTATCACGGGCGAATCGACGATCGCCTGTCGCCTGGTGTTACCCGCTCCGCAGCGAGCAGACAGGATCTTCGCGAAGCTCTTGACTCGCTGTTGGCAGGCAAGCCCGTGGCCATACCGGAAACCAAAGCACTGGGATGTGTGATTGGCAAGGTGCGTTCGCCGGCGACAACTGCCATCGACATGGGGGTCACTTATTGCTCGGATATCGCGGCCATTCTGCAACGCAACTGCGTCGAATGCCATCGTGCGGGCGAAATTGGACCCTTTGCCATGCAGGAGTACGGGGAGGTCGTGGGCTGGGCGGAAACCATGTTGGAGACGATCGAGAATGGGAGGATGCCTCCCTGGCACGCCGCCCCTGGGAATGCGCCCCTGGCCAACGCTCGGCATATGTCGGAAGAAGACAAGCAGCTGTTTGCCCAATGGGTGGCGGCCGGCTTGCCCAAAGGCGATGAGCGGGAGTTGCCTCCACCACTCGAATTCACAGCTGGCTGGCAATTGGAACGTGTTCCGGATCGCGTTGTAGCCATGCGTGAACGTCCGTTTATTGTTCCCAAGGATGGTACGGTTGAGTACCAATACTTTGTGGTGGATTTAGATCTTGAGCAAGATGTGTGGATATCTGCTGCGCAGGTCATTCCAGGCAGTCGGGCTGCGGTCCATCATGCGGCGGTATTCGTCCGGCCTCCAGACGGCTCTGCCTTTCGCGGTATTGGCTGGTTAACCGCCTACGTCCCCGGCCAACGCATCCGACCACTGCCGCCGGGTAGAGCCAGAAAGATTCCTGCCGGGTCAAAGCTCGTTTTTCAAATGCACTATACGCCGGTGGGAGTCGAACAGTCTGACATCACCCGTGTGGGACTACTCTTCGCCGATCCGGCCAGCGTGACGCACGAGGTGTATACCACGGTGGGCATTGATCAAGATTTTGAAATTCCTCCCCACAACGAAGAATATCTGGTGCAAGCCAAGGTGAACAGGCTGCCCGCCGATGGCCAGGTATTGGCGGTTACGCCGCACATGCATTTTCGCGGTAAGTCTTTCGAGCTCTTCGCCGGTGAGCAGCGGCAAACACTATTGAGCGTTCCGAACTACGATTTCAACTGGCAGCATACCTACGAGTTCGCCGATCCCTTAAATGTTGACCAACTGGACAGCTTGAGTTTTGAAATGAGCTTTGACAATTCGGCCAGCAACCCCTTCAACCCAGATGACAGCCAGTGGGTAACTTGGGGCGATCAGACCTGGGAGGAAATGGCCGTCGCCTTTTTTGAGGTTTCCGAGCCACTTGTCAAGTCCTCCGCCATCGGCGGTCAGCCGGGCCAGTCGCCTGCCTCGCAGACGCCTGCCGCTGATGCAAACGACGCGCGACAGCAGAATATCGAGCACTATATCGCAGACGTGCTGCGGGAACTCGACCAGAACGCGGACGGCGTCATTCGGCGCCGAGAAACAAGTATCGTGCTGCGACGTTGGAATTTTGAATTCTGGGATACCAATGGTGACGATAGTATCACCGTCGAGGAACTGCGGACCAAGGCTGAACGACTCTATCCCGCGGACGCAAAGTGAATCAACTCTTCGTGTGTCTGGCTCGTTGGAGCGTCGATTCGCGCCGATTCGTGATCTGCCTGCTATTGGCACTTTCTACGGTAGCCATGGTGGGCTATATCCAGCCCACACTGTTTAGGAATTGGTGGCAGTGGGCAACGAGCGACTCTGCCGGGCAACAGTCAGCGGACAATCCGGCGCCGCCTTCCTCTGGGCCGCGAGCCCGCCCGCCGGAAAATGTCAATCCACTCAGCCTTTCCAATTCCGATGTCGTGCTGGTGGTTGAATGCCAGGAGTTCTTCACGCCACGGGCTGCGGAGGCCATGCGATTTATGGTGGCAGCGGTAGAGGAACTCGATCAAGTACAAAGCGTGCTTTGGCTCGATCGCGTCCCACTGCTGAATATCTTTGGTTTGCCACAGCCACTGCTGCCTCCGGCGACGGCCTCGGCCAACCGTTTTGCCGCAGCCAAGACAACGGCCATTGAACATCCATTGATTGGCGGCAGACTTCTCAGTGACGATACGCGGACCATGCTGCTACTGGTCAGCCTCAATTACTACCATGTGCTCAGCGACGCTGATGTAACCAGTGAATTGCGTGAGGCGGCCCAGGCAGCCGCCGGCCAGTTTCCCGACGTTGGTCTGCGAGTCCGCGTTACGGGGCGCGTGCCCTCTATGATTTCTGCGATCGAAGCTCATGAGCAGAATCAACTCAAGTATCAGCTGATTGGCTACGGCATGATTCTGCTTATGTCCGTGATCCTCTTTCGCGGGATCCGGTCCGTAGCCATTGTGGCATTGGCACCGGCGATCGGCGTATTTTGGACTCTTGGCTTCACCAGGTTTCTGGGCTACAACGAGAATCCGTTGATCGACGTCATCCTGCCAATCCTGGTTAGTTTGGTGGCTCTGACCGATGGCGTGCATTTGATGGTCCAGATTCGCAAACTGAGGGCCGCCGGTCAAACGCGTGAGTCGGCCGCCAAATTGGGTCTTGAGCAAGTCGGCTTGGCCTGTTTCTTGACCTCGCTGACGACCGCTATTGGTTTTGGATCCTTAACCCTGGCCAACTCAGAATGGGTGCATCAGTTCGGCATTTGCAGCACCATCGGAGTCTTCCTCAGCTTTGTCGCCGTGGTGACGGTTATTCCCCTGGCCTGTTCATCCTGGCTGGGCAACAAGGTGCATATCGGCCATGAACACAGTCTGATTGATCGTCATCTGGAACGTATTTCGGGGCTGATACGCTTTGTACTTCAGCATCGCAAGGGCTTGGCAACTATCAGTATCGTCTCGACAGGGCTGCTGGCCGCGGTCGCCCTAAGCTTGCGACCAGACCAACGCGTATCCGACAGGCTGCCGGAAAGCGCCGAGGCAACTCAGGCTTTAGTGCATATCGACCGTTCCTTCGGGGGTCTCGAATTTTCGCAAGTCGATATCTCATGGTCAGCGGACATTCCATCAGACGCACCAGAGATTTTGTTGGTCGTACAGGATGTTGATCGCCTGTTGAGTAGTGAGCCGCTGATTGGCCACCCATTGTCCCTGCGTAATCTGATCGATGCCCAGCCGGGCAGCGGCCCAGCGGCTGAACGCATGAGCCTGCTCGAGTTGTTACCCCCACCACTCAAGCGCGCTTTCTATACTCCGGAAACAAGAAATGCAATGGTCACCTTTCGCGTTCAAGACCTGGGCATCGCCCGCTATGGCCCAGTGTTCTCCCGTATCGAAGCGGGATTAGCGGCCATCGCCGCAGACCATCCAGGCTTTCAAATCAGTTTGCGAGAAAGCGGAGCCGTTTGGCGATGGAAGAATCTGTATCAGATCGTTGTCGATTTGGCGGCCAGCCTCGGCACGGCTTCCATCATCATTCTGATCGTACTGACGTGCGTCTATCGTTCGCTACGATTGGGATTGATCTCGGTCATCCCCAATATTTTTCCGCTTGCTCTAACAGGCGCATTCCTGGCCTTTGCGGGTTACAACCTGGAGATCGTCATGGTCTGTAGCTTTACCATCTGCCTGGGCATCTCGGTTGATGATACGATCCACTTCTTGACTCGCTACCAAGAGGAACTGCTGCGCACCGACAGCAATGATTTAGCCATTCAGCGGGCGTTTACTGGCGTGGGAACGGCGCTGATCATGACCACTCTTGTGCTGGTGGCTGGGTTTTCGATCGTCACCTTCAGCGATTCTCGCGACCACAAGATATTCGCCATCATGGGAGCGCTGACCATATCAGCCGCCCTATTCTGCGATCTGGTGTTCTTGCCTGCACTGTTGTCTCTCTTTGCTCGCCGGCGTCGTTAGACTCCGCGCAAGCCAAGAGTCCATGGTCGTGAGCTTGCACGACTGATCAGCTAGCCTGGACAGT